>JADFHE010000001.1:150527-159606 GCA_022567295.1 Pseudomonadota bacterium | reverse complement strand
TTGCTACTTCCAGTACGCCATTGTTACTTTTTGCCGAGATTTTGTCCGGGTCCGCGGATTCCGGCAAAGTGAAACGACGCAGGAAATGACCGCTGGCGCGCTCGGTGCGCCTGACATCGGAATCCTCACCGCGTTCCGTGGCGAGTCGCACGCCTGAGACAGTCAAAACGCCAGCCTCCATTGCAACCTCAATGTCATCCGGATTCACGCCGGGCACGTCTGCGTACAGGACGAAGCGACCTTTTTCCTCAACGATGTCGACGGACGGGATCCATTGAGTAGCCGCATCAGCTGCTGTTGCGCGCCTGAGATCACGGCGCACCAGGTGAACATACGACCAAGGGTCAAAACGAACGATTTTCATGATTTTCTCCAGTCAATAGTGTGTCGATAAACGCATATCTAGGGTCTGAAATCAGTATTTCAAGTCTCCGTTCGCCGGAAAATTACGGGTTTTTGCGCACTCATCACGCTAAGATCTGGCCTCGAACTGTGCCACTATATGTAGTGGATGATAAATTTCACGAAAGTCCCATTTTTTTTCCTCTATTTTTAAAGCACTTACTCGCGAAGTTATCATAAACTATTGATTTATTAATAAAAAGACCCTAGGAAGAAAATACCCAAAACGCTTGACAGAAGTCCGTTACGGGCATAATCTTGGGTTCATTCAGACACTACATCTTGTGTCTATTCAAAGAGGAAAAGAGGCCGGTAACGGCTCTCGTCGCGCGTTTTCTGGCCGCCGGCGAGTGGGGTTCTTTTCCCTTAAAAAAGCTGGTCAAAAGATGATTTGGGGTCTCCTTAATAGGGAGTACATGGGAGTAAAAGGACCGATGAAGTCTGCTGTCAATCTGGATACGCACACAGTTACCGACATTCAATTTCAAGCAGTATCTCTCGACATTTGGGATGCCAAGTATCGACTGACAGCCAAAGACGGCTCGAAGATCGACGAGAATATCGATGACACCTATAAGCGGGTGGCCCAGGCGCTTGCTGATGTGGAGGTCGAGTCAGAGCGTGAACACTATTTCAAAGAATTTATCTGGGCGTTACGCAGCGGGGCGATTCCGGCGGGTCGCATTATTTCCAATGCGGGCGCACAAGTGCACAAACCGGCGACATCCACGATCAACTGTACGGTGTCGGGTACCGTGGGTGACTCGATGGATAACATCCTCAACAAGGTTCACGAGGCGGGACTGACGCTCAAGGCGGGGTGTGGAATCGGCTATGAGTTTTCGACCTTGCGACCGAAGGGTGCCTACGTAACTGGCGCCGGCGCCTACACTTCCGGCCCGCTGTCCTTTATGGATATCTACGACAAGATGTGTTTTACGGTCTCCTCTGCGGGCGGTCGCCGTGGTGCACAGATGGGCACTTTCAATATCGGTCACCCGGACGTTATGGAGTTTATTCGGGCCAAGCGGGAAAACGGTAGATTGCGGCAGTTCAATTTGTCGTTACTGATCACCGACGAGTTCATGCAGGCCGTCATCAACGAGGATGATTGGAAGCTGGCTTTCCCGGTGACGCCGAAGGAAATCGAAGTCGACGAACTGGATATCGACGACGAATCGCAATTCGTTTGGCGCGACTGGCCGGAGGCTGGCGATTACGCAACGGATAACGAAGGCCTGGTCGCGTGCAAGGTTTACAAAACACTACCGGCCCGCCGTGTCTGGGACATCATCATGGCGTCGACCTACGATTTCGCGGAGCCCGGCTTCGTACTGATCGACAAGGTCAACGAAATGAACAACAACTGGTTCTGCGAGAACATTCGTGCCACCAACCCGTGTGGCGAGCAACCGTTGCCGCCATACGGTTCGTGCCTGCTTGGCTCGGTGAATCTGACGCGGTTCATCAGCAGGCCGTTCACAGCGGAAGCCGCCTTTGATTGGGAGAATTTCCGCAAGGTTGTGAAGTTATTCACTCGCATGCTCGACAATGTTGTCGAGATAAACGGTCTGCCGTTACCGCAGCAACGCAATGAGATTCAGCGCAAGCGCCGCCACGGCATGGGTTTCCTGGGCCTCGGTTCGTCGATTACTATGTTGCAGTGGAAGTACGGTGACCCGGCGGCCGTGGAGTTCACCGAAAAGGTAGCACGTCAGCTGGCGCTGGCCGGTTGGGAAGAAGGCCTTGAATTGGCGCGGGAAAAAGGGCCTGCACCGATCATGAATGAGACTTTCGAAGTCACCGTGGACATGCTTCGCAAGCGCCCGGAAATGCGTGATGATGGATATGAGGTGGGCGACAAGGTGCCAGGCCGCATCTTGCACGCCCGTTACAGCCGCTACATGCAACGCGTTGCCGCTGAGGCGCCGGAGTTGGTGAGCCAGCTTGCCGAAACAGGCGCGCGTTTCACGCACCACAGCTCCATTGCGCCGACCGGTACGATTTCGCTGTCACTCGCAAACAACGCCAGTAATGGCATCGAGCCGAGTTTTGCTCATCATTATTTCCGCAACGTGATTCGCCCGGGCAAGAAGACCAAGGAGAAAGTAGACGTCTTCTCATTTGAATTGCTGGCCTATCGCGAAGCGATTGACCCGCAGGGCATGCCGGCCGGGGTTGGTGACGATGCTCCAGCCAATAATCTGCCAGACTATTTCATTACGGCGGACGAAGTGACGCCGAATCAGCATGTGGATATCCAGGCAGCGGCGCAAAAGTGGATCGACTCGTCGATTTCCAAAACGGCCAACGTGCCGACCGACTACAAGTACGATGATTTCAAGGACATCTACCTGTACGCCTATGAGCAGGGGCTGAAGGGATGCACAACCTTCCGTTTCAACCCGGAAGCGTTCCAGGGCGTGTTGGTGAAGGAAAAAGACCTTAAGAATACGCAGTATACGTTTACGCTGGATGACGGCTCGACCGTCGACCTCAAGGGCGACGAAGAGATTGAATACGATGGCGAGGTGCATACGGCAGCTAATCTGTTCGATGCCCTGAAAGAAGGCTATTACGGTAAATTTTGACGGTTGGATTTGATGATAAAAGTAGATAAGAAAATTGTCGGCTACGCGGTAAACCAACTAGCGGCCGAAGACAAGGAAGAAAAACGGGAATTCAAGCGTGAAGGCGGTGGCGGTGATCGCGCCGAAGTCATTCGCATGCACGAAAAGCTCGAACGGCCTGAGATGCTTATCGGATCGACCTACAAGGTCAAGACGCCGATATCTGACCACGCCATGTACGTGACCATTAACGACATCGTTCTCAATGAAGGTACAGAGTACGAAAAACGACGCCCGTTCGAGATTTTCATCAACTCCAAGAATCTCGATCACTACCAGTGGATTGTTGCACTGACTCGTATTATCTCGGCGGTCTTCCGCAAGGGCGGCGACGTCGCGTTCCTGGTTGAGGAACTAAAAGCTGTTTTTGATCCGCGTGGTGGTTATTGGCAGCCCGGTGGCAAGTTCATGCCGTCGATCATCGCCGAGCTTGGCTACGTCATCGAGAAGCATCTCATCATGATCGGCCTGATGGTCGCGCCGGTGCTGGATGAGGCACAGAAGCGACTGATCGCGGAGAAGCGTGCTGAATTCGAAGAGTCTCAAAAGCAGCGGGACGCTTTTTCTAAGAACGAGTACCCGGAAGGCGCGCAGCTCTGTATCAAATGCAATATAGCCGCATTGGTCATGATGGATGGTTGCCGGACATGCCTCAGTTGCGGCGACAGCAGATGCGGCTAGACTGAATCGCAGTCAGGCGTACATGAAGGCTGCTGAACAGTCTTCGATCTGCTAGATTGCGCGCGTGACCCTATCGATTCCTGATTTTTCAATGGCCCATGTCGTCGTCGCTGGCGACGTGATGCTTGACCGTTACCTATTCGGGTTCACGGACCGGATCTCGCCGGAAGCACCCGTTCCTGTCGTGCACGTGCAAGAAACCGACGACCGTGCCGGCGGCGCCGCCAACGTAGCCGTCAATCTCGCAAGTCTGGGTGTGACAACGCAGCTTGTTGGCGTTGTCGGCAAGGACGATGCCGCCGATTTGTTACAGGCGATTCTGAAAAATCGCGGCATCCAGTGCAACTTTCATCGCGTGGACGATCGCCCGACAATAACCAAAACAAGGGTGCAGAGCCGTGGCCAGCAGCTGATCCGCCTCGATCGGGAGAATACGGCTGCCATGCCGGGCGATGCAGTGGTCAGCGTGCTGCGAAAGTCCATCAAAGGCGCGGGTGCTGTTGTATTGTCCGACTACGGTAAAGGCGCACTGTCTAGCGTGACTACGATGATAGATGTCTGCCGTGACGCAAAAATACCGGTGCTGGTCGATCCCAAGGGAACAGATTTCAGCAAATACCGCGGTGCAACGTTAATTACGCCGAATCAGGCAGAATTTGAAGTCGTGGCCGGCTCCTGCAGCAGCGATGACGAGTTGGTTCAGCGAGCGCGAGCAATGCTCGATGATCTTGACCTCAATGCGTTGCTGGTAACGCGCGGTGAAAAAGGGATGTTGCTGCTGGAGTCTGATATGGCGCCGGTCTTTCTATCGACTCAAGCGCGGGAAGTCTACGATGTAACCGGTGCTGGCGATACTGTAATCGCAATGCTCGCTGGCGCACTGGCTAGTGGCGCAAGTCTGGCATCGGCCGCGGCGCTCGCCAATATTGCGGCAGGTTTGGTGGTGCGCAAGATCGGCGTCGCTACCGTAACACCGGGCGAAATACGTGTATCGCTGCATCAGCGTGGTCAGGGCGGTCGCGGCCTGGTCGGGCCGGACGAACTCAAGCTCATGGTCGCCGAGTCTCGAGATCGCAGCGAGCGCGTTATCATGACGAACGGTTGTTTCGACGTATTGCACGCTGGGCATGTTTCCTATCTTGAAGAGGCAAAGAGTCTTGGTGATCGGCTGATCGTCGCCGTAAATGACGATGAGTCGGTGCGCAGGCTCAAAGGTGAGTCGCGGCCGATCAACGCCCTCGAAGATCGTTTGTTGGTGCTGGCTGGTCTCGCGGCTGTCGACTGGGTCGTACCCTTTTCAGATGACACTCCAGCTGCGCTGATTGCTGCTGTGTTGCCGGATGTTCTGGTAAAGGGCGGCGACTATGATCCGAATGAAATCGCCGGCGCCAAAGACGTATTGCAGAATGGCGGCGAGGTACGGATCCTGGCATTCCGTGACGGACATTCATCGAGCCGAATTATCGACAAGCTCAGCGACTAGTGGTCCAACAAGCTTATATTGACGGATTCAGAGCTATCCGGATGGTCCAGGACAAGGCGCAGTCCGAAGGGAATGGCAGGTTCTTTCCAAGGGCTGCAACGCCGTATTGGACCATCCGGGTAGCTCCCTATGGACGACCGCTTCACAGCTCGCTGAACGCATCAATATAAGCTTATTGGATCACTGTGCGCTTACTCTATAATTTATTAACCTATCTGCTGCTGATCCCGTACGCCTTTTACTGGTTAATCCGGGGTATCGGTAACCGAGCTTATCTCGACCGCCTGTCGCAACGATTTGGGTTCGGCTTTCCCAAACTTGATGGATGCATTTGGGTGCATGCTGTATCGGTCGGCGAGGTTCAGGCAGCCGTGCCGCTCATTCACGCACTGATTGATCGCTTTCCCGATCAAAACCTCGTCGTCACGACGGTAACACCTACTGGCGCTGCGCGTGTTGCAGCATTATTCGGTGACACTGTAGAACATTGTTATATTCCATTCGAGTTCCCGCATGCGGTCAGAAGTTTCTTTTCGTCCCTCCGTCCGCGAGCGGCGATGATCTTGGAAACCGAGATCTGGCCGAACCTGTACCGCGGCTGCGGCACACGAAAGATCCCGCTGATCCTGGTCAGCGCCCGGATTTCACCGCGGTCTGTACCGGGTTACCGGCGTTTGTTGCCACTGATCCGGGAGACTTTATCTCACGGCATTATCATCGCGGCGCAAAGTCAGGCGGATGCAGACCGCTTTCTTGAGCTAGGCGCGAATCCAGTGCGCACCTGGGTAACCGGAAACATCAAATTCGACGTTGAACCGAATCCCGATATTGCCGCCGAAGGCGAGGCGCTGCGCGCCGCATTATTCGGCTCACGGTCAGTCTGGATAGCAGCGAGCACACACGATGGCGAGGAGCAGCAGGTACTTGATGCGCATCGAACGTTGCTCGAAAAAAACCCGCAGTTGCTGTTGGTGCTGGTTCCCCGTCACCCGGAGCGATTTAGCCGTGTGTGTCATCTTATCGAACAGCAGAATTTCAGTGTCGTCTGCAGAACAGCGAATCAGCCGTGTGATGGGTCAACAGAGGTTTTCTTGCTGGACACAATGGGCGAGGTGCCGCTCTTCTACGCCGCTAGCGACATTGCGTTCGTCGGCGGCAGCCTCGTCCCGGTCGGGGGTCACAATTTACTGGAGCCGGCAGCGCTGGGTCTACCCATAGTCACTGGTCCGCACTTGTTCAATGCGCAGGAGATCGCCGAGAAATTCATTGAATTGGGTGCTTGCCGACTGGTTGCGGATCCTATCGAATTAGCGGCGGCAGTGGCGTACCTGATCGAAAATCCGGCTGCGGCGGCAAAAATCGGTAAGAATGGCCTGGCGGTACTCGAGCAGAACCGGGGATCACTGGAGCGGCTCCTGCGCTTATTGGGACCGCTACTAGACGACGGTGTGGCTGCCTAAGACCTTTCAGCGCTTTCGGCCTGCGCTTCTTCCGGCGTTGGACGATCCTTTAACCACTGGTCTATTTGTTCTAGGTCCTGCACCTGCAGTGAACCCGCCGCCTGCTTCAAGCGCAGTGCATTCATGATGTAGTCGTAGCGGCTTTGATAATAGTTCGTAATCGCTACGTACAGCGAGAATTGAGAGTTAAGCACCTCGACGATCGTTCGCGTGCCGACTTCATAACCGGCCTGCGTCGCTTGAAGCGCTGTATGGCTGGACGCAACCGCTTGTTTCAAAGCCCGTACCCGGCTGATCTCGGAAAGCACTCCAAGATAGGCATCGCGGGCCTGGCGCTCGGTTGCACGCGTTACGCGCTGCAACTGTTCGCGACTGGCGCGATGCAAGTAAACCGCTTCTTTCACGCGCGACGAAGTAGCACCGCCAGCAAAGAGTGGCACAGTGAGTTGAACTGATATTTGATCTCGCGCGCTGGAGTCATCAAAAATGCTCGTACCGCTGCCAAAGGGACTGCTAGCGAATACGTCGCCTTCGGATGTGTTTTCGCCGGTACTGACAACCAGGTCAAGCGATGGATAGTAGCCGTTTCGTCGGAACGATATTTCGTCGCGGGCGAGCCGCTCATCCAGTCGGCTGGCTACAAGACTGAGGTTCTGACTAAGCGATAGGTCGACCCAGCTAGCCTCATCATTAGGTGCAGGAGTCAGAAGCGGAAAGTCGTCACCCGGGGCGTCGAGTCTGGACACATATTCACCCGTAATTTCGCGCAGGAACTCGCGCGCGGTAGCGAGCGATCGCTTGGCACCGATCTCGTTGGCGACTGACTGATCGTAAGCCGCCTGAGATTCCTGTACGTCGGTGATGGCAATGAGTCCAACGTCGAATCGTTGCTTTGCCTGCTCCAGCTGACGGGCAATAGCCGTGCGATCGGCGTTGATGGATGTCAGGCGATCCTCTGCCGCCAGGACATCGAAGTAGCGCTGCGCTACCCGGACGATGAGATCCTGCTGTGCAGCTTCACGCACAGCCTCTGCTTTTGCGACGGTCTTATCGGCACGCTTAAGGTTTACGATCTGGTCCCAGCGGAACAAAGACTGACGCAGCGTGACGCTCCAGTTCGTGTTGGTACTCTCTTGGTCAAACGTCGTTGTCGCGTTGTTGATAAACGAGAAGCTCGATCCTGATATGTTTGTTTCATTCCAATCAGCCGTCGCGCTGATCTGCGGCATCAGTACGCCGCGTGCCTGTGGTTTTGCCTCGAAGGCCGCCAGTCGCCTGGCTTCTGCCTCGTGAATCTGCGGGTCGCCCTGCAGTGCCTGCTGGTAAATTTCCAGCAGCGAGGCCGGGTGGGCTGAACCCGATACTGCAATCGCACCGAGCGTCAAAACTAACAGACTGATCTTATTGACTTTTTTCATTTTCTCCGTTCCGGAATAAGTTGGTGTCTGGTCTGAGGTGTTATAGTCTACTACATCACTATATCAGTTGGAATGTTTTGCTTCTGCACTTAGATGCAACAAGCGTGGGACTGGTTTCGCTCATTGCAGGTTTTTTCCCGCTAAAACGAAAACTGCGGTGGTAACGCGCCATTGACAAGTGGCAACAGGCTGGTCTCGAACAGCGTATCACTTTGCCAACCGTCTTCATCGGCACGCGTCACCCGTGTAGCGGACATGACTGGCGCATCGCCGACAACAACAAATAATCGGCCGCCGGGATTCAGCGCCTCAACCCATCGTGTGTCGAATGACTGCACAGAACCTGTGACCGCGATGGCATCGAAGGTTCCATCGGGTAGTCGCTGCGTTGCATCCATTGGCAACAGTTCGACATTCTTGATGCCGCAGTGCTTAAGTTTTTGTAGTGCAGAATCGAGAAAGTCATCGTGCACATCAATACTTGTGACGTGCGCCGAGAGTGTCGCGAGGCACGCTGTCAGAAATCCACTTCCGGTGCCGATCTCCAGTACAGTTTCACCGCCAGCCAGTCTCAGCGCCTGCAATACATGGCCTTCGATGGTCGGTGTCATCATCAACTGGCCATGCCCGATGGGAATTTCCGTATCCGCGAACGCGAGTGCTTCATAGCCCTCGGGTACGAAGCGCTCACGCGGCACTTCTTGCAGTCCTTTGAGCACAGTTTCGTCGAGAACATGCCAGGCGCGGACCTGTTGTTTGATCATTTGCTGACGAGCAAAATCTGTGTTCATGCTTGTGTTACCTGTAAACCGATGAATTTAAACGGGAATAAGCGAGTTCCGTGATATTATTTCGTGCCGGTTCGCGTAATCAAAAGGAAGCTCTTCCAGAATTATGGTGAATCGCCGCAGCGACGTCACGTGGCTGGGATATGCTTACAGATGCTTGATTTATGTAATCTTCTTAACTCTGACCTCTCCGTTTGCGGAGAGCCACATTGAGCCC
>JADFHE010000001.1:0-150428 GCA_022567295.1 Pseudomonadota bacterium | reverse complement strand
AAAGCTCTTCCAGAATTATGGTGAATCGCCGCAGCGACGTCACGTGGCTGGGATATGCTTACAGATGCTTGATTTATGTAATCTTCTTAACTCTGACCTCTCCGTTTGCGGAGAGCCACATTGAGCCCAATAATAACAAATGAACATCAATAACTTGGCTGTATCTGGATATTTTCGGTCTGGAATTGTGCTCTGAATGTCATCGAACGTCATCATGATCCTACTCGTATCGCTCGCCACTGTCGGCGTCGGAGTTACTGCGTGGTTGTGGTTCTCGCGCCGCAATGTCTCACGACGTGTGCAGCGACTCAATGAGGAGATGCTCGAGGCATCCAAAGACTCGTCAGTCGGGCATCGCCTGACGGTACCGAATGATCCGGCGATGGCTCAGCTTGCGCATACCATCAATCGCCTGTTCGATGCGCTGGGTGAGCGCGACAAAAAGATTCAGGGCCGCGATCGTCTTTTTAAGGACTTCACTCGAACAATGCCAGAGATCGTCATTATTCACGATGAGAAAATTCTACTGTCAAATGAGACGGCCGCCAGCCTGGTCGGTCTTGAACCTGCGCAACTGGTCGGGCGTGAAATCGCCGACCTCGTCAAGCCGGCGTATCGGGCGCTGTTCAAAAAGACGGTCGCGAAACGGCTTGCTGGTGAGGACGCGCCACGTCGTATTGAGATACAACTCATTAACGGTAACCAGACAGGTTTGTGGGTCGAGGCGCAGAGTTCCAATATCGAGTATCGCGGGCAAAGAGCCATACTGACCGTTGCGCGCGATGTCAGTTATCGCAAAAGTCTCGAAGTATCGTTGTCGCGAAGCAAGCGCCAGGCCCAGTACACGCTTGAATCGATTTCAGAAGGAGTGATTACTACCGATAACGACGGGCGCATTGATTACATGAATCTCGCGGCGGAAACGTTGATTGGCGCAAATCGTGATGATGCGGCGGGGCATCGCGTGGGCGAACTCTTCACACTGGTCGACGATGCAGACCGCCGCCCATTGGGAGATCCGGTGGAGCAGTGTTTGGCAATGCGCCGTCGAGTGAACATGGGCCGACGCGCGGTCATGGTCAGCGCAGACGGCGAGCATGAACATTCGGTGGAAATAACAGCGTCGCCAGTCAGGGGTCCGGGAAATAGTATCTCCGGCACCGTGGTCGTATTCCATGACGTCAGTGAATTGCGTGGTCTGACGCGCAAAATGTCCTATCAGGCGACCCATGATCCGCTGACGGGACTGGTTAATCGGCGCGAATTCGAACGCCGCCTGGGTGAGGCTATGGACTCGGCGCACGCCGAAGAGGCTGTGCACATGTTGTTTTACATGGACCTCGATCGATTCAAAGCCGTCAACGATACCTGTGGTCACCTGGCCGGGGACAATATGCTCAGAGAGGTTGCTGCCCTGATACGAAACGAGGTCCGCGACTCTGATTTCGTCGGTCGATTGGGTGGCGACGAATTCGGTGCATTACTGGTCGGTTGCCCGATCGAAAAGGCGCGCCAGATCGCTTCTGATATCTGCCACATCGTGGCGAATTACCGCTTTGTTTGGCAAGACAAGATATTCAACATCGGAGTGTCTATCGGCCTGGTCGAAATCAACCACGCCAGCGGTACATTGCAGGATGTCATGAGTGCCGCTGACTCGGCCTGCTACATGGCGAAACAGCAAGGGCGGGGACAGGTGCATATTTACTCGGCACGTGATGAGGCTGTAGCCAGAGAACGCGGCGATATCCAATGGCTGCGACGACTGCAGACGGCGTTGCATGAGGATGGATTCGAACTTGCTCTGCAGCCCATTATTGCCATGAGTGGCAAGGCGGATTCCGGGCCGTCTGTGGAGGTCCTGATTCGTCTCACAGACGATAGGGGCCAATCGAGCAATTCAGCGGAGTTCCTGCGACCCGCGGAGCGTTATCAAATGATGCCGGAAATAGATCGCTGGGTGATTACCGCGACGCTCGGAGCCATCTCAGGCGGCGAAATCAAGCTGTCCGCTCACCGTAGCTGCGCGATTAATCTGTCGAGCCAGACGCTCGGTGACGAAACGTTCCTCGGCTTCGTGGTAGATGCACTCGATCGCTCCGCTGTAGCACCATCAGCGATCTGCTTCGAGGTTACAGAGGCGGCCATTCTTGCAAATGTGCAGCATGCACAGCGCTTTATTGAGGTGCTGCACGGCATCGGCTGTGAGTTCTCGCTTGACGATTTTGGCAGTGGTCTGGGCTCGTTCTCGAGCCTCAAGCATCTGCCTATTGACTACCTGAAGATCGATGGCAGCTACACGCGTAATCTGCAGACCGACCTCGTGAATCAGGAAATGGTAACGGCGATGATCAAGCTGGCGCGAACGATGCAATTTCGAGTTGTGGCGGAACAAGTTGAGCACCAGGAAGACTTCGACTGGCTGCGCGATGTCGGCGTCGATTTCGTGCAGGGGCACTTCATCGAAGCACCTTCGAAACTTGGCACAACCTCTACAACCGGAACCTTCCGGATTCTGAATCCGTAGCTTTGCCAAGAACGTTTACAGCCATGCATGGCCAATCAGTGATTGCAAGGTCGCTGCTACAGAAGCGGTACCATCAGCAGAGCAACGATGTTGATGATCTTGATCAGCGGGTTAATAGCAGGACCCGCCGTATCTTTGTAGGGGTCGCCTACCGTGTCGCCCGTTACCGCAGCCTTATGAGCAGCAGAGCCCTTGCCGCCGAAGTTGCCGTCTTCGATGTATTTCTTGGCGTTGTCCCATGCACCGCCACCGGCCGTCATTGAGATAGCGAGGAACAAGCCCGTGATAATGGTACCGAGGAGCATTCCACCGAGTGCTTTCGGCCCAAGCAACAGGCCGACACCCAGCGGTACCAGAATCGGCAGCAGTGAGGGCACAATCATTTCCTTGATCGCAGATTTGGTCAGGAGATCAACGGCACGGCTGTAATCTGGCTTGCCGGTACCTTCCATGATGCCTTCGATCTCGCGGAACTGGCGACGCACTTCCTGCACCACCGCACCGGCTGCGCGACCGACGGCTTCCAAAGCCATCGCGGCAAACAGGAACGGCACCATGCCACCAATAAACAGGCCGATGATGACCATGTGATCGTCGAGAAGGAACACGACATCGATGCCGGCCGCGTCCAACGCGTGGGTATAGTCAGCGAAAAGCACGAGCGCGGCGAGGCCGGCGGAACCAATGGCGTAGCCCTTGGTAACAGCCTTGGTCGTGTTGCCAACAGCATCAAGTTGGTCCGTTATCTTGCGAACTTCGGGCGGCAGTTCGGCCATCTCGGCGATACCGCCGGCGTTATCGGTGATTGGGCCGAATGCATCGAGAGCAACAATAACGCCGGTCATCGACAACATAGATGTTGCGGCGATCGCAATGTTGTAAAGGCCAGCAAGATTATCACCTGCCGGTGCCAATGCAAATGCACCCCAGATGCTGGCACAAACGGCCAGGACCGGCAGAGTCGTCGCCTTCATGGAGGTGCCGAGTCCCGCGATAATATTCGTCGCGTCGCCGGTTAACGAGGCTTCCGCAATCGTCCTGACAGGCTTGTACTCCGTGCTGGTGTAGTACTCGGTGATGACAACCAGGGCTGCCGTCAGGCCGAGGCCGATCAGGGCCGAGTAGTAAATACTCATTGCTGCGCCGGTTTCGCCCATCATCTTATTCGTGACGAAGTAAAAGGCCGCCGCCGCGAGGATGGCCGCAACGATCATGCCTTTATACAGAGCGCCCATAACTTTGCCACCGTCGGACGTCTTGACGAAGAATGTACCGATGATGGATGCAACGATTGAAACCGCGCCAAGCGTCAGCGGGTAAACTATCGCTACAGCGCCGTAGGCCTCTGCAACGAGGCCGCCGAGCAGCATTGTTGCGATGATCGTCACGGCATAGGTCTCGAACAAGTCAGCTGCCATGCCCGCGCAATCACCGACGTTGTCACCAACGTTGTCAGCAATCACGGCAGGGTTACGGGGATCGTCTTCCGGTATTCCCGCTTCGATTTTACCAACGAGGTCAGCACCGACGTCTGCACCCTTGGTGAAGATGCCGCCGCCGAGTCGAGCGAAGATGGAAATCAGTGAGCCGCCGAATGCCAGACCGAGCAGTGCGTGGATCGCTTCGTTTGGCGACGTACCCATGTTTCGGAGCACCATGTAGTAACCAGCGACGCCAAAAAGTGCAAGGCCGACAACGAGCATGCCCGTGATCGCACCGCCGCGGAAGGCGACGTTGAGCGCCGCGTTTACGCCTTTGGTAGCCGCTTCGGCCGTTCGCACGTTTGCGCGAACCGAGACGAACATGCCGATGTACCCGGCCAGCGCTGACAAAATAGCACCGATAGCAAAGCCGATTGCCGTAGGCCATTTGAGCGCGAAGCCCAAGACAAAAAACAGAACGACACCGACAGCGCCGATCGTCATGTATTGACGATTCATGTAGGCGTTAGCGCCTTCCTGAATTGCTGCCTGGATTTCCTGCATGCGGCTATTACCGGCAGGTTGCTTGAGGATCCACTGTGTCGAAATGATTCCGAATAATACCGCGAGTGCAGCGGCACCGATCGAGAACCAAAGGTGGGCCATCTCGATAGTCATCAGATAGTCTCCTGACATGTGTAGCGAAAAGTCAAACGATGCCACCATCGCCGGCTAAGGTGCAGGCGTCAGGGCATTGTCCGGTAAATGTCTGTTCTTGTTTGTTTTGGGAGTTACGGCCCGCAACGGCCGCGCATCATACCACAAATTTTTTGCCAATCCGCGGCTTCACGGGTCGGTATCTGAGCTTGGCGATCTTCGGTAACCCATTGATATATGGAGGATAATTCTCACCCTTGATCAGCGGTTCGAGGTAGCGACGAGCTGCCGCAGTGATACCAAAGCCGTCTCGTGTGATGTAACGGCGTGGCAGCAATTTTTCCTTATTGGCAATGCGTCCTAAGGGTGCTGATTCGATCTTCCAGCGATACGGCCGGTCAGAGATGCGCTTGATAACCGGCATGATTGCTGTCTTGCCCAGCAGGGCGTATTGCACAGCTGCCTTGCCGACGGCATAGGCTTGTCTGACATCGACATCCGAGGCGATGTGACGGGCGGAGCGCTGCAGGTAGTCGGCTATTGCGTAGTGGAATTTGTAGCCAAGATTTTCACGAACCATGTTGGCGACGACGACTGCAACGCCGCCGAGCTGTGGATGACCGAAAGCATCGCGTGTTCCAGTCTCGGCCAGAAACTTGCCGTTCTTGTAGCGGGTTCCTTCGCTGACGACGATGACGCAGAAGTCGTATTGATTTACGCACTCACGAACCCGTTTCAAGAACTCGCGTTTCCTGAACGGAATCTCGGGGAATAGAATAATATGCGGTGCGTCCTCGCGGTTTTTGCCCGCCAGACCGCCTGCGGCAGCAATCCAACCTGCGTGGCGGCCCATGACTTCCAGTATGAATACTTTCGTAGACGTTTTCGCCATCGACAGGACATCCAGTGCGGCTTCCTGAGTTGACACGGCAATGTATTTCGCAACAGAGCCGAAGCCAGGGCAGTTGTCTGTGACTGGCAAGTCGTTGTCCACGGTCTTGGGAACGCCGAGACAGGTGACGGGATAGCCCATCGACCTGGAAATCTGCGATACCTTGTGAGCGGTATCCATGGAATCGTTGCCACCGTTGTAGAAAAAATAGCCAATGTCATGCGCCTTAAATACGTCGATCAGGCGTTCATATTCAGCGCGATTTTCTTCGATGCCTCTTAGCTTGTAGCGAGCGGAACCGAATGCGCCACCGGGTGTATACATCAGCGCGGCGATAGCGGACGCGCTTTCCTTATTCGTATCGATCATGTCCTCGGTCAACGCACCGATAATGCCGTTACGCCCGGCGTAGACGTTGGCGATCTTGTTCGGGTATTTGCGAGCCGTCTCGATGACGCCGCAGGCCGTAGCATTGATGACAGCTGTAACACCGCCCGACTGGGCGTAAAAGGCATTCCTTGCAGACATGACATTGGATCCCTGGTGCTCTCTTTGAAGGCGAGAGAGGATACCTTGCATTGACGATAATGTCCTTTCTCGGTAGCGTACCTCGCGTTGTTGGAGGGCGTCGGACGAATGACCCGTATGAACCCGGAGGAAATGACATCAATGCGTATCGTATTACTGGGGGCGCCTGGATCAGGCAAGGGCACCCAGGCCAAAAAGCTAATGGTAGATAAGAACATCCCGCAGGTTTCGACTGGTGACATGCTGCGTGAGGCGGTCGCCAACGGTACCCGGTTTGGACTCAAAGCCAAGGCGGTTATGGACGCTGGCAATCTTGTCCCCGACGACGTAGTGCTGGGCATCATCAGCGAACGACTGGAGCAATCCGATGCGGCGAGCGGCTTCATTCTCGACGGATTCCCTCGCACCATGCAGCAGGCAACAGATCTCGAGGAACTGCTGGATGATAGGGGCACGCCGCTGGACACCGCAGTGCTCATGGATGTCGATTTCGACATTCTCATGAAACGCCTGACCGGTCGGCGAACTTGTTCTCTGACCGGAAAGCTACTGAACGTGTATTACTCGTCGCAGGACGAACTCGATGAATGTACGAATGCCGGTGGTGTGTTGATTCAGCGCGAGGACGACACCGAAGCGACGATCGGTAATCGCCTCAAAGTCTACCGAGAGAATACTGAGCCGCTGATTGAGTTCTATAAGAGTTGTGACAAATTCGTCACGATTGACGCCGAGGGCGCTATTGATGACGTTTACGCGCGACTCTTGACCGCACTATAATTTCTGCAGCAACGACTCGCCAATGAGCTCTCTGCGCCACCCTGTGAAGACTCTGGATTCGCGATTGCCAGACATGATGACCGACGATAACTCGCGCTTGGACGCCACGGTTTCCGCAGCGAGATCCAGATCTTTTGCACACTGGGCTATCTGAGCCTGCATTTCCTTGAGCAATGCCTTCTGCGCTTCATCGGGTGGCCGCGGCGGCTGATAGCCGTTCTCACTCCCTTCCGAGGACGCCACAGTATGGATTAATTGCTTGCCGACCCGGCTTATA
Organism: Pseudomonadota bacterium; assembly: GCA_022567295.1. Lineage (GTDB taxonomy): Bacteria > Pseudomonadota > Gammaproteobacteria > Steroidobacterales > Woeseiaceae > UBA1847. The sequence goes on along the minus strand of JADFHE010000001.1, from coordinate 143,346 downwards.
ATTTTGGCCGACATGCCGTCAATATCGACCAACTGGCTTTCGGATGACGGCAGATTATAGGCAATGTCGAGTAACACACGGTCACGCAATATCCACTGCCGCGGACGGTTGCGACGAATAGCTTCATCCTCTCGCCACGCCGCCAGACGAACGGCGGCGGCTCGTTTGCGGCCGCGGAAATTGCGCGCGCCCTTAAGCCGATTGATAGCCTGATCGCCCGATATGTCGTACAGCGCCGGGTCGAGCAGTAAGTGTGAATCCTGTCGCGCCCAGTCAAGGCGACCTTTTTTGTCGAGACGTTCCAGCAGAATGTCAGCGGCTGGCAACAGATATTCGACGTCCTCAGCGGCGTACTCCAAAAAAGCATCCGGCAGCGGCCGCCGCGTCCAGTCCGCACGCGTATGCGACTTGGTCATTGCGACGTCAAACAACTCCTGGACCAGGCCGGCGTAGCCCACTTGTGCCGGCATGCCGAGGAGCCCCGCCGCAACTTGTGTATCGAATATCGCCGCCGGCATCGAACCGGTTGTCTGGTAGACGACTTCGATATCCTGTCGCGCGGAATGCACGACCCAGCTGCCAGTCAGTAACTGCTTCCAGAAATCGTCTTGGCTGTCATCGACCAGCGCATCGACGCAGTAGATTTTGTCCCGCGTGGAAATCTGGACCAGGCAAAGCTGCGCGAAATAGGTCTTTTCACGCATGAATTCGGTATCAACGCCGAGTTGGGCGTGTCCGGTCAGGTTTTTGCTGATGCTGTCGGGTTGTTCGACAAACAGGTAATCGGGCATTGCGGGAGGTTAACATGCGATGATCGGCCACGTGTTATCTCTGATTCGAACGTTAATCGAAATTATTCTGTTGCGGAAAGGACCGGAAGCGCTGCCGCGCGCGCCAGTTGTCATCGTTTTTTCCGCTGCGTTGTGGTTGCTGGCCAGTATTGTGGCGCTCGTTGTGGTCGAGAATTACACGGGCAATACTTTTTTGCTGGGCATCGTGATCGGTGTCATTGGGTTTATGATATATGCGCTGTTAGTAAATGCGGCTGGCAAAGGCGCGCGATTGTTGCAGACGCTCAGCGCTATCATCGGTTGTGGCGCGGTATTGAGTTTCGCGGTCCTCATTTGTGAAGCGGTACTGCCGTACGTACTCAATGAAGTTCAGGTACGCGCGATAATCACGCTGATTTGGCTTTGGTCCGTGCCGGTAGAAGGACATATCATCGCTCGCGCCATCAACCGGCTTTGGTATGTTGGGTTTTTTGCCGCGTCGACGGTTTTTGTTGTACAGCTGTTCCTGTTGGCTTCACTCGGTCCGACGCTGGACCCACGGCCGCAGCAGGCGCTTGATCAAGCGACGACGCAGGCGACCTGAGACAGCATGCACATACACATTCTGGGAATTTGTGGAACATTTATGGGCGGTGTCGCTGCGCTCGCCCGTGCCACCGGTCATAAGGTCACGGGTTGCGATCGAAATGTGTACCCGCCGATGAGTACCCAGCTGAAAGAGCTCGGTATCGATATTCACGAAGGCGTGGACGCGGATCAGCTCAAGATCGATCCCGATTGTGTTGTCGTTGGCAATGTAATGAGTCGTGGTGTCGATGTGGTCGAGGCAATGCTCAAAAATGACCACCGCTACACATCAGGGCCGCAATGGCTTGCTGAAAATGTTCTGTACGACCGGCACGTCATTGCGATCGCTGGAACGCACGGCAAAACAACGACGGCCAGTATGCTGGCCTGGATTCTGGAGGATGCAGGTCTGGAGCCGGGTTTTCTGATCGGTGGCATCCCGGCCAACTTCGGCATGTCAGCACGATTTGGAAAATCCCGTTTCTTCGTCGTCGAAGCGGACGAATACGACACGGCATTTTTTGATAAGCGTGCGAAGTTCGTTCACTACCGTCCGCGTACGCTGGTGCTTAACAATCTTGAGTTTGACCATGCCGATATTTACAAAGACATGGATGCAATATTATGGCAGTTCCATCAACTGATGCGCATGGTGCCCAGTGATGGAGAAATTATTGTGAACGGCGGCGACGAGAATCTGACCAGGCTAATCGACATGGGTTGCTGGACTCCGGTGCAGACTTTCGGCACGGGTGATGATACTGACTGGGTTGCCAGGTTCGGTGACAAAGTCGAACGACATATCGGTATCCGCAGCCCGTCGGGTGCTGCGGCCGAAACGCGTTGGGGCATGGGCGGTATTCACAATCTTGAAAACGCGCTCGCCGCCGTGGCAGCGGCCGTTTCGGTTGGCGTGACATTTGAGCGCGCTGTCGAAGCCCTCTCCCGTTTTGAAGGCGTCAGGCGGCGCATGGAACGCACAGCCACCGTCGCCGATATCGCTATTTATGACGACTTTGCGCACCACCCGACAGCCATTTACAAGACCATTGCAGCGATTCGACACCGCTACCCAGGACATCGGGTGATCGTCGCCATGGAGCCTCGCTCCAATACAATGAAACTCGGTGTGCACAATGACGCGCTGGCGGATTCGCTCAAAGAAGCGGATTTGATATGGATGTATCGACCCGACGATATGGGGGACGGGTTCGATGCCTCTCTTGAATCGCTTGGCGGCAAGCTGAGCCTGCACGCAGACTATGACCAGCTGGTTAATGACATGTCGAAGAAGGTATTGGGCGGTGATCAGGTCATTTTCATGAGCAATGGCGGCTTCGGCTCGGCTCGGCAGACGCTGACGGCATTGCTGCAGAGGACCCGCAGCACCTGATCACAGCCTATACTTAGGCTGTGCGGATACCGATCTTTCCATTGAACACTGTCCTGTTTCCCGGCGGGCCCCTGCCGTTGCGGATTTTCGAGACGCGCTATCTGGATATGGTGAGTAATTGCCTGAAAACCGATTCGCCGTTCGGCGTCTTGTTGATCCGGGAAGGGGCGGAAGCCGGTTTGGCGACGACACATAATGTGGGTACTCTGGCGAGGATTTCGGATTGGTATCAGGGCAGCGACGGACTGCTTGGTATAACAGCCATCGGGGAGCAGCGATTTCGCCTCGAGTCCAGCGAACGCCAAAGCGATGGACTCAATGTTGGCGAGGTCGAGTTGGTGGCAGCTGAGGATTCGCTCCCATTGCCGGACGAGTACCGCGCGCTGACGCAGATTCTTGCCAACGTAATAGATGATCTGGGCCGTCTCTATGAGTCATTGGATCGTCGTTATGACGACGCCGTGTGGGTCACCTACCGGTTCCTCGAGATTCTGCCGATCGACCTGGACCGAAAGCAGTTGAGCCTTGAAAGCAGCGATACGGTCGCTCGACTAAAGCTCGTTGACGAATTGCTGGACTCAGTCAGGGGGCCGGTACGAAGTTATTGAGGAGAACATGAAAACGCTGCTTGCGGTTTTTTCTATTCTGCCGATCGTCATGGCCGGTTTCGTGCAAAAAGCGGCCATTGGGATGGTGGAGTCCTGAGGGGCTGCTAACGACCCGAAGCGGACACCAGATTTGCTGTAGATCTTAACGACTATTACGCTCGGTAGAGCATTTCATCCAACACATAAACAGTGGGGGTAAAGAGAATGACGAACTATTTGATCGCGCAAGTCAAGGTCAACGACGATAGCTGGATTTCGGACTACGCTGCTAAGGTGCACGATATTGTGGATAGACACGGCGGTAAGTACCTTTCTCGCAGCGGCAATATCACCACAATAGAAGGAAATCAGTCTGATGCAGATCTGGTCGCAATAATTGAGTTTCCGAGCATGGATGCCTTACAAGCTTTCATCGCGGATCCTGATTACGCGCCGTATGCTGCAGCCCGACAGGCAGGTACCGACAGCCACTTCATCGCCATAGACTCAACCGATGTCGCAGGAACGATTCCGTACCTGACGGCGGGTGGCTAAATTGACCTCGTCCAGCTGTATGCCGTAGTGGTTGCGTCTTCATACAACAATTGAAACCCGTAAAAGGACTTCGCGCTTAAACTCAGCGGAGTACCGTTTTCTTCGGCTCATGTTGCACCTCCACAGCGCATTATCGCGCTAAAATTAGGTGTCCGTGAAACCGATACAAGATCACAAAGCAGACATTCGACAAATGCAACTGCTGGCCAGGAAAAACCCCGGTCTGGCCGGGGCTTTCCATTTTCAGAAATTCAGCGGAGAGAAGCCAAATTATTGAACACAAGGCTCTGGCGCAAAAAGGTTGAACCTAATCGTCTACTGCGGTTTGGCTCGTGCCCGCTCCACCGGCGATTGGCGAGTAGTGCGCGGCCCGCGTCTTCCATTTTCCGCCTTCCTTGACGTATACCTCCGTAACGCGTGTGAAATAGTTGCTCACGGCGGCACTGTTTTTTGGGCTCATCGAACCTTCTGAATAATACTGTGCGACGGCGATCTTCCCCGGAACCAGCGTGATGACGGTGATGTGCTTCGCATTAAGATTGATTGCGTCGAATTCCTGTGGTGCAGCATCCGCATCGACTTCTTGGAGCAGCCCGCCGCTCGACCAGAATTCAAGCGATCCCTCTTTCGCGATCGTATCATCCATACCCTTGAGGTTCTTTTTGACGTAAGCATTGCCGTCCATGATCGTTTTGATCACTGCCTGCTCAGTCGCCTCATCAGCGTGCGCAATCGTGGCGCCAAAGGCCAATAGTGCGGTTAGAACCAGTACTACTTTCTTCATTTTTGTTCTCCAGTAAGTATTGTCGAGCCCGTTCATGATGCATTTCCTGATCGTCCTATGTCACCATACAGTTTGCAAAACGGCCGCCTAGTATAGTCGGATTCAGGAACGACCGCTCCTGGCCGTTAGTGGAAGTCAAAACAGCTGATTTTGAGCCAACTGACCGTCCGCTTTCGGGAAAAGCAGATATCCAGCCTGAGACTTGCGAAATCGGGTTGCCGAGTGGCCGCTTTGCACCCAGAAGCGGCCGTTGGATTGATAGGATAGCGAAGGGCCGCTAATGACCCATTGCAGACGGTTGGAAATAAATATTATTGTCACAACCGATGTCTTCGATGATGATGCCTGACTTCGTAAACACATGAAATAACTGAAATGTCGTTCTTTTGTCCGGTGTTTGTCGTAACCGCCAGACCGTCATTTGGGCACAATGAGGCTTGAAAACCACACAGCTATTGGACGAAGTAAATGAACATCCGAGAATTAAGAAAACAAAAATATTGGTCTCAAGATCAATTGGCACAAATGAGCGGCTTGAGTATTCGAACCATCCAGAGAATTGAGCGGGACCAGAAAGCCGGGCTGGAATCATTAAAAGCATTGTCCGCTGTTTTTGACATAGAAATTAGCGAATTACAGCGTGAAGCAGTTGATGCCGTCGGCATTATCACGGCAGAGCAAGATGATCAGACGAGAAAAGAGGCTTACACGGAAGGCGTAATAGGCATCTACAAGCTCGCGGGGTTGGCGATTTTTTCTTTGATATTCACGTTTGTTTTCGTGGTGGATGACACGACAGGGTGGGGGTTCATTGGGCTAATGGCCGTTAGCTGGACCGTGATCATTGGCGTTTACGCGCTAAATACATTCGATTTATTTGGCGATGAATGGAAAAGCAAAATATGGGCCAGAAAATCTCAGCGCTAGTGCCAGCGACCATAGTTTATGACTTGGAGTTCGCAAATGGCCGTAAGCGGTCTGTCAATTCGCTGATTTTCTAGCGATTTGAACGACCGCTATTGATGATAGCGGACACTTAAATCCTGACTTTCAAAAACTCCCTTCCGAATGACTGCTTTGCCCCCGGAAGCAGCCGTTGGGCTAGAATGGCGGTGAAGGGCTGCTTGTGACCCGAAGCGGACATTCCAATGTGTTTCTGAAATAGCGGTCTGATTCGACCCCCGGCCGTCGCCTACTCTTGATTAGCAACCTGCTGTAATATTATCTCCCCCTCGAGGGTCCGGTGGATTGTCGAACAAGGAGAACTTGCCTTGCGCTTCGGCCGAAACATTGTCTACCTGACCTTTCTGGTGCTGTTATTGGGAACCTTTGTGCTTTCGCACTCCAACCGAGTAGTCGCGGCCGATTATGCGGCATTGCCTGCGAGTGCAGAGGAAACGACACCGCTTATTACCGGCGATCGGGCGCCTGCATTTACGGTGCGCACAGTTGACGACGAACCTTTTGTGTTTGACCCGGAAAACCTCGAACGTCCAACGATTCTGATCTCGTTCCGAGGCGGCTGGTGCCCCTATTGCAACATGCATCTTTCGGAGCTGCGCACAGTCGTTCCCGAGCTCAGAAAGAATGGTTTCGACGTTCTGTTCCTGAGTAACGACAGGCCGGAATTGCTGTACTCAAGTCTTAAGAGGGAAACGCAAGAGAGTATTGACGGCCTGGACTATGTCATTCTTTCGGACGCGGATCTCAGTGCAGCAATGGCACTTGGTACTGCGTACAGGACCGACAAGGGTCTGACCGATTACCTGGAGCAAAAAGACCGCGATTACGCAGGCTCTTCGATCGGCAAGCATAACGCCCTTGCCGTGCCGGCGGTTTATGTCGTCGATCGCTCAGGCGAGATTGTTTTTGACTTTGTGAATCCTGACTACAAGATTCGCTTGCCTGCCGAGGATTTGCTTGCCGCAGCAAATAAGCTGATGAACAAGACCGCCCAGGTGTCGCAGTAGCGATTTCAACTGCGACTGGTTTATCTTCGCGATCGAAATCGGCGCCCCTGCTAGCTTCTAGCGGTCCAACAATTTCACTTTCTCTGCCGCCGTGAAACCTCGATGTCTTCATTGATTCATCAGCATACACGCCATCTTCTGCGTTCTAGTTAAGGTGTTGCGTCGACCGGTTGAGATCACCCCCTAAAGCGGCCATTCAATATGAAGCAGAATCGATTAGTGCCGCGTCGAAGTGGGCACCAAATGGGCACCTGGAGCGATTTTGGGGTCAATAGTATTCAGCTGTATTGCACCTCAAGCGTCCACTCGCGGCTTGCTTTCCGTTCAGCCGTTCGCGGCCATTTCAGCGTCGTGTTTGAGTCGCATGACGCGGCCGCGGCCAACATACAACAAGTCGCTAATTTTCAGAACGAGCGAATCCTCGTACTTGTCAAGCCGTCCGTCAGCGTACGCAACTTGCCACAGCAGTCCAACGATCCGTGCTTTCTCGGTCTTGGTAAGGTGCTTGTGCAAGAGCTGTGTGAAGTCATACAGATGCACGACGCCCTCGGTGGTCTCGCTCGCGTAGTCGACAAGGTCGGCCGCATCTTCAGGTGAAAGCTCGAAATGTGACGTGATAAGCGCGATCAGCCGTTCAAATTCGGACTGTTCAAAGACGTGATCGGCGCGCGCTACCTCGACCATTAGGATAGCTGTTGCAAGTCGCAACGCACTTTCGCGATCCGATGTCTCAGATTCCGGTGAGCTCGTTGCCTTGATTGCCGTGACAACTGTTTCGACGATGCGCTTGATCATAATTTGTCTGGAAAAAGGGATACGGCCGATAATATCTAATCCGCCCGGACCGCGCCGGTATTCGAGTAATTGAGACAGTCTCACCGGCAACAGGCTGTGCCGTGACTACGTCTGCTTTTAGCCGAGACTGTGTGAAAAATGTAAAACTACAAGAACCGCTGGTAAATTGCACCGGCTCTCACGATTTTCCGATATCGAGATGGGAAAATAGAATCTCATTAGCGCCGTTAGCTATCTCTTCCAGGCGAGGTGCACGCCATCGCCAACCGGGGCAAGATAGGCTTCGACACGCGGATCGCGGGAGATCTTTTCGTTCAGCGCCCGAATCGCTTGCGTGTCCTCGCTGTTCTTGACCGAGTTCGCTACCGAACCGCCCCACAGTGCGTTGTCGATCGCAATGACACCGCCCGGCCGCAAGAGCGCCAGGCAGCGTTCATAGTAGCCGTCGTAGCCCGGCTTGTCCGCATCGATGAACGCAAAGTCGTAGGACTCCCCCTTGCCGCCGGCGAGCATAGCGTCCAGGGTGTCGGCGGCCGGGCCGATGCGCAAGTCGATCTTGTCAGCAACGCCAGCCTCGCGCCAATACCGCAGCGCGATCTCCGTCCATTGTCGATTGATGTCGCAGGCGACGATGCGGCCCGTGTTCGGGAGAGCCAGCGCGGTGATCAAAGTGCTGTAGCCGGTGAACACGCCCACCTCGATGGTTCTTCGCGCGCCGAGGCAGCACAACAGCAGCGTCATGAAGCGCCCTTGGTCCCGGCCGATCTGCATGGACGCAGCCTCGAGTCGGGAGGTTTCCTCGCGCAAGCGCGCGAGCACCGCCGGTTCCTCCGGCAGCAGTACCGCGAGGTATGCCTCGAGCGCGTCGTCGATACGAAGGCTGTTTCTGCTCATGTCCAGTGTCTCCAGGAATCGGTGTGCCTGATGGTCAAGTAAATTCTATGTGATCTGGACAGGTTCCCACTACTCGATCCATTTTCGGGTTTCTGGCCCAACCTACAAAATGCAAGTGAGTCCAGCTTATCCGGATGACCGCTTGTGGCCGAAAGCGGCCCGTCATACTGAAGTTATTCATTGAATCTGAACGACCGCTATTGGGAAAAGCAGACGTTCAGATTCCAGTTCTGAAAATCGGCCTCGCGAACGGCTGGTTTGGCCCTGGAAGCGGCCGTTGGGGTAATATCGGTCAAAAGGTCTGCTAATGACCCAAAGCTGACATCGTACTCATCTCTTTCCGCATCGGAAAAATATAACTTGCCAATGTGGAAAGAGATGATGTAGAATTGTCTTTCCGTTCTGGAAAGAGATGAATAATGACAGGCGAAAATATCAAGTCCGATGAAGCGCAAGACGCGCTGGATTCGGTAGAAAAGATGACAAGATCGGGCTTCCGTCGCGCCATTCCGCCTCGCTGGTTTGGCATCGGGATATCGTTAATCGTTGCTATTGGGTTTGCACTTTATGCTTTGGAAGATCCAGGCAGTTTTCCTGGTTTGTTCATAGCTCTGGGAATCGCTCTTTTCGTGGGTTTCAGTCGCGAGAGGATTGGTGTGTTCGGCAAAGAACTTCCAGACACGAAGGCGGGAGTTTGGGCAATGGCAGGGATTTGCGCATTTCTAATTGCATTGTTTTTCGGCGGCATCATTGTCAGGCGCGCTTACGATATTGCCTGGGTGCCACTGGTGACAGGGCTTATCGCTGGCATTACGATCTTCCTCTTGAGCGAAAGCGAAAGGCGCTTTTACTTCAAGAAGGCCGGTGACGGTACACGTTGATGGCAAAGGTACGGTTCGACACGATCATCCACGCACCCAACCGACTGCAAATTTGTGCGTTTCTGACCCCGCTGCAGGAGGCAGAGTTTCAGGTGATACGCGATGAGTTGAATGTCAGTGACTCGGTACTCTCCAAGCACCTGAAACAACTCGAAGAAGTGGGATACGTAAAGTTTCGAAAGAGCGCCGTAAATGGGCGGCAACGTATGTGGGCCAGCTTGACGACTTCTGGTCGGAAGGCGTTCGCCAGCCATGTCGCGGAATTGAAGCGCCTTGCGGGTGTGGTCAGCGCCGAATGGTAATGCAACGCCCTGCAATGACCGCTTGTGGCCGAAAGCAGCCCCTAGAATTGTTGAATTTCTGATGATCTGAGCGTCCGCTTTGGAGAAAAGCGGACACTAGATGGGAGGAGTTCAATTTCTGTTCTCAAAACGGCCGGTTTACCCCCGGAAGCAGATATTGAGCTAGAATCAAGAAAAAGGGCTGCTAACGACCCGAAGCGGACGTTCGCTGGGTGGCCCTATACGGCTGCGAATACCCTGTCGGCTGCAGCGATCGTCGCGTTTATTTCGTCGTCACCGTGCGCCGCGGATACGAAACCTGCCTCAAAAGCTGACGGTGCCAGGTAAATGCCTTCATCCAGCATGCCGTGGAAGAACTTTTTGAATCTCTTCACATCAGCGGCGACGACCTGATCGAAGCTGCGGATAGACTCCGCGTCGGTGAATACCAAACCGAACATGCCGCCTTCGCACTCCGTCGCCAGCGGAATACCCGCAGCAGCAGCTTTATCGGCCAGACCATCGACCAGCTGCTGCGTCCTGGCGGCCAGCGATTCGTAGAATCCTGGCGCATCGATCAGTTGCAGCGTTGCGAGACCCGCGGCCATCGCGACCGGGTTGCCGGACAGCGTTCCTGCCTGATACACAGGGCCGTCCGGCGCAATGCTGTCCATAATACTGGCGCGGCCACCGAAAGCTGCAGCGGGCATACCACCACCTACTATCTTTCCCAGCGTAGTGAGGTCCGGTGTGATCCCGAAAATGGATTGGGCGCCGCCTTTCGCGACGCGGAACCCGGTCATGACCTCATCAAAGATCAGAATGCTGCCAGCGGCGGTGCACAATTCTCGCAGTGCTTCATGGAAGCCTGGCACGGGAGTCACCATGTTCATGTTGCCGGCGATCGGCTCGACGATAACGCACGCGATTTGCTCGCCCAGTTCGTCGAACGCGGCCTGGATTGCGTCGATGTCATTGAAAGGCAGAGTAATCGTATGCTCGGCAAGACTCGCGGGAACACCCGGTGAACTGGGCACGCCCAGCGTTAACGCGCCGGATCCGGCCTTGATGAGTAAGGAGTCGCAATGGCCGTGGTAGCACCCTTCAAATTTCACGATCTTGTCGCGATTCGTGTGGCCGCGCGCAAGCCGAATGGCGCTCATTGTGGCTTCGGTACCGGAACTAACCATGCGCAATTTCTCGATCGACGGCACAAGCTCACAGATCTTTTCAGCTAGTTCGGTTTCCAATACGCACGGCGCACCGAAACTCAGTCCTTGCCTCGCCGTCTCTGTGACCGCGTCGATAACCGCTGGATGGGCGTGGCCGAGAATCATCGGCCCCCAGGAGCCGACGTAATCAATAAATCGGCGTCCATCCTCGCTCCATAGGTATGCGCCCTTGGCACTCTTGAAGAACACGGGGTCACCGCCAACGCCTGCAAAAGCACGCACCGGTGAATTGACGCCGCCGGCAATCACGGCTTGCGCTTTCGTAAACAGACTCATGATATTCCTCCCGGGGAGGGGCATCCTACCGGAGAGACGGCGACTCGCTCAACTGGCGAACATCGTAGCCATTTCGCTCGAGCTGTAACGGAACGCCGTGCGGACCGACGAGATGCAGCGCTCCGACAATTATCAGGTAGTCGTTATCATCGTCGAGAAGATCTTCAATTTGCTCGACCCAACGTGCGTTGCGGTCCGTAACGAGCACCTTGTTTAGCTCCTCGTGCTTGGCTAAATCGTTCAGCATACCGCTTTCCAGTTTATCGATATCGCCGTGCCGCCAGGCGTCAATCAGTTCATCCATCATTGCTCCGAGCGTGGCGCTTTCTGCCAGTGTCGAGAGCAGCATTTCGCGCTGCGCTTGCAGCGACATCCCGTCCAGAAATTGCAGTTGTTCTTCGATCGTCTCCAGGCCGTCAATACGCTTACCGTCCTTGGCGGCTTTCGCCATCATGTACATTTCGATGCCGAGCGTCGGATCGAAGCCGATTCGGTTCAGCATCATGATCTCTATCGTCATCGCGGCGTACCAGGGCTCCGTCTTGTTTAGCATCTCGAGCGGAATGTCGATAAGCTCTGCAGCAGCAGTGGCTTGACTGTAAAGATCGTCTCCCATCAAATCGCGCAAAGTCGTGTCGCCTTGCAATACGCCATAGGTATTGAACGCGGCCTGAACGGCAAGAGGGTCGATATCGTCCATATCGACCTCCATGATCAGGACTTCCGCGTCGTCGTAGGCCGTATCAAGCACCGTTGGAAGTGGATAGTCGTCTGACCGCAATAGATGTACAGAGCCGAGCAGGTAGACAGAGTTGTTTGCTCCGTGAACTTGCCACAGCGTCACGAGATGTTCGGTTTCATCTGCTAGAGCAGGGAGTGCCAGCGATGCCAGCAGAAAAACACGCCACACGAGCATCAGTCGTCTACCCAGATCAGTTCGTTGTCGTTGCTACCATCCGTATGCAACATGATACGGCGGTAGGCGGGCGGACGATCATCGACGTCAAAGTCCTCGCTGCCGGGTTTGAATTGGCGACAGGTGGACGGCGTGCCGATAATACGAATACCGTGATGTTCGGCGTCGTAGGCTTGGTGTACATGGCCGAAGATCAATAGTCGAACCCGCCCCGTTTGCTGCAGGCGATCAAGCAGTTCCTCGCCGTTTTTCAAACTGACAGTATCGATCCACGCGCTGCCCATAGGAACGGGCGGATGGTGCAGGCAAACCATAATGTGTTTGGCTGAACTCGCGCTGATGATTGCCTCGAGTCGATCAATCTCTGCGGCCCTTAGTTCACCGCCGGCTTCATCCGTTACGCAACTGTCGAGACCAAGCAACAGCCAGTCGCCAACCTCTTCCATGGCGCAATAAGAAAATGGCGGTCGGCTGCAAACCGGGCGCATCAGGTCGCGGACATCGTGGTTGCCCGGCACGCAGTGCATGCGTATGTTCAATGGCAACAGCAAGTTTCGAAAACGCTCGTAAGCTGCGGCAGATTCGTCCTGAATTAGATCGCCGGTGATCATCACGCGATCCGCGCGCCAGTCACCGGCCGTGTAATGGTCCAGCACTTGTTGTAGCGAATCCTGGGTGACGATGCCGCGCAGCTCACCGTCTGCTTCGGCAAACAAATGAGGATCGGTCAGGTGAAGAACCCGAATCGAATCACTGTCAGTTACCTCAGCCGTCGCTTGAATAAGCTGCTTCCTTAGTAGCGGTAATGCTCCGGTTTGTACGGTCCCGACTTTTCAACACCGATGTAATCGGCCTGTTCGTCGGATAATTCAGTGACCTTCGCACCGATGCGGTCCAGGTGCAACCGTGCGACCTTCTCATCGAGTTGCTTGGGCAATACGTATACCTCGTTTTCGTAATTGTCACCATTTTCCCACAGCTCGATTTGAGCCAGTACCTGGTTGGTGAACGAGTTGGACATGACAAAGCTCGGGTGGCCGGTCGCGCAGCCGAGGTTCACGAGGCGGCCCTCGGCGAGCAGGATAATGCGCTTGCCGTCCGGGAAGATGATGTGATCGACTTGCGGTTTGATATTTTCCCACTCGTATTGCTTTAGGTAGGCAACGTCGATTTCGTTATCGAAGTGGCCAATATTGCAGACGATCGCCTGATTTCGCATGCGATCCATCTGCGGGCCGGATACAACGTGATAGTTACCTGTCGCCGTCACAACAATGTCGACCTGATCGCAAATGTCATCAAATCTGACGACGCGGTAGCCTTCCATTGCTGCTTGCAGCGCACAGATAGGATCAATCTCGGTGATCAAGACCGTGGCGCCCAGGCCCTTGAGTGACTGAGCACAGCCTTTGCCGACGTCGCCGTAGCCACAAACGACTGCGACCTTGCCCGCGATCATTACGTCAGTGGCGCGCTTGATGCCGTCAACGAGCGATTCACGGCAGCCGTACAGGTTGTCGAACTTCGATTTCGTAACAGAGTCATTGACGTTGAATGCCGGGCACGCCAGGGAGCCGTCTCGCATCATATCGTAAAGGCGTTTGACGCCGGTTGTTGTTTCTTCCGACAGGCCCTTAACGCCTTTCATGACTTCCGGAAACTTTTCGTGCAGCACCTTCGTCAGATCGCCGCCATCGTCGAGGATCATGTTCGGCTGCCAGCCATCCGGACCGTTGATCGTTTGTTCGACGCACCACCAGTACTCCTCGTCGCTTTCACCCTTCCACGCAAAAACGGGAACACCGGATGCTGCGATAGCGGCAGCGGCGTGGTCTTGAGTGGAGAATATATTGCACGATGACCAGCGAATATCGGCGCCGAGATCTTGCAAAGTCTCGATCAGCACGGCGGTCTGGATCGTCATGTGCAGGCAACCGGTCAGACGCACGCCGTCCAGAGGTTTCTTACCTTTGTATTCTTCGCGCAATGACATGAGGCCGGGCATTTCGGTCTCGGCAATGGCTATTTCTTTCCGGCCCCAATCGGCGAGCGCAATATCGGCAACTTTGTAGTCATTCTGGCTAATGGCAACGGGTTCGCTGCTCATGGTATTTCTCCTCAATGATTGGTTTAGGCGACGGCGGCTTGTAGCGCCTCTGCCTTGTCCGTGCGTTCCCAGCTCAGGTCGATGTCTTCCCGGCCGAAATGACCGTAGGCGGCTGTCTGCCGGTAAATCGGCCTGATCAGATCCAACATTTTCAGAATACCGTACGGTGTGAGATCGAAGTGTTCGCGGATGAGATCCGTCATTCTGTCATCTGGAATAGTGCCGGTGCCAAAGGTCTGCACACTGATCGACGTCGGTTCCGCGACGCCAATTGCGTAAGACACCTGAATCTCACAGCGCTCGGCCAGTCCGGCGGCAACAATATTCTTCGCGACATAACGGCTTGCATAAGCAGCCGACCGGTCAACCTTGGATGGATCCTTGCCCGAGAACGCACCGCCGCCGTGGCGCGCTGATCCGCCGTAAGTGTCAACGATTATCTTGCGCCCGGTCAGACCGCAATCGCCCATCGGGCCGCCGATTTCGAAGCGGCCGGTTGGGTTGATGTGGTACTGCGTTTTCGCGCCGAGCAAATGAGCGGGCAGGGTCGGCTTGATGATTTCTTCCATGATGCCTTCGCGCAGATCGGCCAGGGAAACATCCGGACTATGCTGCGATGACAGGACAACGGCGTTGATCGAAACAGGTTTGCCGCCTTCGTAATTGAACGTCACCTGACTCTTGGCATCAGGACGCAGCCACGGCAATGTACCGTTCTTGCGAACTTCCGCCTGGCGCTGCACGAGGCGGTGAGAGTAGGTAATGGGTGCCGGCATCAGCACATTGGTTTCATCGGTCGCATAACCGAACATCAGGCCCTGATCGCCGGCGCCCTGTTCTTCCTCAGACTCGCGGTCGACGCCCTGCGCAATATCCGGCGACTGTTTGCCAATCGCGTTCAGGACAGAGCAGGTCGCACCGTCAAAACCTTTGCTGGAATCGTCGTAGCCAATTTCGAGTATGGTCTGGCGGGCAATGTCTTCCATATCGACCCACGCGGACGTTGTAATTTCCCCGGCGACAATAACCATGCCGGTTTTGACCATGGTCTCGCAAGCGACGCGCGCCTTCGGATCCTCGGCGATTATGGCATCCAGAATGGCGTCGGAGATCTGGTCGGAAATTTTGTCCGGGTGGCCTTCGGAGACCGATTCGGAAGTAAAAAGGAACGCGTCAGACATAATCAAAGTGATTCCAGGTTGGCTGGTGGCGCATTGTACCCTTGATGCGGCCCTCCATAACAGGGAAAATGCGCCGCCACGATAAGCGAATCCAACCCCACAAAAAAGTAGGTCAAATGCCACATAAAGTATCGAGCGCCGGCCAGCCTGCGCGGCGCGATCTCGCGAATGCAATTCGAGCCCTGAGTATGGATGCTGTCCAGGCCGCCAATTCAGGTCACCCTGGCGCCCCGATGGGCATGGCGGACATTGCCGAAGTGCTTTGGAACGACTACCTCAGACATAACCCGGGCAATCCTGAATGGGCTAATCGCGATCGCTTCGTACTGTCGAACGGTCACGGATCGATGCTGCTTTACAGCCTGTTGCACCTCACGGGTTATGAGGATTTCCCGATCGATCAGCTGAAAAATTTCCGGCAGCTTGGCTCTAGGACAGCTGGCCACCCTGAGTACGAGCCAGGCGGTCCGATCGAGACGACGACGGGCCCGTTGGGCCAGGGCATCAGCAATGCCGTTGGCATGGCAATGGCGGAAAAGATGCTCGCTGCTGAATTCAATCGTGCCGGTCATGAGATCGTTGATCATAGAACCTGGGTGTTTCTTGGCGACGGCTGTCTCATGGAAGGCATTTCGCACGAGGCTTGTTCGCTCGCTGGTACGTTGAAGCTCGGAAAACTTGTCTGCTTCTATGATGACAACAGTATCTCGATCGATGGCGACGTGGGCGCCTGGTTTACTGATGACACTGCGAAACGATTCGAGTCTTATGGCTGGCAGGTTATTCCGGATGTTGATGGTCACGATTCAGCAGCCGTCACGGCGGCGATTGAGCAGGCCAGCGCGGACAGCGCTCGGCCAACGCTTATTTGTTGCAAGACAATCATTGGCTTCGGCGCGCCAAACAAGCAGGGAACAGCGGCTACACACGGTGCGCCACTGGGTGATGATGAAGTCACTGCGGCGAGGAAACAGCTCGGCTGGGAACATGCACCGTTCGTGATTCCCGCCGACATAGCCTCCGCGTGGGACGGTAAGGAGCGTGGCGCGGCGGCCGAAAACGCATGGAATGAATTGTTCGCAGCGTACAGCGACAAGCATCCTGAACTGGCAGGGGAGTTCAGGCGGCGTATGGCAGGTCTGTTGCCCGACGATTGGAGCGACTTCGCTGACAAGGCAATTGCAGACATCGCCGCGGCGGGGGAAAACGTCGCTACACGCAAAGCATCGCTTATCGCATTAAATGCCTTTGCCCCGCTACTGCCGGAAATGGTGGGTGGCTCGGCGGATCTGACCGCCTCAAACCTGACCAAACACGATGGATCTGTGCCCATTTCGGGCGACGATGCTGCTGGAAATTACATCTGGTTCGGCGTTCGTGAGTTCGGCATGACAGCGATCTGTAACGGCATGCGCCTGCACGGTGGTTGGTTGCCGTACGCGGGAACATTCCTGACGTTTTCTGACTACTCACGAAATGCGCTGCGCATGGCGGCGCTGATGAAGATTCAAATCGTTCTGGTATATACACACGATTCGATCGGTTTGGGCGAAGATGGTCCGACTCATCAGGCAGTTGAGCACACTGCCTCACTGCGATTGATGCCGAACATGAGTGTCTGGCGTCCGTGCGATACGGTTGAGACTGTCGTCGCCTGGCGCTACGCGATTGAGCGTCAGAACGGACCGACCAGTCTCGTCCTGACACGTCAGGGTTTGCCGCATCAGGAACGCACGGCCGAGCAGATATCGGATATTGCCCGCGGCGGGTATATTTTGAAAGATACAGATGGCGTAGCCGATATTATCCTGATCGCGACGGGCTCGGAGGTCGCACTGGCGGTTTCCGCCGCTGCTGTGCTGACGGCCGACGGCGTGAAAGCGCGGGTTGTTTCCATACCGTGCACCGACGTATTCGAAGCACAGGATGCGAATTATCGTGAGTCGGTGCTGCCGGCCAGTGTGAGTGCCCGCGTCGTCATAGAGGCTGGCGTTACGGCGTTGTGGTGGCGTTACGCAGGTCCAGCGGGACAGATTATTGGCCTCGATCGGTTTGGCGAGTCGGCACCGGCGAACAAATTATTCAAGCACTTCGGCTTTTCGACGGATAATGTTGTGTCCATCGCAAAAGACGTACTGAACTAAGAAATGGAGTACTAGAAATGGCGATCAAGATTGGCATCAACGGTTACGGCCGCATCGGGCGCAACATTTTGCGCGCAATTCACGAGTCCGGCCGTGCTGGAGAATTTGATGTTGTTGCGATCAACGATCTGGGCGATGCAAACACGAACGCGCATTTAACACGTCGCGACACGGTGCATGGCAATTTCCCGGGTACGGTCGAAGTAGACGGTGATGACATCATCGTTAACGGGGACCGTATCAAGGTATTCGCTGAGCGCGATCCGGCCAAACTGCCCTGGGGCGCGCTGGGCGTCGAAGTTGTATTCGAGTGCACCGGTTTTTTCCGCACGCGCGAAACGGCAGGCAAACACATCGAAGCTGGTGCGAAGAAAGTTGTTATTTCAGCGCCGGGTGGCGCGGACATCGACGGCACGTTTGTTTACGGCGTTAACGATAAGGACCTGACCAAAGACCATGCGATTATCTCGAACGCATCCTGTACAACAAACTGCCTGGCGCCATTGGTCAAGCCGTTGCACGAGGCAATAGGCGTGAAGCACGGCATTATGACGACGATACACGCGTACACGAATGATCAGGTTCTGACCGACGTGTACCACTCCGATCTGCGTCGCGCACGTTCTGCGACGATGTCACAGATTCCGACGAGCACGGGTGCCGCCAAAGCGGTCGGGCTCGTGTTGCCGGAACTGAACGGTAAACTCGACGGATTCTCGATGCGCGTGCCGACGATCAATGTGTCGGCTGTTGATCTGACCTTTGTTGCTCAGCGTGAGACCAGCGTTGATGAGATCAACGATGTCATGAAAGCAGCGAGCGAAGGCTCTCTCAAGGGTGTGCTGGAGTACAACGACGAACCACTGGTGTCGATCGACTTTAACCACGATCCGGCATCGGCAACGTATGACGCGACGCTGACCAAGGTGATGGATGGCACGCTCGTCAAGGTTTGTGCCTGGTACGACAACGAGTGGGGTTTCTCGAACCGCATGCTCGACATTACTGTCGCGCTAGTCAACGCCAAGTAAAAAAATCACTCAGCCGGGAGCTTACATGTCTGTCATTGAAATGACTGACGTTGACCTGCAGGGCAAGCGAGTCTTGATTCGCGAAGACCTGAATGTTCCTGTCGCTGGCGGCGAAGTCACTTCCGACTCTCGTATCCGCGCGGCCATACCCACTATCGAGGCGGCGCTCGATGCGGGCGCCGCGGTCATGTTGATGTCGCACCTCGGTCGGCCAACAGAAGGCGTGGTCGATGACCAGTTCTCTCTGCAGCCGGTGGCCGACCACCTCGCCACGTTGCTCGACCGTGACGTACCGCTGGTCAAAGATTGGATCAACGGTGTTGAAGTTGCTGTGGGCGCCGTTGTGCTGCTCGAAAATGTCCGTTTTCTCGACGGCGAGAAGGCCTGCGACGAGGCGCTGGCAAAGAAGATGGCGGCCTTGTGCGACGTCTTTGTAATGGATGCTTTCGGCACGGCGCATCGCACGCAAGCCAGTACGTATGGCGTTGCCGAGTATGCGCCGGTCGCCTGCGCAGGTCCGCTATTGGTCGCCGAACTCGAAGCTCTCGCTACGGCACTGGATAATCCGGCGCGGCCGTTTGTCGCAATCGTCGGTGGTTCCAAGGTGTCGACGAAATTGACCGTGCTCGACGCGCTGACCGATGTTGTTGACTGTCTGATTGTCGGTGGCGGCATCGCCAATACGTTCATTGCGGCGGCTGGCCACGATGTTGGCAAGTCGCTATACGAGGCAAACATGTTGGACGTGGCGCGTGAGCTGGCAGCGAACCGCAATGACAGGGCTGAGATACCCGTGCTTACTGACGTAGTGGTTGCTAAGTCATTGGCAGCCGACGCCGATGCTCTTGTGAAAGCGGTCGATGCGATTGCGGCCGATGAGATGATTCTCGATATCGGCCCGGAGACGGCACGACGATTCGCGGCCATAATCGCTGGCGCAGGCACCATCATCTGGAATGGGCCCGTTGGTGTATTCGAGTTTGATCAATTCGGCCTGGGTACGAAACTTCTGGCGGACGCGATAGCCGCGGGCGACGCGTATTCAGTGGCGGGTGGCGGTGACACGCTGGCAGCCATCGACAAGTACGGCATCGCCGACAAGATTTCCTATATCTCTACGGGCGGCGGCGCATTCCTTGAGTTCGTGGAAGGCAAGCAGTTACCGGCCGTTGCCATCCTTGAAAAGCGAGCGATTTCTACAGATTAATCGCCGATGCCGACTCGGTTAAGCTGGCCAGGGGCCGGTAATCGCTACCGTCATGCCAGGGTACTGGATATTCACGAATAGCGTCTTGCCGTCCAGCGAGAAGCAAACGCCCGCCAACTCCGAATCCGAGTAAGCGTTATTGGCCACCAGGTACTGACTGCCGTCAGGGCGAATTCCCACTAACGCGCAATGGTCCGCGTTGTCTTCGGTATCTTCGCAGGCAATCAAATCGCCCCAAGGTGCCATCGTAAGGTTGTCGCAGTTTTTGAGCAGTGATTTTTCACCGGCTTCCGCAATCAGCGTGAGATTGCCGGGAGACTCCTGTTCGCGTGCGCTGCCTTCGTATGGGCTCGGCTTATACAAGAAGACCTGCCCCAATCGCGCCGGTCCGCCAATCGTACAAGGAAATGCAATCTGATCACCGGCTACAGCCAGTCCTTCGCATCTTGCGAAAGTCGCTGCACCCAGTGCGGCACCGCGCAACCGAAGATCATTTCTGTCACTGTCGACATCTTCAAGGTCGATCCAGTACGTATCGAGGGACTGATTCACACGAATATCAACACGGTTCCAGTTGTGGGTGTTCTTCGCTGGCTCGTCGATAATTCCGAGTGCCTGCAGTCGCCCGCCTTTCTGTAATTTACCGGGCACGTTGGGAATGAATCGATAAAACAGGCAGTGCCATTGGTCCTCGGTCAGATAAACGATACCGGTCGATTCGTGGACCGCTGCGGCCTCATGCTCGAAGCGCCCCATGTCCTTCAGTGGCACTGCCTTGACCAGTTCGGTGGCCGATGCAGGCACCTCAAAGACATAGCCATGACGTTTGTCACGGGTAATACCAGCGCCGGTGTCTGAGTTATCCACACCGATTTCCCCAAAACTTTCCTCGCAAGACAGCCAGCTCCCCCAGGGCGTCTTACCACCGTCACAATTCCATTCGGTACCGCCGAGGGACAGAAACTGGCGCTCGGTTTTGCGGCTGGCCGGGTTGTAAATTGTTGTAGTGGTACCACCCAGTGCCGGCGATCGATCGCTGCCGCGGTCATAAAAACGGGACTTCATTGTTTCCGGCAGGCTTGGGTAGTTGCCCCCATAACTGCCAGAGTAATTCGACAGTGGCGCCAGCTCGTGATTGCATACCAGGATCACCCGTCCATTGTCACCGGCAAACGCGGCCATGCCATCGTGCGCGCCCGGTACGGCCAGACCGTCGGCCATAGGGTTGCCAATGCGTGAAACGACCGAGTAGGAAAACCCCTGTGGCAGATCGATAATCCGATCGGGGTCGGCCCGCAATGGTGCGACTAACGATCGGTTCGATCGACAGGCGAAAGTTACGGCAGGGGTAGCGGCCGCAGCTGCGATGCTTTGGAGGAAGCGGCGGCGATTGAGCATTCCGGGTTTCACCTTATGTCACGGTAGCGCAGCATACCAGCGAATGTAGATTAGCTGTGCAATAATCCTGCGCATGCTGAGAAGAACAAAGATTGTTGCGACGCTGGGACCGGCGTCAGACGACAAGAAAACGCTGTGCAAAATGATCGAAGCGGGCCTTGATGTCGGACGTCTGAACTTTTCACATGGGGATGCGGCTGATCACAGGCGGCGGGCTAAATTGTTGCGAGCGGCCGCCGAGTCGTGTGGTCGTGAGGTCGGTATTATGGGCGATCTCCAGGGACCCAAAATTCGCATCCGCCGATTCAGGGATCACAGTGTCGCATTGGTGGATGGCAACAAGTTCTTCCTCGACAGCAAGCTGGGCCTCATGGATGGCAATCTGGATGGCGTTGGTGTGGCGCTCGATACCTTGCACAAGGATCTCTCCGCCGGCGATATTCTGCTGCTCAATGACGGTCTGATTACTCTTGAAGTCGATAGTATCGAGGGCACGCGTATTCATACGACGGTCGTCAACGGCGGCATATTGTCTGATCACAAAGGAATCAATCTCAAGGGTGGCGGACTTTCGGCCGCCGCGTTGACCGATGTCGACAAGGAAAATATAAAGATTGCTGCGGACATGGAGTTGGATTTTCTGGCCGTCTCCTTTGTTCGCAATGGCGACGATGTTCACGAAGCGCGTCAATTAATGCAGGACGCGGGTGGACACGGTCTGATCGTGGCCAAGATTGAACGCGCAGAAGCTGTTGCGAACATTGACTCAATAATCGACGCCACCGACGTGATAATGGTTGCACGAGGCGACCTGGGTGTGGAGATGGGATATGCCGAATTGACCGGCATTCAAAAGAAACTGATCCGCATGACACGTAAGGCTCACAAAATAGTCATTACGGCGACACAGATGATGGAGTCGATGATCCAAAATCCTATTCCGACGCGCGCAGAAGTGTCCGACGTTTCTAACGCGGTCATGGACGGCACCGACGCTCTCATGTTGTCTGGTGAAACCGCGGCCGGTGCGTATCCTGTTGAGGCAATCAAGGCCATGGCCGAGGTGGCCGTAGGGGCGGAAAAATATCCGCTGCCATTCGGCCGAACCACTCACCGCCTCGACGATCATTTCGGTCTGGTCGACGAAGCCATCGCGATGGCGACGATGTATTCCGCAAACCATATGTCTGTCAAAGCGATTATCGCGCTGACCGAGTCCGGTTCGACCACGCGCTGGATGTCCCGGATCCGTTCCGATATTCCGATTTACGCCTTTACGCCGCATGTTGCAACGAGTCGACGGGTGGCCATGTATCGCGGCGTATATCCTGTCTCGTTCGAAATCGACGTCAGCAACCCGCGACGTTTGTATCAGGATATCTTCGACACACTGCTCGACAACGAACTCGTCGAGGTTGATGACCTGGCGATTCTAACCAAAGGTGACTTGGATGGTATTTCCGGGAGCACTAATTCGATGACCGTGATACAGATCAGATCGAGTACATGAAGAAACTCATCGTTCGCCTTTTCGGCGGTGCGATAGCCCTTATTTTTCTTGCTGTCGTGCTGGGGTGGCTAATGCTACTCGCAAGCCTTCCGCAGGTGAGCGGCGAAATATTGGCGCCCGGGCTTGCCGCTATTGCGACCATCGAGCGAGATGCTGCCGGCATTCCGGCGATCACGGCGAGCAATCGCGTCGACCTGGCGTTCGCGACAGGTTTTGCGCATGGTCAGGATCGATTTTTTCAAATGGATATGATTCGTCGCCAGGCTGCCGGTGAGTTGTCTGAAGTGGTGGGTGCCGTCGCGATCAAGGTCGACAAGCGTTACCGCTTTCATCGTTTTCGTTCGCGCGCTGAAGTGGCGCTCGCGTCCGTGTCAGACGCTGACCGGAAATTGTTGCAGCGATATGCTGATGGCGTCAACGCGGGACGGCAGTCATTGCGCGCGCGAACGTTTGAGTATTTCGTTCTGGGAGTCGAGCCAGAGCCGTGGCGAGCGGAAGATTCGATCCTCGCGGTCTACGCAATGTTCATGCAACTCAATGACTCGCGCGCGACAAAAGAAGTGCGCCGCGGTCTCGCGCACAGTGTGCTGCCCGAGGAAGTCTATGCGTGGATGTATCCAGACGGTACGCCATGGGATGCGCCATTGATGGGCACGCCGCGCAGCGCCGGCGCTATTCCATCAGCCGACGTTTATTCTTTGCGCGAGGTTGAAGACGCTGCTCCCCCGGCCAACGAGCAGGGTCGTTATCCGTTACGGGGTAGCAACAACTGGGCTGTTTCTGGTGCGCTAACCGAAGACGGACGGGCGATTGTTTCGAACGACATGCATTTGGGACTGGACACGCCGAATATATATTACCGTGCCCGATTGGTTGTCGACGGCGACGCTCCCCTTGACGTTGCCGGTGTTACGCTTCCGGGTGCGCCATTCATCATTGCCGGTAGCAACACACACGTTGCGTGGGGTTTTACCAACAGCTACGGCGATTACACCGATGCCGTTGTGCTGCAGCCGGGTTCCGAGGAAGGCACTTACAAGACTTCGGACGGCGATATGTCATTCGACATCTACAATGAAGTGATCAACGTCAAGGGCAGCGACCCGGTTAACTACCAGATTCGCGAGACGGTTTGGGGTCCGGTCATCGACGACATTGACTACCCGGACGGCGAGATTGCGGTGAGCTGGATCGCTCATAAGCCGGAATCGATCAACCTGAACATGCTGCAGCTCGAAACAGCAACGACCGTATGGGAGGCGCTGGACATCGCGAATACGATGGGTATGCCGCCGCAGAATTTTGTAACGGGTGATGCGCGAGGAAACATTGCCTGGACGATCGCCGGCAAGATTCCACTGAAGTCGTCGTTTAATGCGATGTTGCCGGCTGACTGGAGTCAGGAAAACGGTTGGCACGGCTGGCTTGCCAGCGGTGATTATCCGAGAGTCGTGAATCCGGACAGTGGTCGAATCTGGACCGCGAACGCGCGCGTCACGGATGCCGAAGCACTGCGCATCGTGGGCGACGGCGGCTACGACCTGGGCGCGCGAGCGCGGCAAATACGGGACGGGCTGTTCGCGCAAGATTCTTTTGTGCCGGCTGACATGTTGTCGATCCAAACCGACGATCGCGCATTATTCCTGACGCCATGGAGGGACGTACTGCTGAGTGTTCTCGATGACGAGGCCGTGGCAGGAGGTACGCAATTAGCGGAGTACCGGCGGTTGGTGCGGGAGTGGATTCCACGCGCAAGCCCCGAGTCTGTAGGCTACAGACTCGTGCGTGCATTTCGCCTTGAGGTAGAGGGGCGTGTCTTCCATGCGCTGACGGCGCCGGTCCGAGAAGCCTACGGGGACGAAGTTCAATTGCGCAAGAGCAATCAGTTCGAAGCGGCACTTTGGTCGCTTGTCACCGAGCGTCCGCTGCACATGTTGCCGGCAGGCTACGAGAACTGGGACCAATTCCTGATGGCCGCAGTGATACAGAATATCGACTACTTTAACGAAAATTTCGAGGGGCCATTGTCCTCGCGTACGTGGGGTGAGATCAACAGGGCGGCGATACGCCATCCGCTCAGTCACAGCATTCCATTTCTTGGCTCCAGCCTGGACATGCCGGCCGACGAGCTGAATGGCGACCTCGATATGCCCAAGGCACAGGGCCGAACGTTCGGTGCTTCGGAGCGCTTTTCTGTAGCACCGGGAGATGAGGCAAATAGTGTGTTGCATATGCCAACAGGGCAAAGTGGTCACCCGCTATCCGAATACTACGATGCCGGTCATGCCGATTGGGTTGCCGGCCTGCCAACTCCATTTTTGCCCGGCCAGGCGGTACACACGCTGACGTTGACCCCGTACAGGCGGTAAGATGGCGTAGCCACCCATGACGGAAAGACCGATGGCCGATAACAGATTCACAGGAACCCGTTCGTATATTGCAACTGAAGACCTGACCATGGCCGTCAATGCGGCCGTGACGCTGGAGCGTCCAATACTGATCAAAGGTGAGCCCGGCACAGGCAAAACGCAGCTCGCTTTCGAAATAGCGCAATCATTGCGCAAACCACTCTACGAGTGGCACATCAAGTCGACCACCAAAGCCCAGCAAGGCCTGTACGAATACGATGCGGTGGCTCGACTCCGGGACTCACAGCTCGGCGACGAAAAAGTGCACGATATATCCAATTACATCATGCGCGGCACAGTCTGGGAGGCGTTCGACTCGGACGTTCAACCCGTACTGTTGATTGACGAAATCGACAAAGCGGACATCGAGTTTCCGAACGACTTATTGCGGGAACTCGATCGGATGGAATTCTATGTGTACGAGACGAAGCAGCTGATATCAGCGCGTCATCGACCGATCATTGTCATCACCAGCAACAACGAAAAAGAATTACCGGACGCCTTTCTGCGCCGCTGTTTCTTCCACTACATCAAGTTTCCGGACCAGAAAACGATGGCACAAATCGTCGACGTACATTTTCCGAAATTGAAGAAACAGCTGCTAACGGAAGCGTTGAATGCTTTCTACAAAATTCGCGACGTGCGCGGCCTGAAGAAAAAGCCTTCGACCTCTGAACTGCTGGATTGGATCAAGTTGCTTCTGGCCGAGGATATTCCGCCGGAGGCGTTGCGGCGCGAAAATATGCGCAGCGCGATTCCACCGCTGTACGGTGCATTGCTGAAGAACGAGCAGGATGTGCATTTGTTTGAGCAACTTGTCTTTCTCGATCGGCGCAACAGTCCGCAGTAACCGCGGGAACCAGAACCCATGCTGATTCCATTCTTCTACATGCTTCGCGACGGTGGCATGAAAACCTCGATAACCGAGCTGCTGACATTGCACGAGGTGATGAACAGCGGACTGGCCGGGCAGAGCATTGACGACTTCTATTTCCTGGCGCGAGCGACGCTTGTCAAAGATGAAGCATATCTCGACCGTTTTGACCGAATATTCGGCGCCTACTTTAAGGGCGTCGACGATTCGCTGGCGGACTTGATGCAGGATATTCCGGAGGAATGGCTGCAACGCCAGGCAGAGCTGTCGTTATCCGAGGACGATCGGAAGTTGATCGAGTCGATGGGCGGGTTTGAAGAGCTCATGAAGGCGCTGCAGCAACGGCTCGAAGAACAGGATGAGCGTCACGAAGGTGGCAACAAGTGGATCGGGACGGCAGGCACTTCGCCATTTGGTGCCTATGGCTACAATCCGGAGGGCGTGCGCATTGGCCAACAGGGCTCTCGCAATCGTAGTGCGGTCAAAGTCTGGGATAAGCGAGAATACCGCAATCTGGATGATTCGGTGGAGCTTGGTACACGCAACATTAAAGTCGCGTTACGTCGCCTGCGAAGATTTGCTCGTGAGGGTGCTGCGGATCAGCTGGATTTAAATGACACGATCGATAAGACGGCACGCAATGGAGGGATGTTGGATATCCGCATGGTCCCGGAGCGGCATAACGCCGTCAAGGTGCTTCTTTGTCTCGACATCGGCGGGTCGATGGATGACCACGTCAAAATATGTGAGGAAACGTTTTCGGCTGCTCGTAGCGAATTCAAGCATCTGGAGTACTTCTATTTCCATAATTTCATTTATGAAAGCATGTGGAAGGATAATCGACGGCGGCAATCGGAGAAAACACCGATATTCGACATCACGCACAAATACGCATCGGACTACAAACTGATTTTCGTTGGCGATGCAACGATGAGCCCGTACGAAATAGCTTATGCGGGCGGCAGCGTCGAACACTGGAACGAGGAACCCGGCGCAGTCTGGATCAAGCGACTGTTGAAAACCTATCCCAAGGCAATATGGCTGAACCCCGAACCGAAGTCCCGTTGGGACTACACGCCATCAGTGAAGCTGGTTCGTGAACTAATGAGTGAACGGATGTACCCGCTCACAATTGCTGGTCTTGATGAAGGCATCAAGGCTCTGCATTAGGTTCCGGCGCCCAGTTCCTTCAGATCTGCAAGCAACTCTGCCGAATGCTCGTCAGGTTTGACTTTCTCGTAATGTTTTGCAATGTTGCCGTCAGGACCAATAATAAACGTTTGTCTTTTGGCGACTGTCATTCCAAACATGCGGGTTTTCACGCCGTACGCCGTTGACGTTTCACCATCCGAATCGGCGAGCAGCGGAAATGGCAGGCCGTGATTTTCTGCGAACGCCTTGTGCGACTCGACATCGTCGAGGCTGACGCCGAGTATTTGCACGCCAAGATCACGAAATGCAAATATATTGTCGCGAAATTCACAGGCTTCCGTCGTGCAGCCAGGAGTTTCGTCCTTGGGGTAGAAATACAGAACCACCCATTGATCGCGATAATCTTCGAGCGAGTGGAGCTGGCCATCCTGATCGGGAAGCTCAAACTCCGGAGCAGGGGTTCCGACAACGGGCTGCTCACCGGCAATACCGATCGACGTAATTGTCAGTGAGATCAGAATCGCTGCAAGAGCGACGGCAGCAACGGAAATAAAACGCATCATGATCTGGGTCCGAGTTTTCAGGGCTGGCAATGTTAATGCGGTCTCGCCAGTAATAGTGGCATTATAATACGCTGGCATTGAAGGATCTGTAATTATTTGAATAGGCCTTATGACCAATCAGTCTGATTCGATGAATATCGCGCTAGTTTTGCCCGGTGGCGGTGCGCGTGGCGCATTTCAGGTCGGCGTACTCAAGGCGCTGGCGGAAATCCTGCCGAAAAAAAGTGCCAACCCGTTTTCGGTGATCAGTGGTACGTCGGCGGGAGCGATCAATTCAGTCGTGCTGGCGGCGCGGGCGCAACATTTTCGCTCGGCGATAGCTGAACTGGAACAGGTCTGGGCCCATTTTCGTTGTCATCAGGTCTATAAGACCGACCACCTGACTATGCTCAAGAGCAGCGTGCACTGGCTGTTGTCCATCGTGCTCGGAGGTTGGCTTGTCGGTACACCGAAGTCGTTGCTGGATAATGCGCCATTGCGCGAATTGTTGAGTCGAAACGTGCATTTTCCGAGAATTCGGGTAGCAATTGAAAATGGCAATCTCGCCGCCGTCGCGATTACGGCGGCAGGTTACGAGTCTGCACGATCAACGTCTTTTTTCGAGGGGCCCGATAGTCTGCGTGACTGGGTACGCACGCGACGTTGCGGAAAACGCACGCATCTGAACCTGGACCACCTGATGGCGAGTATCGCAGTGCCGATGATTTTCCCGCCGCAAAGGATCGGCAACGAGTTCTTCGGCGACGGCGCGATGCGTCAGGCGACACCATTGAGCCCGGCCATTCATCTCGGCGCAGACAGGATTTTGGTCATCGGTATTCGTGACGAGACGGGCGAAAAAATACCGACGACTCTGGGCCCGCCACCCAGCATTGCGCAGATAGCCGGTTACATGCTCGATACTTTGTTTATGGACGGTCTGTACTCCGATCTTGAGCGAATGACACGAATTAATCAGCTCATCGACGCTGCACCGGCCGAGCACAGACGCGGCGCGCTGGCCAGAGTCAGGCCGATCGACACGATGCTGGTGGTGCCTAGCGAAGATCTCAGGGAGATCGCCTTTCGCCATCGACGGGAATTGCCGGTCGCTTTACGGGCTTTGCTACGGGGAATCAGCGGCAAGAGCCCGAGTGGCAACCGGCTGCTGAGTTTTTTGCTGTTCGAGAAGGCGTATACGCGAGATTTGATTGCGCTAGGTTACCGTGACGGTATGAAAGTTAAGGACGAGTTGCAGGATTTCGTTTCCGGCGCCGAGGTACCGCGATTGTTCGCCCCGGACTGGATCAAGAGGGATCTCAGTGGATTCCGGCCCGACGCCACGTAAACGCGACCATCTACAACAACAATGCGGCGCCGAGTCCCAGGAATGCTGCGTAGCCGATGACGTCAGTTACCGTTGTCAGAACGACGCCGCCGGCGAGCGCTGGATCGACGTTGAGACGTTTCAGGATCAATGGAATGCTGCATCCCGCGACTGCGGCAATGATCAGATTGATGATCATGGCAGCGCCGATGATGCCACCGATGCGCCATTCTTCGAACCACCAGAAAGTAAACAGCGATACAACGATCGCCCAACCAATGCCGTTCAGGATTCCGACCATCAACTCTTTGCGGAGGATTCCCATCGCATTATCCCTGTTGATTTGGCCGAGAGCCATGGCACGGGTAATAATCGTCAGGGACTGCGTGCCGGCGACACCACCCATGCTTGGAACGACGGGCATGAGAACAGCCAGCAGTACGATCTTGTCGACCGTCGTCTGAAACAGATCGACAACAGCGGCAGCGAGGAAGGCCGTACACAAATTGACGCCGAGCCACAGGGCACGACGGCCCGCGCTCTTGAAAACAGGCGCAAACATGTCGTCTTCTTCATCAAGCCCGGCGGCGCTCATCAGGGAGTGCTCGGCTTCATCACGGATCACGTCCACGATGTCATCGACCGTGATTCGGCCAAGTACGCGGAAATCGTCGTCAACAACGGGTGCCGACAACAGGTCGCGATTTTCGAATTCCCAAACAACCTGGGTCGAAGGCGTATGCGCGGGAATCGGCATTACCTCTGTAGACATGACGTTTGCGACCATCTCGTCCGGGTCGTTCGTTAGTAATCGCGACAGAAACAATGAGCCGATGTAGCTGTTGTCCCTGCTGACGACGAAAATTGAGTCCGTGCCGTCAGGAATATCGCCAACAGCACGCAAGTAGCGTGCGACGACTTCCAGCGTGACATCGGGACGAACCGTCACGATGTCGACGTTCATCAAACCGCCAGCGCTTTCCTCGTCGTAGGCGAGAACTTGTTGAACGCGTTCCTGATCTTGTTTGTCGAGAGACTGCAGGACCTCCTGAGTAACCGTCTCCGGCAGGTCGCTCAGCAGGTCGGCGAGATCGTCAACCTCCATGCCGTCGGCGGCGGCGATGAGCTCCTCGGTCTGCATGCCCTCAAGAAGGCCATCGCGCACTTCGTCGGAGACTTCGACCAGAACGTCTCCCTCAATCTCGAGATCGACGATGTCCCACAGGATGGAACGCTTCTTACGCGGCAGGGACTCCAGCAACCGGGCAAGTTCCGAGGGGTGCAGGCTGTTGACCATGACCCGGGCCGAACGCATACGACCACTGTCCAGTTGCTGGCGCAGAATCTCGAGGCTGTCTTTTGTTCGCTCTCCGGCTTCCATGCGGCCGGAGTTTAGCAGCTTAGTCCGGATGGAGACGTTGATGTGCCAGGTTGTTGTGCCGCGTGAGCACAGGTTCGTGTTGTTTTCGCAACTGCGACGCAAGTTTCTCAGCCATACATACGGAGCGGTGTTGACCGCCCGTGCAGCCGATGGCAATAGTCAGATAACCGCGGTGCGCGTCTTCAAATCGCGGAATCCAGCGATTGAGGAAGCCGGCAATGTCTTCGTACATCGCTATGAAGCTGTCGTGCGAATTCAGAAACTCGATCACCTCGCTATCAAGTCCTGTCAGGCCACGCAATTCGACAGACCAGTATGGGTTCGGCAGGCAACGCATGTCGAAAACGAAATCGGCGTCCGCCGGGATTCGATGTTTGTAACCAAAGGATTCGATCAATACAGAAAGAGATTCCGATTTTCTACGGTCGACCCTCTCCCGGATTACATCGGCGAGTTCATAAATACTGGTCTGGGACGTATCAATGATCAGATCAGCTGCATTATTGATCTGCGTCAGGATTTCACGCTCGGTGTCGATCGCCACGCGCAACTCCGCGCCGTGTGTGGCAAGCGGGTGTCGGCGGCGGGATTCACTGTAGCGTTGCAACAAAACTTCGTCGCTCGCGTGTAAAAACACAATGTCTGTGCTAACGCCTTGACGACGCAGGTCATCAATTAATCCGGGTAACGCCTCAAGGTCCTTAGGCCTATTGCGGGCATCGACACCAACAGCGAGAAGTTCGCGTGCTGATCCTTCGCCCGAGTGAACCTCGTGAACTGCTGCTTTCAGCAAGGCAGCCGGGATGTTGTCGATACAGTAGTAACCGAGGTCCTCAAGAACATGCAGGGCGACTGACTTACCGGACCCTGACAGACCGCTGACAATTATCAGACGAAGATCTCTGGACATAGAAATTTCAATCGCGATTCCGCGGCGGTCAGGACCCCTGGGTTACGGGTACAGGGCCCGGCGCAACAAGCGCGGAGCCATTGAGCAATGCGTCGTAAAGATCGCTGCTGGAATTCATGCTGCGCAAGCGAGAACGCAGGCCTTCGTCGGCCAGGACGCGAGTAATCATTTTGATGTCCGCATAGTGACTATCATCGAGTTTGATCGGCACCATCATGCCGAAAATCAGGTCGACAGGTTCGCCGTCGGCAGCGTCGAAATCAACGGGTTCTGACAGCTTGATGAGTGCGGCGTTGCTCACAAGCAGGCCCTTAACGCGGCAATGAGGAAATGCAGCGCCTTTGTCGAGTCCCGTGCAACCAAGACGCTCACGCTCGATCAGGCGACCGAAAATTACTTCGCTGGCAATTTCGGGATTCGAGCGAACCAGCAATTCGCTAAGAATTTCCATGCAATGTTTCTTGCTTCGAGCGGTTGCATTACACAGGACGCCGTCCGGTTTTAGTATTTCTTCAAGCAGCATAAGGGTAACTTCTGGTAGCAACGATTTACGCGGCTGGTTGACCGCACAAATCGTGTGCGGACTCAGGCGTAGCGGATTTTTTCTTTGTCTCTGGCATGGTGATCGCCGAGCTTTTCTTTGTACTTTCGGACTCGTCTCTCGAGCTTGTCAACGAGACCATCGATCGCAGCGTACATGTCCTCTTCGGTATTGTCGGCGTAGATCGTACCGCCATTTAGGTGAACTGTAGCCTCGGCTTTGTGCCGGAGTTTTTCGACGGTCAAGATACAATGGACGTCAGACACTAGGTCAAAGTGACGGGCTGTTTTCTCTACTTTAGACTCAACATACTCTCTTAGTGAATCCGTGACTTCGATGTGGTGGCCTGAAACATTCAATTGCATAGTTGTCTCCAGTTTTGGTTATCTTGCGGTCTTCTGGGGTTCGGCTGCAGTTTCGTTTGTCTCCTTGGGATTATCTTGACTACCGGGTCACCTGGTTTCGCGATTCCTGCGCTCGCTCGACGAGGGGATATTCATAGCTTCACGGTACTTCGCGACCGTCCTTCTCGCAACCGAAATGCCGTCATCCTTTAGTAAGTTCGTGATCTTGCTATCGCTCAGCGGTTTGCTGGGGTTCTCGGCCCCAATCAACTTGCGAATCTTTGCGCGAACCGACGTCGAAGATTGGTCTTCACCGGTGGCAGATGACAAGTGGCTGGAGAAGAAATACTTGAATTCGAATACGCCGCGCGGCGTATGCATGAACTTGTTAGTGGTTACACGTGAAATTGTCGACTCATGCATGCCAATCTCTTCGGCGATGTCGCGAAGTACCATAGGCTTCATTGCTTCGTCGCCATGCTCCAGAAAACTTACTTGTCGCGTGACAATGCTGGTTGCGACTTTTAGCAGGGTTTCGTTGCGAATTTCGAGGCTTCGGATGAGCCAGCGTGCCTCCTGTAACTGAGTCTTGAGAACGGCGTGCTCGCTGCTGCCACGCAGCAATCTTGCGTACTGCTGATTCACCGACAGCTTCGGCACCCCGGTTGGGCTAATTTCTACCTGCCAGCGCTTGTCCACTTTGCGGACGAAGACATCCGGGATGATGTACTGTACGGCGGCCGGGCTGACGGCGAGTCCGGGTTTCGGGTTGCAGCCCCGCACCAGCGCTAATGCCTCGTGCAGTTTTTCTTCCGATGTTCTGAGGCCCCGTCGCAATTCGCCATAGTCACGACTTGCAACGAGATCGAGACGGTCCGCCGCGATATCTAGAGCCAGTTGGCGTCCAGGTGTACTGGCATCGAGTTGTTCAATTTGTCTCATTACACACTCGGACAAGGATCGTGCGCCGACACCAACCGGATCGAGACGCTGCACTTTCGCCAGTGCCTTTTCGGCCTCATCCATGGTGATCGGTGGCTGCTCGTCAAGGCTGGAAATTATTTCATCGATCGCGGCGATTAGGTAGCCGTCGTCATTGATCGAATCGACCAGGGCCTCACCGATTAACGCTTCACGGGCCGTGAAGTCTTCCATTTCGAGTTGCCAATAGAGGTGCTCGTGCAGGGTCTTTCCGGATTCGTCGGCAAACTCGGTGATCGGTCGCACTTCGCCGTTCCAGCCGCTGTGCTGTGCGCGGTCGGCGGCCGGTATTTGCCATTGCTCATCGGTTTTGATCGTCTCGACTTCAGCGCTGGAATCGGCACTGGTGCGGGGGGCCTCAGGCAGGTCCTCCATTTCGAGCATGATGTTGTCTTCGAGCGCTTCCTGTATTTCGGCATTCAGATCAAGGATAGGCAGCTGCAAAAGGCGAATCGCCTGTTGTAATTGCGGTGTCATTGTCAATGACTGGCTAAGTTTTAGCTGCAACGAAGGTTTTAGCATTTATGACTCACTCTTTAGGCAATATCTCACTGCACAAGCCTCTCACTGGTGCACTATGCCTCAGAGTCTGAACTCCTGTCCGAGATACACTTCTCGAACGTGTTGATTCTCGAGAATTTCTTCCGGTGACCCGGCCGCGATCAGGCTGCCGTCACTTAGTATATAGGCATGACCGCAAATA
Organism: Pseudomonadota bacterium; assembly: GCA_022567295.1. Lineage (GTDB taxonomy): Bacteria > Pseudomonadota > Gammaproteobacteria > Steroidobacterales > Woeseiaceae > UBA1847. Next base: position 109,683 of record JADFHE010000001.1, on the reverse strand, counting down.
CCGAGCGTTTCGCGCACATTATGGTCGGTTATGAGCACCCCGATGTCGCGTTCGCACAAGTGTCTGATAATGCGTTGAATATCGAGCACCGAAATCGGATCGACACCGGCAAAAGGCTCGTCGAGCAAGACGAACAGCGGGTCGGCCGCCAGCGCCCGAGCGATTTCGACACGGCGCCGCTCACCGCCCGACAAGCTGATGCCGAGACTGGTGCGAACATGGCCGACGTGCAATTCGTCCAGCAGGTCTTCGAGCTCCTGCTCGCGGCCTGCGCGATCCAGGTCCTTGCGAATTTCCAGGATCGCCAGAATGTTCTGTTCGACCGTGAGCTTGCGAAATATCGACGCTTCCTGCGGCAGATATCCCAGCCCCAACTTTGAGCGTTCATGCATGGGCTTAAACGTCAGATCCTGACCGTCAAGCAGAATGTTGCCGCCATCTGCCGGAATCAGGCCGACGATCATGTAGAACGCCGTTGTCTTGCCAGCGCCGTTAGGGCCCAGCAGACCGACGACTTCGCCGCTCTTGATCTCCAGGGACAGGTTCTTGACGACCTTCCTTGAGTTAAAACTCTTGGAAATATCCTGCGCGCTGAGGATACTCATGGATTCTCGTCTTCGTCCGGAGGTTCTTTGCTCTCGACGCCATTGGTCGGCGTATAGACGATTCGAACGCGACCGTCTTCCGTTCCCGACGAATCGGCACTGATACGCTGTTCCGCTATGTTGTATACCAGAAAGTTCGACGATATCTGACTGCCGCTTTCTGTAATCGTCACTTGTTCCGAAAATTCAATAATGCCGGCACTGACATCGTAGGAGAGTCTGCCGGCCTCAGCCGTGGTCGTGTCACTGCCGCCAGGGCGGGTCATTATGAAGGATGCCGGTGAGCCCGTGACTACTGCCAGTTTCAATTCATACTCGTCAAACTGAAGGATGGCGGATTCGCACTCAATATGTCCGTTCTCGACATCAATGATGACGTTGCCTTCGAACAGCCATGAGCTGTCCTCCATGTCTTTGTTCGTGACACGTCCTTGATCCGCCTCGATGGAGATCGATCCTCTGGAGAGACGCAATCCGCTGAAAATAAGAGTGGATGTCTTGCCGTCGTACGAGGTTGAGTCGGCGTCTATGTCCCACGGCAAGCGCAGATCCAGGTCCGTTACCTGCGCTGTTGCAAACAGTGGCAACAAAGATAAGATTGCCAGTAACCAGATGGGTCTTTGCCGACGATTATCAGGGGTCATATTAAGGAGCGATCTTGCCGCGAACATTGGCTTTGAGTTCAATTTTGTCATCGTTGAGTGATGCTAGCATGCCTGTTGCGGTAACGCTGCGCGCCCCAAATCGTATCTGCACCCGTTCGTTCGTTTCTGCGATAAATTTCTCGGGGTGAAGCTCAAGGTACTGCGTCCGAATCTCAGTATCGTCCGCAGGTGATGCACCGCTATTGATGATCTGCACGTGGCCGCGCAAGGTGATCATTGGATTGTCTTCCTGCAAAGTTGCCGCGTCGGCAATAATAGTCCAGGGAACATTGCTCGCCGGCGAATAGCGAATATGCACATCGGTAAATTCGATGCGTCGATCGTCCTGTTGCTCCGCGTGCACCGCTTCAATTTCATAGAGTAGGCTGCCGTCCTCGCCGGTGCCAAGTATTCGAGCATGCTTAAGGTAGTAGCCATGATGTACTGTGTCGTACGGGACATCTTCTTCGTCTGCCGGCGCGTTCGAACGCGCCAAATACCAACTGCCGATCGCGGCGACCGAAAGCAGCACAGTGACAGTGATGGCGCGCGGACTCATTAACTGTGCTGACCCTGTGCACTGAGTACAAGTTCACACACTTCTCGAACGGCACCGAAACCTCCACCGGCCGATGTCGAGTAATCGCACTGCTCGTGGACGGCCGGGACAGCATTCGCGACCGCGATTGAATAGCCGACATGATTGAGCAAAGGGAGATCAGGCATGTCGTCCCCAACGTATGCGCACTCAGCGGCCGAGATTTCGAGGCTTGCGATAACTTCTTCAAGTGCCGCGACCTTGTCACCACATCCCTGAACGACATACGCAACCCCGAGCTCTGCCATGCGCCGGGTAACAGCACCTGACGAGCGCCCGCTGATGACCGCGACTAAAATTCCGGCATTTATGAGTTGCCGCACACCGTACCCATCCTGGGTGTGAAATATTTTCGACTCGACGCCCTCATCGGACAGGCAAAAACGACCATCCGTAAATACACCGTCGACATCGAAAGCAACCAACCGAATGTCGCTCAAACTTCCGCCGCTCACATCAGACCCTCTCGAAACAGATCATGAATATTCAAGGCGCCCACGAGTTTGCCATCCTCGTCCACCACCAACAGCGACGTGATCTTGTTTTCTTCGAGAATATGCAGTGCTTCTGCGGCGAGTATGTCCGCCGTCGTCGTCTTGCAGTCTGTGTGCATAACGTCGCGAATCTTCGTCTTGTGGATATCTGCGCCGCTGTCGAGAGTGCGACGCAGATCGCCGTCCGTGAAAATTCCCTTGATCGTCAAATTGTCGTCGACGATTGCGGTCATGCCCAATCCCTTGTCGGTCATTTCCATAAGGCCGTCGCGCAAGCTCACATCGGCTTTGACGGCAGGAACGCGGTCGCCGCTACGCATGACATCGGAAACGCGCAGTAGCAAACGCTTGCCAAGGGTTCCGCTAGGATGAGAACGAGCGAAGTCTTCTGCCGTGAATCCGCGGCTCTTGAGCAGGGCTACTGCCAGCGCATCACCCATCGCAAGCGTGGCCGTGGTACTGGCTGTTGGCGCGAGATTTAGCGGGCAGGCTTCTTCCGCGACGCTGATGTCGAGGTGCACGTCCGCGGCCTGCGCCATTGTCGATTTTGGATTGCCCGTGATGGACAGTAGTTTCGCACCCATGCGTTTGACGACCGGCAAAATAGTGACGACTTCCTTGGTTTCGCCGGAGTAGGATATGGCGAGCAGTAAATCCTGGCTGGTGATCATTCCGAGGTCACCATGGCTCGCCTCCGCCGGATGCATGAAGAACGCCGGCGTACCGGTTGATGCCAGTGTTGCCGCGATTTTGTTGCTGACGTGGCCGGATTTACCCATGCCGCTAACTACAATGCGGCCGGTTGTCTGCAGGCACAGTTCGCAGGCCGCAACGAAATCCTCGTTGAGCCGTTCGCGCAGAGCGTCGATAGCACGTGCTTCAATAGCGAGAACGTCGCTCGCCAATGCGAGTAATTCGTCGTTCGTTAGCTTGTCAGGCAAGGGTGGCCCTCAGCAGTTAGTAGTGACTCTATTCTATATGTTTTGGGCTATGACATAGGTTTCGTATGAGATGTAGGCGATTAGCAGAGCAATGCCCTCTATTCGGGATAACTGTGCCTTACCATCGTAGTCGTAGGTCATTGCGAACAGCACGAGCGTAAACGCTACCATGACGAAAATGTGCAGCGACAGAACGCTGGGCGCCAAAGCGGCCGGCTGAATGGTTGCGGCAATGCCAATAACGGCCAGCAGATTGAAAATATTCGAGCCGACGATATTGCCGATTGCGAGACCGTATTCGCCTTTAAGCGCGCTGACCAGCGATACCGCGAGTTCCGGCAGGCTGGTACCGAGAGCCACGATCGTGATTCCAATCACGATCTCGCTGACTCCAAGTTCCTTGGCAATCCCGATCGAGCCGGTAACCAACCATTGTGCGCCGATCAGCAGCACGCCAAGACCGATGACCAGCCATATGACAGCCGACTTCATGCTGACGTTGTCTGGAATCTCAGCCTCATAGTCCATTTTGATCGGATCGTCTGGCGCGGAACGGACACCGAGCCTCGCGAGCCAGATCATGACGATAACCAGTCCCGTCAGCATGACGATACCGTCGATGCGACTGAGGAACGAGTCCAGGAACAACGACACCGTCAGCAGGGTAACGGCTAACAGCGCAGGCATTTCACGCCGCAACGTGGCGGACTCCAATGGAATGGGCCGCACCATGGCGGTGATACCCAGAACCAGACCAATATTCACAATATTGGAACCGATAGCGTTGCCGAAGGCGAGAGTGGGCTCGCCGCGAAGTGCAGCAACGATGGAGACCAGTATTTCGGGGGCGGAAGTGGCGAACGCGACGATCGTCAATCCGATCAACAACGGCGCTATGCCAAGGTTACGGGCCGACGCTGCAGCGCCATGAACAAACCGGTCTGCGCCCCAGACCAAGAGCACCAGGCCGGCAATGATGGCGCCAACGTCAGAGTAAATACCTTCACCGAACATAGACTATCGTATCAATCACATTGCGACGGATGGGCACGGGCTACAAAACCCTGCCGGCCGATCGGGCCGGCTATAATACACAATCATCGCAGGGCATTGGGAAGCAGCGTATTTTGCGGTTACACTGCGCGGCCTCTCCCGTCCGCGCGTCTTATGCGCTGTACCTAACCAAGATACCTCATCCTATGGAACCTTCAGAAATTTCGCGGCTGATAGAGGCCGGGTTTGACGACGCGATCGTCAAGGTCGAAAGCGATGATAATACGCATTTCGGAGCGTTGGTCGTCGCGGACGAATTCGACGGCAAGCGACTGCTCGCACGGCATCAACTGGTCTACCAGTGTCTTGGCGCGCTGGTTGGTAATGAGATACATGCTCTGTCGATAACGGCGCTGACGCCGGACGAATGGCGCCAGCAGAACGACGGGGTTTAAGTTTTTGGATAAGTTACTGATTACGGGAGGCACCACGCTGTCTGGGAACGTCACGATTTCCGGCGCCAAGAATGCCGCATTACCGATATTGGCTGGAACCCTGCTGGCAACAGAACCGGTCGTCATCAGCAATATCCCACACCTCAAGGACGTCACAACGATGCTGTCATTGCTGCAGGTCATCGGTGTCCAGGTCACGGTTGACGACCGGCTTACCGTTGAGGTCGATGCTCGCAACGTTACTCGCCGCGAGGCGCCATACGACCTGGTCAAAACCATGCGTGCGTCAATATTGGTGCTAGGCCCGCTGGTTGCGAGATTTGGTGAGGCGGATGTTTCATTGCCCGGCGGTTGTGCAATCGGTGCGCGCCCGGTCAATTTGCACGTTGCCGGCTTGCAGGCAATGGGTGCGGAAGTCATCGTTGAGCGTGGCTTTATCAAAGCGCGTGCGAACGGCCTCAAGGGTGCCCATATCATTTTCGACACGGTAACCGTTACCGGTACCGAGAATTTGCTCATGGCTGCTGTGCTGGCAGATGGCGAAACGGTGCTGGAAAATGCCGCGCGGGAACCTGAAGTGACGGATCTGGCCAACTTTCTTATCGGTATGGGGGCCAGGATCGAAGGTGTTGGCAGCAGCACCATCACCGTTCAGGGCGTTGCCAGCCTTGGTGGAACGCATTACACAGTTATGCCTGATCGAATTGAAACGGGTACCTATCTGGTCGCTGCGGCGATGACGGGAGGTCATATCAAAGCACTGTGTGCTGCACCAGAAACGCTTGAGGCCGTTTTGATCAAGCTCAGAGAAGCCGGCGCATCGATTGAGACAGGGGACGACTGGATCGAGATCGACATGCACGGCAAACGGCCCAGATCGGTGGATATCGTCACGGCCCCGTACCCGGCGTTCCCGACCGATATGCAGGCGCAGTTCTGTGCGCTGAATGCGATCGCCGATGGCGTCGCAACAGTGACCGAAACCGTTTTCGAAAATCGCTTCCAGCATTTGTTGGAAATGCAGCGCATGGGCGCCGACATTCGCATCGACGGCCACACGGCTGTCTGCACGGGTGTGCGCGAGTTAAACGCGGCACCCGTTATGGCAACCGATCTGCGGGCCTCCGCGGGACTCGTGCTGGCAGGTCTCGCGGCGAAGGGCGAGACGCTGGTTGACCGGATTTACCACGTCGATCGTGGTTACGAGCGTATCGAAGAGAAGCTTGGCCGACTCGGAGCATCTATCCGACGAGTTGTGTAGGTGGCGCCCGGCGGCATCGTCCTACCGGGGATCTTCCGGTCGTTCAACCGCCGTTACGGTCGTACTGAACCGTTCACCATTCCGCAGCCCAACAACGTCGACCGTGTCGCCCGGACGGGTACTTGCAGAGATTAATAGTGCCTGGCGCTGCGAATACACGGGTTCACCGTTTAGTTCGAGTATGACGTCGTCGACTCGCAATCCGGCCAGGGACGCGGGGCCGCCGTCTTTGACTTCCGTCAGCAGGATTCCGTTGCCACTTTCAATCCCCAAGGCGAGACGCTCGGAGTTGGTCAGATCGTCGGGCAACAAACCCATATAGCCGCGTATGACGCGACCATTTTTCTTGATCTGATCTATTACGCCACGCACCAGATCAACGGGTATGGCGAAACCGATGCCTTCGGTTCCGGGGTCTTGTGCAAGGACTGCGGTGTTAATGCCGACGAGTTCGCCATTACTATTAATCAGTGCGCCGCCAGAATTGCCAGCATTAATGGCAGCGTCGGTCTGTATGAAATTCTCGAATGTGACCAGATTCAGCAGGCCGCGCCCGGTGGCGCTGACAATGCCCTGAGTGACCGACGTCGTTAATCCATAGGGGTTCCCGATCGCCAGGACCACATCCCCAATTCGCAAATTGTCCGACCGTCCGATGCGGATCGCGGGCAACGGGCCAAGATCAACCTTCAACAGTGCCAGGTCCGTTTCAGCATCCACACCAACGGTTACAGGCTCGGTGATGCGGCCGTCGCTAAGTTGTACTCGAATTTCCGCTGCCGTCGCTATGACATGGTAATTCGTGACGAGATAGCCTTCGGGGTCAATGATAACGGCCGACGCGAAACTCGTCTCGACCCGAAACCGCGGCTGTGTCGTCTCGGAATCAGCATCCTGAACCAGGCGTTTTGTGTAGATATTGGCGACCGAGGCGGAGCTCAGGTCGACAGCGTCGGCGTAGCTCACCGGTCTATTTTCGCGAGCAACACCCGGCATCAGGTCAGGTCGAACGAGCACGACGATGAATGCGACCGCCAGACCAACGACGATCGACTGCAACATGAAAATGAGCGTTGACTTCAATCCGGCCACACGATGTCCTTGTAACCCTCTTCAGACTCTATTGAGCGGCTAGCCAATTTCGATAAGCCCCGTGTATAATGCGCCGTGGTTCCGCATCGAGCCCCGGAGTAACCGTCATCCTGACGGCAAACCGAGTCTGCTGCAAATCTACCAGTATCGATATTAAGCAACAAAGCGCTGTAAAAGTGGCCGTCAATAGAACGGCGTATGGGAGTGCCCGATGACCGAAGACGACCTTGATCGCAATAGGCGTCATTTTCTTGTTGTAGCTACGGCTGTTACTGGCGCTGTTGGTGCAGGCTTCGTTGCTGTTCCGTTCATATCATCATTGAAGCCGAGCGCCAGAGCACAGGCGTTGGGCGCGCCGGTCGAAGTTCCGATCGGGTCGCTGGAACCCGGCGAGATGGTTAAGGTGTTGTGGCGTGGCAGGCTTGTCTATATTTTGCGCCGCACCGAGGAGATGTTGTCGCGTCTTTCCGATAATGCCGACAAGCTGCGGGATCCGGATTCCGAGGAGGTCGATCAGCAGCCCGGCTATGCAGCAAACAGTACGCGCTCGGTTCGTCCTGAGTATCTGGTCATCGAAGGATCGTGTACCCATTTGGGTTGTGCACCGCTCATGGATTTCGAGGTGCGGCCGGCTGAAGGCTGGAGCGGCGGATTTTTCTGCCCGTGCCACGGTTCGAAATTCGATCTTGCAGGCCGTGTGTTCAAGGGAGTCCCCGCGCCGACCAACTTGCGGGTTCCACCGCACCGATTTGTCAGGGATGACCTGATCCTGATTGGTCAGGACACGGGAGCAGCGTAGTGGCGAGAATCGAAGCAGAGATCGGCAAGCCGCAAGGCGGATTCATGAAATGGATCGATGATCGGTTTCCGTTGACGAAAACGATGAAGAAGCACGTGACGGAATACTACGCCTCCAAAAATTTCAATTTCTGGTACGTGTTTGGCGTTCTGGCGATGGTCGTTCTGGTCATTCAGCTACTGACCGGTATTTTCCTGACGATGAATTACAAGCCGTCGGCGGCTGAAGCCTTCGCATCGGTCGAGTACATCATGCGTGACGTCGAATGGGGCTGGTTGATTCGCTACATGCATTCGACCGGTGCGTCGTTCTTTTTTATCGTGGTGTATCTGCACATGTTTCGCGCGATGCTCTACGGTTCTTACAAAAAGCCGCGGGAGCTCATCTGGATCATTGGCATGCTGATTTTCCTGGTGTTGATGGCCGAGGCGTTTTCTGGTTACCTGTTGCCGTGGGGCCAGATGTCCTATTGGGGCGCCCAGGTAATTATCTCGCTGTTCGGTGCGGTCCCGTGGATCGGTGAGGCGTTGGTCGAGATTATTCGCGGTGATTACTCGATCTCGGACATAACACTGAATCGATTTTTTGCTCTGCACGTCATTGCGTTGCCGCTGGCATTGATCGGTCTCGTTTTTGTGCACATCGTGGCACTGCATGAAGTCGGTTCGAACAACCCGGACGGCATCGAGATTAAGGAGCTTAAGGGTGCGGACGGCATACCGCTTGATGGCGTTGCATTTCATCCGTACCACACCAGTAAGGATCTGGTCGCGATCATCGTTTTCCTTATGTTTTTCTGCGCTGTGGTGTTCTTCGCTCCTGAGATGGGCGGCTATTTTCTGGAACATGCGAACTTTGAGCCAGCGAACTTGACTGCAACGCCGGAGCACATTGCGCCGGTATGGTATTTCACGCCGTTTTACGCGATTTTGCGTGCGGTACCGGACAAACTGTGGGGATTCATCCTGTTTGGGCTGTCGGTGATATTGCCACTGTTTCTGCCATGGCTGGATCGAGCACGAGTGAAGTCCATTCGCTACAGAGGCTGGATTTACAAAGCCGCATTGACGATATTTGTGATTACATTTTTTGCCTTGGGATGGCTTGGCACGCAGTCTGCGGACCCGGTGTATGTAAGAGCAGCGCAATTTTTTGCGATCATCTATTTCGCGTTCTTCATTTTGATGCCGTACTACACGACGATCGACAAGACGAAGCCCGTGCCGGAAAGGGTGGTCTACCATGACTAGCGTGAAGCGCTTTGCAGGTCTATTAGTATTGAGTGCGTGTTGCATGACGACACAGGCGTTTGCCTTGGGCGGCGAAACCGATATGGCAGCAGCCGAAATCGACCGTGACAACATCAATTCGCTGCAACGCGGCGCGGCGAACTTCATGAATTACTGTTCCGGTTGCCACTCGGCGCGATACGTTCGCTACAAGACAATCGGCAAAGACCTGGACCTGTCCGAGGAGATGCTAATCGACAACCTGATGTTCAACGCCAAAGAGACGTTTGAAACGATTCTGGCGTCCATGCCGGCGGAAGATGCGGCGCGCTGGTTTGGCACTCCGCCACCGGATTTGTCGCTCAAGGCGCGGGTCAGGGGCGCTGATCACATTTTCAATTTCCTGACGACGTTTTATGTTTCTGCGGACAGCCCGACAGGCGTGGACAACATGACACTCCCGGGTACCAGCATGCCGCATGTGTTGTGGGAATTGCAGGGCTACCAAGCCGCTCTTTTTGTCGAACACGAAAGCGATGGTGCCGTGACGAAGACCTTCGAAGGATTCGAGCAAGTTATCGCTGGAAAAATGGATTCCGAAGACTATGAGGATTTTGTTCGCGACACGGTTAATTTCCTGGCCTATATCGCCGAACCTATTCGTTCTGATCGTCGTAAATTAGGGGTCTGGGTACTGATATTTTTGTTTTTCTTCTTGATCATTTCCAGCATGCTCAAGAAACAAATATGGAAGGATGTAAACTAATGGCGGTAGTAGCCAATCGGCGTTCCGTAATGACGCTATTCTCACGACCGACTGATATTCACAGTCATCGCACTCGGCTGGTACTGGCTGAGAAGAACATCAATATTGAGATTTCGAATGTCCCAGGTCCGGATTTGCCCGAAGATCTGATGGATCTCAACCCATACCATACGGTTCCGACACTCGTAGACCGTGATCTGACGCTGTACGACTCGCGCGTCATCATCGAGTATCTTGATGAGCGTTTTCCGCACCCGCCGCTGATGCCCGTCGATCCGGTGACACGCGCCCAATTTCGACTGGCGCTGTTTCGAATCGAAACGGATTGGTACACGATTGCCGAAGAAACTGATATCAGCGCTGACGGCAAACTGGGGACGAAGGCACGCAAGATGTTGCGTGAGAGTATTCTGCAGAGTTCCGAACTTTTTGGCGCGCGGCCGTACTTCCTGAGTGGAGAGTTCTCGCTCGTGGATTGCACGATTGCTCCGCTGCTGTGGCGTTTGCCTGTTTACGGGATCGACCTGGGAAGAGATGCCGATTCAATTCAAGAGTACATGGATCGTGTATTTGCGCGGCGCTCGTTCCAGCAAAGCCTGACCGAACTCGAACAAGAGATGCGACTGTAGGGACACCCAAAGGGCATACACGCGTGTGCCCGAACCTCGGTCCCGCTCGACGGGAGCGTAGCAGCGGCCGTAGGGCCGTTGACAATTTGGCAGCTTAAGTTAAGTCTCGAAGCCGTTGGTCAGATCAGTGGTAAGCTGTCGGCACCAGGCGAAATCGTAACAACAATAATCGTGATTAATCGGAAATGCTCAAAACGTCCGTATCTGATTCGTGCCATGCGCGATTGGATGTGCGATAACTCGAATACACCGCATATCGTCGTCGACACATCAGTGGACGGTATCAGCGTGCCGCTCGAGCATGTCAAGGATGGCAAGATTATTCTGAACATCAGCGATTCTGCTGCGCACAATCTGAAGCTTTCCAACGACGCCGTGAGTTTTCGCGCGCGCTTCAGTGGTGTGCCATACGACGTCTGGGTACCGATGCGGTCAGTGCTAGGTATCTACGCCCGTGAAACCGGGCACGGCATGATTTTCTCGCATAACGCTGAGCCGACCGAGCGCGGTGAATCGCCGGAGCTGCAAGACGAAGTCGAAGAGACGCGTTTACGTCCGCACCTCACCATCGTGAAATAGGAGCGCGCCATGCGCGCGAACTTCTTGCAGCCTTTCCGGCTGCCGCTGCGCTCCCGTCGAGCGGGACCGAGGTTCGCGCGCATGGCGCGCTCCTACTGTTCGCCCAATAGTGCCGTGTCGATCAAATCGCAGAGACAGTGAATGACCACCAGGTGCACTTCCTGAATGCGTGCTGTGCGCGTCGCAGGTACTCGAATCTCGATATCGCCGGGCTCAAAAACGTCCGCCATACGACCGCCGTCACGGCCGGTAAGGGCGATGACATTCATGCCGCGTTCGTGCGCTGCAGCTATTGCCCGAATGACGTTTTCTGAATTGCCCGATGTCGAAATACCTAGTAAGACATCCTGTGACTTACCCAAAGCCCTGACCTGTTTCGAAAAGATTTCTTCGTATGCGTAGTCGTTCGATATGGACGTCAGTGTTGAGCTGTCTGTTGTCAGCGCAATCGCTGGAAGTCCGGGGCGCTCCCTCTCAAAACGATTCAGGAGCTCGGAGGAGAAATGCTGTGCATCTGCGGCGGAACCGCCGTTGCCACAGCTCAGTATCTTGCCGTCATCGAGAAGCGCATCGCTCATCACTTGGCCTGCGGCTGCGATACTTTCGGCTAGCTGCTCGGCAGCGGCTTCCTTTGTTGCGATACTTTCGGCAAAGTGATCGCGAACTCGGGTAACAGGATCCATGGTTTCTCCGCTCGGTTTTTGTCCGCTGAATTCTACCAGCAGTTTACTAGAAGGTTGAATCATTCGGGCGAAATGCGTCCGCAATCCATTCGATAGTCATGGCCTCGCTGCCTTCAATCGCTACCACATCGAATCGCATCACAAATGTCGCATAGCGGCGGTTTCTGGTAATGAAATAGGCGGCCGTGCGAATGATTTTCCGCTGTTTGTGGCGGTCAACCGTATGGCTCGCCGGTGTAAAGGCGGTTGTCGCTCGAAAACGAACTTCGATGAATGTCAGGCAATCGCCATCCAGCATGATGAGATCAATTTCGCCGCCGCGACAACGAAAGTTGCGAGCGACGGGCGACAAGCCCTGTTTGATCAAATAGCCATACGCCAGTTGCTCCGCGCGCCGGCCTACAATTCCTGTTGCAGGGTGTCCCACGGTGCGTCATCGGCCGCGTCAGGCGCGATCAGTTCCCCGTCATCAGTCATGTCCTGAATCGGTCCGCCCACCACATCCTGCTCCGGCAAGGCAACGACCTCGCCGCGCTGAAACTGTGCCCAGGCCAGACGCCGGTGAATACGTCCCTGTTGATCGAGATACAGTTCACCTGTAGCGCCATCCAGTTCCAGCATTTCGCTGCCGCGACTCGCGTACAGCGAGGCGATCAGATTGTAAGCGTCATAGCCCATCGCATGCAGGCGACCGAGCCGGCGTTGTTCGGGCCAGTGTTTGGCGTAAATACCTGGAAGGTACCGAATCCAGGGTCGCGGATCGATCAGCCATGGCGTATCCGCAAACATGATGCCGTTGAGATCAGCATTTGATCGACCATCGAGTGAATTTACGGATGATGTCGAGTACGTTGGCAGGTCGCCTGAGTAATGAAATTTGAGCTGCGACTTTAATAGCCGTGCCGGGCCAGCTGCGGCCGCCAGAAAAATAAATTCAGCGTCCTGACGGCGGCGAGGATCAAATTGCAGGTTGCTATCGATGTTTGCTCGCATGCGCCGATACCGCTGCACGCTACCTGAGAGACCCATCAGAATTTCAATCTCATTCGAGAAGTCTTGTTTGTCCGGTGTGTAGTTTCTGTGGTCAAGTAGAGTACCGCCACGACTTTCAAGCTCTGTTGCAAAACTTTGCAATACTCGCCGACCCCAGTCATTGTTCGGTACCAGCGCCACAGCTCGGGTATGGCCGTCTCCCAGTGCGCGCACTGCAGCGGACGCTGCTTCATCTTCTGGGGCAAGCGCGAACTGGTATAATCCGGGCGGCGCAAGTGTGTCGTCGGGAATGTAATTCAGCGTCAATACTGGAACTGGAACCAGAATATCGTTCGCCAGTTCAGTGACGCTGCTCTTCAATAACGGACCTACTACGAATTCTGCACCGTCCGTTACAGCGCTCTGATAGGCGGCGCTGGCGCCGCCTGCAGAATTTACATCGTAAATACGAACCGACTGTTGATCATCGATTTCTCTTGCGGTCGCAAAATAGGCGCCGAGAAATCCATTTTGAATCGCTCTTCCTGCTGCTGCCGATCGACCGGTGAGTGGCAGCAGTAGCGCAACCTGCCGCGGGTAGTCGAGCAATTCCTGATCGGATGTCTCGCGCTCTCCGATCACGGCCAGTGCGGGATGGCCCCGATTCGCTTCGCGCCATCGGGCGATGCCGTTGCTCCAGCCAACACCCTGCTGGCCGGTCGACGTCGCAAGCGAGCCCAGAGTCAGCCAACCACGCGTCTGTTCGTCGGTCGTTAATTGCGCCGATTCACGCAGTATCCTCGGGTTGCTGAACAGTAGACCTTGCCAAAGCCGGTACCGATTTCTTTCTATTCCATGTGCGGTATCGAGCCAGGACTCACGTTGCGTCATCAGCTCAACGGCACGAGTCGGGTCCTGTTTCTGGAACCAGGAGTCTGCCCGCAGTGCTTCAACGCGCAAGCGATCCCGCAACGACAGCGGCCGGCGACTCATAGGCTCAAGTACCGAAAGCGCAGCGTCGGCATCCCCACGGTACAAAGACATGGCAGCGGAGTTCGTTTTCCATATCGGAAGCAACGGTCCCGATGTGGGACGCAGGACACTCGCAAAGGCTCGTTGCGCGCGTGACAGGTCTCCGGCGTCAAGCCATTGCTCGACAGCCAGCAATGTTAATCGGTCACGTTCGATTCCTATTGCGTTAGTGGCAAGACCGATGTAGACGCCTGCGGCGTCGTGATGTTGGCCGTCTCGCGTAAATCGTTCGGCGCGGCGCTCACCGGAGCCAGAGAGACCGCCGAATCCGGTTGTTCCACATGCGGTTAGAAAAAGTGTGATCGACAACACTACGACAATGCTTGCCAGTGAACGTGATTTGCCTGCAGGATGTCGAATATTCAATGCCATGTTTCCAAAGTTGAGGGTCCAGCGCCAGATGAGCGGCACACTTTATGTAGTGGCAACGCCGATCGGCAATCTTGAAGATCTGACGCCGCGAGCGCGCCAGACGCTCGCCGAAGTGAGTCTTATTGCAGCCGAGGATACCCGGCACACCGGGCGATTGCTATTCTCTATCGGCTGCAAGTCTCGACTTATGGCATTGCACGATCATAACGAAGAAAAAGTGGTCGGCAGCATTATCAAGATACTGCTGGGCGGTGAGTCTGTTGCATTGGTTAGCGACGCCGGCACACCGTTGCTTAGCGATCCTGGCTTTCGACTGGTTCGAGAGGCTCACAGCAATAACATTGTCGTATCGCCAATACCGGGTGCGAGCGCCGTTACTGCGGCGCTGTCTACGGCCGGGATTGCAACCGACCGCTTCTGTTTTGAAGGCTTTCTACCGGCAAAGCAGTCAGCCCGTAAAGCCGTTCTGTCGGATCTTGCGTCCGAACGACGCACACTGGTGTTCTACGAATCGGTGCACCGTATCGCCGAGTGTATCGACGATATGGTGGCGGTATTTGGTGCCGAAAGGCAGGCATTTATCGGTCGCGAGCTAACAAAATTGCACGAGCAGTGCGTTCAGGAAACGCTTGCCAATCTCAAACAGCTGATCTCATCCGGCGGCATCGTTGGGAAAGGCGAATTCGTCGTCGTGATCAGCGGCTCGAGCGCCGCACGGGAATCTGACATTGATGTTGATCGGGTTCTTCTGGAGCTTGCGGATTATTTGCCGGCCAGGGATGTCGCCAAAATTACGGCGAGGCTGTTGGGTAAGAAAAAAAACGCTCTTTATGATCGGCTGCTACACCTAAAAAGCAGCCATAGCTGATAGAATCCTCCGCCGAGAAAGCCGGAGTTGGCCAGACAATCGCTGCAGGCAACTGCAGAGGAAAGTCCGGGCTCCCTCGGACAGGGCGCCAGGTAACGCCTGGGGGGCGCGAGCCCACGGAAAGTGCCACAGAAAATATACCGCCGGCCTCGCCGGTAAGGGTGAAAAGGTGCGGTAAGAGCGCACCGCGCGGCTGGTAACAGTTCGCGGCACGGTAAACCCCGCCCGGAGCAAGACCAAATAGGGGAGTAGGGCAATGCACAACGCCCCCAATAGGGGGTGTTTGGGTGTTGCCACCGTCGGTTCCGAACGGACTCCCGGGTAGGTCGCTTGAGGCGGCTGGCGACAGTCGTCCCAGATGAATGGTTGTCGATGACAGAACCCGGCTTATTGCTGGCTCCGGCTTTCTCACTTTCCTTTTTTCTTTCTTAATCAATTAGTTAAAATATAACTGGGGTCGCCAGCGGCAAGCCAGGCACGGCTTGCGCAAAACGCGATGCCCAAACGCGCAGCCGTGGTGCTGTCGCCGTTTTCCGACCGGTTTCTAATGTCTTCTCTAAGAAGTACTTGTAAACAATTGATTTTACTCGCGCGAAATATGCCACATTTCGCCTCATTTCCGCCATCAGATCGCCTCTAAGTCCCTGTACAACAACAACTAATTAAGCAGTGATGTTGACCGCCATCAGGGCCAGCCCTATAGTGTTGAAAAGTGGAAAAAAGTGGGAGGAATTGGGCATTCAGTCCGGATATCGCGCCAGAAGAGCGATCCCCGGCAGGTCCGAACCATCGTGTTTAGAGGGGCCACCAAAGTATCACTGGACGCCAAAGGGCGTATGGCCATACCGACCCGGTATCGGGAGCGGTTCATGGCCCGTTGTGCTGGCGAAATCATAGTGACTGTGGACAGGGACCACTGCCTCCTCATTTATCCGCTGCCCGACTGGGAAGAACTTGAGCGCAAATTGGTGCGCCTGCCCAGCATGAACAAAGCCGCACGCCGAATTGTGCGAATTATGGTCGGTTATGCGACCGAGGTCGATATGGATGCGAACGGTCGAATTCTCATATCGAAAGAATTACGGGAATTCGCGAGTCTGGAGAAGCAGGGAATGCTGATAGGACAGGGTAATAAATTCGAATTGTGGGATGAAACAATCTGGTACGAAAAATGCGACGCGTGGCTTATTGATGAGGACGATGGTGAATTGCCAGCCGACCTCGAGTCGATTTCTTTCTAGGTTGGATTTCATGTCATGAGCAGCAACGACCATGTGCCGGTGCTGCTGGGGCCAGTCCTACAAGGGCTGGAAATAAAACAAGACGGCTGTTACGTCGACGGAACATTCGGCCGCGGTGGTCATAGCGGGGAAATACTGAAGCGTTTGAATTCGTACGGAAGATTGATCGGTATTGATCGAGACCCGGACGCAATAGCTTCAGCACCCAAGTCCCTGACTGATGATCCGCGCTTCGAACTGATCAGGGGTGAAATTGCGCAACTTAAGACATTCATTGGTGAAAGAAACCTGTGCGGAGAAGTCGACGGACTCCTCTTTGACCTGGGAGTCTCCTCGCCACAATTGGATGAAGCCCATCGAGGCTTCAGTTTCCTCCGTGACGGCCCGCTCGATATGCGAATGGACCCGGACACAGGCGCGTCAGCGAGTGATTTCATTCAGCATGTGGAGCAAAAAGAATTGATTCGAGTGCTACGGCAATTCGGTGAGGAAACCTATGCAGTGCGAATTGCACGCGCAATCTGTGATGCTCGCGTGAATTCGCCAATAACCACTACCGGGCAGCTTGCACATCTTGTCAAGGAGGCTGTGCCTGCAAAAGTACGTGCGCAGAAAAAGCACCCGGCGACGAAGACATTTCAGGCGATCCGAATTGCGATCAACGGCGAGCTCGAGCAGCTCGAATCGGTACTCAAGCAGTCGGTCGACGTCATGAGGAAAGGCGGTCGTCTTTGTGTGATCAGTTTTCACTCGCTGGAGGATCGCCTCGTTAAACGTTTCATGCGTGATGTGTCTCGTGAGCCCGAGCAGTACCGGGGAATGCCGTCAATTCCAATAGAGTTCCAACCGCAGTTCAAAACAGTCGGTAAGGCAATTGTTGCAACAGACGAAGAAGTTGCAGCGAATCGGCGAGCGCGCAGCGCACGACTCCGAATTGTGGAGCGCATGTAATGCAATCTGCTACATCGCGGCAGCCATTTCTGCTGGTGTTCGTATTTGCCGTTGTCTGTGTCTTAAGTGCAATAGCGCTGGTTTACACAAAACACGCATCAAGAAAATTATTTGTGGAACTCGAAGAATTAACTCACGTTCGCGATGAACTGAATATTGAATGGGGCCAACTGCAAATCGAACAAAGCACTTGGGCCGCTCATGCGCGAATTGAACGAGTTGCAACTGATGACCTGTCGCTTGTGCGACCTGATGCAACGGAAATTTACGTAATCCAACGACCATGACACACGGCGCAGAGACAAAACAGAAAACCGCACGACGTTTCGTGGTCAGAGTGTCGATGGTGATGACGTTCTTCGCGATGATTGCATCGTCACTGGTCGCACGCGCTGTTTACCTGCAGGTCCTCGATAAGGAGTTCCTGAACCGGCAGGCCGACACGCGCCATTTGCGTACCGAGACAATATCGGCACATCGCGGCACGATACTTGATCGCAATGGTGAACCGCTTGCGATCAGCACACCTGTCGACAGCATCTGGGTCAACCCCAGCGAGTTCGCGGGTGCCATCGACAAAATTCCGCAGCTGGCCAAGGAGCTGGAGTTGCAGCCGGAGGTTCTGATGCGCCGAATTACGCGCAGCATGGACAAGGAGTTTCTTTACTTGAAACGGCATTTGAATCCAAGCGCGGCACAGCGTGTGATGGCATTAAAGCTACCCGGCATCAACGTACAACGCGAATATCGCCGCTACTACCCGGCGTCGGAAGTGACCGGGCACCTGGTTGGATTTACGAACATTGATGATGAGGGACAGGAAGGCCTGGAACTTGCGATGAATTACTGGCTCGAAGGTGAGTCAGGCGCAAAGCGCGTGCTGAAAGATCGCCTGGGCCGATCAATCGAAAACGTCGAAAGCATTCGGCCGCCGCGTCACGGCAAAGATCTGCGCACGAGCATTGATCTGCGACTGCAATACCTTGCATACCGAACCTTGAAAGCTGCCGTGAGATCACACAATGCTCGATCAGGGTCCGTCGTTATCCTCGACGTGCAGACCGGCGAAGTGCTCGCGATGGTCAACCAGCCGACCTACAATCCAAATGATCGCTCGCAGTTTGTGCCGGAACGCTACCGAAATCGTGCGATCACGGATATTTTCGAGCCAGGATCAAGTATCAAACCATTGATTATCGCTGCCGCACTTGAAAGCGGTCAATACCGTCCAAGTAGCGTTATCGACACAGCGCCAGGCTTCATCACTGTCGGCGCAAAGAAAATCGAGGACAGCAGGAATCTCGGTCGAATCAGTCTGACCACTATTCTGGCGCGCTCAAGCAACGTCGGAATGACGAAGGTTGCGCTGACCTTGCAACAGGATCAGTTGTGGGGTGCGATGACGCGTTTCGGGCTCGGTGAGGTGACGAGCAGTGGCTTCCCCGGTGAGTCGGCGGGCATGCTGACGCACTACAGCCATTGGAGCAAAATAAGCCAGGCAACGCTTTCTTATGGTTATGGAGTTTCGGTAACACCACTGCAACTCGTGCAGGCGTACGCGGCGATCGGCAATAATGGCGTAATACAACCGGTCACGTTGTTGGCGATTGATAAAGTGATGCCTGGTGAGCGCATCCTTTCCGAAGCGACAGCCGTCGCTGTGCGCCGCATGCTCGAAGAAGTCGTGCGTCCGGGCGGCACGGGAACGAAGGCCTCGATTAATGGCTACAGAGTGGCCGGCAAGACAGGCACTGCCTGGAAATATGCTAAAGGCGGTTACTCCGAAGATAAATACATATCGATCTTCGCGGGCCTGGCGCCAGCCAGCAATCCCCGGCTCGCGACCGTTGTCGTCATCGACGAGCCGAGCGGAAAGTTTTATTACGGCAGCGATGTGGCGGCACCGGTATTCGCCGACGTCATGTCAGAATCTTTGCGCCTTCTGGCTGTACCACCCGACGCCATACCCGCTCGTGACCCCGGCAGCGTCATGCAGGCGATGGCGGTCCGGAATGCGAGTCAATGAGCGTGCCGGCGACACAAATGCAATCCACACTGACACTTGCCAAATTGATGCAGGGTTACGCGGACGCGCCTGACATCCCGGTAATCGGTATCTCGAGCGACAGCCGTCGATTGAAGAGTGGGTTCCTGTTTCTCGCCTGCAAAGGTGCTGCAAGCCACGGTCTCGACTACCTGCAAGAGGCACGCCGCGCGGGCGTCTGTGCGGTGGCCTGGGACACGAGTACAGCGGATGCACCGGCCGACAGTGGCGTGCCGACCATCGCTGTTGAAAACCTGGGCACAAAATTGGGTGAAATCGCGAACCGGTTTTACAGCAATCCGTCCAGCAACCTGAAAACAATTGGCATCACGGGTACAAACGGCAAAACGACTGTTGCGTGGCTGATTGCACAATGTCTGCATCAGCTCGGCGAACGCTGTGGTTACGTCGGCACACTCGGTTTCGGCGTCGACGAATTACAAGCTGCCGAGGGGATGACGACGCCAGCGGTATTAGAGCTGCATGGACATCTCGCAGATTTCGTGGAACAAGACGCGACACACGCGGCCCTCGAGGTTTCGTCCCACGCCCTGTCGCAGGGTCGTTTGGACGGCGTGGATTTCGACACCGTGTTGTTTACGAATCTGACTCGAGATCATCTCGATTATCACGGCGACATGCGGAGTTATTTTGAAAGCAAAGCCCGCCTGTTTCTCGCGCACAGCCCGAACACCAAAATCATCAACCTCGATTCAGAGTTTGGCGCGGAATTAGCGGCACGCTGTGGTCAGGACGTTGTTACCGTATCAACTCATTTCGACCGCGTAGCGAATGGCCGGCCGCATGTTTTCGCACGCTCCGTCGTCGCGAATGAGCAGGGTTCCGACATTAATTTCACCAGCTCCTGGGGTGATGGACAATTCAAGCTGCCATTGCCGGGCGACTTCAATGTCGCAAATGCGGCGATTGTGCTCGCTTATTTGCTGACCCTGGGCACAGACCTCAAGCGTGCATGTGATTTGCTGCAGCGGGTCGAAGCGCCGCCAGGGCGGATGCAGCGCGTCGCACGTACCGGCACCGCGATTTATGTCGACTACGCCCATACGCCGAATGCGATCGAATCAGCGCTGCGGGCTTTGCGCCCGCATTGTCGCGGCAAGTTGTGGTGTCTGTTCGGCTGCGGTGGTGACCGCGATACCGGCAAGCGACCGTTGATGGGCAAGCTGGTGGAGCGCCTGGCGGACAACGTTATTGTCACCAGCGACAATCCGCGCAATGAAAACCCGCAGGAAATCATTGACCAGATACTGGTTGGATTCAGTAAAGCTGAAGCCGTAACCGTTATCGAGGAGCGCTCGGCCGCGATCGCGTGGACGGTCGCAAATGCCGGTCCAGCCGATGTTGTGCTCATTGCCGGTAAGGGGCATGAGGACTATCAGGAAGTGGCGGGCGATTTTCATCCGTTTTCCGACTACGCACTCGCTGCAGCGGCCATCCATGTGAAGGGGAGCGAAAAATGATCGATTCGCTTTCCTCCGCTGCCAAACACATGAACGGCGTGTTGCATGGCGATGACCGGACATTTGATGGCATTAGCACAGATAGTCGATCGATTCGCGGCGGCGAATTGTTTTTCGCATTACAGGGCCCGAATTTCGACGGCCACGATTACGTCGGGAAAGCTCACGCCAAGGGGGCCGCTGGGGCCGTTGTCAGCAAAATTGCCGCAGACGACATCGCGCAGATAGCTGTCGAAGATGCAAAGCATGCGCTCGGTTGTTTTGGCGCTAGCTGGCGCAACAGCAAAAGTGTTCGCGTAGTGGGTATCACAGGCAGCAATGGCAAGACGACACTGAAAGAACTGGTCGCGGCATGTCTTGGTTCGCTGGGGCCGACATTGGCGACTGACGGTAATCTGAACAATGAAATTGGAATGCCGTTAATGCTCGCTCGCATCAACGAGGAGCATGAGTATGCGGTACTGGAAATGGGTGCTAATCACGCGGGCGAAATCGCCTACCTCGCGTCGTTGGCGAATCCTGATGTGGTTGTCATTACGAATGCCGGTGCAGCACATCTGGAAGGATTTGGGTCCATCGAGGGAGTCGCACAGGCGAAAGGCGAAATTCTGTTAAACAGGCATCGCCCGCAATTCGCTGTATTAAATGCCGACGACGCGTACTACAAGTACTGGGCGTCGCTTGTCCAGGATGTGCAAATTCTGAGCTTTGGTTTCGCTGAGTCTGCCATCGTCAGGGCTGACGGTATCGTTACGAATGCGGCTGGTTCGCAATTCGATCTGCAACTACCCAATGATTCTATTGCGGTGTCACTGTCGCTGCCGGGCATTCACAACATCCGCAATGCGTGTGCGGCAGCGGCAGTTGCAACGGCATTCGATATTAATGCCCGGCAGATCAAGTTGGCGCTTGAAAGTGTGGACGCCCTCGAGGGCCGCTTGCAGCCGCTTGCTGGACTTAATGGATGCGCGCTGTTTGACGACAGTTACAACGCGAACCCGTTGTCCGTGGTTGCGGCCGCAGAGTTTCTGGCTGGTCTCGAAGGCAAGAGCTGGCTGGTGTTAGGCGACATGAAAGAACTCGGAGAAGATGCAAGGGATTTGCATCGCGAGGTTGGGGCGGCAGCTCGAGCAAGCGGTGTTAACCGCTTGTTCGCGCTAGGCGAATTGTCGCGGCACTGCGTCGACGGATTCGGCGACGGTGCAAATTGGTACGCAGACATCGATGCGCTGCTAACTGATGTCCGCCGGGTGAATAATTCGACCAACGTACTCGTCAAAGGATCGCGATCGATGCGCATGGAACGTGTGGTTGATGCTCTGCGGCGCGCAGGTCCAGTGAGGCAGGAAGCCTGATGCTGCTTTATCTCACCGAATATCTGGCCCAGTTCGAGTCTGGTTTTAACGTATTCAACTATTTGACGATGCGCGCAATTCTTGGCGCGCTGACTGCGCTCACGATTTCATTCATCATCGGGCCAAAGATGATCAAGAGCCTGAGCGCGAATCAACTCGGCCAGCCTGTGCGCAATGATGGTCCTGAGGCGCACCTTCTCAAAGCAGGTACGCCCACAATGGGTGGCGCGTTGATTCTAACCGCGATCACGGTAGCCACGCTTTTGTGGGCGGATCTCGATAATCCGTATGTCTGGATCGTTCTTTTCGTAACGCTGTCTTTCGGTGTCATCGGCTACGTCGACGACTACAAGAAACTCGTATTGCAGGACCCCGCCGGAATCTCGGCGATGCAAAAGTTCTTCTGGCAGTCCACTGCGGCACTCATTGCCGCGATTGCTCTGTACGTTACGGCGACTGATGAGGTTCAAACCTCATTATTGATTCCGTATTTTAAGGATCTGGCTATACCGCTTGGCATGTTCCAGGTCGTCGTAACGTACTTTTTTATTGTTGGCTTCAGTAACGCCGTAAATCTTACTGACGGCCTCGACGGACTCGCGATTATGCCGACCGTGCTGGTCGGCGGCGCATTGGGTCTGTTCGCATACGTGACGGGTAACGCGAATTTCTCCGAATACCTCGGGATACCATTCGTTCCCGGCAGTGGCGAAATCATGGTTTTTTGTGCGGCGTTGGCCGGTGCGGGGCTGGGCTTTCTCTGGTTCAACACGTATCCGGCTCAGGTTTTTATGGGAGACATCGGCGCGTTGTCGCTCGGTGCAGCACTCGGCGTCGTTGCTGTCGTTGTTCGACAGGAGATCGTGCTGGCGATAATGGGTGGCGTTTTCGTCGTCGAAACCCTGTCAGTCATGATCCAGGTGGCGTCGTTCAAACTCACTGGCAAGCGTGTCTTCCGCATGGCGCCGCTACACCATCATTTCGAACTTAAAGGCTGGGCAGAGCCGAAAGTCATCGTTCGATTCTGGATTATCACCTTCATCCTGGTGTTGGTCGGATTGGCGAGTCTGAAAATACGATGAGCGGTTCACGCACAACGGCAGGGGATCTGGTCGTGGGCCTCGGCGCCACCGGCTTGTCGATCGCGCGTTATTTTCAGCGCAACGACATCGTCGCGACATACTTCGACAGTCGCGATGAACCACCGGGTCTTGACGAACTGGAGGAAATCTGTCCAGACGCCACGATATTGCTCGGCGACAATAAGTTACCCAAAAATATAAAGCGGATAATTGCTTCGCCGGGCATATCTGACAGCCATCCTTTGCTGGAGACGGCACTTAAGAAAAAGATCGACGTCGTTTCCGATATTGAATTATTCGCCCATGACGCGTCAGCGCCATTCGTCGTTGTTACAGGATCGAACGGCAAGAGCACCGTGACGACATTGTTGTATCAGATGTGCCGGGCGGACGGACGCCAGGTGCTCGCGGGTGGAAATCTGGGTGAACCGGCGCTGGATTTGCTGAGTCAGGAAGAGCCCGACCTGTACGTATTGGAATTATCGAGTTTCCAATTGCACCGCACTCGAAACCTGCCGGCAAGAGTTGCGGTGCTGCTAAACGTTTCGCCGGACCATCTGGACTGGCACGCCGACGAAGATGAGTACCGGAACGCGAAATACCGCGTGTACCGTGACGCTGAGGCCGCAGTAGTTAATCGCGCAGACGATGCAGCGGTGATGCACAGCAAAAAATGTGACCGGGTCATAAGTTTCGGAGCCGATGTGCCCGAAAAGGGTCAATACGGCCTCTGCGTCAATGAGGACAAGACTTATCTGGCCTGTGGTGAAACATTGTTGCTTGCGTCTCGTGATCTCGCGATGTACGGCGTGCATAACCACCTCAACGCGCTCGCGGCACTGGCGGCCGGAGACCTGCTCGGACTGGAAATGGCCGCGATGCTGCAGGTGTTGGTGGAGTTCCCGGGGCTGCCTCATCGTATGCAGTTCGTTGCACGTATTGGCGCCGTTGACTACATAAACGACTCCAAGGCGACCAATGTCGCGGCGGCCGTCGCATCGGTTCAGTCAGTCGATACGATGCTAGTGCTGGTCGCCGGCGGCGACGGCAAAGGCGGCGACTTCAGAGATCTGGCTGTCGCAGTCGAGGACAAATTGCGTGGCGCCGTATTAATTGGCAAAGACGCCGAGAAAATTGCGCACGCACTCGACACCGTAATGCCCATCCACTTTGCCGATACGATGGGCGCCGCGGTGAGCATGGCAGCGAATTGTGCCGAGTCTGAAGATACTGTGCTGCTCGCGCCGGCGTGCGCGAGTTTGGACCAATACACGAATTATATGGAGAGGGGCGACGCGTTCTGCGATGCGGTGGAGGGGTTAAAGCGATGACGATTCGCAGCGCAACTGTACCGTTTCCAGCCCGCATCAAAACGGAATTGCAAATCGACCCGGTCTTGTTGACGATTGTTTTGGCGTTGTTGATGGGTGGTTTCGTGATTCTCGCCTCTGCGTCAATATCCGTATCCGATAATGCCACGAACAATCCTTTCTTCTATGTACAACGGCAATTGCTTGCCGCTGCCATCGGCGGTGCTGCAGGCTTCATTTGTCTATTCATTCCCATGCAGGTCTGGCGAAGTCTCGGCCCGGTAATGCTGCTCGTCGGGCTGTTGCTACTGATTATTGTGCTCATTCCCGGTGTGGGCCATCAGGTCAACGGCAGCACACGCTGGCTGCAAGTCGGTATGATGAATCTGCAAGTATCCGAGCCCGCACGACTCTGCTTCCTGCTTTGGCTGGCCGGCTACCTTGTTCGTCGCAATAAATGCTTACGCACAAAATTCACCGGCTTTCTGCGACCGATGGTCGTCTTGAGCGCGGCGTGCATCCTGTTGCTTGCTGAGCCGGATTTTGGTGCAGCCGTGATCTTGCTGGCAACCGCGATGGTCATGATGTTCGTTGCCGGTGCTCGCCTTCGTGATTTCCTCGTGTTCTTCACCACGGCGGTGCTGGTCATGGCAGCTCTCGCCTTTGTTTCACCTTATCGCATGCAGCGGCTGACCGGTTTTCTGGATCCCTGGGCTGATCCGTTCAACTCGGGATTCCAATTGACGCAGTCCCTGATCGCGATTGGCCGCGGTGAGTGGTTTGGTGTCGGGCTTGGCGACAGCGTGCAGAAACTTTTTTACTTGCCGGAAGCACACACTGACTTTGTATTCGCAGTGTATGCAGAAGAGTTTGGTCTCGCGGGCTCGTTGGTACTAATTGCATTATTTCTTGCTCTGCTCTGGCGCGTGTTCAAGCTCGCCATGCGTGCTGCGAATGCCGAAAGGTTTTTCGAGGCTTATATCGCGATCGGCCTTGGATCCTGGCTGGGCACGCAGGCCTTCATCAATATCGGCGTCAATATGGGTCTCCTGCCAACCAAGGGACTAACGCTGCCTCTGATCAGTTACGGGCGCAGCAGTCTGGTCATTACGATGATCTGCATCGCCTTGTTGCTGCGGATACACCATGAACTGGCGGTCGATGCCAAGCCCGTCAATCGGAAGCGCCATAAACGCACCAGGCGGAGCAGCAAGTCATGAGCTCGCGGACAATACTTATTATGGCTGGCGGCACCGGCGGGCACGTGTATCCAGCGCTCGCCGTCGCACGCGCGCTGCAGTCTAAGTCTCACAATGTCGTTTGGCTGGGAACTCGTCGCGGCCTGGAGTCGCGCATCGTTCCCGAAGCCGGAATCGATATGGAATGGATCAGCGTGCAAGGCCTGCGACACAAAGGCCTGCTGGCTTTAATCGTTGCTCCACTACAAATTGGCTGGGCATTGATTCAGTCGCTAGCCGTAATTATTCGCCGTCGTCCTGCAGCCGTGCTCGGTATGGGTGGATTCGTTAGTGGACCGGGTGGTGTTGCTGCCTGGCTTACTCGCCGTCCACTCGTTATCCACGAGCAGAATGCTGCTGCAGGCATGACCAACCGTCTTCTGGCGCGTCTTGCCCGGGTTGTGCTGCAAGCCTTCCCGGGCAGTTTTGATTCCAGCGTCGTTGTAGAAACCGTCGGCAATCCGGTACGCGAGGAGATCGCGGCTGTCCCGCTGCCGGCAGCGCGCTACAACGACCGGCAGGGACCGTTGCGACTGCTGATTCTCGG
Source organism: Pseudomonadota bacterium (assembly GCA_022567295.1). Taxonomy (GTDB): domain Bacteria; phylum Pseudomonadota; class Gammaproteobacteria; order Steroidobacterales; family Woeseiaceae; genus UBA1847. Next base: position 83,422 of record JADFHE010000001.1, on the reverse strand, counting down.
TGGCAGCCAGGGGGCGCTCGCGCTGAATCGCACGGTACCGGCGGCACTGGCTTTGCTCGATGCCGAAGTGCGGCCGCTGGTTCGCCATCAATGCGGTGGTCGCACACTGGAGGCAGCGAAGCAGGCCTATGCGGACCACAACGTCGAAGCTGAGTTGCTGCCGTTCATCGAAGATATGGCGGGAGCTTACGCCTGGGCCGACCTGGTCGTCTGCAGGGCAGGTGCCCTGACAGTTGCTGAGCTTTGCGCCGTCGGCGTACCAGCGCTTTTCGTGCCGTATCCAGCGGCAGTTGATGACCATCAAACTGCAAATGCGGGGGCATTAACTGCAGCGGGCGCCGCCACGATCATTCAGGAAAGTGATCTCACTGCGGAGCGGCTTGCGAGCCTGTTGCGTGACTGGTTGCAATCGCGGGCGACATTACTGCAGCGAGCCGACAAGGCTCGTGCACTGGCGAAACCTGAAGCGTTGAGCCGCATTACCGAGCTTTGTCTTCAACAAGCGGGAGGTGTTGCATGAAACACTTTGCATCGCCCAGCCTGCCGCAGTTCGGGAGCACGGCATGATCAAGCGTATGCGCCGCATTCACTGCGTGCACTTCGTCGGCATCGGCGGTTCCGGGATGTCGGGTATCGCCGAGGTGATGTTGAGTCTTGGTTATGCTGTGCAGGGCTCGGATCTGAATAGCAACAAACAAACCAAGCGCCTTGAGAAACAGGGTGCCACGGTATTCATCGGACATGCTGCTGACAACATTCGCAACGCTGATGCCGTTGTCGTTTCCAGCGCGGTCGATGAAACCAATCTCGAAGTTGCAGCTGCCAGAGAGCAACTCATGCCGGTTGTCAGCCGGGCAGAAATGCTGGCGGAGTTGATGCGCTTTAGGTACTCAGTAGCGGTTGCCGGCACGCATGGGAAAACGACAACGACGAGCCTGATTGCGAGCGTGCTCGCTGAAGGTGGTCTCGACCCGACCTTCGTAATCGGCGGTCGCCTGAAAAGCGCAGATGCCAACGCTCGACTGGGACAAGGTGACTACCTGGTCGCCGAGGCTGACGAAAGCGACGCGTCGTTTGTTCATCTCAAGCCGATGCTCGCCGTGGTAACGAATATCGATGCCGATCATATGGCGACATACGACGGCGATATTGAAAAGTTGAAGAGCAGTTTTGTCGAGTTCCTGCACAACCTGCCGTTCTACGGTTTGGCCGTCGTCTGTGGGGATGACCCCGGGGTCAACGATATTCTCAGCGACATCGGTCGTTCAATTACAACGTATGGCACCAACGAAGATGCGGATGTGCGGGCGATCAATATCGAGTTTTCGGAGAGCATATCGACGTTTGACGTGCTGCGTAGCGGTGACTCGTCAACCGCACGCTTACAACTGCACGTAACCTTGCCGTTACCCGGCATGCATAACGTGCAAAACGCACTCGCCGCGATCGCGGTTGCGGATGAGCTGCAGATTAGCGATGCCGCCGTCGTCAAAGCACTTGAAGATTTCGAAGGCATCGACCGCCGTTTTCAAAGGTTGGGCGACGTGAGGACCGTGGCTGGCACCGTGATGCTGATCGATGACTACGGACACCACCCGACGGAAATTGCAGCGACATTATCGGCCGCCAGATCAGGCTGGCCCGGGAAGCGCGTCGTATTGGTATTTCAGCCCCATCGATATTCGCGCACGCGCGACCTGATGGACGATTTTGCGACGGTCCTGAGTGACGCCGACGTCCTCGTGTTGCTTGACGTGTACGCCGCAGGTGAGGAGCCGATTGCGGGCGCTGACGGCCGCGCGATGGCGCGGGCGGTGCGTACGCGCGGTTCCATTGAACCGGTATTTGTGGAAGCCCTGGACGATCTGCAACCGGTTCTGTTGGACCTGCTCGAGGATGGTGACCTGGTCCTGACTATGGGTGCGGGCGATATCGGTGCGTACGCGGCCAGATTGCCCGAGCTCATCAGCAATGCCCCGGTATTGAAGGTGCACAAATGATGACCGCTGCAAAAGACCTGTCGGTACAGGGCGAGATGCGGTTCAACGAACCGATGAGCCGCCATACGTCCTGGCGCACTGGCGGTCCGGCCGAAGCTTTCTTCACGCCGGCCAGCATCGAAGACCTCGCCTCATTCCTTGCGGAACTCGATGCGGAAACGCCGCTTTTCTGGCACGGGGTTGGCAGCAACCTGCTGGTGCGTGACGGCGGAATTCCCGGCGTCGTCGTTTCTGCCGCGAAAATATTGCGTAGCCTTGATCACCTCGATCACCACCGTGTCCGTGCAGGGGCCGGAGTACCGTGCACGCAACTGGCTCGCCAGTGCATACGCTGGGAGCTGGGTCCGTCGGAGTTCTTTGCCGGTATTCCTGGCACCGTCGGTGGAGCGCTGGCGATGAATGCAGGCGCGCACGGCTTTGAGACTTGGGAGCGTGTGGAATCAGTGCGCACGATTGATCGTGCCGGCGAGATTCGCGAACGTGCAGCTGGAGAGTTCACGGTCGGTTATCGCAGCATGACGGGTCCGGTCAACGAATGGTTCCTGGAGGCGATTTTTTGCTTCGATCCGGACGTAACGCCGAGTTTCGACACACTAAAAACCCTGCTGGACCGCCGCAAAATAACCCAGCCGCTGGGCTTGCCCAGTTGTGGATCGGTATTCAGAAACCCGCCCGGCGATTATTCGGCACGGCTGATTGAGACGGCCGGACTGAAAGGTCACCGTATTGGCGGCGCAGAAGTTTCGGAAAAACACGCCAATTTCATTATCAATCGTGATGCAGCGACGGCTACCGACATTGAAGAACTGATTGAACACGTACGTCAAACCGTTCTCGACGAACACGGTGTCAGCCTTGTGCATGAAGTTCGCATTGTTGGCAAGGTGCGGTGATGAGCAGCTCTGTCATTAGTGAACAGCGTCACGTCGTCAGCGAGGCTTCAGGGTTCGGTCGCGTCGCCGTGATGCTGGGTGGTGACTCGTGCGAACGTGACGTATCTCTCGACACCGGAGCAGCCGTTCTCCATGCGCTGCAGACGAGAGGAGTCGACGCTCAGGCGTGGGACCCGGCAGAGAAATCGATGGCTGAGTTTGCCACCGCAGGATTCGATCGCGTCTGGGTTGCCTTGCACGGTCCGGGAGGAGAAGACGGTGCACTGCAGGGCGCGTTGCAGTGGTTAGCTGTGCCCTACACGGGCAGTGGCGTGATGGCATCGGCGATTGCCATGGACAAAGTGCGTAGCAAGCACTTGTTTGGTGCTGCCGACATCCCGACACCGGAATATGCAGTATTGCGCTCCCAGGCTGAGGCATCGATTGCAGCAGAGCAGATCGGTTTCCCGTTAATCATCAAACCGTCGGGTCAGGGCTCCAGCGTCGGCCTGTCGAAGGTCTTCGAACGTGCCGATTTGAATGAAGCCGTTGCCCTGGCTTTGCAGTTTGGCGACACCGCGATCTTGGAGTGCTGCATCAATGGTAACGAATTCACGGTTGCTGTACTTCAGGGTCGGGCTCTCCCGAGTATTCGAATTGTTACACCACGAGTCTTCTACGACTACCGCGCAAAATACGAATCCGATCGCACCGAGTACATCTGCAAGGGTACCGCGAGTGACGTTGAGGAGCAGCAGTACGCCAATCTCGCGGTTGCAGCATTCAACGAACTCGGCTGTACAGGCTGGGGGCGGGTCGATTTCATGACCGGCGCTGACGGCCAGCCGCTGGTTCTCGAGGTCAATACGGTTCCTGGCATGACGAGCCATAGTCTCGTGCCGATGGCTGCGCGTAAAGACGGCATTGATTTCGAAGAATTGTGTTGGCGAATTCTGGAAACGAGCTTCGCGTGTGACGAAGTTCCGGTGAATGTTGCGGTGGCTGCTCATGGCACGTAGACAAGCAAAAAGACGTAAGCCGAAATCGCAGCGGAGAATTCAGATGCCGAGGATACGCATCGGCAAAATTGTTGCTCCTCTAATGGCTTTCGGAATCGTTTTCGCGACCTATGAGCTCAGCCTGAAAATGCTCGATCGAGAGATTTCGTCGATCGAAATCAGCGGGCCATTTCAACGCGTAACGGCGTTGCACATCGAAGCAGCGATCAGCGACGAAATCGATGCCGGTTTTGTCGGTGCCGACATCGACAGCATTCGGGAACAAATTGTTGCCTTGCCATGGATCGATCAGGCACGCGTTGCCCGCCGCTGGCCGAGCCGGTTATCGATATCGGTTACCGAGCAGGTTCCGGCCGCCGTATGGGGTGACAGTGGATTGCTCAACACGCGGGGCGAACTGTTCGTAACCGAATTGCGGCACTTGCCCGCCGAATTGCCGCGGCTCAGTGGTCCTGATTCGCGATCCACTGAAGTGGCGGCCAGATACCTTGCCGTACGCGAGCAGCTGATACCGGTTGGGCTGGATATCCGCCGAGTACACCTCGATGCACGTGGTTCCTGGGAGATGACGCTTGGCAATGGCATCGAAGTGCGACTCGGGCGTCGAGCGGTTGCCGATCGCACAGATCTGTTTCTCGAGATTGTCGTCAGCATTATCACTACACGTGCAATGGATATCGATTACGTCGACATGCGCTATGGCAACGGCTTCACGATTGGTTGGAAAAGTGGATCGCAAACCCCGATTAGCGACCCGCAACGGGCGGAGCAGGAGATGCTCGCGGCCAGAGGAACGAATTGAATGTCCAAACGACCTGACAGGAAGCTGATCGTCGGACTCGATATCGGCACTTCGAAAGTGGTGGCGATTGTTGGCGAGGTCAACGAAGAGGGCAACATAGAGATTGCCGGACTGGGCTCGCATCCGTCGCGCGGCCTGAAAAAGGGTGTGGTCGTTAACATCGAATCGACTGTGCATTCAATTCAACGCGCCGTTGAAGAGGCGGAGCTGATGGCAGGCTGCGATATTCACTCGGTGTACACAGGCATTGCGGGCAGTCACGTTCGCAGCCTGAATTCTCATGGCATTGTGGCCATCCGGGATTCGGAAGTCAGTTCCAGCGATGTGGACCGGGTGATTGACGCGGCACGCGCGGTCGCAATTCCGGCCGACCAAAAAATTCTGCATATCCTGCCGCAGGAGTTTGTCATCGACAACCAGGGCGGTATTCGTGAACCGGTTGGCATGTCGGGCGTTCGCCTCGAAGCGAAGGTGCACATGGTGACGGGTGCTGAAAATGCCGCGCAGAACATCGTCAAGTGTGTGCAACGCTGTGGCCTTGAAGTTGATGACATTGTCCTGGAGCAGTTGGCTTCGAGCTACGCGGTCCTGACCGATGATGAAAAAGAACTTGGTTCCTGCATCGTTGATATTGGCGGCGGCACTACAGATATTGCTGTTTTTCTTGGCGGTGCGATTCAGCATACGGCTGTCATCCCGATTGCTGGTGATCAGGTTACGAACGATATCGCGGTGTCCATGCGTACACCGACTCAATACGCCGAAGAGATCAAGATCAAATACGCCTGCGCATTGTCGCAACTGGCAAACCCGGACGAAACCATCGAAGTGCCCAGCGTCGGCGACCGGCCACCGCGCCGGCTTGCACGGCAGACGCTGGCCGAAATCGTCGAACCTCGATATGAGGAATTGTTCGGTCTGGTTCACGATGAGTTACGCCGCAGCGGTTTCGAAGAGCTGATCGCCGCGGGCGTCATTATCACGGGCGGGAGCGCGAAGATGGAGGGGGCAGTGGAGCTGGCTGAAGAGGTTTTCCACATGCCAGTACGCCTCGGTTCGCCACAATACGTTGATGGGCTGATGGACATCATACGCAATCCGATTTATGCCACCGGCGTGGGCCTGCTGCTGTATGGCTGCGAAAATCTTTCACGCGGGTACCGGCGCAGTGCGCCGATCGGCGGCAATTTGGGAGCAGCCTGGGGGCGAATGAAATCGTGGTTCCAGGGACAGTTTTAGTTAGAGAAGTACTAACAAGTTTACAAAGCGGAGGAAGACTCAATGTTTGAATTAATGGATTCGCACAGCTCGAGCGCGGTCATCAAAGTCATCGGTGTCGGTGGCGGCGGTGGCAACGCCGTTTCGCACATGGTCGAAGCCGGCATTGAAGGTGTCGATTTCATCTGCGCGAACACGGACTCGCAGGCGCTCAAAGGAACTGACGTACGAACGTCACTGCAGATTGGCTGCAACATTACAAAAGGGCTCGGTGCCGGCGCCGATCCCGATATCGGCCGACAGGCTGCCATGGAAGACCGCGATCGTATTCACGAGGTGATCGAAGGCGCTGACATGTTATTCATTACTGCCGGCATGGGTGGTGGTACCGGAACGGGTGCAGCGCCGATCGTGGCGCAAGTCGCAAAGGAGCTTGGCATTCTGACGGTTGCGGTGGTCACGAAACCGTTCCAGATGGAAGGCAGCAAGCGCATGAAAATCGCCGAGCACGGTATAGCTGAACTGGGCAAGTACGTTGATTCCCTGATTACGATACCGAACGAAAAACTTCTGACGGTACTCGGCGGAGAAACAACATTGCTCGATGCGTTCCGCGCAGCAAACCAGGTACTGCAAGGCGCTGTACAGGGAATTGCCGAACTGATCACGCGGCCCGGCCTGATCAACGTCGACTTTGCCGACGTCCGTACCGTCATGTCGGAAATGGGCATGGCGATGATGGGATCCGGCGTTGCGTCGGGCGAAGATCGTGCTCGCGAGGCCGCAGAATCGGCAGCGTCAAGCCCGCTCCTCGAGGACATCAATCTCGCTGGCGCGAAGGGCATACTGGTAAACGTCACGGCAGGTTCGGATCTTTCCATCGGCGAGTTCCAGGAAGTCGGTAACACGGTCAAGGAATACGCTTCCGAAGACGCGACAGTCGTGATTGGTACGGTAATCGATCCGGAGATGACCGATAGCATACGTGTCACCGTTGTTGCGACCGGTTTGGGACACCAAGCGAATGCCGAAGCGCCGATGCGTATCGTTCATCGGCCCGCGGCGCAGGCGCAACAACCCAACTACCAGAATCTGGACAAGCCAACTGTACAACGCCAGCGTGCCGTCGCAAATGGACTGCAAGGCACGGGATTGCAAGAGGAGTTGCTGGATATTCCAGCGTTCTTGCGCCGGCAAGCCGATTAGGCCATGGACGGCCTTATGCCGCGGAGCGCAGGGACGCGCGCGAGCGGCCTAGCGCTGGTTTAGACCGGGCAGTCTGACTGCCCGGGGCAGGTAACTCCGCTTGCCGGCCCGGACTTACGCGGGCCGGCTATCTTATCTACCCCGGGCTCAGACCGCTCGTTAGACACGGGACACCATTCGGCTAACAGATTGAATTCCGGATGTTTTTTGGTTCCCTGACGGTTTTGTGATATCTTTCGCGCGAAATGTTAAGACAACGAACACTCAAGACCGCCATTCGAGCGACTGGCGTGGGACTGCACAGTGGAGAAAAGGTCTACATGACCTTGCGACCCGCAGCAGAGAATGCAGGCATTACATTTCGGCGCGTCGATCTCGAGCATCCGGTCGATATACCGGCAGACCCGCGACTAGTGGGCGAAACGATGCTTGGAACAACGCTGATTAAGGATAATGTCAAGGTTGCGACCATAGAACATCTGATGTCGGCGATAGCGGGTCTCGGCATCGATAATTTGAATATCGATCTTTCAGCGCCCGAAGTCCCGATCATGGACGGCAGCGCAGGACCGTTTGTATTCTTGCTGCAGTCTGCGGGTATCGAAGAACAGAATGCTGCGAAGAAATTTATCCGCATCAAGAAAAAGATTCGCGTTGAGGACGGCGACAAATGGGCAGAACTGGTTCCATTTAACGGATTCAAAGTGACTTTCGAGGTGTATTTCAATCACCCAGTATTCAACAAGTTGAATCAGCGGGCAACGATCGATTTTTCGTCGACATCATTCCTGAAAGAAGTCAGCCGCGCGCGCACCTTCTGTTTCCTGCGCGATGTCGAAGCACTACGCGAGCGCAACCTGACGCTCGGCGGCAGCATGGACAATGCGATAGTCCTGGATGACTATCGAATTCTCAACGAAGACGGTCTTCGTTACTCGAACGAGTTTGTTATCCATAAAATTCTCGATGTCATCGGCGATGCCTACCTGCTGGGACACGGCCTGATCGGCGAACTGCGGGCGTACAAGTCCGGTCACGAACTGAACAACAAGCTGTTTCTGGCGATGCTCGACGATGAATCGGCTTGGGAAAAAGTGACTTTCAAAGACTCTAAGAAAGCACCGATTTCGTACGCGACTCCCTCGTACGCCTAAGAATTACACGCTGCTGCAATCGGGGTTCTATTGCTGCGACACGCGGACCCGGCAGGTGTGAGCAGAGACACCAGCGTCCTTGGCGGCCTGGAGAAGTCTGTCTGTCTCATAGCGAAGTCTCGACGCCCAGGCAGACGATGCGCAAATAATAACCAGTTCACCATCGTCCCGCACATTTGCGGCAACAATGGCAATTCTGTCGGATTCGGGCAAGGCGCTGCAAATTATATCTGTGAGCTGAGCCATTCGGCGCGCACGGCTTATGAGCGTGCCTAAATCCCCGTCACTATTAGGATTTAGTAGATCCTTGAGCTTGCTGGAAGTCATAGAAATGTGACGCAGTTAGCGCTTTTGCCCTCTTTGAAGTGACCCCAGTCACCGTTCCCGGGGAGTTACCTTGTAATGATTTCCGACATTATGCATATTGTCGCACACGACAAAGGCAAACCCACCGAAAGGCGAGGGCGCAAAACCACCGGTCTAAGGGATGATTCCTAGGACAGCGGGGCTACCGAAGTGAGCAGGGACAGCAAGTTGACAACAACGCGAATAAGCGGACGCGGGCAATTGATCCGCGCCTTCGCGGCTTGCATCAACAAGAAGCGATCAAAATCGACGCATCCGGGGCGTACAGAATGAACGTGGTAATTTTCGGCATGGGTCTTGGACGACCCAGGCAATTGAATCTGACTGGCGCAACTGCCGGTCTGTCGGCTGCCGTCATCGTTGGTTTAGTTATCAGCGCCGGGTTCGCGGTCGGCTCGTGGCACGCGTCACGAACCGGTTCCGGAGTCAGCACGGATGAACTTGCGAGGCTGACCAGCCAATTGCATGAACAGCGTGACAGCATTAATTCCATTCGTCAGGAGAATGAAGACACTCTCGACGCATTGTCGATTCGCATTGCCCGAATGAATGCTCGGGTGATTCGACTGGACGCGCTGGGTCGTCGCCTGACCGTTATGGCCGACATCGACGACAGTGAGTTCGACTTTGATTCCGTTCCTGCGGTTGGCGGACCGGAAGAGCCAATGGCGGCCGGGACCAACGTTGCGATGCCCGAAATGCTCGAGGCAATGAACACATTCGATGCGCAACTGAGCAATCGTGAAGTACAGCTTGATGTCCTTGAAAGTGTGCTGATGAACCAAAACCTCAGGGATCGCGTTTACCCGCAGGGCCGGCCCGTTGGCGCAGGCTGGATATCATCGTACTTCGGTAAACGCACCGACCCGTTCACAGGAAAAGCGGCTAACCACACCGGTATCGATTTTGCCGGCAAGGATGGCGCGGAAATAGTTGCCGTCGCCGCCGGAGTCGTAACCTGGTCAGCGTCCCGCTACGGCTACGGCATCATGGTCGAGATCAACCATGGCAGTGGTTACGCAACGCGCTACGCGCATAATTCAGAAAACCTCGTGTCTGTCGGAGACGAGGTGAATAAAGGACAGGTCGTCGCTTTGATGGGCGACACCGGGCGCGCCACTGGGCCGAACCTGCACTTTGAAGTGTTGCACAATGGCAGCCGGGTCAATCCCGTGAAGTTTATTCGCGATTCGTCGAAGTAAGTAGCCACACCAACAAAACCCCGCACCTTGCTATCAACGGCACTGCCGGGGGTCCTTGTGATCGTATCTTTTGCCCTTAAATCCCGACATTACTTGGATAATTGTCAGTCCGCTTCTAGAATAGCGGCCTTTGTTTGACCGGAGCCCTCAGTGGCCAAATTCCTGACAAGCATATTTGGCAGTCGCAATGAACGACTGGTGCGTCAGTACTCAAAATCTGTAGATAGAATCAATGCTCTTGAAGAGGGTATTCAAGGGCTCGATGATGACGCTCTCAGGGCAAAAACGGCCGAGTATCGAAAACGTTACGCGGACGGCGAGACCCTGGAACAGTTGTTGCCCGAAGCTTTTGCTGTTGCGCGCGAGGCATCTGTACGAACGATGCACATGCGGCCATTTGACGTCCAGCTGATTGGTGCCATGGTGCTGCACGACGGCAATATCGCCGAAATGCGTACCGGCGAAGGCAAGACGCTCATGGCAACGCTACCCGCGTATCTGAATGCGATCAGCGGTGATGGTGTGCACATCGTCACAGTCAACGAATACCTGGCGCAGCGCGACGCTGACTGGATGCGACCGATTTATGAGTTCCTGGGCCTCACGGTCGGTGTCTCTAAAAGCGGCCAGACACCTGACGAGAAGCGTGCGTCCTATCAGAGTGACATCACCTACGCGACCAATAACGAGCTCGGCTTCGATTACCTGAGAGACAATCTGGCGTTCGCAACCGCGGATAAAACGCAGCGCAAACTCAATTTTGCCATCGTCGACGAGGTTGACTCGATCCTCATCGACGAGGCACGCACTCCGCTGATTATTTCTGGCCCCGCGGAGTCCAGTACGGACCTTTACGCCCAGATAAACAAGCTGATCCCAAAACTTAGTCAGCATGAAGAGACGGATGATTCGACCAACTTCGACATACCCGCGGACAGAATCACACTGGCCGGCGAAGATTCGGGTGAGATGACGCTGGAAGAGGCCGTTGGCATTGCTGAAGCCCGCGATTCTGACGTTGTGTTGACCAACATGGACGGAAAAATCGCAAGCTGCCGGATCGTCAGCCGAGGCGACTATACGGTCGACGAGAAGGCCAAGCAGGTTCACATTACGGAAGAAGGGCACTCGCACGTCGAAGACCTCATGGAACAGGCCGGTCTGCTGGCGGAAGGCGAGAGCCTATACGAGGTCGGCAACATCAGATTGCTGCATCACCTGAATTCGGCGCTGCGGGCCCACGCGATGTATCAGCGTGACGTCGACTATATCGTTAAGGACGGCGAGGTCGTGATTGTAGATGAGTTCACAGGCCGCACAATGCCAGGGCGTCGCTGGGGTGACGGCCTGCATCAGGCTGTTGAAGCGAAAGAAGGGGTGTCGATCAAACAGGAAAACCAGACGGTTGCCTCGATCACATTTCAGAATTACTTCAGGCTCTACAACAATCTTTCTGGAATGACCGGTACGGCCGATACGGAAGCCTTCGAGTTTCAGCAGATTTACGGCCTGGAGGTCGTGGTAATTCCTACCCATAAGGACATGATTCGAGATGATCAGCCGGACCTGGTCTATCTGACGGAAAAGGACAAAATTGAGGCGATCATTGAAGATATCGTTGATTCCAGCGAACGTGGCCAGCCGGTTCTGGTGGGCACGACTTCGATCGAGGCGTCCGAGTTGTTGTCCTCGTTCCTGAAGAAGAAAAGCATCAAACACCGGGTGCTGAATGCGAAACAGCACGAGCGTGAGGCGCATATTGTGCAAAACGCAGGGCGACCCGGCGCGATCACCATCGCGACCAATATGGCGGGTCGTGGTACCGACATCGTGTTGGGCGGAAGCCTGGACGCAGCCCTGGCAGAGACGGGCGAAAACGAAGATGCAGCGAAGATCGAGGAAAGCTGGAGACTGCGCCACGAACAGGTTGTGGAATCCGGCGGTCTGCATATAGTGGGTACGGAACGGCATGAATCGCGCCGTATCGACAACCAGCTCAGGGGGCGCTCCGGACGACAGGGCGACCCCGGGTCATCCAGGTTCTACCTCTCCATGGAAGATACGCTAATGCGTATTTTCGGCGATCCTGAGCGCACCAAGAATCTGTTATCGCGCGCAGGTATGCGTGAGGGCGAGGCCATCGAAAGCAAGCTCCTGTCGCGCCAGATCGAACGCGCGCAACGCAAGGTCGAGGCGCATAACTTCGATATTCGAAAGAACCTGCTCGAGTACGACGATGTTGCCAACGATCAACGCAGGGTCGTTTATCATCAGCGATCCGAACTAATGGACGCCGATGAGATAGAAGATTCCGTTGCGGCCATTCGTGACGAAGTTGTCCGCATCACCATAGAACAGTACATACCGCCGGGCAGTCTGGACGAGATGTGGGACACCCAGGGCCTAAGTCAGGCGCTGGAGTCCGAGTTCGGCGTACAGGCGGATGTGGCGCGCTGGATGAACGACGATAAAACAATGAGTGCCGAGGCCATCGCTGAGAAATGTATCGACGCGGCGAACAGTGCGTATGCGGAAAAAGTCGCTAATATTGGTGCCGACCTCATGCGTGGTGTTGAGAAACAGGTCATGTTGCGGCAGCTCGATCATCACTGGAAAGAACATCTGGCCGGCATGGATCATCTGCGACAGGGCATCGGCTTACGTTCGTATGCGCAGAAAAACCCGAAGCAGGAGTACAAACGCGAAGCGTTCGAAATGTTCGGTGTGATGCTGGAACAGGTCAAGCACGACACAATCAGTATACTGTCGCGAATCCGCATCCAGGGCGAAGATGACCTCAACGAGATATCGGCGCGCAAACAGTCTCCGGGCGCCATGAAATTTCAACACGCCGAGGCGTCGGCGCTCGGCGCTGAGTCGCAAGGGGGCTCGCAAGAAGCGGTACCACAGTCGGCGTCAGTGCCGTTCGTGCGTGACGGACGCAAGGTTGGTCGGAACGAACCATGTCCTTGTGGCTCGGGCAAGAAGTTCAAACAATGCCACGGCAAACTCAACTCATAGTTTAGCCGCGATGAACCACTACGACGTTGCGGCAGGGATACTTTGCGATTCCGAAGGTCGGATCCTGATCGCCGAGCGTCTCGGAGACGGCCCATTTCACGGGATGTGGGAGTTTCCGGGTGGCAAGATCGCAGCTGGCGAATCTTCGCAATGCGCGCTGTCCAGAGAGCTCGCAGAGGAGCTCGGCATCGAAGTTACGGCGTGTTCTTCATTCATGAATCTGCGTCACGAGTATGACGATCGCGTTGTGACTATCGAATTCTTCATAGTCACTGACTGGAACAGCGACCCGATCGGTCGTGAGGGACAGGCGCTTCGCTGGGTGCCGCCAGAAACTCTCGACGCCGATGAGTTGCTACCGGCCGATATGCCCGTTGTCGAGGCGCTCAGGCGGCGACACTAGTCCGCGCTTGTACGAGGCCGCATTGCGGCCGATTCCTTTGCAGCCTTCGGCTGCCGCTACGCTTCGGCGGCAGGGCCGCCTCCTACTAGCAAACCGAGAGCTGAAACGGCACGTTGTGAGCGGTCTGCACTGCACGACGTTCAACCGTAGACCATTCCAGAAAACGCACCGTGAAACGATGCTGACTGCCGCTGATCTCGGGAAACAGCGGCGAACCCTCGGCAAGGCTCACGCGCAACAAGCGGCAATTGCTGTCTTTTTGCATGTCGTGCTGGTACATGCCGTTGGTTGCTTGTTTTTCCTCGGGCTGCGCACTCTCGCGTATCAACCAAAGCACCTCACTGACGGCGTCGCACAATGGCCGGACTGATCGAATCCACTCGTCCATGTCTTGTTGGCGACGATCGATCGGCTGGCGCAGCCAGTGGCTGTATTCGGGCAAGTCGAATTCGCACGTCCCGCCGGGAATGGCACTTCGATGCTTGATCGAATTCAGGAAATCGTTGTTCTTCAGAGCCTGGAGAAAGCCTGTTCCGACCGCCGATATTTCGTCGCGGCTGGTCGTCAAATTACGCATCAAATTTTCCAGGCGGCCTCCGTCAACGCCTGCATGGCTCTGAAATCGCTTCAGCGCATTGATCTGTTGATCAAGCTCGTTATAAATCTCACTGCGAACGTCACCGCGCGCGAGGATGGCGAGAATCTCCAACAGTGTGGAAATCGTGGCGCGGGTCGCCCAGTCATCGTCCCTTTCGCTGTTGCGAAGCATTGGATGGTACAGAAACTCAAGCCTGAGGAACGTCCGCATACGCTCTGACAGGGGCTGCTCATAATGCGCACCGCCTGCGGCGGGCTGAGCAGCGATTTTTCCCGCGGGTTTGGCCATCCGGCTATTTTGCGCCACCCGATGCGAGCAGGCAAATAATCCTGTCATTACTCTCACGGTGTAGTTGCATTGGCCGACAAGCTAGAATGCCCGCCAACCCCTCATGTCAGGTTTCGCCGACGATGAATAATGCTCCCTGGAAACACAACACCAAGCCGAAAAATCTCGCGCTTCTCGCTGGCTGGACGGTTGTGTTCCTCGCTGGCGTTATCGCCTACTATCCGGGGCTGAAGGGACCCTTCATGCTTGATGATTTCGGTTCCATCGCCGCCCTGGGAAAACTTGGCGGGGTAAGTGACTGGGCTACTTTCAAAGCATTTGTATTCGGCGGCACCGCAGGTCCGACTGGCCGGCCGCTCGCGCTGCTCAGCTTTCTGATCGATGCCAACAATTGGCCCACCGATCCATTGCCGTTTAAACGAACCAATCTTGTTATTCATTTGATCAATGGTGCATTGCTAGGTGTTTTGACCGGCAAAATTCTGCAATTACTCGAGTTCGAAAGCAGGAATGCCAAGTGGATCGCCTTATTTGCAACACTTTGCTGGGTGCTACATCCGTTTCTTGTCTCAACCACGCTCTATGTTGTGCAGCGCATGGCACAGCTGTCTGCATTGTTCGTATTCGCAGGACTCATAACGTACCTGTACGGTCGGTCACTGATCGCCGCCAATGCGATAAAAGCGTATCTGATCATGAGTCTGTCGGTGGGCCTGTTTACGCTCCTGGCAATGCTCTCAAAGGAAAACGGAATTCTTTTGCCGCTCTTGATCGGCGTATTGGAAATTACCGTGTTAGCCAGCCAGCGCCAGCAACCGGGAAACCTTAATCGCTATTGGGCCGCGGTTTTTATCGTCATGCCATCGATGGTCATCGCAATTTACCTGGGTGCCACGGTTATCAGTGACGATTTCTTCAACGTCGTGCCACCGAGAGATTTCAGTCTTTATGAGCGGCTCCTTACACAGCCCCGAATCCTGTTTGATTATTTGCAGCACTGGTTTGTGCCGAAACTGTATACAACCGGCGTCTTTCAGGATCACTTTATCAAGTCCACCGGGATTCTCTCGCCCGTAACAACGGCCCTGAGCGCGCTGTTACACATCGCCATAATTTCGCTATCGATTATCAATCGACGCAAGCGGCCGTTGTTGGCATTTACCGTATTGTTTTTTTATGCCAGCCACGTGCTGGAGTCATCGGTGCTTAATCTTGAGCTGTATTTCGAGCATCGGAATTACCTGGCGGCCGCTTTTCTTTTTCTGCCCCTGGTCGTATGGCTACAAGCGAACGTCAGTCGCCGACTTTTTCTGGCCGCGGCGCTGGGCACGACGCTCGTTCTCGGCGGTTTCACCCGATATT
Organism: Pseudomonadota bacterium; assembly: GCA_022567295.1. Taxonomy (GTDB): domain Bacteria; phylum Pseudomonadota; class Gammaproteobacteria; order Steroidobacterales; family Woeseiaceae; genus UBA1847. Next base: position 67,911 of record JADFHE010000001.1, on the reverse strand, counting down.
CTGCGACGATCTGGCAGGCATTTCCCAGCATGGTGGAGGCATCGGCACGAAAAGCGCCGACATCCGCGCGCGCCCAGGCGCAGTATGCGACTGTTTTGTTCAATGCTGGGCGTTACGAAGAATCATTGCAGGTAATCGATCAGGCGATTCAGACCATTCCGAATGACAATCCTCTGTTACTGGTCAATCGCCTGATTATTCTCTGCAATCTCGGCTTTCTCGAGGGCAAGGAATTCGACAAGGTGGCAACTGCTGTGTCTGCAAAATTCTACGATGTTCGTGCGATCAAACTGTACACGTCTCTAATCACCTCAATCGCCGACCAACGCTGTCCTAACGTATCGACGAGCGCGCTGCGGCCCCTGTTTGTAAATATGCTGGAGGTGCAGTTAAATGCTGATCCGCACTCGGTGGCATATTCTCATCTCAAATACTTCGTTGGCATCGTTGACGTCCACCTGGGTGCGCCATCGAAGGCTGTTGCCGCGTTCGAGGAATCTCTGCAGGCCGAACCAGGCGCCGCGCACGCGATGTTGATGGCGGCGGTTTTGGCGACCAATGACTATCTTGACGAAGCGTTGTATTTGTCCGATCTGGCGCTGGCACATTTTCTGCAAGGTCTGCAAGGTGATTCAAAAGGTACTCCCATAACCGAAAACGACATTCTTGGCTTTCAGGAGCTTGTTCGCGCCGATCTTGAAGCCAGCCCGAATTAGTCACGCTGCGGTGATTAATTCGGCAATTTGATGAAGATGCTGCTCCTGTCAGGCTAAAATGCCGGCTAAGGATTTGCCGGCGCCGACCAAAAATGGATATAGCAACTCAACGCAGAAGTGAATATCTAAGGTCGGCCGCAATTACGGGTGGCTGGGCATTACTCCTGCTGGCCTGTATTTTCGCCTACTTTCCGGGCCTCAACGGACCGTTTGTATTTGATGATTTCGGTTCCCTAGAAGCTCTCGGAGCGCTTGGCGGAGTAACGGACTGGACTACTTTCAAGGCCTTCGTCCTGGGAGGGCACGCCGGTCCGACGGGTCGGCCGCTATCGCTGCTTACGTTCCTGGTTGATGCAGATAACTGGCCGAGCGATTCGTTACCATTCAAGCGCACGAACCTGGTCATTCACCTAGTCAATGGCACACTGGTTGGAATCTTGATCGACAGGATCCTGCGACTAGTGGGCTGCGACAGACATCACACACGCTGGATAGCCATGATCTCGACAGCGTATTGGTTGCTGAATCCGTTCCTGGTGTCTACTACGCTCTATGTCGTGCAGCGAATGGCGCAGTTGTCGGCACTGTTCATTCTTGCGGGACTCATTGGGCACTTGTACGGCCGATCGCTGATCTCTGCCAACCCCCGAAAAGCGTATTGGATCATGACATTGTCGGTGGGATTATTTACCGTGTTGGCAGTGCTATCAAAGGAAAACGGTATTCTGCTGCCACTGTTGATCGGTGTTATTGAAATCACTGTCTTTGCAAGTCAGAAACATCGATTCGGCGTGTTGGATCGCTACTGGGCCACCGTATTCATCGTTGCGCCTACATTGATGATTGTGGCGTATCTTGCTGCCATGGTCTTCCGGCATGACTTCTTCGATATCGTGCCACCGAGAGACTTTAGTATTTACGAGCGTGTGCTCACACAACCCCGAATTCTGCTTGACTATCTACAGCATTGGTTTATTCCGAAGTTATACACGACCGGCGTTTTCCAGGATCACTTCATTAAGTCGACCGGAATGCTGTCACCAATAACAACGATACTGAGCGCCTTGTTGCATGTCGCGATAATTTCGCTTTCGATCGTCAAGCGACGCCAATGGCCGTTGTTTGCACTGGCCGCATTGTTCTTTTACGTTGGCCATCTGCTGGAATCTACGGTACTCAATCTTGAGTTGTATTTTGAGCATCGCAACTATCTGCCAGCGTGCTTTCTGTTTGTCCCCGTTGTCGTATTCTTGCACCAGAAGATGAAGCGCCAGCTTTTTGTCGTGGCAGTGCTCGGCATATCGCTGGTCCTGATTGGCTTCACCCGCTATTCGGCGACGGTATGGACTGATTTTTCGAGCATGGTCGAGGCATCTGCCCGGAAAGCACCAACCTCAGCGCGTGCACAGGCAGAGTACGCGAAGGACCTGTTCAATGCGCAACGCTATGAAGAATCGCTGCAAGTCGTCGATCAGGCGATTGCGATAATTCCGTTCGACAAACCGCACTTGATGGTGAGCAGGCTCACAATACTTTGCCGCCTGAAAATGCTGGATGCCGGCGAGTTTGAACGTGTCGCAAACATGTTGTCGGTTACGGTTTATGATCCCCGACTGATCAGTATTTACCATGAGTTCTCTTCATCTGTTATTGAACGTAATTGTCAGGATGTCACTCTGGTCGCTTTGCGGGCAATGTTTGCGAATATGCTGGATGTGCCACTAAACGCCGACACGCGTTCGCTGCGGTATTCTCAGATCAAGTATCTGGTCGGCTTGATCGATGTACACAACGGTGAACCAGCGCAGGCCGTGACAGAGTTTGAGGATTCTCTAGAGGCTCAACCCAGCGCTGATACGGCGATGAATATGGCCGCGCTGTTGGCTTCAAACAATTACTTCGAAGAAGCCCTGTATTTTTCGAACGCTGCGCTAGTGGAGCTCGAAAACAGTCCGCAGGAACTGCTGCCGGACACGAGTGTCAGTGAATCCGATGTCAGGAAATTTCAGGCGATTGTCCGTGCGGATATGAATGGCGTGCAAGGCGACAATAAGTCTCATCCAATACCATAACGCGTCTGTGCATCTCGTCCAGGCCTTGATCATTCTTGATGACGTCGTCTGCGATCGCCAGGCGAGCCTCGCGAGAGGCCTGGGCGGACAAAATTTTCCGTGCCTGCTCAACCGTTTCGGTGTCGCGAGCCAGCAAACGCTGAAGTTGCGTTTGCTCATCGCAATCAACGACGAGAATTCGATCGACGAACTGTCTGAGCGGTGAGTCAAGCAGCAATGGCACGACAATTAGTTGATATGGACCGGACGCAGCATTCGCTTGCAGCCGGGCTTCAGCACCGATGCGAGGGTGCAGAATCGCCTCGAGATCAAGTCGCGCGGTGGCGTCCGAGAAGACCAGTTTTCGCATTGCAGCACGGTCAAGGTTGCCCGTGGCATCGATGATATCGTCGCCAAATCGCTCGCGAATTTCCTCGAGCGCAGGCTCACCCGGCTGTACGACCTCACGAGCGATAACATCGGTATCGATTACTGCTGCACCGAGTTCGGCGAACATGTCCGCCACGGTCGATTTTCCGCTGGCGATGCCGCCCGTCAGACCAATTCGATACGGTTGCCTGTTGTCGTTGCCGGTCACTCAGAACATCAGATCAATGTAGGTGTTCTTGATCGTCTCACCCCAGATCATTGTGATCCAGCCAGCGCCAGCGAGATAGGGGCCGAATGGAATCGGAATACTGCGGTCCTTGCCTCGCGTGATGATCATGCCGACGTTGAGCGCCACACCCACGACAGCGGACATCAAGATGATTATTGGCAGCTGCTGCCAACCGAGCCACGCTCCGAGGGCGGCCAGCAATTTAAAATCACCGTAGCCCATGCCGTCCTTTCCAGTGACGAGCTTGAAGAGCCAGAAGACGCTCCACAGCGACAGATAACCCGCCATAGCGCCAACTATGGCGTCGGACGGCTCGATAAACAGCGTGGTCGCCCCGGGCAGCGGGTGATACAGGCTCATGGCGAGACCCAGCCACATCAGCGGCAGTACGATCGCATCGGGAATCAACTGTGTACCGGCGTCGATCATCGTTATCGACAGCAGAGTCATGGTCAGCACGATTGCCAGCAGTGCTTCCCAGCCAGGACCAAAATGCCAGGCTGTTGTCGCGGCCAGCACGGCTGTCATGAACTCCACCAACGGATAGCGCGCGGATATCGACGATTTGCAATTGGCGCATCGGCCCCGGAGCAGGAGATAGCTGATTACCGGAATGTTTTGCCAGGCAGAGATCAATGCGCCGCACGAGGGACAATGAGAGGAGGGGACAAGAAGGTCAAAACGACCCTCGGGAAGATCGGTTTCCGGCGGGGTATCGGCGAGTTCTCTGGCCTGCTCCCGCCACTCTCGCTCCATCATGATGGGTAAGCGATGAATGATGACATTCAGAAAACTGCCTATCAATAGCGAAAATGCAAAAACCACGGCGATGAATAGCGGGGCTGATTCGCGTATCAGTTCAAGCATTCGTGATCTCCGTTAACTGCGTGAATTGCATGCAAAAAGGCGCCCGGAGTGTCCTCCGAACGCCATTATTTTGCAATTGGCGTCGTGTCTCTTAGACCACCGCACCCAGTTTGAAGATGGGCAGGTACATGGCGACGACAAGACCACCGACGAGCACGCCGAGGATGGCCATGATCATCGGCTCGAGCAGGCTTGACAGGTTATCGACTGCGTCGTCGACATCTGCTTCGTAGAAATCAGCGACCTTGCTGGACATTTCGTCAAGCGAGCCAGACTCTTCACCGACCGCGATCATCTGGATAACCATATTCGGAAACAGGTCGGTACTTTCCATGGCTTGCTGCAAGCGCTGTCCGGTAGCTACTTCGTCGCGTATTTGAAGCACAGCGATTTCATAAACGATATTGCCGGTCGCGCCAGCAACGGACTCAAGTGCCTCAACCAGCGGCACACCTGCGGCGAACATCGTCGACAGCGTACGTGCGTAACGCGCAATGGCTGCCTTTTCAAGGATCGGTCCGATAACTGGCATCTTGAGCATCAATCGGTCGAGAAAATGGCGGAACGGCCGGGAGCGTTTCTGGAAATACAGGAAGGTCGAGACCGCTCCAACGATGAGAATTACGATGTAGAAGCCTTTTGTTCGCACGAAGAACGATAAATCGATGATCATGCGCGTAAACGACGGCAGGTCCGCACCAAATCCCTGAAACAGATCCTCGAACGAAGGAATGACGAATATCAGCAGAATCGTTGTCACGACTAGTGCGACAACCAATACCGCGGCTGGATACGTTAGGGCCTTCTTGATCTTTTTCTTGATCGCCTCTGTTTTTTCTTTATACGTTGCGATTTTTTCGAGCAACGATTCGAGAGCACCGGCTTGTTCACCCGATTCGACAAGATTCACAAAAAGGTCATCAAAATAAAGCGGCTGCTTGGCGAGCGCCTCAGCTAACGAACTACCGCCCTCAACGTCACCTTTGATAGTGAGAATAAGCTTTTGCATCGCCGCGTTCTCATGGCCGCTAGCGACAATTTCGAACGCCTGCACCAGCGGAATACCGGCCGACAACATGGTGGCGAGCATACGACTGAAAAGCGCGATATCACCGGTCGTGATCTTGCCGCCACCTGCAAACAGGCCTCTACTCTGCTTCTTGATTCGCGTTGGCACGACGCCCTGACGGCGCAGGTCGGCACGCACCTGAGCTTCGTTATTCGCGAGGCTTTTGCCCTTAATCTTCTTGCCGTTTCTGTCAGTTCCTTCCCACAGAAAACCCGTATCGCTTACTACCGCTGTATTGGCCATCTCTCTCGTCCGTTAACCTGCTTTTCCCGGCAAAAACCTACTCAATGGTAACCCGGTTGATCTCTATAAGGCTGGTAACCCCGTCCTTGACTTTGTTCAATCCGGACCGCCTCAAATCGATAACCCCCTCCAGAATCGCCTGATCGGCGATCTGTATCGCGTTGCCACCTTCCATAATGATCCGGCCCATGGTTTCGGACACTTCCATCACCTGGAAAATCCCGAGTCGACCTTTGTATCCACTGTTGCATGCCTTACAGCCTTTCGGCCCAAAAATCGTCACGCCCTTGTCCAGTTCTTCCGCGGTAAAGCCTTCCTTTTCAAGCGCTTCACGCGGAATGTCTTTTACTTCCTTGCAGTTGTCACATAAGCGGCGGGCCAGTCGCTGGGCTATAATCAGGCTGACTGACGTCGCAATGGCATAGGGTTTTACACCCATGTCGACCATGCGAGTTAGCGTTTTCGGTGCGTCATTGGTATGCAAGGTAGACAGTACCAAGTGACCTGTCTGTGCGGCCTTGATCGCGATCTCGGCCGTCTCAAGGTCACGAATCTCACCTACCATGATCACGTCCGGATCCTGGCGCAAAAACGCCTTGAGCGCCGTCGCAAAAGTCAGGCCTACTTTCGGATTGACGTTAACCTGATTGACGCCAGGCAGGTTGATTTCCGCCGGATCTTCAGCTGTCGAGATATTGCGATACTCAGTGTTGAGGATATTCAAGCCCGTATACAGTGAGACCGTCTTCCCGGATCCTGTCGGCCCCGTGACGAGGATCATCCCGTACGGCTTCGCAAGATGCTTTTCGTATAATTTTCGCTGTTGATCGTCGTACCCCAGCGTCTCGATGCCCATCTTCGCACTGGCTGGATCGAGGATACGCAATACCACCTTTTCGCCATACAGCGTCGGGCAGGTGTTAACACGAAAGTCGATCGCGCGGTTCTTGGACAGGCGCATTTTGATGCGACCGTCCTGAGGTACGCGTCGTTCAGCAATGTCCATGCGTGACATTACCTTGAGGCGCGCGCAGACCTTGTTAGCCAGCATAACCGGCGGTGTTGCAACCTCTGACAGAATTCCGTCGAGGCGCGTACGGACGCGGAAAATTTTCTCATAAGGCTCGAAGTGCACGTCAGACGCACCACGTTTGATAGCGTCAAGCAGTACTTTGTTAACAAAGCGCACGACAGGCGCATCTTCGACTTCATCGCGACGAACATCTTCTTGATCGTCATCGTCACCACTGACATCAAGATTTTCAAGGTCGAAATCGTCGTCGTCGAGACCTGACATGCTGGTATCAACAGCTTCGATCGCCTTGGTTATGCGTTCCTCAAGTTTGTCCTGTTCAACGACCACCGGGTCAATACGCAGGCTGGTCGCAAATTTGATGTCATCGATCGCCTGCAGATTCGTCGGATCCGATATACCGAGGAAAAGACGCTGGCCGCGCTGGACGAGCGGTAGCACGCGATGTTTGTTGATGAGTTTTTGATCGACTGCGCGGATAGCTTCCAGGTCGATCTCAACCGCGTCAAGGTCGAGAAGTGGTACGCCGAATTCATGTGATGCGGCAACTGCGATCGCACGCGCCTCGGCCAGGTCTTCATTAACCAGGTAGGCGATCAGCGGCACGCGAGCTTTCTTGGCGTTGACGGCAGCTTCCTGAAGTGCGTCTTCAGAAATAATACCGTCCTGTACCATTCGCCTTGGCAGGCCTGCAAGATTGGTTTGTGAAGCTGTTGCCGCCATAAAGTCTCAGCTGCCGGGAGTCTGTGAACGTTACAGTCTCACTGATCCAAGTTACCGATTCAACTGGATTTTGTGCGGCCGTTCACAGTTACGGGATTTGATTAAGTAAAACGCCTGATTTAGCCGAAATTCGACTAATTTCGGCAAGTGGAAGGCAAATAGCGCGAGTCGATAGTAGGCGCCACGTACGCGCTTGTGACACCTCCACCGCTAAGCAGTACCGTGCCAGTAGGTGCCGGTGCGGCGCCGCAGCGCCATACAATGCTGCCTGACGGGGTCATGTACGGTGTGAATGAGATCGTATCGCCGAAAATATCCGCGTGGACCCGGTTACCCATGGTGACGTCAACTCTGCCCTCAAAAACATTGACCTGCGACACATAGGCGCCCTTTGTATCCGTAGCGGCGGCCGACATGCCGGCTGCCTGCCTGTCGGCCGGAGGTTCGCCGTTCATATTGAAGGCATCAATAACAGGTACCTTCGCCCCAGCGCCCATATAGATCGCCTCCGCTACCTGCGCTCGGACCGTATAGGTCTGGTAAGCTGAAATCGCGAGCGACGCCAGGATTCCAATGATCGCAACGACGATCATTAATTCAATCAGCGTGAATCCTTTTTGAACTGGCTTCATAGTTCTGGCCCGACCTGTGCGTTGTCCGACAATAATAACCCAGTGAATAAGCTGCAACGAGTCTTTGTGCAGAGTGTTTGGCGGAGTGTGACCCAGTTCACGTTGCGATCTGTTAACGAGCGCCGGGTTCAAAAAAAAACCCCGGCGAACCGGGGCTTTTCTTAAGCTTTGACTTAAGCGAAAAGCTCTAGATAAGCATCTTATCGGCAAGCAGCCGGCACGTGCTTGTCTGCCATACCGGTTGTGCATACCCACTCAACGCTGCCAGCATTTGTTACGCCCGTCATAACGAGTGTTGCGCCCTGGATCAATGCATGGGCATCACCGCCGTAAGTAACAGTGATTACCCCTAGAACGCTCGCAACGGCAGATGTGTACTTGCCTCTGATTTCGCCAGGAACGGACAGGCCGGCGAAGGAATTGTCGGTCGGCCAGCGGCCCGTATCCATCGAGTACTCGGTTGTTGCAGCCTTGGCACCGGCCGTGAGGTTTATGCCCTCAGAGACCTGTGCGCGAATCGTGTAGTCCTGGTAAGCAGGAATTGCGATTGCTGCCAAAATACCAATGATCGCTACCACGATCATGAGTTCGATCAGTGTAAAACCTTGTTGCTTCTTCATCTCGTCATCTCCATGAATTGAGAGTATTTAAAAACCAACGGCGAAATCGCCTGTACTGGAGATAAAGCAAGCACCGTGCCAAGTCGAACGGATCGCTGATAAGTGATTGAATTAAAAGAGTGACGGCGTCGTCTTGACGACAAGCAGCGTCGCTAACAGCTGACAATAGTGGTATCGATTCGTCAGTTTCTCGTCACATGTTGACAATTTTTGTCAGTCGATACCGAGTTTCTTGATGCGGTATCGCAATTGCCGGAACGAGAGCCCCAGAAGCCTGGCGGCGGCCGTCTTGTTATAACGGGTTTTCTCCAACGCCTCGACTATGGCTTGCCGTTGCACGTCCTCGACCTGGTCACCGAGCTTGCCGGGCGGGACCGATCCGGCGCTGGTCTCCGTCGTCTCGCGCATATGGAGATCAGAAGGATGAATGACACCGCTGGCGCACAGCGTCACCGCGCGCTCGAGCATATTCTCGAGCTCGCGAACGTTGCCGGGCATTGGATAGGTCAGTAAAGCGGCCCGGGTGTCCTCGTGCAACGACGCCGATTCATTCAGCCGTCTGAGTATGTGCTCTGCAAGCAGCAAAACGTCATCGCCGCGCTCGCGCAGCGCAGGTACATTGAGTTCGATAACGTTGATGCGGTAATAAAGGTCTTCTCGAAACTCGCCCGCTGACACCATCGCTGACAAGTTTTTGTGGGTGGCGGACAGGAATCGTACGTCGACGGTCTCTTCTTTCGACGCGCCGACCGGCCGCACGGTTTTCTCCTGAATGACGCGCAGCAGCTTGACCTGCATCGAAAGCGGCAGATCAGCGATTTCGTCCAGAAACAACGTGCCATTCTCGGCGCATTGCAAGAGACCGGCCTTGTCGTTTATTGCGCCGGTGAAGCTGCCTTTGCGATGACCAAAAAACTCACTCTCCATGAGTTCGGCGGGAATCGCACCGCAGTTTACCGGCACGAACGGTCCCTCGGCTCGCGGCCCGCTGTCGTGGATGAGCCGCGCGACCAGCTCTTTGCCAGTGCCTGATTCCCCGGATATGTGTATTGGCGCCTGCGATCTCGCGACCCGATCGATCATATCGCGCAGTTCGTGCATGGGCGGCGAATCACCCAGGAGCTGGGATTTCTGATTCCTGGCCGTATCAATTCGCAACGCATTATTGACGATATTGCGTAGATTACCGAGATCCAGGGGCTTGGAGATAAAGTCGAAGGCACCCAATTTTAATGCTTGCACGGCAGTTTCGACGTTTCCGTGCGCTGTGATTACCGCGACCGGGACGCTCGGTGCGTGTCTCTGTATCCATTCGACAATCTCCAGTCCGTCCCCGTCCGGCAAACGCATGTCGGTCAGACAGATATCGAAGTGGTGTTTGCTCAGCAACGCTTTGGCGCTGGCCACATCGATCGCCGTCTCGGTACGCACGTCCATACGCCCCAGTGTCAGGCTAAGTAGTTCACAGATGTCGGGCTCGTCATCGATCACCAGCGCAAGCGGTTGCTTCATTGTTGGCCCCGTGAGTCCCATCGATCAGGATCAGAAAACACGATACGGAAGATACTGCCTCCACCCGGACGGTCAAGGTAAACCAGTGTGGCCCGGTTCAATTCGCACAATTCCCTGGATATATAGAGGCCTAAACCTGTGCCACCGGAGCGCGCCGTGAAGAACGGTTCGAATATCTTGTCCGCCGTCGCGTTGTCGATACCCCGGCCACCGTCCATGACGTCGATGAACGGGCGACCCCGGCCTTGCATCCGGCCGGCCTGTATTTCGACCATGATGCCGCCGCTCTCACTCGCGTACTTGACGGCGTTGTCGCAGAGATTCCAGAGCACTTGTTGCAAGTGACTGCGGTCCATTCGGACCTCGAGGTCCGGCGCAACGCCGCCGACTGAAATTTCGCCCTCCTGCAACTCCAGCGTTCTGACGAACTCGCCGACGAAATCTTCGAGCCAGCCTCTTAGCGACAGCAGCTCGGGCCGGCTCGATTCCCGCCTCGAAAGTTGCAGGACGTTGTCGATAATATGACTGACACGAGTCGAGTGTGTCTGGATGATTTGCGTCAGGCGAACATCGTCTTTCGTGAGGGCGGGAGATTCGCCGAGCAGTTGCGCCGCGTGGCTCATGGCACCTACCGGGTTACGGATCTCGTGAGCGATGCTGGCGCTGAGGCGACCGAGCGAGGCGAGTTTGGACTGCTGCACCCGTGCGTGCATCAGACTGACGTCCTCAAGGAATATCATTATCGGCCCGCTGCGCTCGCCATCTTTGCCCAGCGGCGCCAAATGCGCCGTGACTCGTGTATTGTCGCCCTCGGGCGTAAGCGTAAACTCTGGGTGCGATGACATTGACATGTCATTACGCCACTGACGAATATGTGCCGCCAGCGGCCCGAACGCAACGGCAAGCGGCGTCCCGGCGCGCGTGCTGGAAGAGCCAAGCAAGCGAATGGCCGAGCTGTTGATAAGCCGGACGTCATCCTTCACGTCAACGACAACAATACTCTCGCGCAAGTGCTGCACGATGTACTGGTTGAGTTCAGACAGGTTCTTGAGATCGACACCGAATTGACGCGCCAGCGCCTCACTGGCCTGAATTCGTCGTGCCAGCGGCTGCGCCGCGAGCGCGATCGCGAATATGATACCGCTCAGAATGCCCGCGGCCGGGTAGTTGGTCGCTGCATTCGAGCTGAATATCTGAGCCAGTAGCTGTTGTCCCAGGATGGCGAACGTAGCAAACGCCGCTAGAAACGCCGTGTAGCGGGTTGGCAAGATCAACGTGCTGGCCCCAACAAAAATTATGAGCAGGCCGCCGATACCACTCGAAATACCGCTGCTCGCGTGCATTAATGAGACGATGGCAGAAATATCGACCACGACTTGCAGCACGGCGAGGGCGGTCAGCGGAACCCAACGCTGGCGCAGAGCGACGCCGGACATAATGGTGAACACCAGGTAACCTGCGACGGTCGCTACATAGAGGGTCGGATTAGCGTGGCCGAAGAAGCGTGGGTCGGTCTTCACAACAAACAGGCCGAAAAGCGCGACGCAGATCAGCAGGCGAAAAACATTCAGGGTGACGAGTACCCGCAAACTGAGTTCCGGTTCGTCGATGGCTTTTTGTATCAGCGCGTCCCGGCTGCCGCGGAAAGTACGTTTCTGTGGAGCCGTGGTCTGTGCCTGATCCATGTGCGAATTGTAAACGGAATATGGACTTCGGTCCCGCAAACCTACAAAATACGCCGTCTTTTTCGCGGCGACCGCGAGTTTCTTCTTGCCGATACAAGAAATCCGATGAATCTTCACGAATATCAGTCAAAACGGCTGTTTGCCGACTACGGAATCGCGGTGCCGCGAGGCATAGTTGCTGATTCGGCAGATGCGGCCGTCAAGGCGGCCGAAGAACTGGGCGGCGATCTCTGGGTCGTTAAGGCACAGGTCCATGCTGGTGGTCGCGGCAAGGCCGGCGGCATCAAGCTTGCAAATACACTCGACGAAGTTCGCGAATTCGCCGACGGCATGCTCGGAATTCAACTGGTCACCCACCAGTCCGGTCCCGAAGGACTGCCTGTCAACGTGGTGTACGTCGAAGAAGGCTCCGAAATCGATCGCGAGTTATACCTCAGTATGCTGGTCGACCGTGAGGTTAGCCGGGTTTCTATCATTGCCTCTGCCGCTGGCGGCATGGATATCGAAAAAGTCGCCGCAGAAACGCCTGAGCGGATAATCTCGATCACTGTCGCACCAGACGCCGGATTGCAGGACTACCAGGTGCGTCAATTGGCATATGGACTCGGCCTGGATAAGAAACAGATGCGCCAGTTTGGCGATCTGGTGAAGAAACTGTATCGCTTGTATCTGGATACGGATGCCAGCCTGATTGAAGTGAATCCGCTGATCACTAACAAGGCCGGTGATGTCATTGCCCTTGACGGCAAGATCAATATCGACAGCAGCGCGCTGTTTCGTCAGGCGAAAATCGCGGAGTTGCGCGATCCGTCTCAAGAGAATGATGCAGAGCGAAGGGCCGCCGAACACGATCTTAATTATGTGTCACTCGATGGCAACATTGCGTGCATGGTTAATGGCGCCGGGCTCGCGATGGCGACCATGGATTTAATTAAATTGCATGGTGGCGAGCCAGCCAACTTCCTTGATGTGGGTGGTGGCGCTACCGCGGAGCGCGTTGCCGCTGCCTTCAAACTGATTCTCTCGAACAAGAACGTCGCGGCAATTCTGGTCAATATATTCGGTGGTATTGTCCGCTGCGACGATATTGCCGAGGGCATCATCAGTGCTGTGAAAGACGTTGGGGTTGAGGTGCCCGTGGTCGTGCGCCTCGAAGGCACCAACGTGACAAAGGGACGCGAGCTGCTGGAACACAGCGGACTCGATATCATTTCCGCAGAGGATCTCACCGACGCAGCACGAAAAGTGGTTGCTTCGGCCGCCTGATGAGTATTCTGGTCAACAAAGACAGCAAGGTTATTTGTCAGGGCATCACCGGCAACCAAGGCTCATTCCATACACAACAGTGTATGGACTACGGTACCCAGATCGTCGCTGGTGTAACGCCAGGTCGCGGTGGTCAGGATCATCTTGGTGTTCCCGTGTACAACACAGTTTGCGACGCGGTCGACGCTACCGGTGCCGACGTGAGCATGATTTACGTGCCGCCACCGTTCGCGGCGGATGCGATTCTGGAAGCTGCCGATGCCGGTGTTGCGCTGATCGTGTGTATTACTGAGGGTATCCCGGTCAACGATATGGTTATAGTGAAGTCTTCGTTGCGCGACAATAACTGTCGCCTGATCGGACCGAACTGCCCAGGTGTCATTACGCCCGAAGAATGCAAAATAGGTATTATGCCGGGCTTCATTCATCAGAAAGGCCGCATTGGCGTGGTATCGCGCTCGGGAACACTGACCTACGAGGCCGTATACCAGACGACGACTAATGGCTTGGGGCAGAGCACGTGTATTGGTATTGGTGGCGACCCGGTGCGCGGTATGAACTTCATCGATTGCCTCGAACTGTTCCAGCAAGACCCCGACACCGACGGCATTATTATGGTCGGCGAGATCGGTGGCACGGATGAAGAAGCTGCGGCCGAATTTATTCAAAGCAATGTAAGCAAGCCCGTTGTCGCTTATATTGCCGGCGTAACCGCTCCTCCAGGCAAACGCATGGGGCACGCTGGGGCGATCATCTCCGGCGGCAAAGGCACGGCCGAAGGCAAGTTCAAAGCACTGGATGCTGCCGGTGTAATAATCGTGCGTTCTCCTGCGGAGCTGGGTTCGAAGATGCTGGAAGTCATCGGCGGCTAGCGATAGCCAGGCCCGGAGCTGATCATGGACCACAATGTCAAAATTGCGCTGGCCCAGGTTGATCTCGCGGTCGGTGATGTTGCCGGCAATGTCGACAAGATCGTCGATTATGCGCAGCGTGCCCGCGATGAGATGGACGCGGATCTTGTCGTTTTTCCGGAACTCAGTGTCTGCGGTTATCCACCCGAAGACCTGTTGCTACATGCTGGCCTCAGATACAGCGTCGAAAAAGCAGTCACCGAAATTTGCGGCAAGATTTCCGGAATAGCAGTCTTAATCGGTTTTCCCGAGTACGACGAGGATCACATCTACAATGCCTGCGCCGTGTTTCGAGACGGTGACGTTGTCGCTCACTATCGTAAACAGCTGTTGCCCAATTACAGTGTGTTTGACGAGAAACGCTATTTTGAAAGTGGCAAGGTCGCGGCCGTCTTCACGCTCAACGGTATTCGCATTGGCCTCAGCATCTGTGAGGATGTGTGGCGATCAGGGCCTATGGCTGCGAACCGGTCCGCGGGTGCGGAGTGTGTCATCGTGATCAATGGCTCACCGTTCGAGTTGGCCAGTCAGTCAAACCGCGAAGCGGAAGTTCGCGTGCGAATTTCTGAGGCCCAAATCCCCGTGGTGTATGTCAACATGGTGGGCGGCCAGGATGAGCTGGTGTTCGATGGCGGCTCGTTCGTCATGGATGGAAAGGGCGACATCTGCTTTCGCGCGCCGTCATTTGATGAAGGATTGCATGCCATTGTTTTGCAGGGCACCGCGTCCGGCGTGGTTCCGGAGGCGGGCGATCATTCGATCGAGCTGAACACCGAGGTGAGCGTATACAAGGCACTTGTGACCGGCACTCGTGACTACATCAACAAACACGGGTTTCCCGGCGTTATTCTCGGCCTGTCGGGCGGCATTGATTCGGCACTGGTTGCAACCATCGCCTGCGACGCTATCGGTGCAGATCATGTGCGCGCCGTTATGATGCCATTTCGCTTTACGTCGAAGATGAGCCAGGAAGACGCTGCGACGCAGGCGGCGACGTTGGGCATTCGCTATGACGTAATTCCAATCGACCCGATGTACGAGGCGACGATCGCTCAGCTTGAGCCGATACTCGGTGACCGCAAACCCGATGTGACCGAGGAGAATATACAGGCGCGTTGCCGTGGTTTGTTGCTCATGGCGATATCGAACAAGACCGGGCGAATGCTGCTCACCACGGGTAACAAGAGCGAGATGGCAGTCGGATATGCGACTCTGTATGGCGACATGGCAGGCGGCTTCGCTCCCATCAAGGATTGCAGCAAGACGATGGTCTACCGGCTTGCTCATTACCGCAACGGGCTTGACGAGGTAATCCCGAAGCGCGTCATCACTCGTGAGCCGTCAGCAGAACTCAGGCCGGATCAGAAGGACAGCGATTCGCTGCCGGACTACGACATTCTTGATCCGATCCTCGAAGCGTTTATTGAAGAGGATCTGTCGGTGGCCGAGATTACCGAGCGCGGTTTCGACCGTGATACGGTGATCCGCATTCTGGAGATGGTTAAGCGAAACGAGTACAAGCGTCGCCAGGCGCCCCCCGGAGTGAAAATAAGTAGTCGGGCGTTTGGGCGCGATTGGCGCTATCCCATCACGTCAGGCTACAAATTCCCGCGCTGATCAGCTCTCGTTCGGGAAGTTGGCGGCCAGAACCCGCCGCGCGTCGGCAGCCAGATCGGTCATGCCGAGACTGTCGTAAGCTTCGGCCATGATCTTGAGTGACGTTGCATTGCCTTTGGCGCCGTTGTATTCCTCAAGTGCCATCTTCGCTCGATTTGCGGCCGCGACGTAAGCACCGCGGCGCAGGTAATAATCGGCGACGTGATTTTCGTAGGCGGACATTCGTTCCTTGATGGCGATCATGCGTTGTTCTGCGTCCGCCGAGTACTCACTCGAAGGGTAGCGTTCGACGAGACGCCGCAATGTCGTGTACGCCAGTTCAACGTCGACCGGCGGACGTTTGCTAACGTCTCTCTTGAACCAGCGCTCCAGGAATCCTGCTCCTGATTCGTAATACGACAGCCCCTTGATGTAGAGAGCATAGTCGACGCGCGGATGAATAGGGTTTTCCCGGATAAACGTGTCAGCGATGTCAATCGCCTCTTCGTTTTTGCCGCTCTTGTAATAAGCGTGTAGCAGTTCCAGCTGAATCTGGCGGGACAGGTCACTGAAAGGATACCGGGCCTGGATTGCTTCGAAAATCTGAATGCCCTTGCGAAAGTTCTTGCGCTGAATTGACAGCTGAGCCATTTCATAGGCCTCGGTAATATTCTGCACCTCAGACTGAATTTCGTCTTTGCCGGCACAGGCGAGCAAACTGGTGCTGAGAAGGGCCATCAACAGCAATCGAGCGTGCCGAAAAAATACCGGGTTGAGTTTTGAATTACGTTGCATACTGTTGTCTTTCTGAGGTGCCGCCACAGCCTTCAGGGCGGTTTGAGGTCGGCGAGTATACCGTAACTAAGGCCCAGTCATGAGCGCCGAAAAACAAATTGCCACGATTCCTGCGGAGTTCTCTGGCCTGAGATTGGACCAGGCATTGGCACGGATGTTTCCGGAATATTCCAGGAGCCGTCTCAAAGATTGGTTGCTGGCAGGTGCGATAACCGTGCAAGGCGGTCCAAAACGGCCCCGCGATGCCGTTTCCGGCGGGGAAACCGTTAGTTTGCAGCCGCAGGCAGAGGCCAGTGTCAGGGCCGAACCCGAGCCCATAGCGCTCGATATTCTGCATGAGGACGATGATCTGCTCGTCGTCAACAAGCCGGCCGGCCTGGTAGTACATCCGGGCGCTGGAAACCCGGCCGGGACGCTGCTGAACGGACTATTGCACCACGTCCCGGCGCTGCAGGAAATTCCGCGCGCCGGCATCATTCATCGTCTCGACAAAGGCACGAGCGGATTACTGTTGGTCGCGAAAACCCTGACGGCCCATACAGCGCTGGTTCGCCTGCTCGCGGACCGCGACATCTCTCGTCACTATCTGGCGATTTGCAATGGCGTCCTTACCGGTGGTGGAACGATACGGGAGCCGCTCGCCCGACACCCGGTTGACCGCAAACGCCAGAGCGTGCAGCAGGACGGCAAACCCGCCGTTACGCACTACACCGTGAAAGAACGCTTTGCCGCGTTCACTTACGTGAACGTGAAACTCGACACCGGGCGCACCCACCAGATTCGGGTGCATTTCGCGTACCGCCGGCATTCACTTGTGGGCGATCAGGTTTACGGTGGCCGGTTGGCCCTGCCCAAAGGTGCTTCCGATGAACTCATTCAGGTGCTGCGCCATTTCAAGCGGCAAGCGTTGCATGCGACAAAACTGGCGTTCGATCATCCGGCCAGCGGCGAAGTACTGGAGCTCGAGGTCGTTCCGCCGGAAGACTTTCAAACGCTGGTTGAAACACTGCGTCGGTGTGCCGATGGCGAGTAACTGGATAAGGGCGGACTGGCCAGCCCCGGAGAATATCGTCGCGGGTACCACGCTACGCGGCACGGAGATCGCTGCCGTGGCGTTGCCGGGTTTGCCGTGTTGGCTCAAACAGGTGCACGGCACCGCTGTCGTGACCGCGGGCCCTTTTGAATCGCCGCCGGACGCGGACGGCTCCGTCAGCGGCAACGCGGAGCACGTGTGTGTCGTTCGGAGCGCTGACTGTTTGCCGGTTCTCTTGTGCTCGGCCGACGGCACCAGGGTTGCTGCGGCGCACGCTGGCTGGCGCGGACTGGCGGCCGGCGTCATCGAGAATACGGTCATGAAAATGGCAGTCGATCCAGCCGATATTCTTGCCTGGTTCGGGCCGGCGATTTCTCAGCTGTCGTTCGAGGTGGGTGGCGAAGTCAGGGAGGCGTTCCGCGCCCATGATAAGGAGGCCACGTCCTGCTTTGTCGGCAATGCCAGCGGCCGGTGGCAGGCGGATCTCTACTGTCTCGCGCGGCAACGGCTGACCGCAGCCGGCGTGGGCCAGGTGTATGGCGGCGGGTTTTGCACCTTCCGGGACGAACATCGATTTCACTCCTATCGACGCGATCCGGATTGCGGCCGCTTAGTGAGTTTTATAGGCCTGAAGAGCCCTTGAAATCTATCCCGTAGCCGCAATTTATGGAGCAATTAAAGAATACGCCGGGAAACGGCGCAGGTAATTCGAATGCGTTTGGACAAATTAACAAGCAAATTCCAACTGGCGCTGGCTGATGCACAGTCGCTGGCTGTGGGTCAGGACCATCAGTTCATTGAGCCTGTACACCTCATGGTTGCGCTGCTCGATCAACAGGGCGGCGGCGTTCGCGGGTTACTGACGAAAGCAGGCGTAAAAGTGAACCTGTTGCGTTCTCAGCTGGGCGACGCTATTGACCGCTTGCCTAAAGTCGAGGGCACTGATGGCGACGTTCACATGGGCAGTGATCTGACCAAGCTCTTCAATGTTACCGACAAGCTCGCGCAGCAGCGCGAGGACCAGTACATCTCAAGCGAGTTATTTGTGCTCGCAGCCGTTGACGCTAAGTCTCCGCTCAAAGCCATTCTTGAACGGTCCGGTGCAGTCAAGGGCGCTGTCGAAATAGCGATTGATGAACTGCGCGGCGGGCAGCCCGTGAACGATCCCAATGCGGAGGACACGCGTCAGGCACTGGACAAATTCACCATTGATCTGACCGAGCGTGCGGAACAGGGCAAGCTGGACCCGATCATCGGTCGTGACGACGAAATCCGCCGCACGATTCAGATTTTACAACGCCGCACGAAAAACAACCCGGTGCTCATCGGTGAGCCGGGTGTCGGCAAGACTGCGATCATCGAAGGGCTCGCGCAACGGATCGTCAACAACGAAGTTCCTGAAGGGCTGCGCGGCAAACGCATTTTATCGCTCGATATGGGTGCGCTAATTGCCGGCGCCAAGTTTCGCGGCGAATTCGAAGAACGGCTCAAAGCCGTGCTCAATGACCTGGCGAAGCAGGAAGGCCGGATCATTCTCTTTATCGACGAGTTGCATACGGTGGTTGGTGCCGGCAAAGCTGAGGGTTCGATGGACGCGGGCAACATGCTCAAACCAGCACTGGCTCGCGGCGACCTGCACTGCGTTGGGGCGACGACTCTCAATGAGTATCGTCAGTACCTGGAGAAAGATGCCGCACTGGAGAGGCGGTTCCAGAAGATTCTGGTTGAAGAGCCGACCGTCGCGGACACGATCGCGATTCTGCGTGGCCTCAAAGAACGCTACGAGCTTCACCACGGAGTCGAAATTACCGATCCCGCCATCGTCGCTGCGGCGACGTTGTCGCATCGCTACATCAGTGATCGGCAGTTGCCGGACAAGGCCATCGATCTGATTGATGAGTCCGCGTCTCGCATTCGTATCGAGATCGATTCGAAGCCCGAAGAGATGGATCGGCTTGAGCGACGCGTCATTCAGCTCAAGATCGAACGCGAGGCCCTGAAAAAAGAGTCCGACGACGCATCGGCTAAACGCCTTGCAGACATTGAGTCTCAGCTCGACGTGCTGGAGCGGGAATTTGCGGATCTCGAAGAAGTCTGGATCGCTGAAAAAGCTGCGATGCAGGGCGCGAACCACATAAAGGAAGAACTTGAGCGCGCGCGTCTGGAATTCGAGACGGCACATCGCGGCAACGATCTCGCCCGCATGTCCGAGTTGCAGTACGGCCGCATTCCTGAGCTTGAAAAGCAACTTGAGGACGCCATGCAGGTCGCGCACAAGGAAAATACATTGCTGCGAAATAACGTGACTGAAGAGGAAGTCGCTGAGATCGTTTCGAAGTGGACCGGAATTCCTGTGAGCAAAATGCTCGAGGGCGAAAAAGAAAAGTTGTTGCAGATGGAGTCTGTTGTGCAACAACGAGTCGTGGGTCAGGAGGAGGCCGTCACAGTCGTTGCGAATGCGATTCGACGTTCCCGAGCCGGCTTGTCCGACCCTAAGCGCCCCATCGGTTCATTCTTGTTTCTCGGTCCGACCGGCGTTGGTAAGACAGAGCTGAGCAAAGCGCTGGCGAACTTCTTATTCGACACCGACGAGGCCATGGTGCGTCTGGATATGTCTGAATTCATGGAGAAGCACTCAGTGTCACGGCTGATCGGTGCGCCCCCGGGGTATGTGGGCTTTGAGCAGGGTGGATATCTCACCGAGGCCGTCCGCCGTCGCCCGTATTCAGTGATCCTGCTCGATGAAATCGAAAAAGCGCATCCGGATGTGTTTAACGTCTTATTGCAGGTTCTGGACGATGGACGCCTGACTGACGGCCAGGGTCGTACCGTTGACTTTCGCAACACCGTGATCGTCATGACCTCGAACCTCGGGTCGCAGCTGATTCAGGAAATGGCAGGCGAAGACAATTACGATGCGATGAAGAACGCCATCATGGAAATCGTTGGCAGCCACTTCCGGCCGGAATTCGTCAACCGCATTGACGATCTGGTGGTGTTCCGTCCGCTGGGGCGCGAGCATATCCGCAAGATCGTGGATATTCAGCTGGGCTATCTGCGCGATCGACTGGCCGAACGCGACATTCGTATTCAATTGTCCGAAGCGGCGTGCGACAAGCTCGCTGATGCCGGTTTCGATCCGGTGTACGGTGCTCGTCCATTGAAGCGCGCGATTCAGCAGCAAGTCGAGAATCCGCTGGCGCAGGAAATCCTGCAAGGCAACTTCAAACCCGGTGACCTGATAGAAGTCGGAGTCACCGATGATCACCTTGAATTCCTGAATGCTGCTTAAAGCAAATCGCCGTCGCAGTGGAACAGTAATTCCTTCTCCACGGGACACAGTCGAAAAAATTACTGTTCCACTGCGACGGCTTTCGTATTCAGCTGCGGATTGCTGGTATCACAGGTCCTGATCGGGTAATTGAAGCGAATTCGCCTGTGTCCTGGGAAGAATTCGATCAAGGAGCAGATCAGGACCTGTAAAATCCGGTAGTTGAGCTATAATTCGCCGCCCTCGGCAAATACACACATTTACGGAGTTTCATTGGATGCCGATTTACGGATACGTTTGCAAGACCTGTGAATACAGGTTTGATGCGCTGCAGAAAATTAGTGACCCGGTGCTGGTCGACTGCCCGGACTGTGGCGAGGCGACACTGCGCAAGCAGTTGTCTGCGCCCAAGTTTCGCCTGAAAGGCAAAGGCTGGTATGAGACGGACTTCAAGACCGGGGACAAGCGCAATATTGCAGGCGAAGCTGAGAAGAAAAGCGATACCAAGAGCACAGACGTCACTGCAAAGAAAAAGGACGAGAAGAAATCGACCGACACCAAGGTCAAGTCAGCGTGAAACGGCTACGCAGATATCTGGTTGCCGGAATTCTTGTCTGGGCGCCATTGGCTGTTACTTACTTACTGCTGAAATTTGCCATCAATATCATGGATCGGACCTTGCGCTTTGTTCCGGAACAGTACCGGCCCGAGGAACTGCTCGGTTTCAATATTCCGGGTCTTGGCGTCATTCTGACCTTTGTTGTCCTGCTGGTCACGGGAGTCCTCGCGGCCAATTTTGTCGGACGTGCATTCGTCGCTGGCTGGGAATCGCTGTTGGACCGAATTCCGGTCGTCCGAGCCATTTATTCGGCGGCCAAGAACTTCGCTGAAGTCGTATTTTCGGATTCAAGTCAGTCGTTCAAGAAAGTGTTGCTAATCGAGTACCCGCGAAAAGGCCTGTACAGCCTCGCGTTTCAAACGGCGACCGATTTGGGTGAGATACAAGGGCGTACCGGAGAGGAGGTGGTCAGCTGCTTTGTGCCGACAACGCCGAACCCGACGTCGGGATTCATCATTATCGTGCCGAAGAAAGACATCACGGTACTGGATATGGATGTCGATGAAGCGCTGAAGATGATCATCTCACTTGGCGTCGTGGTACCGACCTGGAGCAAACAGCAAACGGCTGAGTTGCCGTTCAAAGCGCCGGATCACCCGGCTTGATAACCGGGCCCTCAGCCCGTAACATTCCGCCTCTTTTTTCAAGGGCTGTCACCGGACTTCGCCATGCGTAGCCATTATTGCGGAGAAATCAACGAATCCCTGGTGGGCCAGGAGATTGAGGTCTGCGGCTGGGTTCACCGGCGTCGCGACCACGGCGGTGTGATATTCATCGATCTACGCGATCGCGAGGGCTTGTTGCAGGTCGTTTTCGACCCGGATCGCCCGGAGATTTTTGCCGAGGCCGAGCGCATTCGTTCGGAGTACGTTCTCAAGGTAAATGGCGTTGTCCGTCCGCGTCCGGATGGCACGGTTAATCCGAACATGCGTACGGGCCAGATCGAAGTTCTGGCGCACGAGCTGGAAACGCTGAATAAGTCTCTTACACCGCCGTTCCATCACGACGAACACGCGAACGAAGACATACGCCTCAAGTACCGCTATCTCGACCTGCGACGCGAAAACATGCTGGGCAACCTGATGTTGCGCCACAAGGTTACTATGGCGCTGCGTCACTACCTCGACAGCAATGGATTCATTGACGTAGAGACACCGATGCTGACTCGCGCGACGCCGGAGGGCGCTCGTGACTATATCGTCCCGAGTCGTACGCATCCGGGTAAATTCTTTGCTCTGCCGCAATCGCCACAGATCTTCAAGCAACTGCTCATGATGTCGGGTCTGGACCGTTACTACCAGATCGTTCGCTGCTTCCGCGATGAGGATCTGCGTGCCGATCGTCAGCCGGAATTCACGCAGCTTGATATAGAAATGAGTTTCGTCGATGAGGACGCGGTTATCGGCACGATGGAGGACATGATTCGTCAGCTCTTCAAAGAGACGATGGATGTTGAATTGCCGGAGTCGTTTCCGCGAATGAGTTATGCAGAAGCGATGCAGCGCTATGGTTCGGACAAGCCGGATCTGCGCATCGATCTTGAGCTGATCGAAGTCGCCGATCTCATGAGTTCGGTCGAGTTCAAAGTATTTGCCGGACCCGCTGCCGATCCTGACGGCCGTGTAGCGGCGCTGTGCGTGCCGGGCGGTGCGGAGATGAGCCGCAAATTAATCGATGATTACACAGCGTTTGTCAGCCGCTACGGCGCCAAGGGCCTCGCGTACGTCAAGGTTAATGATGTTGACGGGGGTCGCGACGGGCTGCAGTCGCCGATTCTCAAATTTCTTCCCGATGATGCTGTTACAGGCATTGTCGAGCGTACTGGCGCCAAGTCTGGCGACCTGATTTTCTTTGGTGCCGACAAGGTCCGTGTAGTGAACGACGCGCTCGGCGCGTTGCGTGTGAAAGTGGGTGAAGACCGCGGCTTGGTCGCCGCAGGGTGGGCACCGTTGTGGATTGTCGACTTCCCAATGTTTGAGAAGGACACGACGACAAAGCGCTGGAACGCGCTGCATCACCCGTTCACAGCACCGTCCGTGAGCGATGCCAAAGCGCTGCAGGCCGACCCCGGCAACGCGTTATCGCGCGCCTACGATTTGGTGCTGAATGGTTCCGAGATTGGTGGCGGGTCGATTCGTATCCACGATCAGGACATTCAGGCGACCGTGTTCGATTTGTTGGACATCAGCAAGGAAGAAGCTGAAGAGAAATTCGGCTTCTTGCTGGAGGCGCTGCAATACGGTTGCCCACCGCATGGCGGTATCGCCTTTGGTCTTGATCGCATCGTCATGTTGATGGCTGGCGCCGACAGCATTCGCGATGTTATTGCGTTTCCCAAGACGCAAACGGCCAACTGCCCACTGACTAACGCACCGAGCGAAGTATCACAAGCGCAGCTCAGGGAAACCGGTATCCGCGTGCGCGCTCCGCGCACAGAATCGTAGCAGCGGCTGCATGTCCTGATGGGTGCCTTGGGCCGCGAACTGAGATGCTGACGGAGACGGTTGTTTGCGTGCATGGGTATCTTTCCCATGGTGCCGGCATGTACCTCATCAAACGCCGGCTCGAGCGCGAGTACGGGTTGCCAGCCCTGTTATTCAGTTACCCGTCGGTGCGCGGCACTCTCGATGAAAATTCCGCAGCGCTGGCCGCGTTCATCCGTGAACAGGATATTGATACGGTACACATCATCGGCCACAGCCTCGGCGGTGTGCTGGCGCTGCGAACGTTGTCGAACGATCCCGATGTGACCAGTGGCCGCGTAGTCTGTCTCGGTTCGCCGCTGAGCGGATCACGTGCCGGTCGCATCCTGAGTGAGCTGGACTGGGCCGAGGACATCATCGGCAAATCCCTGCCCGAAGGTGTGTTGCAGCAATCCGCCAATGACTGGGCAGGCGACGTATGTGCCAATCGTGATATCGGCGTGATCGCAGGAAACATTCCGCTGGGACTCGGCCGTCTCGTCACTCATTTCGATGAAGACAATGACGGCACCGTTGCCGTATCGGAGACGCGCCTCGACGGCGTCAAAGACCATATGGTCATGCCGGTCAGCCATAAAGGCATGCTGGTATCGGCCGCTGTGGCCGATCAGGCCGCCGCCTTCATCAGGCGCGGCGAATTTCTCAGGTAATAAATTAGGGTGATTGTCGCCGCAACTACTATAAGTCTTGCAGCTTGTAGAGCGCATCGAGCGCCTCCCGCGGTGACATCGAATCTGGCTCCAGCGCGTCAACGGCTGCCCTGACCGGGTCGTCATCGGCCGGCTCCTCAACGCTGAGAGCCAATTGCCCTTGCGGATTGTGAGTATGCTGCGCCTGCTGCGATTCCAGTGTTTTCAGGTAGGTTCTGGCGCGTCGGATAATCTCGTTGGGAACGCCGGCCAGTGCGGCAACCTGTAGCCCGTAACTCTGGCTGGCGGGTCCGGGCCTTACCGAGTGCAGAAACACCAGTTGTCCGTCGTGCTCAGTCGCGTCGAGATGCACGTTGTCGCAGCCCGACAATTCCTGTGCGAGCGCAGTCAGTTCGAAGTAATGCGTTGCGAACAGCGTGAACGCTTTTGTTTTCTCGCCCATGTGATGTGCCGCAGCCCAGGCCAGTGACAGCCCATCGAACGTACTCGTGCCGCGGCCGATTTCGTCCATAAGCACGAGACTTTGGCCGGTCGCGTTGTTCAGGATCGTCGCCGTCTCGGTCATTTCGACCATGAACGTTGAACGCCCGCCCGCCAGATCGTCCGACGCTCCGATGCGCGTGAAAATGCGATCAATCGGTCCGACCTTAAGGCTGTCTGCCGGCACATAACTGCCGATGTGCGCGAGAATAATAATAAGCGCGGTCTGTCTCATATAGGTCGATTTACCCCCCATGTTCGGACCCGTGATGACCAGTAAGCGCTGTTCCCCGGTCAGCGATAAATCATTTGCAATAAAGGGTGTATCGATGACCTGTTCGACAACCAAATGACGCCCGCACCCAATCTCGATGCAGGGCTCAACGCAGATCTCCGGTTGTGAAAGGTTTAACGTTCGCGCTCGTTCGGCGAAACAAGCGAGCACATCCAGTTCGGCCAGACCCGCGGCGCTGAGTTGTAACTCGCCGAGCACGAGATGCAGCTTGTCAATCAATTCTTCATAGAGATGCTTTTCGCGAGACAATGCGCGTTCGCGCGCACCCAATACTTTGTCTTCAAACTCCTTGAGTTCCGGCGTGATGTAGCGCTCGGCTGACTTCAGTGTCTGGCGGCGTACGTATTCGACAGGTGCCTTGTCGGCCTGCCTCTTGCTGATCTCGATGTAGTAACCGTGCACCCGGTTGTAGCCGAGCTTCAATTTCGCAATGCCGGTGCGTTCGCGTTCACGCTTCTCCAGGTCGACCAGGTATTGGTCCGCGTTCTCAGCGATCGCTCGCAGGTCATCGAGTTCATCGTCATAGCCCGGCGAGATCACGCCGCCATCGCGAATCAACATTGGCGGATTGTCGATAATGGCCTTCTTGAGCAGGTGCCGTTGCGCGCGGTGTTCGCCGATTTGCTGCGCGAGCTTGGACAACAACGGTGCATCGATGGGAGCAATCTGTCGTTGTAAATCTGGCAGTCGCGACAGCGCTTCGCAAAGCTGCCGGAGGTCGCGAGGCCGGGCCGAACGCAGCGCAACTCTCGAAAGGATGCGTTCTACATCACCGATGCCGTGGAGTGTTTCCTGCATCGACTCGACGGCGCTTCCTGTGATCAATGCGTTCACGGCCTGATAACGCGATTTCAGGACATCGGAATTGCGCAGTGGCCGCTGTATCCAGCGTCGCAGCAGTCGACTCCCCATGGCGGTCTCACAATGGTCCATCACGCCAGCCAGCGTATGCTGATGCCGGCCGCTCAGCGATTCTTCGAGTTCGAGGTTGCGGCGTGTTGGACCGTCCATGATGACGGCATCGTCACGCAGCTCCGCTGTTATCGAGCGTAAATGTGGGAGCGAGGCTTTTTGCGTGTCATTGACGTACTGCAGTAGCGCGCCGGCTGCGGCAATGCCGCGCGGAAAGTTCTCGCAGCCGAAGCCGGTTAGGTCGCGTGTACCGAACTGGTTGCACAGCAATCGCGTCGAACTGTCGAGTTCGAAATGCCACGGCGGTCGACGTGTTACGCGGATACGGTCATCAAATGATGCGCCGAACGTGTGATCCTCATCTACGATCAGTTCCGCAGGCCGCAGGCGCTCGATTTCGCCTTGCAAAGACTCGAGGTCCGGAACTTCAGTCATGCGGAATCGGCCGGCCGACAGATCCATCCAGGCAATGCCAATAGACTCGCCGGCAGCGAAGATGGCAGCGACGACGTTATCCCGGCTGGCCGAGAGCAGCGCTTCATCGGTCAGCGTGCCAGGTGTTACAACCCGGGTGACTTTGCGTTCTACCGGGCCTTTGCTGGTTGCGGGATCACCGATCTGCTCGCAGATTGCGACCGACTCGCCCTTACGCACGAGTTTTGCGAGATAGCCTTCAACTGCGTGATAAGGGACACCGCACATCGGGATCGCGTTGCCGCCGGACTTGCCGCGTGCGGTCAGAGTGATATCGAGCAGGCCGGACGCGCGTCTGGCGTCGTCGTAGAAAAGCTCATAGAAGTCTCCCATACGATAAAACATCAGCATGTCCGGGTAATCGGACTTGATGCCGAGGTACTGACGCATCATCGGTGTGTGGACGGCTGTTACTTCAGCTTTCATGCTGTTCTTTTTTGTATGATGAACGAGTGAAAATACTGCATGTCGAAACCGGGCGCCATTTTTTGGGTGGCCCGCAACAGGTTGTCTACCTGATCAACGCGTTACGCGAGCGCGGTCACGACAACACTTTGGTTTGCCCGCCTGAATCCGGAATTGATGGTGTGGCCAGACTCGCTGCAATTCGGGTGCAGAATCTGTTTTGCGCGGGCGACCTCGACTTGCCGTTCGCGTATCGCTTGTCCCAGTTCCTCAGGGAACACGCTCCGGACATCGTCCATTGCCACAGTCGCCGCGGCGCTGATCTGCTTGGCGGCCTTGCAGCGTCCTTCGCCGATATTCCGGCCGTGGTTTCACGTCGCGTCGACAATACCGAGATGCGATTGATGGCGACGTTACGCTACAGGCCGTTCAAGAAAATCATCGCGATTTCCGACGCGATTGCCAAGGTATTGCGCGAGCATGATGTCGAAGACGAGCGAATCGCCGTAATTCGCAGTGCCGTCGATGCTGACGCGTTCGCGCGCGAGCCGGATCACGAGGCCTTCAGGAAAGAGTTCGGCATCGATAACGACGTCTTCACTATTGCCGCGGCGGGCCAGTTGATCCCGCGCAAAGGACACCGATACCTGTTGCAGGCAGTCGCCGATCTCTTGCACCGTCATCCGCCTTTCCGGCTTGTCATATTTGGGGACGGATACCTCAACAGTCAGTTGCGGGCCCAGGCTGCCTC
This sequence comes from Pseudomonadota bacterium, assembly GCA_022567295.1. Classification (GTDB taxonomy): domain Bacteria; phylum Pseudomonadota; class Gammaproteobacteria; order Steroidobacterales; family Woeseiaceae; genus UBA1847. The sequence continues at coordinate 40,200 of JADFHE010000001.1, read as the reverse complement.
ACTGGGACTCGGGGACGCCGTCCAGTTCGCCGGATTTCGTGACGATCTCGATGGCTTCATCGGATGTTTCGATTTACTCGTTCATCCCGCGCTCACCGAGGGTCTGGGAGTCGCCGCGCTGAAAGCTGCTGCGGCGGGCGTACCCGTCGTCGGGTTTGACGCCGGCGGACTGAGCGAGGCGGTTGTACACGGCGAGACCGGACTGCTCGTTCCAGCCGAAGATGTCGACGCCTTGCGAGGGGCGGTTACGACGTTGATGGAAGACGACCAGATGCGGCAACGAATGAGTGCTGCTGGCCGGGAACGGATGCAAAATGAGTTCTCGATCGCTACGATGGCCGATAAGCACGTCGCACTTTATGCAGCGGTACTGAATGGCTGACCACGAATCAATCCGGAAGCTGGCTGAAGCACTCGTCAACGAGCTTTCGGCGGCGGGCAAAGCAGTAGCAACCGCGGAGTCCTGCACGGGCGGCTGGGTCGCCAAAGCGATCACCGATATTCCGGGCAGTTCTGCCGTCTACGGCTACGGCGTCGTGAGCTATGCCAACGGTGCCAAAGAATCGATTCTCGGCGTACGGAACAAGACGCTGGAAGATCACGGTTCCGTAAGTGCCGAGGTTGTCGAGGAAATGGCGAAAGGATCGCTGCGCCTGAGCGGCGCAGATTTCGCGGTGGCCGTGAGCGGTGTTGCCGGTCCTGCGGGTGGGACCAGGGAAAAACCTGTGGGCACAGTCTGGTTCGCGTGGGCCGTGCGAGATGGGACGAAGGCGTTGGTAGATACCCGTTGCGAGCACTTCACGGGCGATCGCGAACTCGTTCGCGAGGCATCGGTTGCGTACGCGCTGCAGGGTGTGAGAGAGCGCATCGAGTCGTGAGTACGAAACGATTGTTCTTTGCCTTGTGGCCGGACATTCGTCAGCGGGACCGGTTACGAGATGTTATCAACTCGGTCGCAAAGTCTGTCGAAGGCCGGGCAGTGGACCGGCGCAACTGGCATGTCACCTTGCCGTTCATCGGCGACTTCGAAGAACACCTGATTCCGGAATTGCAAGAACAGGCAAGTGCTGTTGAAGTGGCGCCGTTTCGTCTCAGTTTCGATCGCCTGGAGTTTTGGGCGCGACCCAAGGTGGCCTGTCTGGTCGCTGCGACCGTGCCGGCCGAACTGCAGAATCTGGTTTCCGCATTGGATTCGGTCCTGGAAAATTTCAGCCTGACGCCCGATGATCGTATCTACCGGCCGCATATTACGGTGTCGCGCAACGCCAGGCCGTTCGCCACCGAGCGACTGGCGCATCGAGCGACCACCGAGTGGTCAAGCTTCGAATTGGTTGTGTCCGTAGCAGGACTGCGCGGCATTCGCTACGCGCCGCTGAAACAATAGGTTGCGGCAGGTTTTTCGTGTTTCCTGGCATCTTGCCGAGAAAGTACATGCTCCAGAAGCTACCATTGGCGCGGGTTTCATGGAATAATACTGTGTATATCAACAGTATTTCCAGCAATCATCAAATGGCGGCAAAATTATGGACGACAATCGTAAAAAAGCACTCGCGCAGGCATTAGGCCAGATCGAGAAACAATTCGGCAAAGGCTCAGTCATGCGTCTCGGGGACAGCACGGCCTCCCGGGATATCGAGACTATTTCGACGGGTTCGATAGGACTGGATGCCGCTCTTGGCATTGGCGGTCTGCCAAGAGGCCGTGTTGTAGAAATTTACGGTCCGGAGTCTTCCGGTAAGACAACACTGACGCTGCAGGTCATCGCCGAGGCTCAGAAACTGGGTGGAACCGCTGCGTTTATCGACGCGGAGCACGCGCTCGACCCGAACTACGCCGAGAAACTTGGCGTCGATGTTGACGAACTGTTGGTGTCGCAGCCGGATACAGGCGAGCAGGCGCTGGAAATCACTGACATGCTGGTCCGCTCCAGTGCGGTCGACATTATTGTTATCGACTCTGTCGCCGCACTGACACCCAGGGCCGAGATCGAGGGTGAGATGGGTGACTCGCACATGGGCTTGCAGGCTCGGCTGATGTCACAAGCGCTCCGGAAACTGGCCGCCAATATCAACCGTTCGAACACCATGGTCGTCTTCATCAACCAGATTCGCATGAAGATCGGGGTCATGTTCGGTAGCCCCGAGACAACAACGGGTGGCAACGCACTGAAGTTCTACGCGTCTATCCGGCTCGACATTCGCCGTATCGGTGCGATCAAGAAGGGCGACGAAATCATTGGCAACCAGACGCGCGTCAAAGTCGTCAAGAACAAAGTATCGCCACCGTTCAAACAAGCCGAGTTCGAGATTCTGTACGGTCATGGCATTTCGCGCCACGGTGAGATTATCGATCTGGGTGTGCAGCACGGCATCGTCGACAAGGCGGGTTCGTGGTACAGCTACGGCGATGACCGCATCGGTCAGGGCAAGGAAAACGTTCGTGAGTTCTTGAAGGCGCATCCTGAAATGTGCGACGAGATTGAGCGGAAGATTCGCGCCCAGCTGATGCCACCTCCCGTTGTCGCAGTTCCAGACGCGGCGCCTGAGGACACAACGGACGACGACGCCGAGGAGGCGTCGGTCGCAAAAGAAGCGTCGTAGTAGGAGGCCGCCCTGCGGCCGAAAACGGCCGCCGCTACGCTTCGCACCCAAAGGGCATAAACGCGCAGGGCGGCCTCCTACAGAAAGATTCAAATGCCTGAACTCCACGAAGAAATTAGCGACCTTCTCGCCGGCGAGCGGGAAGATCGTTTTTCTTGTCCCGCTGATGCAGGTAATAAAGCCATGGCTTTTCTTGCTCGTCGTGAATATGGCCAGACAGAACTCATCAAGAAGCTTACAGGCAAAGGCTACGACCGAAACGTGGCCGAACAAGCCATGCTCGAACTTACCGCAAACGGCTTGCAAAGCGATCAGCGCTTCGCCGCAGCGTTTGTCCAATCCCACATCAATCGCGGCAAAGGCCCGGTTCGAATTCGCCTGGACTTGGGCCAGCGTGGTGTAGCGGATGCGACTATCGAGATCGCTATCAAAGAGTCGGCTGCCGACTGGTATAAACTGGCTCGTAATGTCCGACGACGAAAGTTCGGCGCAACCAAACCGGCCGACTTCAAGGCCAAAGCGAAGCAGATGCGATTTCTGCAGTATCGCGGGTTCGAACAGGGCCATATTCAGGCTGCCTTCGGCGATGAATAACGCTTAATACCGGCACACAAACCCCGTACACTAGCGCGGTTGAAAACCATCGCCAGACCCAAAATGAATTCGATGACGAGCAATGAGTTGCGCCAGGCCTTCCTGGAGTTTTTTCGCGACCACGACCATGAGATCGTCGCGAGCTCTCCGCTGGTGCCCGGCGATGATCCGACGCTATTGTTTACGAATGCCGGCATGGTGCAGTTCAAGGATGTATTCCTTGGCCACGACAAGCGCGGTTACAAACGCGCAGCATCGTCGCAGCGATGTGTCCGCGCAGGGGGCAAGCACAACGACTTGGAAAACGTCGGCTACACAGCCCGTCACCACACGTTTTTCGAGATGCTCGGCAATTTCAGCTTCGGCGATTACTTCAAGCGCGAAGCGATTCACTATAGCTGGGATTTTCTAACGGGCACGCTTGGGCTGGCGCCTGAGAAACTCTGGGTGACAGTATTCGAGGATGATTTTGATGCTGCCGACATCTGGCTAAAGGAAGTAAAGGTCGATCCAAAACGATTCGCGCGACTGGGTGAGAAAGACAATTTCTGGGCCATGGGTGACACAGGACCCTGCGGTCCGTGCTCCGAGATTTTCTACGATCACGGCGCCGGCATACCGGGCGGCCCGCCGGGCTCACCGGATGAGCACGGCGATCGCTACGTCGAAATCTGGAATCTCGTTTTCATGCAGTTCGACCGTTCAGCCGACGGCGAGTTGGTAGCACTGCCGAAGCCGTCAGTAGACACCGGCATGGGACTCGAACGAATCGCGGCCGTAATGCAGGGGGTGCATTCGAACTACGAAATTGATCTGTTCAAAAAGTTGATCGCTTCGATTGCCAAGACATTGGGTGTCAAGAACGATGGCTCGAGTTCGCTCAATGTAATTGCCGATCACATTCGTGCATGTTCGTTCCTAATTGTTGACGGCGTGCTGCCGGGCAACGAGGGCAGGGGTTACGTGTTGCGCCGGATCATTCGTCGCGCGATTCGCCACGGCAGGAAGCTCGGCAACGACGATTCGTTTTTTCACAAGCTCGTCGCCCCGCTCGCCGCGGAAATGGGCGGTGCCTATCCCGAGCTCGTCAAAACGCAGGCGCATGTTGAGAAAGTGTTAAAGAAAGAGGAGGAACGCTTCGCCGAGACACTCGATCAGGGTATGGAGATGCTGGAGTCGGCTATCGCCAAACTCAAGAGCAAGCAGATTCCGGGCGACGTGGTTTTCAAACTCTACGACACCTACGGTTTTCCTGTTGACCTGACAGCCGATATTGCACGCGAACGTGAGCTGACCGTTGACCAGGAAGGCTTTGCAACGGCGATGGGCCAACAGCGAGATCGTGCGAGGGCGGCGAGTAAATTCAGGTCGGCAGGTGGTGACGCGTTCAAGACAGACGCCGAGTCTGAATTCCTGGGTTACGATGGCACCGAAGCTGGCAGCGAAATCGTCTCCTTATATAAGGACGGCGGGCCCGTTCAAACGCTTGCTGCAGGCGAAGAGGGCGCGGTCATTTTGTCGGCCACCCCGTTCTACGCTGAAAGCGGTGGACAAATCGGTGACACGGGCATTCTCGTAACCGATGGCAAGTTGTTTCAAGTGGGCGATACGCAAAAGAGCGGCAAGGCCATCGTGCACTTCGGCAATGTGGAGCAGGGCGAGCTCATAGTTGGTGACAAAGTCGAGGCCGCGGTCGATGCAGATCGCCGGCAGGCCATCCGCCTCAATCACACGGCAACGCACTTGGTGCACGCCGCACTCAGACGAGTGCTCGGCGACCACGTGACGCAGAAGGGATCTCTGGTCGCGCCGGACCGGTTGCGATTCGATTTCTCGCATTACGACAGCGTTGCAGCAGAACAAATTCGTGAGATCGAGGATCTCGTGAATGACGTAATTCGCCAAAACGTGGCGGCAGCCACCGATGAAATGACGTACGACGAGGCCATTCAATCGGGTGCTATGGCGCTGTTCGGCGAAAAATACGGCGACAAGGTTCGGGTGCTGAAGCTAGGCGATTTCTCAATTGAGTTGTGTGGTGGTACGCACGTCGATCGCACGGGTGACATTGGCGTCTTCAAGATCACTTCCGAGGGTGGTGTCGCCTCCGGCATCCGCCGCATCGAAGCAGTGACCGGCAAAGGCGCCATGAAGTGGATTGGTAGCAACCAGCAAGTCTTGAGCAATGTTGCCGGCATGCTACGCAGTCACCCCGATCAGGCGACAGCCAAAGTCTCGCAGTTGCTGCAACGCAGCAAGGATCTGGAAAAGGAGCTTTCCGCAGCCAAACAGGCGCTCATTACCGGAAAGGGCTCTGACCCCTTTGAGGGTGTGCAGGAGATCGCGGGTATCAAAGTGTTGGTGACCCGGATGGATGGCGCCGATGCCAAAACGCTCCGCAATGCGGTCGATCAATTCAAAGACAGATTGCAGAACGCGGTTGTTGTGCTGGGCTCAGTAGACGACGGCAAGGTGCGACTCGCGGCCGGCGTCACCAAGAACAATATCGACAAAATTCAGGCCGGTGACCTCATCAGACCCGTGGCCGAGCAGGTCGGCGGTAAGGGTGGCGGGCGACCCGATTTCGCTGAGGCGGGCGGCACCGATGTTGACGCTCTCGACCAGGCGCTCGAATCTGTCCCTGCATGGGTCGCGGAACAACTGGAGTGATGCCGCAGTCCAATTTTCCCTCAAGCGCAAGCAGCCTGTGTTTTCGCGGTCATTAAAAGCAACTGACGCGAAAATCAGCTAGAATTACAACAGTTTAAGGATTAACACGCGCATAGGAACGGGGCAGGAGCCCCGTCAGGCAGGAGTAGGAAGTCATGCTGATTCTGACGCGACGAGCGGGCGAGACGGTCATGATCGGGAACGATGTCACGATCACCGTCTTGGGGGTCAAGGGAAATCAGGTCCGAATAGGGATCAACGCACCCAAACACATTGCCGTTCACCGGGAAGAGATTTACGAGCGAATTCAGAGAGAAAAGGCCGCCGCTGGCGAGGCCGATTCGACGGACGACGATAAATCAGAGTCAGCGTGAAATCCGCTTTACCTCGCCCACCACTGACAGTACTATGTGCCGCCCTTCGGGCTGGCCGGAGAGATGGCTGAGTGGTCGAAAGCGCTCCCCTGCTAAGGGAGTAAGGGCTAAAACCCCTTCGAGGGTTCGAATCCCTCTCTCTCCGCCATTTTCTCTGCTACGTTAACTCCTCGCCTGACAACCTTTCGGCGACGCAGTGCAGGATATAGATAATTGATCAAAACGGATGTTGTCATCGTCGGCGCCGGGCCCTGCGGTCTATTCCAGGTATTTGAACTCGGTCTGCTCGGCCTCAAAGCCGAAGTCGTGGACTCAATTCGCCAGCCTGGCGGACAGTGCTCCGAGCTTTATCCCGACAAACCGATCTATGACATACCGGGTATTCTTGTGTGTACGGGTGAGGAACTCACTGCCAGATTATTGAAGCAGATCGAACCATTTAGCACTGGCATGCACCTTGGCGAGGAAGTGGTAGAGGTTCGACCGGAAGGTGATGAATTCTACCTGGCAACGGACGCCGGCAAGGAGTTCATGGCCAAGGCCATTGTGATTGCAGCCGGCGTTGGATCGTTTCAGCCTCGGGCGTTGCGTGCCACCGGCATCGATGTTGTCGCACCAAACTGCGTGCACTATCGGGTAAAGGAACCAAAACAATTCAAAGGCAAGAACCTTGTCGTGCTGGGTGGCGGCGATTCAGCGCTGGACTGGGTTCTGGAACTCGCGCCGATCGCAAAGCGAACGACGCTCATTCATCGCCGTGACGAATATCGCGCGGTTGATGCCTCGGTGGCCGCAATGCGCGGTTTGGTCGCTAGTGGCGATATGGATCTCATCGAGAACGCCAAAGTCACCGAACTGCGAGGCGATGAAAACTCGTTGGTTGCAGTCGTTGTTGCAAGCAAAGACGGCGATACGATCGAGGTGACGGCGGACCAGTTGCTGGTATTTTTCGGTCTGGCGCCCAAACTCGGTCCGATCGCCGAGTGGGGCCTCGACATAAACCGTAAAACAATTAACGTGGACACAGAGCACTTCGAAACCTCGACACCGGGCATCTACGCGATTGGCGATATCAATCATTACCCAGGCAAAAAGAAGCTAATCTTGTGTGGCTTCCACGAGGCTGCTTTGGCGGCTTTCGCCATTAAGCAGCGAGTTGAACCCGGCAAGAAAGTGCACGTCCAATACACGACCACAAGCCCGATTATGCATAAACGCCTGGGTGTCACTCCGGACGCGGAATAGCTTTACCCGCATGGCCACTGTGAGTAACATGTGCGCCCTTGCGGCCCCCCGTAGGAGCGGCTCCTAGCCGCGACCACTGAACAAAGCGCCCGTAGCTCAGCTGGATAGAGTACTCGGCTACGAACCGAGCGGTCGGGAGTTCGAATCTCTCCGGGCGCGCCAATTAAAACAAGGGTTTACCGATTCCGGTAGACCCTTTGTTTTATCAACGTAGCGAAATCGTAGCGTTGTCCGATACGACCTCCATACCGCGTTCGATTCGAGCCGCCGCATCCGATAAATGCTCCGGTGCCAAGTGTGCATACCGCAGCACCATCTCGTACGACTTCCAACCACCCAATTCCATCAGCTCTTGCAAACTGGTCCCGCTCATCACGTGCCAACTCGCCCAGGTATGGCGCAAGTCGTGGAATCGAAACTTCTCGATTCCGGCACGCTTTAATGAACGTTTCCAGGCCGAGCCAATCGCTCCCATGCGCTTTCCCCGGTACGTAAAGCACCACCGTTCGTGCTGACCCTGTACGCATCTGAGCGCCAGGATCGCGTCCCGGTTTAGGGGAACACCGTGTCCTTCTCCGTTCTTCGTGGTGCCCGCTTCCAGCCAGGACACACGCCGATCGAGATCAACATGGTTCCAGTCCAGTCGCAGGATTTCACTCTCCTGCAACCGGTCGCCAAGGCATATCGAACCACTGGCACCAAATGCTTTGGCAGTGCCGACATCAGCCGATCCGCTTCCTCCTCCGTGAGAAAACGTACGCGACGCTTAGGTTCTTTCAACATGCGGATTTTAGGAACCCGCGCGATCCAGCCCCAGTCATCACGAGCCACGTTGAGAACGTGCCGAACCGTTTCGAGAGCACGATTAATGGTCCCGTTTGCGACACCATCGTTCAGCTTTCGATCCTGGATAAACGGTCTCAGAGCGCTCATGTTGATGTCTCTGAGCTGATATCCACGGAGATACGGGTCAAGTTTTTGAAAGTGCGCTTTGTCGTAATCCAGACTGCGTTTACCAACGCTGTCTTCCAGATATTGAACAACCGCGTCCTGCCAATTGCGCTCGGCCGGTATCCCGGTTCGGGCCGCCTCGTAGGCTTCAGCCTTCAGGCGTATCAAATACTCTTCAGCATCCTCTAAGACTTTAAGCCGAGTACTTTTGCATACCCGGCGTCCGTCTGGGAGGACGATCTTGAGCCACCAGTACGGTGAGTCTTTCCTTCTGTAGAGTCCTTTTTCTCGGGCCATAATTCCTCCTTTATGGCCCGCCCTCGGGGCTTATGATTATCCAGCCAACGGTCGAGGTCAACCCGGTCATACACGCGTCGTCTTCCCAGGCGAATCGGTGGTGGGCCGATTCGCGACAGCAGCGTTCTGCCGATGCCGAGATACGTGGCGGCCGCATCGCGATCCAGGCAGCGAACGGGGAGGGCATCGAGAGATTCCGACTGGTCATTTACGCTCACTGCCTGGCCTTAAAATCGCAGTCCACGCAGCACGCTGGTGAGGTTGATCACAATTGCACTGGCCGGTCCGCCGATCTCACTTTCTGGAGAAGGATCATCGAGCATGAAAAGCTCTGGCTTGCCGACCGCGATGTTCCAGACGGTCAAGCCTTCACTCCAGGTCATAGTCACATAGATCGCTTCGGTACCTTTTACAGCGAGTAGCCATTCCTTCTCGAAGTCCGCCGTAAACTGACGGAACGTGTCGGCCAGCACTGTGACCGGCACCCGCCACTTTGCCAGTTCCAATAAAGCCGCCGCACGATAAATCTCCTCAACGGGATACTCCCGAGCTCGACCGGTTCCGGTGTGTTTGTCTCCAACCGGCACCAACAGGTCGAGGCTCGTCCAGTGGCGAATATGACGAGTAATGCGGGTTGCTTCGTCTGCTCCATCGGATCGATGCAGGATGGTGACTGCTTCTTTCAAGGTATAGGTACGGGGTTCCACGCAAGGGTCCGAGAGATTAATAACTGGCCATAATAAGATATATTATGTCCTTATGCAATAACGCATCTAAACTCCGGGCCGAGGGAAGCCCCATCGGGACCGCCAATTCATGGCATATCCCGTGGGACTTCATTTATCTTTTATGTCGATGTTGGTGGTTCAGAGTTATACGGTGCTTCTCACAATTGGTAAGTGAATCTGACCGCCTGCAGCATTATCTGCAAAGCCCACCGAAGTGGTAATGGTCTTGGGACACCAGCCCCTTTCTGAACCTGCCTGGTCGCAGGCATGCCGGGATTTCCTGACGGATAGAGCCCGAGCAATATTCCAACTTGGCCTTAATGGCCTGAGTTAACGATTGTTATTGAATACCTCCTTATTTTAGATGCAGTTAGCTGAACTGTTTGGTTGAAGAAGCGGTACACCGGATCGAGACAAGCAATCGCCTGCCAAACCCAATACCGCATACGTTGAAAGCCAGTTCTAATCAAAGAGCCTGGCACTGCCGTTAGAAAAACGGCTTAGTTGAAGATGGACTCACGATCTTGGATCGCGGCGCTTGAAACGAAGTCCTGAAGCACCCAGTTGCCACTTTATGCGCAGTGGCCGCGTCTAAAAACCTATCGAACTACCGCCAAACAATAACAGATAACCCCTGGGGCGCACGAAAAATCAGCCCAGGAGCGGCGTGGTTCATGGCGTTGCGGCCCGTGTCACCAGTGCAACTGGTGACACGGGCGCTTCGCATCATATGGCCAGCATACCAGACGTCCGTCTGGCACGCTGACTATTACAGGTAAACGGCAGCAGCCTTCGGAGAGCCACGATCATCGGTCGACTGGGTGTTGGGCCAATGACCGCCTATCATCCATGCCCGCTCTTTGGAGCCTTGTAACATTGTTGGGGATATTGCGGCATTTTTCACAAATGAATTGATGGGAAACAATAATGCCGGCTTGCCTCCGGTCCTAATGAATTAGAATCAAGAAATGGGGTTTAGCGACTACATCGTCTACGTAGACGAAAGCGGCGACCACGGGCTGGTCAGTATCGATCCGCAATACCCGGTATTCGTCCTGGCTTTCTGCATTTTCGAGAAATCCGCTTACACCGATACTATCGTCCCCGCCTTCCAGCGGTTGAAATTCGATTTTTTTGGTCATGATCTGGTCGTATTGCACAGCCATAACATTCGTAAGGCGAAGAAGGAATTCTCGATATTGCAAAACAGTCAGGTGCGCAAGAGATTCATGGCTGCGCTTACTACTGAAATCACCAATGCACCGTTTACTCTAATTGCTGCCGTTATCGACAAGAATAAACTCAAGGAGCAATACGCTTACCCGGCCAATCCGTATGACATTGCCATGGTTTTCTGCCTCGAGCGGACGTACAGGTTTTTGCAGGACCTCGGACAGAACGAGAATCGTACAACGATTTGCTTTGAATGCCGGGGCAAAAAGGAAGACAACGAATTAGAGTTGGCATTCTTGCGCGTGATCTCGGGCGGAAACTGGTTTGACGGAAATATGCCGTTCGATATCGAGTTCGCCAGCAAACAAACCAATTCCACCGGCATGCAACTGGCGGATTTGGTTGCTTACCCAATCGGTAGACGAACTATTAGACCGAATGATCCGAACCCGGCATATGACGTTGTGAAGGAGAAATTTCGACAAAGCGAGAGTGGCAAGATCGACGGGTGGGGCCTAAAATCGTTCCCCTAAAAAGCGAAAAGCCCCGGTATTCATCGAGGCCAAGCGCCGACCGGGCATTCCCAATCCACTTGTGTCTATTATTGGGGGCAAAGCTTTGTAAGTCAATCGACTGGTAACATAAATAGGCTTTCTACCCCCTTTCTCCGGGAGATTCCCGCAAATTTTCGTCAGTCAGCGGATAAACCTTTGAAAAACCGAAAGCATCCACTGTCTAAGTACGGCAATGCAATCGGTTGTTCCTTACCAAAATAAACCTGGTTCGAAGTTAGGCTGTTGGACTGTAACTTGTTGTTTTACCAAAGAAGCTGCGAATTGAATTCTAATATGCACATTAGATTGTTGAGTAGCAGATTCCCAACGGTTGATAACTGGCTGGGCCGCCTCGGCACCAGTCCCGGCAGGTGACATTTGCGCGAACAGACGAATTATCATGCAGCGGCGGACGACAATAGGTCAGATCTGTGCCGCGGATTGTCCAGCGATTCGGCCAAATACGGCGCCTGAGGTCAACCCGGAGCCACCGGGGTAGCCCGCAGAGAATATGCCTCCTATCATTTCCCCGCAGGCATAGAGCCCCGGAATTTTCATCCCCTCACGATTGAGAACCGCTGCGCTCCTGTCGACACGCAATCCTGCGTAGGTAAACGTTATTCCACAGGTGACCGGAAACGCCTTAAATGGCGGTTCGTCCAGCCTGTTAGCCCAGTTTGTTTTATCGACCGCGAGGCCGCTAGTACAGCGCCCATCCAGGATCGTTGGATCAAACGCGTTGGCCGGGTCAACTGCCGCGTTGAACTCTTGAATCGTGTGCAGTGCCCTTTGCGCGTCGACACCGTCAAGCTTCGATGTCAGATCGACCAGCGTGTCCGCCTCGACAAAGCTGGCCTCTGCAAACCGGTACTCGTCGTACAGCAGAGCATCCACCTGCTTGTCGAACAACTGCCAGGCAATTCCTTGCGGCTGGTTCAGGATTTCGCGGCCAAACTGTGCATAGGTGTAGTTTCGATAATTCTCGCCTTCGTCAACGAATCGTTCTCCCTTCGCGTTCAGCATTATCCCGAGGAAGTAACAGATCTTCCGATAGTTTTTTCGTTCGATAAAAGGCAGTTCTGTATTTCCGAAATCCGGCATGTGAAGATCCATTGGCACCGCATGACAGCCGTCAGACCGGCCCTCCATCTCTGCGCCAACTGCCAAAGCCATCTCGATACCGGCTCCAGTGTTGTGCCGGGTGCCTCTGACTTTTGCATTGACCCACTTGTCACCCATGTACTGGCGTCGCATTTCCTTGCTCGCCTCAAAACCACCGCAACCCAGTACAACGGCATCGGCGTCCAGAGTGATCTGGCCGGTGGGCGACATGCAAATCACACCACGGATACCAGAATCGTCAATGACAAGCTCCCGGCATTCACAGTCATACTGAATCTTTCCACCCAACCGTAGAAATTCCCGTGTTTCGGCCGCAACAAGACCGACTCCCTCCCCGTGCGCTTCAAGTACGAGGCCGCCCCAGAACACGTACCTGCCGTCTTTCTGAAATGCCTGCCGCGAGTAGATTGGATCGAAACCGATATTGTGACGACTGAGCCACAACATCGTGTCGTAGCTCTCGTCGACCAGCGTGTCCTGCAAATAATTTAGCGGCTTGCCGTCATTGAAATTACGCAGGTCATGCGCAAAATCATTTCGCGTATAGGATCCGAAATCAGCACGATCAAATGCTTCGCCTGCAGGATTGCGCAACAAAGGAAGCAGCTCGTCGCGGGACTCGTACGCGAAGCGCATCGCCCCGGCCGTGTAGCGGCTATTGCCGCCTGCCTCGTCGGCGCACGCCTTTTCCAGTATTAATACGTCTGCCCCTCGCTCGAGCGCCGCTATTCCCGCACAAAGTGCCGCATTGCCACTGCCTGCAATAAGTATTCTCATCATTTAGCGGCGAGATAAATAAAGTTTGCGATCATCAATACCGTTAAAATGTCGATGATCAATCGATGCTCGCTGTCCTGCATTTTCTTGAGTATCGAGCGACCTACCCAGTTTCCCGGGATGGTCATTACGCCGATCAGGACCCCAAGCAGCAACAACTCGCCGGTAATTAGCTCTGTCGCTCCGAATACGCTTAGTTTCAGGACATTCATAACAAACGTGATGCTGGCGAGCGTTCCCGCAAACACCATTCGATTCATCCCGGTGCCCAACAGAAAAGGGGCCAGGAAAAAGGCCGGTCCGATGACGTTGCCCGCGAGCATGCCCCAAATCGCGCTGGCACCGGCAAGCAGCTTGGGGCCGGTGGTAATTTGATGTTTCCGTGCCCAGTATTTGATCGGAAACGACGCAATCAAAAACGCCGCGAAAACAATTGCGATCGCCCTGGGACTGATGACGCTGAATATCAGTGCGCCAATGACGATCGTGGGACAGCCGAACAACAGCACACGAAACGTGATTTTCCAGTCGGTATCACGGAAATACATGATTGCGCGACTAAAGTGACTGATGATCAACGCGCAGGTCATCACCGGAACAGCAGACTTGATACTCATAAAATGCGAGAGGATCGCGGCCATAATTACGCCGCCCGCCATGCCAATCGCGCCGTGCAAAACGGCGGTCGCGAACGACGCTAGCAACACGAAAGCAAGCACCAGCAGCGACAGGTCGGCAATCAACTGCTTGCCCGTCTCGTCAGTAAGCCCAGAAGTTTGCTGCCGAACAGGGACAGGAGAAGCAACATCAGAATCACGAGTGTGATCGGACGTTCCAGAACATAACTCCACTGACCCCCGCTGATTTGATACGAATAAATGATGGAGTCTTCCGCCATGCCGCCGAGTAGAATGCCAATTACCGCGGCCGGGACTGAGTAGTCGAAACGCTTGAACAGCCATCCAACCACCGAGAAAACCAATACAGTAACTGGCCCGGACAAGTCTCCGGTTAAGCCGAAGGCGCCGAACACGGCCATCGCCAGGACGGTGGGTACCAGGTAAGTCATCGGCACCTTAACCACGTTTGCCAATATCGGAATGAACATCAGCCCGAGCGCAATCAGCAGGAATGCCTGACCAAAATTGGCGAAAATAATCGCGTACACCACGTCTGTCTGTTCCCGGATAAACTGCGGACCACCCGTAATGTTGTGCATTGCGAATGCGGCCAGCATGACCGCGGTCGCACCGCCACCGGGAATACCCAAAGCGAGAAGTGTCGCCATGGAACCAGCCTCAGAGGTGCTGTTTGCGGCCTCCGAGGCGACCACGCCGGCCGGGTTGCCCTTGCCGAAGGAGTCCGGGTCCGGATCGCGATTCTTGGTGGCAATATAAGACAGAAGATTTGCAACCGACGAGCCCACTCCGGGCACCGCGCCGACGAACACCCCGATAAGACTTCCGCGCGCCAGGATCCACGGGTAGCTGAAGGCTTTGAGGAATCCGTCAAAAATGGCTCGGGCACTGACCTTGCGCGCGGCGCTGTCCTCGACCAGGTACTTCGTTTTTACCAGTCGAAACAGCTCAGAGGCGGCAAACATGCCGATCATCGCCGGTATGGCCGGCACGCCGTCGATGAGATAAACGCTACCCATGGTGCCCCGTAACACGCCGGCTTCGCTGAAGCCTATCGTGCCGATCAGCAGGCCTATCAGACCTGAGATGATGCCTTTCAACACGCTGCCGCTGCTGAGACTGCCAATCAGCGTTATGCCCCACAGGATGACCGCAGCCATCTCCGCCGGACCTATTTTGAGCACCATCGTTGAAATCGGCCCAATCAGCAGAAACAGGATGCCGTAGCCTGCGAGCACACCAATGCACGAAGCGCCCAGGGCGATACCCAGCGCCGTGTTGTGTTGGCCCTTTTTCGACATCGGGTAGCCGTCAAATGCCGTCGCAATCGCCGACGATGTGCCTGGAATATTCATCAGCACGGCTGGGATGCTGCCACCGAAAGTGCCGCCGGTGAATATCGCTGTGAGAAAAAGCATGGCCTGCATGAAATCCATGTAGAGCGTCATTGGCAGGAAAATCGCCATGGCCATGGATATCTGCAGTCCCGGTATCGCACCGAACAGCAAACCGATGAGAATGCCGGGGACAACGACTAACCAAGGATCGATGCTGGAGAACAGCAGATCGAAAGCAGCGAAGAGTGATGTCCAGTCAATCATCTCGCCATCTCAGTACGCGGTTTGCAGGATCAGCATCGGCATTGGGTACGGCAACATCGTTGAGAAGAACAACGCCAATCCGAAACTCAGACTGATCGAATACCCAATGAGCCAGTGCCAGCGACGCTCACCCTGGAGCCAGAGAAAAGCGGCCACGAACAGCATCGTGCCGATATCAAAACCAAGCCACTGCAGAGTCAGAACGTAGACCGCAAACAAGCCAATGACCGGCGCGACATCGGCAACGCTTTCTCGTGGCGGCGCCTCCGCCCTGTCATCTCTCAACTCGATAACGAACTGGACCAGACACAGCACCAGTACCATCACGATAATCGGCAGTACCAGGATCAGGTTCAGGACATCGCTGGAAGCTCTGTACGCATCGATGCCGTACAAGACAACGAGACTCGCCAGGACCAGCAATACGGCCAGATCAGCGACGCGGTATTTGTTCTTTTTTTCAGCGGTTGAGGACATTTCAAATCTACAACTTCAACAGGTACGAGTAGTCTTCGAAAATGCTGAATGTTGTTCTCATCGTAATTTCCGACTGCTCCGGACCGGTCCAGCGAGAGCCGATAGCCGATCGTTCGAGAGTATCCAGCAGCTCCTCATTTTGCAGCGCCCTCTTGAACGCCTCCGCAATTTTGTTGAATCGCTCCGGATAATTCCGCTTGAATTCGGCCGTCATCGCGAACCCGCGTATGCTTCCGGGCAGGATCGGGACACTGATATCCATCGGCTGCAGCGCTACATTGAGCGTCGGCACATCCCAATTGGGATTTCGCTGTTCGCTTACTATTGCTAACGGTCGAATAAATTCACGAATACTCTCAGTTCCCTCGGCGCTTATCACGATGTAGTCCACGATGCCGCCAGCGACAGCCGCCCGTGCCAATCCACCCCCGTTATAGGTCACAAGATTCAGATTCTCCTGTGGAATGCCGTTGACCTCGAGTAGCAACTTCGCCATCAGGTGGCCGCCCGACCCGCGAACAACCGAGGCGCGTACTGTCTTTGGTCGGGTCCGTATTGCCTCAAGAAGCTCCGGCAAATCCTTGTACTGCGAATCCTTGTGCAGTGCGATGAGGTCTTCGTCGAACCACTGGAAATTGAGATACGCGAAATCGTCGATCGTGAAATCCGCATTGCCTTCGAGAATAGAATTCGACAAATACGGTGAGAACCCGGACGCGTAAATCGTGTAGCCGTCGTGTGGTCGACTCAGAACGTAATTGGATGCCAGTAGCGTCCCGGCGCCACGTTTGTTGATGACTTGTACGGGCTGCCCAAGCTCCTCACCGACAAAATTCGACATAGAACGAGTCATGCGATCGGCGCTACCGCCAACACCGAAACCAACAACAATGGTGACCGGTCGATTTGGAAAGTCGTCGGACATCTGTTTGCGAGCCGACGCTACCGGTTCTAGGCCGGTACTCGCAATAGTGTCGGCCACTTCTGGCGAGGATAGAAAATCGATGAGTCTCTGTGCATCCGCCGAATTTTCGGCGCGCATCGTGATACCTGCCGAAAACGTTGTTACTTTTTGCACATCTTTTGGAATGGGCCCGACGTAGTCGATTCCCTCGATAGGCAGAATCTCACTAATCTGTTGAAATCCTATTTGCACCTCACCTCTGGCAACGACCGTCGCAACTCGCTCACTTAAGATTCTTTTGCTCTTTGCTTCTATTTGCTCCCAGATGCCGAGTTGCGGAAACAGCACCGTCGACAGATAGGTTCCGCTGGCGCTCGCAGAGTAGCCAATCGAATCGGCGGCAAGCAGCGAAGCCACGAACGAGTCGGTCGTGCTGATATCGGGCATCGGCGCACCCGACTGCACTGCCATCCCAATCGTAGAGCGCACCAGGTCGACTCGCGAGTCGGCAACGACTTCAGCCGCTGCCGTGAGATTGTCGAGAGACGAGCGGGAAAGAATGATTACATCGGCCGGCTCGCCGCGGGACAATCGCGATGGAATCGAATCTTCCGCACCACCTGATGAAGCGCCGTAGGCCGTGACGAGCCTGATACCGGTTGCTGCTTCGAATTCGGGCCCGAGGACTTTATACGCCGCCGTAAACCCGCCGGACGTGATGACCCTGACCTCGCGAGTGGTTTCCGTCGCCAGTTCATTGTGATCAGCCTGATTCGCGGGCCCGTCGCAAGACGCAGCGGACAGCGCTAACATCCATATCACCGATACAGCGGGCAGTCTTCTCAAGAAAGGACGCAGCACCGGCCAGGCTCAGGCGTAACTACGTTTTACTGTTGGCTTGAAAATACAGGCGTTCCGGACGCCCTACTGACCCGTACACCAAACTTGGCTTGACGATGCCCTTTGACACCAGGAACTCAAGATAACGGCGTGCCGTTGTCCGGCTAATACCAAGCTGTAAGCCCATCGCTTCCGCATTAACTCCATCGTCATTTAACTTGTTAACTTCGTCCTCTACTTTCTCCAGGGTCAATGGATCGATGCTCTTGGGCATTCTGACGTCCGTCTGGACGGTAGCCTCAGCCGGATGAATGATCTGATCTACACCGGTTTGATCAAGCCTGGTCATTTCTCCAATCTTATTTCTGTGATCGAGAAACTTGCCTAAAGTCGATTGAAAACGACTGAACGTCATGGGCTTTAGAATGTAATCAAACGCACCGCCACGAATGGCATCCTGTAAAACTCCGACTTCTTTCGCTGCGGTTATAAAAATAACATCGGTATTCTTGTACAAACGCCTGATTTTCCACAGTAGATCGACGCCGTTGCCATCAGGAAAGTAATAATCCAATAGCACCAGGTCCGGCTGAAATACATCAATTATCTGTTCCGACTCCTCGATCGTATTACCAATACCGACAACGTCGAATCCTTCGATTTTCTCGATAAAACGGCTTTGTATCTCAGATATTTTCGGATCATCTTCGGCAATTACGACACTCAAATTATCCATAGACTTCCTGCCTTTTTGAGATATAAACGGTAAACATCACACCGCCCAGGCCGGACTTGCTTACAGTGATATGTCCATTAACGTAGGACAACAGATCTTTAACCAGATACAAACCAAATCCCTTGCCCTTTTCGTCACTGCTTGAGACACCTTTTTCGAATATATGCTCAGCGAGGCCTTCCTCTATTCCATTGCCAGAATCTTCCACTTCGAAAATCAAGTCGTTTCCCAAGTCTGTTAATGAAAGATTTACCACCCGTTTATCTTCCGATAAGGGCGTTACCGCCTGATAGGCGTTATCCAACAGGTTGCCCAACACAGTGACCAGCTTCTCCTTATTGATCCAATCGGGAACGTCTGCAAAATTGCTGTCCCGGTCCACATTCAGCTGGATATTCAGTTCCTTGGCACGGCTGTACTTCCCCAGAATACAGCCTGCAACGAGGGGGTCCGGGACGGCGGAAACCAAGAACTGAAGTAGATCCTGGTATCCCGATGTTTCGCTGCCAATTAACTCAATCGCCTTTTCGTAGGCCTCTAGCTGTATCAGGCCGGAAATAGTATGAAGTTTGTTCGAATACTCATGCGTCTGGTGGCGGAGCATGTCGGAATACTCCTGCACCTGGGAGAGTTCTTTAGCAAGCGAGTCAATCTCGTCTTTTTCCCGAAAACTGGAAACGACTCCCATCACTGTGTTGTCAACCCAAATGGGAATTCGGTTAACGATTATCTCCTTGCCGCCGACTCTGTGTTCAAGATCCAGTTGACTCTTGCCGGTGCGCAAGACATCCAAAATGCCGGTTTCGGGCACGACCTTTTCGATAGGCCGATGTAAGTAATCCTCATCAGCATTCAGCCCCAGCGTCTTTCTCGCAGCCTGGTTAATCATGGTGATATCACCATCCTTATTGATCGCAACGATACCTTCACGAATAGAACCCAAAATCGCGCTTCTCTCCTGGAACATGCGGCCAATTTGATGGGGCTCCAGCCCGAAGATGGCACGCTTGAAACTGCGGGCCAGTAGCACTGCAATCAGGACACCAAATATCACCAATATGACGTTGGATGTAATAATGACGGCGCGCCGGCTAACGATCATCTGGTGAATGCTCTCTTCCAGATAACCAACAGAAACTATTCCGATGATATTTTTGTTTGCATCGAATATGGGTACTTTACCGCGCAACGATAAACCCATGGTTCCTACCGCTTTTGAGATATAGGCCTTACCATTCTCCAGGGCTAGGTCATTGTCTCCACCAACCATAGTTTTGCCGATTTTTTCGGGGTCGGGGTGGGAATAACGCCTTCCTTGACGGTCCCCAATCACAACGAACTGGGCTCCCGTTTTTACGCGTATCGCTTCAGCCAACACTTGAAGCTTGCCGTCGGGATCCTGTTCTCCCAGTAGCCTGGCGACCTCCGGCATGGTCGCAATCGTTTGTGAAACATCCAGCACCCGCTTACCTGACTGATCTTCAAGTATGGTGTTGACCAGGTTTGTCGACACGAAGCCCATGATGCCTGTTTGAAACAGCACCAGGGCGACGATGAAGATAATCATCTTTGACTGCAAGGAAAACTGGCGTAGTAATTTCATGTCTTAACCGTTTTCAGATCAAACAAGCCGTTATTCTGTGATCATCTCAATTTTAGGTATCTAATGCACGACTGCCTTTCGTTTTTCTCAGGGAGGACACGATCGGAATCAGCACAGTCGCAACGGTAATAATGATTATTGTCGCAGTTATGGGCCTTTGCCATAAAAACTCGAGGGATCCGTCCGAAATCAACAGGGCTCGCCGCAGGTTCTCCTCCATCATGCCACCGAGAATAAAACCCAGTAACAGGGGCGCCAATGGAAAATTCAGCACTCGAAATACGACAGCGATCGCTCCAATAACGACCATCATGAACAGATCAACCGTATTGAATGACACCAGGTAAACACCAATGAGTGACAAGAACAGAATAATCGGCGTCAAGAACTGCCTGGGAACAGCGAGTAATTTGGAAATGTAGGGAATTAACGGAAGATTCAATATCAACAGAATAATATTGCCCAAGTACATAGAAATAATGACAGACCAAAATACAGCAGGATGATCTATATAAAGTCGTGGCCCAGGCTGAACGCCATAGGACAGGAGTGCACCCAGCATAATTGCTGTCGTTGCGGAACCAGGAATGCCTAAGGTCAGCAAAGGGACAAACGAGCCCGTGGAAGCTGCATTGTTGGCGGTTTCTGGTGCGGCCAGTCCTCTCAAACTGCCTTTTCCAAATCCCAGTTTCTGTTTGGCCGACGCTAGATTTCTTTCCATACCGTAGGCCAAAAAAGACGCAATGGTTGCACCGGCACCAGGCAAGACACCGACGAAAAAGCCAAGTACTGATGAACGCGCCACCACAGGAGCAACGTCCTTAATTTCTTCTTTACTTAGCTTCATGCTACCCAGAGTTTGAAAGGTGGGCTTACCGGCACTAGCCACCTTACTGGGCGGACTGGGCCGTAGTACGACCATCAGCGCTTCAGCGATAGCAAACGTCGCCATAGAAAGTAATAAGAAACTGATGCCGTCGTACAGATCCGTAATACCAAACGTGAAACGTTGAATACCCGATGGATCTTCTCCCACCGTCGCCAACATCAATCCCAAAAGCGCCATTAGCACAGCCTTGATTACCTGTCCTTTGCCCGAGAAGGCAGTAATGGCAGAAAGTCCAAACACCATCAGTGCAAAGTAATCCGCTGACTGAAAGCTGAGACTTAGTTTCGCCAGGATTGGCACAAAGAGGAGGAGAAAAACAGCCCCTATCGTACCGCCGGCGAACGATGAATAGGCTGCCAGAGCCAGTGCTTTACCGGCTTCGCCGCGCTGCGCCATAGGATAGCCATCAAAAGCCGTTGCTACGGCGCCGGATACGCCAGGAGCATTGATGAGAATAGCCGACGTGGAGCCGCCGAACACAGCGCCATAATAGACACCGGCCATTAATATCAATCCTGATGAAGGATCAAATCCGTATGTAATCGGGATCATCAACGCAATGGCGGAGACCGGTCCCAATCCAGGCAACATGCCAATAAAAGTACCGGCAAAACAACCCACAAAAAGCAACATCAGGTTGACGGGCAAAAAGGCTGTGCTTAAGCCCTGCAAAATACCGTCGAGCATGCCTACGCTCCTGCCAACAGACGATAGAGACTGCCCGAGTCAAGAAAGATATCGAACATCTGGGTCAGGACAACCCACATGAATACAGCTACCCCTGACGAGATTGCTGCCGACAGTAAGTATCTTTTCTCCTTTAGTATGGCAAACCCGATGAACAGGAAAAGAAAGGTACCGATAGAAAAGCCGACAATCTTAAACGACAGACTGTATAGCAGCATTAGTCCGGTCAGCAATAAACACGGTTTCCAATGAAAGCCGGCGATCGCATTCGATATGGTTTCATCCGCCGCGCCACTGGCAGGAAGAAATATCTGAATCAGGCAGGTAACGATAGTTAATATCGACAAACCGATCGGTAGCGTTCGCGCCGTAAATACTTCGTCACCCATCACCTGAATAATCGGTATATCGAATGCCGCATTCAGATAAATCAACGCGACCAGCAAGATAATACTGCTGCCGACTTTGTCTTTATTGTTAATGAAATTCATTGCTGCTATCTGCGAATTCCGAGCTCATCCAGTAGGTAACCCATCTCTGTCTCCTGATCTTTTAGAAATTCGATGAAATCGTCGCCACTAATATAGAGATTGGTCCAACCGCGTTTGAGACGAATATCCTCCCACTCTTTGGTGTCGTACATTCTTAGCAGTAATTCTTGAAACTCACGCACTTTATTTTCTGACAGCCCCGGCGCCCCAAAGAAACCACGCCAGTTCGTAAACACTAAATCAACACCTTGCTCTGAAAGAGTTGGTACCTCAGGGGCGTGGTCCATACGAGTTGCAGCCGTCATGGCCAATACTCTTACCTCGCCCTGTTCAGCCAAAGCCAGAGCTTCGCTTAACCCCGTTGACAGTAATTGAGTTTCATTGGAAAGCAGTCCCACCATCGCCTTGGCGCCAGCGTTGTAAGGAATGTAGCGTATGGATTTAGGGTCAACGCCTGATTGCTTGAACGCCATTGCGGCAACCACATGATCCATGCCGCCTAAAACCGAGCCACCAGCGACCAGAACATTTCTCGGATCGAGCCTGAAATCGTCAATCATCTGCTGCCAACTCGTGTATTTAGAATCCGTTTTCACGACAAAAGCACCGTAGTCGGCGATTACCGCGGCAACTGGAGTCAGATCTTTGTAGGACTGGGGAAATATGTTCTTGAGAGACTTTAAAACAATGGGCGTGGAACTAATCATCAAAGTGTCAGTTTGACGTTCGGCGGACTCAATCAAGTGAGCAATTGCCTTGCTGCCATCACCACCCGACATGTTCTGATAGGATGCACGCGACACAATACCCGATCGTGTTAGCGCATCACCAACACCCCGCGCAGTTGTATCCCAGCCGCCACCAGCGCCACCCGGAATCAGAAAGTGCAGACGCTCGACCGCGTACGCAGTTTGGCCAGCACTGAAAAAAATACCAAGAAAAAGCAAAGTGGCAATCAGATTTGATTGCCGGCGGTGGTGACCCTTAGATTCTGAAAGCCTCATGATGGATAATTATAAAACTCGACCATCAAAACTAAACAAACTGAGAGTATTGGTTTTAAGGGCCATATTTCTTATTCTGGACATTCTGACCATGTTTGATTCACATGGCATGCCATTGAAAAGGCCGGAGAATGTCTGTTTCCTCCGGCCTCTACTGCATCCGCTTATTCGATGACCTCGTCGGTGAATTACCAGTTGTAGTCCATCGAGAGGTTCACGAACCGACCCATGGTACCGAACTGGTTGGTGCGGCGAGAATAGATGACCTCCCCGCGTACTTGCGGTTTAATCAGCATGTCGGGGTACACGTCGAAGGCGTTATTCACACCCAACGTGACCGAAAACTGGTCCGTGACACGGGCTGTCAACGAAAGGTCGGTAACGGTTTGGGAAGAGAATGTCTGCGGGTCGCCGGCCAGGTTTGTTGTGCGGGGATCCTTCACTTCACCGAAGTTGGTTACGCGCGCCAGCAGGTCGAAATTGCCAACTTGGTAGCCGGCCGTCACGATGACCTTTTGCTTGGGCGCGCCGTCGGTCATGAAGACGAGATCTCTGCCGTCGACGAGGTCGCCTTCAGTGAGGCCGGGCAGGACGTTGATACTGTCCACCTCGGTATCGTTGAAGTTGGCCGCCAGCGCCAGGCTCAGCTGACCGTCATTGCCGACCTCCTGAACATAGTTGAGCACCACATCAAACCCTTTCGTGCTGGTGTTGACGGCATTGGAGAAGATTTGGACCTCGTCGTAGCCGGAATTGGCAAACTCCGGAAAAGCGGCGAGGCCGATCCCACCCGAGATCAAGATGCGGTCGTCGATATCGATCTGGTAGGCGTCTACGGTAAACGACAGGTTGTCGCTGAGCTCGGACGTAATCCCGACGGAGAAGTCGAGCGAAGTCTCCGGCTCCAGGTCGGTGATGCCGAAAGCTGACTGCACGAGCGGGTTCCTGATCGGCAGGAATGGTGTCACGACCGAGTCGCCGGCGTTGTCGAAGGCGATGTTAACGTAGTTGCTGTATTGATACTGCGCGAGCGAAATCGCGCGGAAGGAGCGGTTGACGGAACCGCGCAGGGAAAACCTGTCTGAGAACCGGTATCGACTAGCCAGCTTGTACGAGACGTCGCTCCCAAAATCAGAGTAGCGTTCCCACCGCGCCGCCGCCGTGACGAGGAAATCGTCGCTGATATCCCTCTCTACTTCTACATAGACACCGACATTGTTGCGCTCCCACTTGCCCTGGGTAAGGTCCGAGAAGCCTTCGCGCCCGGTGGAGCCGATGTCTCTTTTAGGATCGTTCGGAAAAAACGCCAACGGCCCGGGCCGCCAAGAATCGGCCGTCCCCTGCGTCTGCTCGAAGGTTTCGAAGCGGATTTCGGTGCCAACGGCAAGGGTTGTGTTGCCGTCGCCAAGGAGTTTGGTAACGTCCAGATTCAGGAGAGTCTGCGTCACTTCCAGGCTGCCAGTGTAGAATTCGGTGGGCGAAGCGGCGCCCATGCTGGGGTTGACCGTGTTGGTGTTAAACAAATCGAGTTTGTTGCCGCTGTAGCCCATGCTGAGATCGAGCCCCCAGCCCTCGCCGAATTCTCCCCGTGCGCCCGTAACGATCTGCCAGTCGGTCATTTCTGCGGGGGTTATGGGGTTGAAGCCGTTAGGAAAGATCTCCAGGACGGCCCGGTCCGTTCGCGCTGCCGCCCGTGAGAAAATGCCGCCGATGACCTCCTTGTCGGAGAAACCGCCAAAGACGTAGAAGTCCCAGTCTTCGTCCATGGGCCGCCCGGCGTTGATGAAAATGCCGCTGTTCGTGACCTCAGCCGCCCCGAGTATCGCGCGGTCCAGGTCGATCCCGTTGAGGATACGCAACCGCTCGTCTTCGGCGATATTCTCTGCCGGCGTCAGGGCCGGATCGTCGGGATACCAGCCCGCGCTGTGCGTATAGGTGCCTGAGCGATCGTAGGCATCGTTGTGATGCGCCCAAAGGGTCGTGTTAATGAATCCGTCGTCTCCCCAGGGCAATCCGAAATTGGCGGAGACGGAGTACGTAGCCCCATCGGTGACAAAGTCGCCGGGGTAAATCTCCTGCCCGTCCGGGCCAACGGGCGACTTACCATCGTACTCCGGCGCAGTGTAGGCGACGCCGGTATAGGCCCGGATAGAGCCGCCCGAGCTGGCGTCGTTGAGTACCATGTTTATTACGCCGGCGATGGCATCGGAGCCATACTGCGCCGCAGCACCGTCCCGCAAAATTTCGACTTGCTTGATGGCAGCCGCAGGAATGGCGTTGATGTCGTTGCCGAGTTGCCCCTTAGCGAGGCCGTGGTTGAGGTTCATGAACGACACCTTATGCCGCCGCTTGCCATTAACGAGAAGAAGCGTCTGATCCGGCGACAGCCCGCGCAGGGTGGCCGGGTCAGTGAGCGGCGAGAGGTCGTTGATGCCGAATTTGACGGCGCTAAAAGACGGCGCCAAAAAGTGCAGCGACTGTCCGATGTCAATCTGGCCGGTCTTATTGATATCCTCTAGCGAGAGCACGTCCACGGGCACGGCCAGGTCGACGTTCGAGCGCTGCTTGCTACGGGAGCCGATACCCGTCACGATAATTTCTTCAATCGCCGCGTCCGAATCCTGGGCCTGTACGCTGCCAGGTGTTCCAAATGTTGCTGCCAGAAACACTGCGGCTATGCTGACCGTTCCAAAGGTTAATCTACTCATCTCAACTTCCCCCTACGAAAGGATCTATGTAACTGAAAATATTATTCGACCAAATTTCATCACTGTCTCTGCCAATGTAATTCAAGGACACAATTGACGTACACAATATGAAAGTATCGAGCTTAAATACTATTAACTCTTTTTTGGTCATTTCGTTCACGGCTATGGTGAATCAGAAGTCGGCGGCGCATAGTTCGCCATTTACATACCTAATCAGCCTCATGTTCACGAGTAACGCCAAAAATTTTGTGGCCGAAAAATTGCCAGAGATTCAGAAATTCAAAATCGACTCATTAAGAAATTCGAGCGAGAACGTCACCACAAAATTCCTGGTTACCAACCAGATGTTTGATTGTTCATTTTACAGACCCGGCGTTAAGACTGCGGGAGTTTTGCGGGAATCAGTCCTGCATCGTTATGCACAGTACTGCAACCTTGTCCGTGGACGCCTCCTGATCGATCAATAAAAACAATCAGTTAACATTCGAGATCTAGATTCGGGAGGCAGGGGCCGGAGGTTCACACCGAGGAGCGAAGCGACGACAGGCCGAGCCGCGGCACAGACGCTGAGGGGCAAATTCTAGTCTAATTACCTATTCAGACACCCAAGTACCTTGCGATACCTGCAGCGGCCTCGCGTCCTTCGAATACGGCGGTAACCACAAGATCCGCACCGCGTACCATGTCACCACCGGCAAACACCTTGGGATTCGTGGTCTGAAACGGCAAACGGCCACCGCTTTCCGTCTGGACCAAGCCATTGGGCCGCAGCCTGATATCGAAATCAGCAAACCAGTCGGCGGGACTTGCGTTAAACCCGAAAGCAATTATGACGGCATCAGCCGGCAGGAGTTGCTCGGTGCCCGCTACGTTCTCCGGGAGCTGCCGGCCATCCGGTCCTGCGGAACCGAGCCGCGTTTCGATTACTCTTACGCCGGTGACGTGATCGTCGCCGACAATTTCCAATGGCTGTCGATTGAACAGGAATTGCACGCCTTCTTCCTTACTATTCTCTATGTCGCGACGCGAGCCGGGCATGTTAACCTCATCCCGGCGATAGACGCAGGTGACACTTATCGGGTCTTGGCGAATCGCTGTCCTGACGCAGTCCATCCCGGTGTCGCCGCCGCCCAGCACGATAACCCGTTTGCCGGCCAGATCAATGTATGGCAGTGCCGGATGATCCGTTTCCAGTTCCTTGTCGATACTGGCTATGAGATAGGGCAATGCCTCGTGAACACCGGGAAGATTCTCACCCTGGAAGCCACCCTTGATGAATTTGTAGGCACCCATGCCCAGGAAGACCGCGTCAAATTCGTCAAGCAAGGTCTGAAACGGTTTGTCTTCACCTATGCGTGTGTTCAGGACGAATTCGACGCCCATGCCTTCCATGATATTCCGGCGTGTCCTGACCACCTGCTTTTCAAGTTTGAACGAGGGGATTCCGAAGGTCAGCAGGCCACCTATCTCGGCATAGGCATCAAAAACGACAGAGCGGATGCCATTGCGCGCGAGTACGTCGGCCGCCGCAAGACCGGCCGGACCCGCGCCGACAATACCGACCCGCTTGCCTGTATCGACGACGCGCGATAAATCCGGACGCCAGCCCTGTTTCAACGCCTCGTCGGTAATGTATTTTTCGATACTGCCGATGCTGACCGCGCCATTGGCGTCATCCAGTGTGCACGCACCTTCACACAATTTGTCCTGTGGGCAGATGCGACCGCAAATCTCGGGCAGCGAATTTGTCTGGTGCGATAATTCTGCGGCTTGAAACAGCTTGCCTTCCTCGATCAACTTGAGCCAGTCCGGGATGTAGTTGTGCACCGGGCACTTCCATTCGCAATAGGGATTGCCGCAATCGAGGCATCGTCCGGCCTGGCTGGCGGCGTCTGCGGCATCGAAGGACCCGTAGATCTCTTTGTAGTGCTGGACGCGCAGTTGCGCCCCATCCTTTTCCGGATTTCGACGAGGTATTTCGAGAAATTGCAGCGGATGTATCGACATGGCGCGGTCAGGCCGCCTCTCGCAGCGACTCGATCAACGAATCAAGCGCTGCAGCCTTTGGCTTGACGACCCAGAATTTGGGCAGGAAGGTTCGGTATTCCTCGAGCAGCTCGCTGCCCCAGACGCTTCCGGTGTATTGGACATGCTCCTGGATCAGCGACCGAAGATGGTGCAGGTGTGCCT
This sequence comes from Pseudomonadota bacterium, assembly GCA_022567295.1. Taxonomy (GTDB): domain Bacteria; phylum Pseudomonadota; class Gammaproteobacteria; order Steroidobacterales; family Woeseiaceae; genus UBA1847. The sequence goes on along the minus strand of JADFHE010000001.1, from coordinate 12,347 downwards.
CCATGCTCTCAGGCGTGATGCGATGAATGTCGATCAATCCGTGGTGGTAACGATCGACGAATTCTCTGTCGAGATCGAGCACGTAGGCGAAACCGCCCGTCATCCCGGCGCCAAAGTTAATGCCGTTGCGTCCGAGGACAACGACACAACCGTCGGTCATGTACTCGCAGCAATGATCACCAGCGCCTTCGACGACGGCCGTTGCGCCGGAATTGCGAACCGCAAATCGCTCGCCAGCCTGGCCGGCGGCAAAGAGTTGGCCACCGGTCGCACCGTAAAGACAGGTATTACCGATGATCACTGCGTCTTTCGCAGCGAACAGGCTCGCGGCCGGAGGTCTGACCACGATACGACCGGCTGCCATGCCCTTGCCGACGTAGTCGTTGGCATCGCCCTCCAACTCCAGGTTAACTCCGGCAACGTTCCATGCACCGAAACTTTGTCCGGCCGTTCCACGCAGACGAATCGTCATGGGTGCGTCGGCCATACCCTCATTGCCGTAGCGGCGTGCGATCTCGCCGGACAGGCGCGCACCAATAGACCGATTGTTGTTGCGAATCGAGAATTCGAATTCACCACCGCTCTTCGCTTCGATTGCCGGCAGTACCTGCTGCAGGATGGTCTCTGCGAGCTCGCCCTTGTCAAAAGGTTCGTTCCGCGCGTCGCTGCAAAATTGTGCTTTGTCATCGCCGAGGCCCTGCCCGGAAATAATGGCGTGCAGATCGAGCTGTCCCTGCCGGCGCGTGTCGCCGGGTAACTGCTCCATCATGTCGACGCGACCGATAATGTCCTCGAGCCGCTTGACCCCGAGCTTCGATAAATGCTCGCGTACTTCCTCCGCAACGAAGCGGAAGTAATTCATCACCATTTCGGGCAGGCCGGTGAAATATTTGCTGCGCAAGACATTGTTCTGGGTCGCGACCCCGGTCGCGCAGTTGTTCAGGTGGCAAATTTGCAGATACTTGCACCCCAGGGCGACGAGCGGACCCGTGCCGAAGCCAAAACTCTCGGCACCGAGAATCGCCGCCTTGATAACGTCCAGGCCTGTCTTGAGCCCACCATCCGCCTGCAGACGCACTTTGTGCCGCAGGTCATTCGCTCGCAACACTTGGTGTGCTTCCGACAGACCGAGCTCCCATGGACTGCCGGCGTATTTGACTGACGTTATCGGGCTCGCTCCAGTGCCGCCGTCATATCCCGAAATGGTAATCAGGTCCGCATACGCCTTGACCACTCCGGCGGCGATCGTGCCCACGCCGGGTTCGGAGACGAGCTTGACGGAGACGAGTGCTTCAGGATTGACCTGTTTCAGATCAAATATCAGCTGCGCCAGGTCCTCGATGGAATAGATGTCGTGGTGCGGCGGTGGTGAAATCAGCCCGACACCGGGCTTCGCGTAGCGCAACCTGGCGATCATTTCGGTGACCTTGTGGCCGGGCAGTTGTCCGCCCTCGCCCGGTTTCGCGCCCTGTGCGATCTTGATCTGGATGACCTCGGCGTTGACCAGGTACTCCGCGGTTACGCCGAAGCGGCCGGAGGCGACTTGCTTGATCTTCGACATGCGTTCGGTGTTATGTCGGGCAGGATCTTCCCCTCCTTCGCCGGAATTTGATCGCGCCCCGAGCCGATTCATGGCGATTGCAAGCGCCTCGTGAGCCTCCGGCGACAGGGCGCCCAAAGACATTCCGGCACTGTCAAATCGCGGCAGGATGTCTTCGATGGGCTCGACGTCCTCGAGAGGCATTGTTGGTCCAACAGGGTTCGCCTGCAGCAGGTCTCGTAGCGTTGCTGGCGGGCGTTCGTTGACCAGGGTCGCGAACGTCTGGTATTGCTCGTAGTCACCGGATCGAACTGCAGCGTGTAACGCGGCGATAATATCGGGGTTGTAGCAGTGGTACTCACTGTTGTGGACGTAGCGGATCAGCCCGCCTTGCCGGACGGGTTCGCGGGGTTCCCAGGCGTCTCTCGCCAGGGACAGCTGATCGTCATGCAAATCGTCCAATTTCGCGCCCTGAATGCGGCTGACCGTTCCTGTGAAACATCGCTCGACTACTTCGTCGTGCAATCCGACGATTTCAAACAATTGCGCACCGCGATAACTGGAGATCGACGAGATGCCCATCTTCGACATGATTTTGAACAGACCCTTTCGAATACCGCGTCGGTAACTGCGACCCAGCTGCTGGCTCTGGTCGACCGTTCCTTCGCGGCCAAGGTTATAAAGTGCCTGATAGGCGAGATACGGGTAAACGGCTGTCGCGCCATAGCCAATCAATACGGCGAAATGATGCGGATCCCGGGCTACACCTGTCTCGACCAGAATATTGGCGGCGCATCGTAATCCCGTCTTTACAAGGTGTTGGTGGACCGCGCCAGTCGCGAGCAGCGCATGCACCGGAACAAATCCCTGTTTGAGGTAGCGGTCACTGAGCATCAGCAAAAGCTTGCCGTCTTTGACAGCTTGTTCCGCCGCATCGCAAATTGCTGTCAGCGCGTCCGCGAGCGAGACATCTTCGGCGTAATTCAGGTCGATGAATGCATTGCTGTTGGCGAACATCTCGACGCCCAGCAGCTGCCGCAGCTTGCGTTGTGACAAGACCGGCGAATTGATGATCACTTGCCTGGCGTGCTCCGGCCCGATATCGAAGAGACTGCTCTCGCGACCTATGTTCGTTTGCAACGACATGACGATCCGCTCGCGGAGAGAATCGATGGGCGGATTGGTGACCTGCGCGAATTGCTGGCGAAAACTATCGAACAATGAACGCACCTGCGTCGAGAGCACCGGCATGGGTGTATCGTCGCCCATTGAGCCGACGGCTTCCTGTTCGGCTTCCGCCAGCACCCGCACAACTTCATTGCGTTCTTCGGTCGACAGGTTGAACATTTTCTGGTAACTGAGCAGCGTCTCCGGGTCCATCGGCTCCGCGGCGGTGTGCGTATCGACCAATTCCGAGTCAAGATATCGAACACCCTGTTTCAACCATTTTTTGTAGGGAAATCGCGACTGGAGTTCATCGTGAATCTGATCGTTACTGAGCAGTCGGCCATTTCTGAGATCGACGGCTAGCATCTCGCCCGGTCCGAGTCGGCCTTTGCTGACAACGCTCTCGGCTGGATAGTCATAGACGCCGATTTCGGAAGCAATCGTAATATGACGATCTTTAGTAATGACATAGCGCGCCGGACGCAAGCCGTTTCGATCCAGGCAGCATGCAGCATATCGTCCGTCAGTGAGGACGATTCCGGCCGGGCCGTCCCATGGCTCAGTTTGGCAATCAAAGAACTCATAGAATGCGCGCACGTCTGGATCGAGTGTGTCCATAGCCTGCCAGGCCGGGGGGATCAGGATGCGCATTGACTGCAGGACATCCATTCCCGCGGCGCGCATGACTTCGAGCATATTGTCAAGACTGGAGGAATCGGATCCTGTCAGTGACACAATGGGATCGAGGTCGGATATGTCGGGCATCTTCTCAGATCGGAAATTATTCGCCCGCGCCAGAGCCCAGTTTCTGTTTCCCTGGATCGTGTTGATCTCACCATTGTGTGCCAGGAATCGAAACGGCTGCGCCAGCCGCCATTCGGGCATCGTATTGGTGGAAAATCGTTGGTGAAACAGGCAAACGGAGGACTCAAGCCGCGCGTCGCTAAGATCGGGATAAAATTCCGGTAAAACTTCCGGCAGGACCATGCCTTTGTAGCTAATGGTCACCGATGACAGGCTTGCTACGTAAGCACTCGGATCAAGCGCCGCGAACTTTTTTTCTGCGCGCCGTCTGGCGAAGAACAACTGACGGTTAAAAGTGCCCCGTTGCATATTGGCAGGCGCATTCACAAATACCTGCTCTATATGTGGCAACGTCCGCATCGCTATTTCTCCGCAGACGTCCGTGTTGATCGGTACCACACGCCAGCCTGCGACCTCGAGATTACTAGCGGCAATGGCTGCGACGATTTCTTTTTTGACCTGATCAGCCAAGTTCGGGTCCGGGCTTAGAAAGACCATACCTGCAGCAAATCGATCGTTTAGGCTGATACCCAGTTCACCAGCGACAGCGCGAAAAAAAGAGTCCGGCGTTTTGATCAGCAGACCGCAGCCGTCACCGGTTTTTCCGTCGGCCGCAACCGCGCCCCGATGGGTGAGTCGTGTTAGCGCCGAGATCGCGGTCTTCACAAGCCAGTGGCTTGGCTCATCATCAATATTCGCAATGAGCCCGAAGCCGCAGCTATCGTGCTCGAACCTCGGATCGTAAAGTCCGTTTGTAAATTTTTCTGTCATTGGCACCTTGGAGGCCCACCGTTCTGGTGGACCCGTGAATTTAGTCGCATTTGAGATAATGAAATGCTGACGTCCGGTTGGTCTGCTCTGTGGTCACAACTCGCGACGTTGCAACGCTTGCGCTCAATTTGTGCAAGCCGCGCAACAGCAAATTATTGATCATTCGAAGGAACAGCCCGAACCTCGTAATATACGACACGAATCACGGCATTGTCTAATTATCCTTACAAATGAAACTGTTACGCCGACAAAATGGTGGTGATCGGCAACGTCATGACTCTGTGATCATAAATTCCGGATAGGCTTCCAATCCGCACTCACTGATGTCGACACCTTCATACTCCTGTTCTGAATCGACCCTAATACCCATCGTCAACTTGATAGCAAACCAGACCAGCAGGCTGGTGAGGAAAACCCAGGAGAAAATCGAAACCAGCCCTATGAGCTGCACGCCTAGCGAAGCACCCTCGTTGTTGATTGGCACGGCCAGAAGGCCCCACATTCCAACAACCCCGTGTACCGAGATCGCGCCGACCGGATCGTCGATGCGGAGCTTATCCAGCCCCACTATCGATAACACGACGAGCAGACCGCCAATGCCGCCAATGATCGTTGCAGCGAGCGGCGTTGGTGCCAACGGTTCCGCTGTGATCGCCACCAGGCCAGCCAGTGCGCCATTCAATGCCATGGTCAAATCCGCTTTGCCAAACCAGAGCCTGGCGAGGACAAGGGCGAATAACAGTCCGCCAGCGGCGGCCATGTTCGTATTAACAAAGACCAGCGCAACGGAATTCGCTTCCCCGATATCGGAGACTTTGAGCTCCGAACCGCCGTTAAAGCCGAACCAGCCGAACCAGAGGATCAGTGTTCCCAATGTTGCGAGTGGCAAATTGCACCCTGGAATTGCGTTGATTTCACCCTTTGACCCATACTTTCCTTTTCGCGCGCCCAGTAGAAGGACACCAGCAAGCGCCGCTGCCCCCCCGCAAAGATGCACGACACCGGAACCTGCGAAGTCCTGAAATCCAGCCGTTTCCAGGAAGCCGCCGCCCCATTTCCAGAAACCTTGTACCGGATAAATAAAGCCCGTCAGAACTGCCGCAAATAACAAGAATGACCAGAGTTTCATTCTTTCAGCAACGGCGCCCGAGACAATAGACATTGCCGTTGCGACAAACACGACCTGAAAGAAGAAGTCCGCCAGATTTGAGTAGTATGTCTCGCCGTCGCTGCCTATTACATCGACAGTCGAATTATCGGCGCTACCCAGAATACCGCTGCCGAGCGTGCTCAAACTTTGAAACACACCACCCGAAAAATCGCCCGGGTACATGACCGAATAGCCGACAAGCATGTACATGATGCAGGCAATTGAATAAAGACCGACATTCTTGGTGAGAATTTCCGCGGTATTCTTGGCACGCACCAGCCCGGACTCAAGCATGGTAAAACCGGCGGCCATCCACATGACGAGTGCGCCCATCACCAGAAAATAAAATGTGTCCAGGGCGTAACGGAGCTCCGTTACCTGCCCGGTAAGTTGTGTTATATCATCCACGTGACATTGCTCCCTTGAAAATACGAATCAGACTGCATCGGCGCCGGTTTCCCCGGTCCGAATACGAATAGCCTGCTCAAGATGGGTAACGAAAATTTTTCCATCACCGACCTTACCGGTGCGCGCGGAGTCGATAATCGCCTCCGTGATCTGGTCGACAACGTCGTCGTCAACGACCAGTTCGATTTTGGTCTTAGGCAGAAAGTCCACGACATACTCGGCCCCACGATAGAGTTCTGTATGCCCACGTTGCCTGCCAAAGCCCTTGACTTCTGTAACTGTGATTCCTCGCATACCGATTTCAGCAACAGCCTGTCGGACATCATCGAGCTTGAACGGCTTGATAATTGCCGTGATCATCTTCATTGGACTTCCCCTAATGGTTCAAAAATCGAATGCTTTGCCAACAGTAAATAACAACGATTCATCGGACTGCCCAACAAGTTTGTCGCTCGCGAAAATAACGGATAGTCCGAGATCGACCTCCGCAAGGGAGGTGGCATAGCCGAATTCGAAGTAATCACCGTCGAAGTCCTGGGCAAATCCTGCGTACTTGCCGTAGAAGCCTTTCTTCTCCAGGGTCACCGAGTAATAAGTGTAATTCTGTTGGCCATTGCCGAAATTGTCGTAACGGCCAACTGCCACATCGATGCTCGCGATACCGTATCCAGCACTCAGGTTGATTTCCTCGTACGTGTCATCAAAGTCTTGCGTGTAGTAATAGCCGGTGAATCCGATTCCGTAGGAAAAGTCCCCGAATGCCCCGCCATAGCCAAAATAGCCGTCCACTTCGAGACCATCACCGACGTCGGCGGTCCAGGTACCTACATAAAAACCACCGGCTTCGTAGTCAATACCGCCGGATGCTGACGATTCGGCCTGGAAGATGCCGCGGTAGTAATAATCACTGGCCCAGCCAATATTCGCTGACCCTCCTGCGTTTGCCGTGCTGGCTATAAAGAGCGCTGAGAAAGCGACCTTGGCTCCTGAAATCCTGCCCATCATTCTCTCCTGTAATTTTGTTTACCATTTCGCCCGGGGCGACTGTTAAGACCCGGCCATTCAATCCTGCTAATTGCAGCATCCATGCCAACTTTACGAATGGTATGACGAACAAGGAGTTATGATTTCTGCGGCCGTTGAGACGCACCGACTTGGTGCGCTGGCGGCTAGCGTTGCACTCTTTCGGGGCCGTGAATCTCAGCTGCGTGGACTGTGCGACAAGTATTTTCGGTTAGCTATGGCAGTTTCTGGGTCATTGCTTGTCAATTGTTTTCAGCCGCTATCGAACCTACCCTTGAGTGCGGGAGTTTTGCGGGAGTCAGTCCTGCATCGTTATGCACAGTCCTGCAATGTTGTCCGTAGACGCCTCCTGATTGATCAATAAAAACAATCAGTTAACATCCGAGATCTGTCTTCGGGAGGCAGGGGCCGGAAGTTCGAATCCTCTCACCCCGACCAGTTTTTTCCTGATTTGTCAGGTACTTAGAAACCCCAACAAACCCTGTCGGGGTTACCAAAAGAGTCCTGCCACAGTTCTGCCACACTCGTTTTTGACGTGAGGAAGGAACGATGGCGAGTTTCCGAAAGCGGAATTCCGGGCGCTGGCAGGTTCAGGTCCGGAAGAAGGGCTACCCCACCCAAACAAAATCATTTAGGTCCAAGGCAGCTGGTGCCCGATGGGTCCGGTCCATTGAGTATGAAATGGACCAGGGCCTATTCGTCTCACGCAATGAGGCGGAAACCACCACTGTCGGTGAGCTGCTCGATCGATACTTAATAGAGTACACAGCCGACAAGAAAGGTGCGGTCCCCGAGGCGTGCCGAATTCGGATGTTGTTACGCCACCCATTGGCCAAGCGCTTCATTGCTTCCGTTCGTGGCCTGGACATGGCGCGCTATCGCGACGAACGCCTGAAGAAAGTGTCGGCCGACTCGGTCAGACGCGAACTGACCATTCTTTCTCAGCTATTTGAAGTATCTCGTAAGGAGTGGGGGATATTCGTCCACAACCCTGTTCGAGAAATCAAACTTCCGAAAAAAGGCAAAGCTCGCGATCGCCGACTGCAGAATGCAGAAAACGGCTCCGACAGCGAGGAATCTAGGCTGTTTGCTGCCTGCCGCCGTTGCCGCAATCCCTATCTCCTGCCAATCGTGCGATTCGCACTGGAAACGGCCATGCGACAGGGCGAGATCGTCGGACTTCGATGGCTTCACGTGGATTTGGCACGTCGAACCGCATTCCTACCCGACACCAAAAATGGGCAACCGCGGACCGTGCCGTTATCCAGCGTGGCGGTTGAAGTATTGAACGCGCTCCCACGCAGTATTCATGGTGAAGTGTTTCCCGGCGTAACAACGGAGGCGGTTAAGCAAGCGTTTACCCGCGCGACGCGTCGCGCGCAAATCGAAGACTTACATTTTCACGACCTGCGCCATGAGGCGACTACCCGGTTGTTCGAACGTGGTCTCAATATCATTGAGGTATCAAGTATCACTGGGCACAAGGACTTGCAGATGCTTCGCCGGTATACGCATTTAAGGGCGGAGGATCTGGCAAAGAAGTTGATGTGATGCGCAGGCAGCTTCAGTGGCCGTCTTTACCGGCCCCACAAATATCACTAGCGATAATCTTGCTTCTGGCTATTTGTTTATGTTCGATTTCAAGTAGACATTCGGCGTGGATCGATTTGTAACAGCGTCTGGCAAGCAGCTAGCCAAGAATGAGCTCGAACGAGCTTTCGCTGCTGCTCGCCGATACGCCTGTAAGAGCCGAGCCAAGAGTACTTGTCGAGCTTATCGCAGCGATTGGCGGCAATTCGAAGCCTGGTGTCAGTCGGTGGGTTTATAGGTATTACCAGCTGTGCCCGAGACCGTATCGATGTTTATTGCCAGCCAGGCAACTGCTGGGCTAAACCCATCAACATTGACACGGCGGCTATCGGCAATCCGGTTAGTACAACTCGGTGCTGGTTATTCATCGCCGCACAACACTATTCAAGTCACCGAAGTTATGCGTGGTATCCGGCGGAGTTGGGCACGACCCCCTGAACGCAAGGCGCCTGCGATCGATCAAGAGATCAAGCGGATGGTGGACACGGTAGATCACGAAACGGCGAAGGGGCTCCGTGATCGTGCCCTCCTCCTCTTTGGCTTCGCCGGCGCGTTTCGGCGATCGGAGCTCGTCGCACTCAATACGTGGAACCTCAAGGAGCGCGACGAAGGCCTCAAAGTGACGATTGAGCAATCCAAGACCGATCAGGAAGCCCAAGGTCAGGTGATCGCCATTCTCAGCCAACCGGAGCCTCGGCGTACTGCCCGGCGCAGGCTTTGCAGGACTGGCTGACAGTGGCGGAAATCGAGCGCGGCGCCCTCTTCCGCCGCATGTATCGGAGCGACAAGGTCGGCAAAAACAGACTGTCGTCGCAGTCGGTGGCAACGGTCATCAAAGACTACGCTCACAAGGCGGGGTTGGATTCGGGCAGGTACTCTGGGCACAGTTTAAGACGCGGTTTTCTAACCAGCGCAGCGCGAAATAAGGCGAGCATCTTCAAAATGGCGGATCAATCGCGGCACAAATCACTCGACGTGTTGAGACAGTATGTGAAAGATGAAGATCTGTTTGAGAATAACGCTGGCCGTGGATTGCTCCGCGATTCGTAGAAGAAGACATTACGCGCTGACCACCCTCACATTCTGGACGTCGTTCGTCGCGTGCTTCAGGAAGGGGCGTAAACTAGGTATTCTTGGAGGGTCCACTACATGGAGAGGTCGCTAGGTCCTCAGCCACTGATGATACTCTGTCCTCTCTAAACTGTGATTTATCATAAATTGTGTAACGGACTCGGCGATAATCAGGGATTTTCAATGTGACAGTGAGCGATTTAGAGCGAATGCAGGACTTGTTGTTGCGCGTACGCGAGTCGATTCCTGATGCTGAGTTTTGCGGCGTCGGTCTGATACTCTATTCGGACATCGCGCCGCTACCAATAGCCCCTTTATGCGATGGGACGGGCCCACTCGACGCTGCAACGTTAGTGAACGGAATATCCAATGCAAGTCGGTTGAGTGAACCGTGCCATGACGGATTTCACTTGGTATCCAGCGATTGGCGCTTGACGCACATTCACCAGTATTTCGCGCCACCGCTGCCGCGCGATTTCCTCATCGAGGGCAAACCTGGTTTCGGTGCTCGCCACGCCTCCGCCTTGCTCGGTTCGTTACTCCCAGCAGTGATATGCACCGGCGTATTGGGCGCTGGCGATTCTTTGGTCGTTTTTCAAGACGGGCGAATATGCCCAACCGCACAATTATGATGCTCACATTTGCGCTTCGCAAGGTCATTGTTGTTATCGCGGGCCTGTATGCCGCAATTCTTATCGTAGTACTGTCATTCTTCGACAGGTCTGGCTTGGAGGGGGCGTTGATTGCACTGCGTTTTGCCGTTGCGTTGGATATTATGTTGGCAATTTTCGCCGGAATCACGTGGCGTTGGCTTTGGCGAAAAGTGCCTAACCTCAACCGGTGGCTGTATCCAGATTTAAACGGTAAATGGCAGGTTCAAATACAATGGAGATGGAAGGACAAGACTGGAGAAACTAACGCGACTGCACATATTAAGCAAAGCCTAACTGGACTAAGTATGCATTTGGTGTCAGACGAGTCGGAATCATCCACTTTGTGCATTGTTCCGAAACGCGACGCGGAATCCAATCAACCGCTATTGTTTTATATTTATAAGAACGAACCGCGTCAGGGTTTGAAGAGCAGACAGGATCCGCATAATGGTGCCGCACTACTGAAGCTGGATCTCGACAACCCTAATCTATTAGTCGGAAATTATTTCACCGATCGCGCAACGCGTGGGCACTACACGATGAGGCGCGTTAAATAGTGCGGACATCAACGCCGTGGCCGGTTTGATGGCATGAAACGAATTGCAAGATCAATGGTGGCAGACCTCGACACTTAGGCCCAACGACGAGAAAGCAGTGACTTAGGCCCAGTTATGGTAGTTCCTCCGTGATCGCCAACTCTGTGCATTGACGCTCATCACATATGGCTACGCACAACCCATGTGGCGGCGCTTCGGTGCCCGCAATGATCAATACAAATCCTGCGAGGCCATGGCGAGACTTTGCGAACATGTCGGAAATGTTGGAGAGATCGATTTCGGATGGCCGAGGAACGGATTGTGGGTGCGTGTGCCAATCACCAACAAAGTGGAGCCCAGCCTTGAACAGTTGTTTTATCTCTCGTCGTTCCGAGACTCTGTGCGGAATAAAACAGAATCGCGATCGATGATCGGCCTTTCGGGGTCCGGTCGCACGCGTAACTAACACAGTGCTGTCCTCGAACGTCGCAAACAATTGCCCTCCCGCTTCCGCTTGTCCTGATCGAGATTGACGGTTTGAGACAATGTGTTTAACGACGGCATCGCTCAACACGAGAACTTGCCCTGAGTCGACCATCGTGTACCGCAACTCCATTACCTAACGCTACCCCCACAAGCATCGCACCCCGCATCGGCTTCCCATCGGCGACTGCACATGAGTCCGCCGAGATCGGGGTCGCCCATTTCCGCCACCCAACGATCTGTAAAACGGCCACCGGCTTCTTCTAACTGTATCCGTCGACCCACCCAGATTCGATGATTGTCACTGTGCTCGACCCCGCACAATAGCTCTACACAGTCCTCGGCCGCCAATGTCGCTGACTGTGAGAGCCCGATTGGTCCGTATGGCATGAAAACCCCACCGCATGCAGGGACTCTCAGCGTAGGATCGTTCTCCCATTCGGTAACTTCCAAGCGGGGTGTGCCGGTCGACGAATAGCCACATTGCAAACACCCTGACGGGTGGCGTTTAGACAGATGAACGCTGTGCGCGGCGATGGCATGGGCCTCCATCCATGTGACGATCATATCCGGTGCGTGGCCGGCAACAAGCCACTGGGCGTTCAACAACGATGCTGTGCTCCAACTACCGGTCGCCGACACGATGATGTCGGCCGACATGATATTTTCAACAAGCGCCTCATCTTGTAATCCCAATCGCGAATCTACTGCATCCACTCGAACGTGCGGGAGCGTTGCAGCGAGCATCGACTTCATCGCGACAGCTTTGTTCAGCCTGACGGACGATGCTCCCAAGCTGTGACGTCCAATATTCGCCCAAGCCAGCGACTCTCCGTCCACAATGGTTATATTCCCTACGCCGGCTTTCGCAATCATTGCCACAAATTCAGACCCTAGCGAACCGCAACCCACCACAGCGACCCGCTTGTCCTTAAGCAATCCATGTTTTGCATCCTGGTCGCGGCCATGTATCCACGCAGAATCTGCGCGCGATACGTCGCATCTCTGAACAGTTGCACCAGCCGAAAACGCCCGCGTGAGTTGCACCTCTTTGGGCACGTGCCCCGGGCGAAAACCCTTCGTTTGATATTCGGCGCCGCGCCGCGTGGGTCCAAGCCTACTCCGCCCAGGTGGTTTGTGAATTAGGGCAG
>JADFHE010000065.1 GCA_022567295.1 Pseudomonadota bacterium | reverse complement strand
GCAAGTTGCGGCTGCAATACAGCCGCGATCGGGCAGAACATCTGCTCGACAAGACCGCCGACACGCTGTGGTTGCAGGTGGAATTCAGTCTCGGCAGTCACATGGCCCATGTGTTTTAGGAGGCTGATATGAATCGATTACGGCATGTTTTACCTGGCTTATTGCTGTTGACCGTATCTGTCACCAGTCACGCGGCAATACAAATAGTGACCACGACACAGGATTTGGCAGCCCTGGCCGAAGCCGTCGGCGGCGAATATGTGAAGGTACAGAGCCTGACGCCGGGAACCCGCGATCCACATTTCGCCGTGGCCAAACCCAGCATGATTCGCAAAGTGTTCCGCGCCGATTTGTTGCTGATCATCGGTGCCGACATGGAGATCGGCTGGCTGCCACCTTTGCTGCAGTCAGCGCGAAACGCCCGTGTGCAGCCGGGCAACTCCGGCCATCTGGATCTGTCCAGCGCCGTGCCTATTCTGGGTAAACGCAGCGGGCCGGTGTCGCGTGCGATGGGCGATGTACATGCCAAGGGCAATCCTCACTACTGGCTGGACCCACGCAATGGCGTACACATGGCGCGAGCCATCGCCGCAAGGTTGGGCGAGTTGGATCCTGAGCATGCCGCCAGTTACGAGCAGCGATTCCAGGCCTTCGAGCAGACGATGGACAACAAATTGCCCGGCTGGCGGGCCGAGTTGGCGTATCTCGACAGCAAGCCCGTTATCGCCTACCACACGTCTTTCGTCTACCTGGCGGACGCCTTCGGCTTCCGTATCGTCGATGAAGTCGAACCCAAACCCGGCATCGCACCGAGCGCAGCGTCCCTGAGTTCCTTGCTCACTCGCATCAAGGCCGAGAACATCGGCATTTTAATCATGGAGCCGTATTACGAGCGCCGTTCGGCACGTTACCTGAATGAGCAAACGGGCATCAACGTCGCCGTGCTGCCCCAGTCCGTCGGTGCGCAGAAGGGCATCGATAACTATTTCGATTTGTTCGACGCCATCGTGGCTGCGTTCAAAAATGTCGAGGAATACTGATATGGATGCCTGGCTGATCTTGTTGCCCGCGTTCGCGTTAAGCGCATTGATGATCTTTACTCATACTTATTTGGGTCTGCATGTCCTGGCGCGCGGCGTGATCTTCATTGATCTGGCGCTGGCGCAAGTCGCTGCCCTCGGCGTGAGCATCGCATTCCTGCTGGGTGAGGAGGCGCATGGCGCGCGAGCGCAGTTGTACGCCTTCGCCGCAACGTTGTCGGTGGCATTCGCTTTTGCCGGCCTGCGCCGCGTTCCCGGAAAAACCACACGTGAGGTCATTATCGGCTGCGTCTACGTGGTGGCCACTGCAATGACCATCGTCATTTTGAGCCGCTCTACCCAGGGCATGGAGGAATTGAAATCGCTGTTCAACGGCAATATCCTGTGGGTGCGCTGGCAGGAAATTTCCGTGGTCGCCATTGCCTATGGGACGCTGGCAGCACTGCATGTTGTTTATCGCACGCGTTTCCATGCGCTGTCGTTCGACAGCGATGATTCCCGGCAACCGGGATTCTTGTGGGAGTTCCTGTTCTTCGCCACGTTCGCGATCGTTATTACGTTGGCGGTCAATATCGCCGGGGTGCTGCTGGTATTCGCCTTCCTGATCATCCCGGCGTTCAGTGCGTCAATACTGGTGAGCACACTCGGCAAGCGGCTGATGGTCGGCTGGTTCTTTGGGGTGTTGGGAAGCACTGCGGGGCTCTGGTTGTCCTTCAGCGCCGACCTTCCGGTTGGCGCCACCGTGGTCTCCGTGCTGGGCCTGTTGCCCGTAATTGCAGTAGCGTTTAAATACCTGAAACAGATGGCGGTAAACTGGTCGCGGTGAGAAGATGGAACGGCAGCATGGCTGCCTCGCCGCCGCGACACGGCTGCGCATGTCGCAGCGGTTGATTCCTTGCTCCGCTCGTCACCCCTAAATCAGACCTTGGCGGTTGAATATCAAATTGCCATGGACAGCCCTACCGTACGGAGCTGAACATCAGGGCGCGATTATTCGGCGGAGCTGGTGGGATTTACCATTACTGAGACGACCACGGCCTGATCAGGCCGATTTACCTGTTCATAATCCACTTTAATGACCGACCTGCGGCCTGCCAAAACAGGTTTGAGGATCGCCACTTCAAGCTCGCGCGGGCCAACGACAGAAATTCGACCTGATCGCTGCACGGCAATCGCTCCGAGCTGCTCCAATATTGTGTCAAATTCTCCCTCGTTGAGATCATCTGCGTTCATCGTAATGCTCAAGAGCGCGGCTTCATCCGATGCTTGTCGGGGTTGTGTCGCCGATGCTACCGCTTCAGTTACTGCTCCGAGCGTGAATCCGGCTTGCAGCAGTAAATCGGCCAGTCGTATTTCGTCGAGCTTTTTTTCGGATCGAAGTTTTACGGTGCCTTGTTCGAGATCGACATCGACAGTTTGGGGCACAACACCATCAAGAGACTCGATCTGTTTTGAGACATTGTAAGCACAAAATGCGCATACCATACCGTTGACATCAAGGTCGTATTCGAGTTGGTTGGTGGCGGTACTGGCCGCCATCGGCAAACAGGACATCGTAAATGCAACTAGATATTTCATGGTCATACTCCGCTTAACTTATTCGTTGTGTTAGTGGTTCCCCGTCGGCCGATATGGGTCAGAATTTTCCTTCATCAATGCTTTCGATTATGGGGCAGCCATTCTCACTCGCAGTGCAAAGGCTTAGAAGAAGCCGCAGTTCGTTACGCAGAAACTGCAAATCGTCCAAGTGCTCCTCTATCTCGGTCAACTTGCTTCGAGTGAGCAAGCGAACTTCATCGCGGGCGGTATGCGGGTTCTCGCGCATCTTGAGAAGCTCGGCAATCTCCTTGAGACTGAATTGCATTCTCTGCGCCCGCCGGATAAATCGCAGTCGCGAGAGGTCACGCTCGACGTATACACGAATCCCGGAATCCGTCCGGCTAATAGCGGGGAGCAGTCGAATCTTTTCGTAGTAGCGTAGCGTGTCCGCGCTAATACCGAGTAGCTTTGTGACGTCTCCGATGCGATAGCTTTTCATAGTGTGTGATTTTCTCGCTTTATGAATCTGTGAGTCAGGTTAATCAATGATGATTGAGCACATAATCTCTAATCAGGTACAGGCCAGTGAAGATAAGCGTGACTCCGGCTACAACTTCGAAGGTCTTTTGCGACCGTTGCAGTCCCTTCAGAGACTCAAGCCAGCCAATACTCCAGGCACCGAGCAAAATCGGAATGCTCCTTCCGAGAGCAAACGCGAGCAACAGGCTCAGACCGAACGAGACCGAGCCAATAGCAGCACTCGCGGTCAGTGTCACCACTAACGCCGGCGTGCAGAACGGACAAACCGCCACAGAAAAAGGAATGCCCAGCAAAAATGCGCCCCAGGCCCCGCTGACTTTCTTGCCACGAAGGCCGATCCACGGCAAACGAATCTTGATCCAACCGGGCCACAGCAGTCCCAGTACTACGAGCAGTGGGCCCAGAAGAAGTTCCCACTCGTGTCCGATGCTGCGCTTCGCCCAATCGCCGCCAAGTGCAGCCGCCACGCCCAGCACGGCGTGTGTAATCAGCATGCCCATAACGAACGAACTGCCCAGCAGAAGGGCACGTCGTTGCGAATGCGCTTTGGTCACATAAGCCAGCACCACCGGGATCGACGCAAATGATACAGGATTGAAGCTGAATGCCAGTCCGGTCAGAAAGCTGGCACCGATACCGGGCAGGCTCGCTTGCTGCAACGAGAGTCGCAGGGTTTCGAGATCAATATCGAACAGAGGCATCAGAGCGGGCTCAAACGGTTTGCGCCTGCAGCCGCGTTTCCAGGGCTTCCCGGAGTTTGCTAGTCGGCGGATGGCTCTTGAACACCAACTCGCCATCGATGGCAATCGCCGGCATGGACAACACACCCAGTTCGACGGCGTAATCCAGTTCGTCCAAAACATTCACTTCGCGCCACTCGATACGCTCTGATCCAAGCTCCTGAATTACCGTCTGCAATACGTCAAATATCTGCCCGCATTTACTGCAGCCAGGGGAGGAGAATACTTCGACCTTGATCGGTTTCACGGTCACCTCACCTGTCCAACAACATCCGCAACGGTAACGCCAAATACGCAGCGAAAAAGCCGATGCCCCAGAACGCTACGGAACTCAATGGGTAGGGCGCAGCAGATTAGTGTGCCGCCGGTTGCGAACAACGTCAGCCAGCTCAGGCCTGTCTGTCTCAGATCTGCGTCGTTTTTTGTGATCGCCATTTTCCTCGAATCAAGTGTGCTAGTACGAATTCAAGCTTGCACATTGCAGCAGTACCACAATCATGCCGCCATACCATCCCGCATGTGTCCGCGCAGGCAATCTTTGCACAGGGCTTCAATGTTTATTCTGCTTCTGTGTCGGCCAGCGGTACCGTGGACATGCTGCGAAAAGTGAATCCGGCGTCTGAAATCAACTTGCTCATCTGCGCTTCCAAGAGCGTCACGCCTTCGGCTACGTTCACCGTTACTAAGCCACTGTTCAGGTCGACATCGACTTTGTCGACGCCGTCAATCTTCTTCAGATTTTTCTCAATGCCGTAGGCGCAGTAAGGGCAGGCCAGACCATCCACCCGCATCTGGTACTGGGTTCCGTCGGCCAGGGCAGACGCGCTCGACATTGCTAATGCGATCATCAGCGCGATTGTGTTCTTCATGTTGAAATCTCCCGATCTTCAATCCCGGGCAGTGGCACAGTAACAACGTTACGTGAGCCGCCGGCGACCATAGGCTGGTGTTCCACCATCTGGCAGCTTACAGATGCCATTCAAACGTGAGTTTCGCTCGAACATCCGAATTGTCCTGAGCACCATTTAGATTGCTGGCGATGGGTATTTGAACCCCGGCCTTAATTGCAAAATTTCGCTTCGTCCAGAAAACGCCTGGCGATACAAACCATGCCGTGCCGCCTGAGTCTAAAAGGTTTGTTCCGTTCAGTTTGGCACGGTCACTGTGTTCACCATTTAGTTCCAACAGCCACACTGTATCCGGTTCCAAATATCCGGTTGGTCTGAGGCGTATGCCACCGACCAAATCGAACAGTACCTTTTGCCCGCGTTGCAAGCCGAGGTCGTTAGTCCCATTGAGACGGTACCGGATGCTTGACCAGCGATACCATTTGCGGCCCTCGTATCCGTATGTCAGGCCGAGAATCGTATCCGTGGTACCCGTCCCCAGTGCTGGATTCGTGCCCCCTTTTGCCGTGTCCAAATCGACCTTGAGCAACACGGCTGCGGATTCCTGAGCCCCGAGGGTGTCGTTGCGCCAAAAACGGTATTTCGTGAATAGCTTGATGTCGCCACGGCCGCTGGCGCTCGATGAACTGTCACCAACACCCATGTAAGGCAACTCCATTCCGGCAGCCCAGTTTCCGGTGATGCCGTAGGTGATTTCCATTCCGGTCTTGGTGGCATTCCGGTCACCGGCTTTCTCGAAATGTGCTGCCGGCGCGACTTCCAAGCCACCTTTGAAAATTACATGCGGGCCAATGCCAAATATGGGGTCGTGGGCCAAGACGGATACGCTCCACAGGCACGCGGCAAGCCTGGTAAAGAGCGTCAACCACGTCAAGCCGGTCTCTTTCAAAACTAATTGGTTTTTGGTCGTGATCAATTGTCGCTATGCCTGAAAACGGAAGGGATGATCAAGTCTACGACTTAGAGTTCACTCCAAGTCAAGTCCCAGTATTGCGATCTGTGATCTGCGTCAAATGGATTGGACCGGCTTGAATCGATGAGTGCTGTCCTGGCGGGACAGCGGTCGACCGGAGAATGCCTTACTGCATAACGGTTTCAGCGACCGTGGTATTTCTTGCCGGGAAACGGCTCCGGCCGTCGTAGTGGTTGATTCCTCGCTCCGCTCGTCGCCTCGTCGGGGCGCCTTCGGCGTCCAAACCGGCTTTGCGCCGTTATGTCGCGTGTCTCGGTGCGAACCTCCGGCCCCTGCCTCCCGAAGACAGTGCCACGCTCGTTTGCAATCAAGAACTTGCAGAATATCACGAATTAAATCATTCACATAAGATGTTTTTTGATCACGTTTGATCACGTTACGTCACGTTGGATAACGTTCGCACTGTGACAAAATTGTGACAGTACGTTTCCTCTATAACTTCGTGAAACACCCACTTGTTCCCAATATGGGAACATGCTAGATTGTCGCTGTGAGAATTATTGCCATCAGCACCCTGCGAATCTTCTGGGAGACAAACGGGGATGCTGAGGAGCCATTGAAGGCTTGGTTCCAGGAAGTCAAATCGGCGGACTGGGCGACACCTCACCAAGTCAAGGCAATGTATCGAAACGCAAGTGTAATCGGAGACAACCGTATCGTATTCAATATTGCTGGCAATAAGTACCGGTTAATTGTGAAGTTCAATTACCCATATCGAATTGGGTATGTTCGATTTGTCGGGACGCACGCTGAATATGATCGAATTAATGCGGAGGAAGTGTGATGGTTATTCATCCTATTAAGACAGAAGAGGATTACAAGAATGCGATGTTGCGTATCGATGCATTGATGGATGCGGAACCTGGTACCGAAGAAGGCGACGAACTAGATGTTCTTGCGACGTTAGTGGAGGCCTATGAGCGCGTCAACTTTCCGATCGAGTCCCCGGATCCGGTAGAGGCGATACTATTTCGTATGGAACAGATGGGAATTGATCGTAAGGCGTTGGAACCGTTTCTTGGCGGGCGCAACAGAGTGTCGGAAGTCTTGAATCGAAAGCGAAACTTGTCTATGAGCCAAGTTCGAAAGCTGCATGATGGACTCAATATCCCGCTGGAGAATTTAGTTGGTGCAAACTAAGATGTTGGGCGCCAATTAGAATTCAAGCCTGTTCG
Organism: Pseudomonadota bacterium; assembly: GCA_022567295.1. Classification (GTDB taxonomy): domain Bacteria; phylum Pseudomonadota; class Gammaproteobacteria; order Steroidobacterales; family Woeseiaceae; genus UBA1847. The sequence goes on along the minus strand of JADFHE010000065.1, from coordinate 841 downwards.
GTGCGAATTTCAATTCGAGCCGCCTGTAGGGCGTAAAAACTCCATCGGTGCTACTAGGCAGACCATTGGGGCACATGATGCAGCCCGCCGAGGACGGGATTTGCTATGAGATACCTGGTCGGTCGTGTCGACAACTCCCCAACATGCGGACATGGCGCTCGCTGGCAAAACTTCGATGAGGCCGCCAGCGATTGTAGTAGATGGCGTATTCGTCAACTGTTCGCTGCAAGTGTTGGTGACCAAATATGATCCTGTGATCGAGACACTCGTTACGAATTGTGCGTTGTAGGGCGCAAAAACGTTATCCGGACCGCTACGCTGCCCATTGATAGACATGGTGCAGCCCGCTCAGGATCGGTGTGGCGGTGAGTCTCCCGGTTGATGATTCTTTCGGTGATCGCCAAAGGACTATACAGGGCGCTTTCTGGTCCAGACTCCGATGAGGTCGCCACCGATTGTAATAGTCGACGTATTCTTTCGCTGTTCGTTGCAGGTGTTGATGGCCAAATATCAGACGGTGATCAAGGCATTCGTTGCGGATGCTGCGCACCCAGCGTTCTGCGATTGCATTGGCCTTTGGCGCCATTACCGGTGTATGGACCTGCTTGATACGCATCGATTCGACGCGTCGATTGAAAGCGGTGCCGAAACTGCTGTCACGGTCATGGATCAGGAATCTGGGCGGTTTTATGGATAGGCCGCAGGCTTCGAGGATTTGCTGAGCTAGCCACTGCGAGTTCGGATGTGCGGTGACCCGTGCATGTACGATCTCACGAGTTCCGTGGTGAATGACGAAAAAGACGTACAGTGTCCGAAACCAGAGGGTTTGAACCGTGAAGAG
>JADFHE010000012.1:61793-73932 GCA_022567295.1 Pseudomonadota bacterium | reverse complement strand
TCATTGCTCTTCCAGACGCGCTGTGTCCCGAAGAACAGCGTTTTGGAGTCGTGCGGGCTGATCAGGATCGGCGAATCCCAGTTGTAGCGGTCGGGCGCGTCGCCCTCGGCTGCCTGCGGACGGATGTAGACGACTTCACCGGTCTTGCGATCGACTCGGGTCAGGTTGCCCTGCTGCCACTCGGCATACACGATGTCCGGGTTGTTGGGATCAACGGCCGACTGATGGCCGTCGGCAAACAGGGTCACGAACCAGTCCGAGTTATGAATGCCCGAGACGTCCATCGTGCGTGACGGCCCGCCCTGGCTGTTGTTGTCCTGGGTACCGCCATAGACGTTGTAGAACGGCTCGGAGTAGTCGACCGCCACTTTGTAATACTGCGTGAGCGGCAGGTTGCTGATGTAACGCCAGGACTCGCCGAGGTCGTAGGACTCGTAAATGCCGCCATCGACGCCAACCAGCAGGTAGTCCTCGTCGTTCGGGTCAAACGCCATCGCGTGATGATCGGAATGCTTGCTGTCGTGACTCAGGTCGATGAAGTTCTCGCCACCGTCGTTGGTGACGTGCATCTGCACGTCCATCTGGTACACACGATCAAACTGGTGCGGGCTGGCGAAAATCTCCTGGTAGTAATGCGGTCCGGTGCCGCTGGAGAGGTACTCGTTTTTCTTCTCCCAGGACTCGCCGCCGTCGGCCGAGCGCCAGAAGCCGCCTTCGCGGTTCGCCAGCTCGATCGTCGCGTAGATTACGTCCGGATGCTGCGGCGAGATCGCGATGCCGGTCTTGCCCCGGTTCTCCTCGGGCAGTCCTTCTGTCAGCTCCCGCCAGGTCTCGCCGCCATCCTCTGACTTGTGAATCCCGGTTGCGGGCCCGCCGTCCATGAGCACGGCCACGCTCCGCAAACGCTGCCAGGTCACGGCGTACATGACATCCGGGTTGCGCGGGTCCATGTGGACTTCCGAGACGCCCGTGTACTGGTCATCCGCGTCGCTATTGCCATGGCCGTCACCGAGCACTTTGCGCCAGTTCTGCCCGCCGTCGGTCGATTTGTAAAGGCCACGATCGCCACCGCCTGACCACAGCGGCCCCTGGGCCGCAACGAAGATCGTGTTGGAGTCGCGCGGGTCCACGCGGATCATGCCGATGTGCTGGGAGTTCTCAAGGCCCATTTTGTCCCAGTTCTGCCCGCCATCACGGCTGCGGAAGACACCCGAGCCGTAGCCCACGTGCCGTCCAGAGACGTTTTCGCCCGTGCCAACCCAGATGGTGCTCGGGTTGTTCGGATCGATCGTTACGCAACCGATGGAGTAGGAGTCCTCGTCGTCGAAGATCGCCTCCCAGGTGGTACCGCGGTTAACGGTTTTCCAGACGCCGCCGCTACCCACAGCGACGTACCAGGTGCTTTGCCGTTGCGGGTGAATCGCGATGTCCGCGATGCGCCCCGACATGAATGCCGGGCCGATGCTGCGAAACTCGAGACCTTCAAAGGTATCTTCATTGAAGCCGGGTTCGGATTTCTCCTCGTCAGCGGCGGCGAATACAGGCGTGGCGGCCAGTGCCAAAAGCACGGCGCAAAGACTCAGGCGTTGCATAGGAATCCCTTGTTCTGATTTTGGAGCAGTTTACCGTAGGAGCGCGCCCTGCGCGCGACCCTACGGTAGACTCCGGCGCATGAAAAATCTATTTGATGTGAGCGGCAAGGTCGCCCTGGTGACGGGTGGATCACGCGGTATCGGCGAGATGATTGCCGAAGGCTACGTTGCGAACGGCGTGAAAACGTACATCTCATCGCGAAAAGCCGAGGCATGTGATGCGACGGCCAGGCGTTTGTCGGAGCAGGGCGAGTGCATCTCGATTCCGGCCGATCTGTCGACCTCGGACGGCATTCAGACGCTGGCGGCCGAACTCAAGAGCCGCGAAAGCCAGCTCGACATACTCGTCAATAACGCGGGGGCCACCTGGGGAGCGCCGCTGGAGGAGTTCCCCGAAAGCGGCTGGGACAAGGTCATGGACATCAATGTCAAAGGGCCGTTTTTCCTGACGCAGGCGTTGCTGCCGCTACTGGAGGCGTCGGCATCGGCTGAAGATCCGGCGCGCATTATTAATATCGGCTCCATTGACGGCCTGAACGTGAATTCATTGCCAACGTTTTCCTATGGCCCGTCGAAAGCGGCCATGCATCACCTGACCCGGACGCTCGCGTCACACCTGGCCGATCGCTTTATTACGGCGAACGCTATCGCCCCCGGCCCGTTCCCGAGCAAGATGATGGAGCACACGCTGAAGACGATGGGGGAGCAGATCCGGCACGGTGTGCCGTTGAAGCGTATCGGCGAGCCTGCCGACATGGCGGGTGCTGCAATCTATCTGGCCTCGAAAGCGGGCGCCTATGTGTCGGGCGTTGTGATCCCCGTGGATGGCGGAATTATCGCCTGCGCGGGCACCTTGTAGGAGGCCGCCCTGCGGCCGACCATATTTGTCGCGCGCAGGGCGCGCTCCTACATTTAGAAGTAGCCGTGCAACTCGGCGAAGAAGACATCGCGGTTCTGTGCATCGACCGCCGGGATTCCGTCGTAACTTCGAAACCCAAGACGCCCCTGCAAAAATTGCATCGGCGTGTATTCCCAGATCAGGCTATAGCGCACTTGCCGGTCACCGGATACGTCGTCATTCGGGTCAAGGACGTCGTAGCTGACCTTCAGGTTGTGACCCTGTCGGAGCATCCAGTTCGCTTCAACCAGTCCTGCGAGCGCGTCCTGTGTCACACCCGGCGAAATGTCGTCACTAATCTGATCGATTTCTGCCAGCCAGACGATGGGACCCGTCTTCACGCCCGCAAAAAGGCCAATCATCTCGCGATCGCCCGCGTCGTCGTCATTAAAATTCGCACTGAAGCCTGCGCGCCACCGCGATCGCACGAAACTACTGACGACACTGAATTGCTTGCCCGTGCCCGTTTCCGGTCCACCGCCGCTACCGTTCGTTATTGACGCGATGGTCGACCAGGGACCAGATTCGTAGCCGGCTTGAACACCGCGATCCGGATTCGTGAAATTGATACCGGTCGCCTGGCGCACGAACGCCGTATCGTCCTGCAGGCGCAATCCATACGGGAGGAAGAACTGCCCGGCGGCAAAAAATAACTTCCCGCTCGGGCTCTTTACGCGTACAAAGGCTTCGCGATTGACGCTGGCATTCGGTGCGACCTGCTGATCGACGTAGACTGAGAGCCGCCCCGGAATCAGTTGGGCCTCAATGTAAAGCGTCACCCGATTGACTTCGAACTCCGATGACGTTGCCGTGTTCGGCGTGTCGGTGTTCGTGTAGCTGGCTCGCAAGTCTCCGCCGACTGACAGCCATTTGCCGAGGTCGCCGGTCCAATACTCGCTATTTTGGTCGCCAATCCGTGTCGCTGGCAGCTCGGACTGCCCGTACACGTTGCCGTACGCATTGCGTTTGCCGCCGCCGGCTGCACTGCTGTGGCAGGCTGAACACTGCAGCCCCTTGGACACGGCCAGATACGGTTCCGCGAACCCCGAGTCGCACATCAGCAGCAGTGGCATTGCTAACCCTAACCATGATTTGCTCATTGATTTGCGCCGTTGCTGATCCAAAGACGAATATTGTCAATAACGGCCGGATCAAGGGCCGGCTGTCCGAACGGCATTCTTGAATTATTCGGGGCCGGGGCAGTGCCCTCAATCTTCTGCACGAGATAGCTATTGTCTGGATCACCCGCCGCAACACGCGACAGCGCGGGCTGTTGAATGCTGGAAACTCCAACCAGACTCGCAAAGCTTGCGCTGGCATCGCTGAGATCCATGCCGCTGGGCAAAACGCCACCGGTTGGTCCGGTATGGCATCCAGCTGCGGCACAGGTCGGCCCGAATAAAGTGGCCTGTATGTAGTCGAGGGTGGGACTGGCCGTTGCGGTCGTTAGCGTAAACGTTGCCTCAAAATCACCACCTTGAACGCCGTCCCCTGACGGGAATGTGCCCGAGAATTCGCCGTCCAACGCCTGCGCGTCGATGTCCATGATGAATGAGGCGCCATCCCCAAGCAGCCGTACCCGATACGTGTCGTCAGGCAATGCAACCCCGCTTAGATCGAACGTGGCGCTCATCGGGGCAGCGCCCGCCGCGGTGGATATCGACGCCGCCGTAATGGCTACGTCGTTCGCATTGCCAAATGTTCCGTCGCCACCGCTACCCTCCAGAATGAAGGTATTTGCGTTGACCGTCGACACATCCAGTTCTCGATCGAACATCGCAATGATGCTCGCCGGTGGTGCGGTTAAAGCGCTACCCGGAACCGGCGACAATGAAGACATGCGGATGGGGTCTGCGGAGGTGGCGCGGTCATCGATCGCGCCGTCTGTTATCCACTGGCGAATGGTGGCGATCACAGTTGACGAAAGCGCCCCCTGATTCAGCGGCATTCTCGCCCCGACCGACGCGGTGCCTTCCAGTTTTTGAATAATGTAGCTGTTGTCTGGGTCACTGGGAGCCACTCGCAAAATCGACGGGACTTCGGTACTCGCGACATTGACGAGCAAGCCATAACTGTTGGTCGCGTCCAGCCTTAGTCCTTGTGGTGCGCCTGCGCCCTGGTGGCAGCCGGACACCGCGCAAGTCGGTGTAAAGACATTGCTCTGGATCTCTGAAAAGTTGGGTCCAAATGTCGTTGGTGGCATCGTGCCGCCACCGCCACCGCCACCGCCACCGCCACCGCCGCAAGCGGCGAGCGCGGCAGGGAGCAATACGGCCAATATCAAGGGTTTGAATGCTGGGGAAATTGGCAATTTCATGGCCTGCCACCGTGTTATTTGTGATGTCGTTTACCGTGTGTGGTCGAACGTGGCGAAAAGGTTCAAACTGCAATGAACCTTTCTGCGGGGTTGCTGCCACCTACGAATATGAAACTGAACACGGGCCATGGAAATGCGAGCGATGACAGACTGGAGCGGCAGCTCCTGGAGCGGATAGCACACCGTGATCGCGAGGCTTTCGACGAAATGTTCAAGCTCTATCATCCGCGCCTGTTTCGCTTCGTTTTCCGCATGACCGCGTCGTATCGAATCGCGGACGAGCTCGTCAACGACATTTTGCTGGTCGTTTGGCAAAGCGCGCACACTTTTCGTGGTGACGCGAAAGTCTCAACCTGGATATTCGGCATTGCGTACCGGCAGGCCTTGCGGCAACTAAGAAAACGCAAATACACGACGGTGCCCATGGCCGACGATTTCACCGACGATGGCGATTCGAACAGTCGCCTGGAACGAGAGGACTGGGTGCGGCGCGGTATCGACAAACTGCCACCCAAGCAACGCCTGACGGTAATGCTGGTGTATTACCTGGGATTGACCTGTGAAGAGGCTGCTGTGGCTACGGGTGCGCCAGTCAACACAATCAAGACGCGAATGTTTCACGCACGGCGTAAGCTGCGCGAGTACCTGGAGGACGATAGTGAATAATGTGACGAGCACGTCCAGCCACGCTGACATTGAATTGCTGTTGCCGTGGTACGTCAACGGCACGCTGAGTGTTGTCGATAGGGAACGCGTGCAAACGCATTTGCAGACTTGTGTCGATTGCCACGACGCTGTCTCGATGTGCACGGAAATGCAGGATTCCGTGCAGCAGGATGGGCCCATACCCATATTGCCAGCGACGACTGCCCGGCAAATTCTTGACGGCGCTAAGAAAGGCACTACTAAAAGCGCGCGCCGGATGCGCTGGCAGAGATGGAGCATTGCCGCGACGATGGGAGTTGTCGTACTGCTGACCGTGTGGTCTCTCGGGCCAGGTGTCGCGACAGTGAATACGAATCAGCAGTTTGATGTCGCCACGACATCCGGGCGCCTCGACACCATGGACTATGTCCTGGAGCTTCGCTTTGCCGCAGACGTGTCGGTAGATGATCGTCAGTCAATCATCGAGGATATTGGTGGCAGCAATTCCATCGTGGATGCAAACCAGGTGCATTTCAAAATTGTCGTTCGCCTGCCGCCGAAGTCGCTGCATGAACTGGAGCAGTACGCCGCTGAGATTCAATCCCGACGCGAAATTACGTCGGCAGAGATCGTAGCGCTGCAGCTGCCGGTGCGGTGAATCCGGTGTTGTTTCGTGTACTGGTCGCAGCGTCGATACTTGCCGTAGTGCCGGCCGCGGCAATCGCTGCGTCGGCGGCAACGGATGCAAGTCGGGACATTCTGGTGATGTTCGACAATACCGGTGCCAGTGCCAATAGTGGCGGCGTCGGCGCGCCGTACAAATTCCGCAAGCGTTACGCAATCACCGGAAAAGTGCGTCGCGCCTCAGCGGCCGTGGCCCGTGAGCACAAGCTTACCCGGATTGCGCGTTGGCCAATGCGGTCACTGTCCGTTTATTGTTTCGTCTACAGGGTGCCGGAGGGCGTCGATCGTGACGAGTTGGTTGCAACATTGAACGCCGACGAGCGCGTTGAATCCGTGCAATTGCTGCAGCAATTCGAGACCCGGACCGCCGAGAACTATGGCTACAACGACCCGTACGCCAGCATGCAGTACGGGCTTGAGGTGCTGGACATCACGGCGGCGCATCGTATGACGCTTGGCGCGGGGGTGCGTATCGCGATAGTTGACAGTCACGCCGACGTTGACCACGAGGATTTGCAAGGCCGGATCCGCAACATCGAAGTGTTCTCCAGCGCACGTGAGCTTGTCGATACCGATCACGGCACTGCCGTTGCGAGCATTATTGGCGCCCGTTCAAACAATGCCCTAGGAATCGTCGGTGTGGCCCCAGAAGCGACCCTGGACGTTTTCGTTTCGTGTTGGCGTGCCGCTCAGAGGGATGCCGTCGTCTGCGACAGTTTTTCGCTGTCCAAAGCGCTGGATCGAGTGCTTGATGATCCGCCGCAGATACTGAATCTCAGCCTGACCGGGCCGCAGGACACGCTCGTTGGGCGCTTGCTTGAAAAGTTGCTTGAGGCGGGCGTCATCGTGGTGGCGGCGAGTCCGTCGGAAATCGAGCCGCGAAACGAGTTTCCGTCCAGTATGACGGGCGTCATTGGCATAGGACGAAGTAATGCAGCCGAGGGAACGGGCGATGGCAACAGTCAATTGTTTGCCCCCGGGGATGAGATCATGGTGGCCATTCCTGACGATCAGTACGATTTCCGTTCGGGAAGTTCGCTCGCGGCAGCACACGTCAGCGGCGTGATCGCACTGTTGCTCGCGGTGTCGCCCGATCAGTCGCCGCAATCGGTGCGCAATATCCTGCTGCAGTCGCAAAATAGTCAGTCGTTACGCTACTCAGTCAATGCTTGCGAAGTATTGAAGTTTTCCGACCCGGATTTCGCCTGCAAGCATTAACAAAGAACTCTTCTAGAACGGAATTTCGATCGTGACGGCGACCCGCGCTCGCGAACGATCGTCTGTACTGATGAAAGGGACCGAGCGATTGGTATCGTGATACCGAAAATCAATGTCGGCGTATTTGAAACTTCCGGTAATGCCGAGCTGCCAATAGCCGTAACCAATGCCAACCAGATCGGATACATCGTAGTAGCCGGCACCGAAACCGATACTCCAGTTATTTCTCAACGGCAGCTCGGCAAAAAGTTCCAGGTTGTCTGAGCTTCGTTTGGTGTTGTAAAGATCGGGGGAGTGCGAGTAGTCAACCCAGATACGATCGTCGAAATTCGCGGTTATCGAGTATTCGACATGGTCGTAATTGACACTGCCGGTCTGCCGCGGGTACTCATACGACACAGCATACGCAGACACTCGCCAGAGATCGGATACGTCGTAGGCGTAACCGACGTAAAGGTTGACCTCACGGTCACGATGCCGGGTAGGGCCGCTCGAGATATCGATCGTCGAACCCCAGGCACCCAGAAACCAACCCGAGTCGAAGAAGACATCGCCGCCAAGCTGCAGTGCCGCGTCACTATCGCTTTGCGAAACACCGCGCTTGACGTAATCCGATGTCAATACCAGGTAGCCGGAGAATTCGGCAGCGATGGCCGCTGGCAGCGCGAACAGGGCAACGAGCATCACGAAATACTTCATGCGCCTACAGTCGGAACGTCAGCCCCACGTAGGCCGTTCTCGGCAGCCCCGGCCGCACACCCGCCGGGCGGCGCGCCACTATGTAGGTCTCATCGAACAGGTTGTCGATCTTGATGTAGGTCGACAGATGCTCGCTAAAATTCCAGGTCGCGATCGCGTCCCACACAACATGTGACTGGATGGTATCCGCAGGGTCGTACGCGCCTTGTCCGGCCCTCGTACGCATCTTGCCGACGTAGTTCGCCGCTACGTTTACGCGGAAGCGGTCACCCTGCAATCCGGCACTCACGCGCAGCTGGTGTTCGGGTATGTAGGGGAGGGCATCGCCGATCTCCACTCGTCCCCAAGGATCGAAACTGGAGTCAAACGCATTCTTGAATTCCGCTTCGTTTGTCCACGTGTATTTCAGGTCAACCGGGATATCGAATGAACCCATTCCGAAATTGTAATTCGTGCTCAGCTCCAGTCCGCTGACAATGACTTCGCCACCGTCGAACTGATCACCAATCTGACCGCCACCACCGGTCGAGTCCGTGACTGTGCCGACAAGATTGTCATAGTCATTCCGGAAGTAAATCGATTCGAAGCGCAGCCCAGCGCTGTGGTATCGAACGCCGGCCTCGAAGTTCACGCTCGACTCTTCCTTCGCCGAACTGCCCGGACCGGGTGGGTTGAAGCCCTTGTGCAGGCCAGCCAATACACGCCATTGCTCATTCAGGCGGTACAGGACACCGGCACCCGGGATCACAACCTGTATCGAGTTGGTGCGAATCTGAGTTGGGCCCGACGTCCGGTTGGGGTCCGCTGTCGAATAGTCGTAGCGCGCCAGGTCGATGTCTTCGAAGCGTACTCCCGGAGTAAAAATCCAACGGCCACGGCGAATCTGGGAATCCACGAAATACGACGTTACCTGCGCGTCCGAGATACGATTCGTCTTCGTTCCGGCGGCTGCAGCGGTCGTTAGAATCAGCACGCCGTCTGCCATGCGATAGCCGTCCTGATGCTGGAAGCGATCTTCCTCGTCTTCGTGTACGCGGATGCCCGTACTCAGCGAGATGTCCGTCTCGCCAAAACCGAGGTCCCATTCAATCTTGGCTTGCACGCCCTGCGAGTAATAGCTGCGGATGTTCGCCCGAATCTGGATCGCGTCGTCCGGGCTCGTCGCTCCGGTCAGATAGCCGTACTCGGTGGCATAAGTGATCGGGTCGGCCAACACATCGCTCGAACTCTCACCGCCGACCGACTGTACCTTGTACCAGTTGCGTGCAAAGTTGTTGCGATAAACTGTTACTTCGCCACGCCAGTTCTTATCGGCGTCAATAACGTAAGTTGCCTGGTATTGCTCGTGCTCACTCTGGAAAATATCGTTCGCTGATGCGGCGTAACGGTGGTACGGACTGACGGCAAAATCTGCGTCGGTCAGGCCGAGGTAGGTTTCATTCGAAAACTGATCTGTGTAACCAAGCTTTACGCGCAGGCTTTGATACACCGCACTCGTCGAAGCGTTGTCGAGTTGAAACTTGGCAACGTAGTCTTTGACGTTGAAACCGGTATGCCCGCCTACGGGTCCTTCGATCGATTTGAAGCCGTCACTCTTCGCTTGCACGGTTTCCAGCAACCAGCTGAAGCGCTCGCCGCCATTGCCTGTATGACTATTACCGACATTGATATGTGCATCCAATGTGCTGTGATCGCCAAGGCGCAAATCGGCGGTCGCGCCCATCGCGTCAGGGATTGGCGTTGAGATCATATTCAGTGCGCCACCGGTCGTGCGCGGTCCAACCGCAATCGATGCAGGACCTTTCAAAACTTCGATCGCGCTCATGCGCCGCTGCATAGGAAAGTAATACGCCGACGCTGCGGCATACGGGGCCGGTGCGATTAGTACGCCATCCTCGAGCAGGGCTATGCGGGAACTTCGATCCAGCCCGGAGCCGCGAATGCCGATGTTCGGCCGGAGGCCAAATCCTTCTTCTTCCTGGACGTAAACGCCCGGAACAGAGCGTAAGACACGCAACACGTCGGACTGGGCAAACTCCGCGAGTTCCTGGGCGTTGACGATATGGGCGGATCCCGGCACGTCGGCAAGGTCGCTGCGATTGCCAATAATCGTAACTGTATCAATCTCTTCGAGGTCTTTCGTAACGTCCTGTGCGAGGACAAATACGGGTAAGAGCAAAAACGCGGCAGACGTCCCTGCGCGGCGCAAAAAGGTGGGTGTCATCGTGTGTAAGTCATTGTTACCTTGAAGATCGTGCAACCTTAATCGAAATGAGAATGATTCGCAACTGCATTTAATTCTTATGCCGGTAGCAGTCTTGCCTGTGTGAACCCGATACTGCCAACTCGACGAACTTCATGGCACCATGACGCTCTGCCGCGGCTTTATGTCCTTTGGGTACTTCTACAGTTGAGTTTATGAGCGAGCAAGCCAGGAAACTTTTAATCGTTGAGGACGACCCCGGTCTCCTGAAGCAGCTCAAGTGGTGTTTTGAGGGCTATGACGTGTACACGGCCGAAAATCGTGAGGCCGCGATCGCCGAACTCCGCCGCCACGAGCCCGCCGTGGTTCTGCAGGACCTTGGTTTGCCGCCGAAACCGGAAGGCGTCGAAGAAGGGCTGGCGACACTTGCCGAGACGCTGAAGCTCGCGCCACATACGAAAGTCATTGTCGTGACCGGCAACGGCGATCAGGAAAACGCGCTGACTGCGGTCGCGCAAGGAGCGTATGACTTTTATGAAAAACCGGTTGACACCAATACGCTGAAATTACTCGTCGATCGAGCGTTCAATATCTCCGAGCTTGAGGGTGAGAATCGTCGCCTGCAGAGCCAGGTCAACGAATCGCCGCTCGACGGCATCATCGCCGCAAGCGAAGGCATGCTTGCCGTGTGCCGCATGATCGAAAAGGTTGCACCGACTGACGTAACGACATTGTTGCTCGGCGAAAGCGGCACCGGTAAAGAATTACTCGCGCGCGCTTTGCATAAGCTAAGTTCGCGCGCCGATCAAAATTTCGTTGCGATCAACTGTGCCGCTATTCCTGAAAACCTTCTCGAGTCCGAGTTGTTCGGACACGAAAAGGGATCGTTCACGGGCGCGCACAAGCAGTCGATCGGTAAAGTCGAAATGGCCAGTGGCGGCACGCTGTTCCTCGATGAAATCGGCGACATGCCAATTTCGTTGCAGGCGAAGATGTTGCGCTTCCTGCAGGAGCGCGTCATTGAGCGTGTCGGTGGGCGCCAGGAGATTCCGGTTGATGTACGTGTCATCAGTGCGACTAACCAGAACCCGGAAAGTCTGATCAAGGAAGGGTTGTTTCGCGAAGACCTGTACTACCGCGTCAGCGAAATTACGATCAACATTCCGCCGTTCCGCGATCGAGAAGAGGGCCGTCTGATTCTCGCGCGCACGTTTCTGCTTGAGTATTGTGAGAAACAGAAACGGGCGATCAATGGCTTCTCTGACGACGCCGTCCTTGCTATCGAGGCCTACGCGTGGCCCGGTAACGTTCGCGAACTCGAGAACAAGATCAAAGGTGCGGTCATCATGGCCGAGGGCAAGATGGTCACGGCCGCGGACCTCGGCATTGCCAGCGGCGATGGCGACGCAGAGTCACTCAATCTTCGCGAGGTTCGTCAGCGTGCGGAGTCGAAGGCGATTCGCGTGGTGCTCACCAAGTGCTTCGGAAACATATCCAAAGCGGCGGAGATGCTCGGAATCACACGACCAACGTTGTACGACCTGCTGAACAAGTACGGCTTGAGCGCCGACTCGTACTCGAAGAAAGCCGCCCCGTAGGAGGCCGCCCTGCGGCCGACGATGTCCCGGTAGGAGGCCGCCCTGCGGCCGATGCTGTCCCGTAGGAGGCCGCGCTGCGGCCGACGCGCTCACAACCATTTCGAATCCCAAAGAGAGTACCTGCGCACAGAATCTGTTAGTCCCGCACGCAACGGGTTTACAATTATGTAGCGAGCAATGGCTTCCAGGTCTTCCTCCTTACGAATGGCGCGATCGTAGAAACCCACCTGCCATACTTGCCCGTGACGACCAAGAATTCGGTTGATCTTCTTTGCAGAGTAAGAT
>JADFHE010000012.1:60329-61694 GCA_022567295.1 Pseudomonadota bacterium | reverse complement strand
TTCACGTTGTTGATGCATACGGAGAGCGGACGGGACCCTGTCAGCGAAAATAGCCAATGAAGGTGGTCCGGCATTACAACAAATGCCAGGGATTCAACGTGCCCGGAATCGTGCTCATGGCGAATACAGTCAACGACGGCGCGACCGCATTGGAAATTTTGAAACAGAGGCTGCCACTCATGGGTCGTGGTCGATATATGGTAGATCTGATTCGGGATGCTGCATCTCCCCTTGCGCAGCTGTGAATAGCCTTTCATGCAGGCAATCCTGCCGAGTGCGGCACAATAGGTCCGATGGCATAAGTGACGGGAACGAATAGATTCGCGCGCAGGGCGCGCTCGTACGGGAATTGGGTCGCGCGCAGGGCGCGCTCGTACGGGAATTGGGTCGCGCGCAGGGCGCGCTCGTACGGGAATTGGGTCGCGCGCAGGGCGCGATCCTGCGGGATGCTACCGGGTTTTGAAGACGCCCGGGTCCAGGTCGTGGCGGGCCAGCAGCTTATAGAAGTCCGTTCGATTGCGTTGCGCCAGGCGGGCAGCCTGACTCACATTACCCATCGTTATCTGCAGAATCTGTGACAGGTAATTGCGTGTGAATTCATCGCGAGCATCCGAAAACGATGCCAGTTTGCCGGCCTGTTCACCCAGGGACTTCAGTACGAGTTCACCACTGATCACAGGCGAGCGCGATAGCGCGACATTCTGGCGCACGACGTTGTAGAGCTGCCGAATATTGCCGGGCCACTCTGCTGTGACCAGCATTTCCACTGCCTCAGGCGCGTACACCTTTCTTTCCTGGTCCGATTCACGCGAGATGTGTTGCAGGAAGTGTCCAACCAGCAGCGGAATATCTTCTCGCCGGTCGTCCAGGGTCGGCAATTTGATGTTCACGACGTTGAGTCGATAGTAGAGATCCTCCCGGAATCGACCTTGCCGCATGAGGTCCTGCAGATCGCGGTGCGTCGAAGAAATCACTCGTACGTCTATATTGCGCGCCGCGGTACTGCCCACCGGGCGCACCTGGTTCTCCTGCAACACACGTAGCAACTTGACCTGCAGCCGCACTGGCATGTCGCCAATTTCGTCGAGCATCAACGTACCGCCTTCGGCCGACTGGAACAGGCCGTCGTGAGTTCGAGTGGCCCCCGTGAAAGCCCCTTTCTGATGGCCGAAGAGCTCAGACTCGAGCAGGTTCTCGGCCATCGCACTGCAGTTGATCGCCACAAACGGTTGGTTACGTCGCTCACTCGCGTTGTGAATCGCTTTTGCGATCAATTCCTTGCCGGTGCCGCTTTCGCCCGTAATCAGGACACGGGCATCTGTCGCCGCAACCATTTTGGTCTGCTGCATTACTTCTTTCATCACG
>JADFHE010000012.1:48138-60231 GCA_022567295.1 Pseudomonadota bacterium | reverse complement strand
CGTCGCTCACTCGCGTTGTGAATCGCTTTTGCGATCAATTCCTTGCCGGTGCCGCTTTCGCCCGTAATCAGGACACGGGCATCTGTCGCCGCAACCATTTTGGTCTGCTGCATTACTTCTTTCATCACCGGATTGCGTGTGATGATCTCGGCGCCCCAGTCCTCGTGTACCTCGACAGTGCCCGAGACCTTCAACGCGCGGTCGACCATCGACATCAGCTCGTCTTTGTCGATTGGCTTCGTCAGGAAGCCAAACGCGCCATGTTGCGTTGCGGTCACAGCGTCCGGAATCGTACCGTGCGCCGTAATGATGACGACGCGCAAACCCGGGGAGCGCGTCTGCAACTCCCTGAGAAGACCGATGCCATCCATTTTGTCCATGCGCAGGTCGGTAATGACCAGATCCGGGCGAAAGCGGTGCAAAACGCCGAGCGCTTTGTGTGCAGATCCGACAGCCTCGACGTCGTAGCCTTCGGCCCGCAGCCGGATACTCAAAAGGCGCAGGAGTCCCGGGTCGTCATCAACGAGCAGGATCTTGCCTTCGGCCTGAGAGCGCATGTTTACCATTGGATTTTGTCGCACGGATCGGTTGATGCGCACAGGTTAAGGGGTATTGGGGTAGCCAGCAAGCCAAGTGCCCCTGGGGTAGCCGCCTTCCACAGCTAGTCTTGTTCGAGAATGGAGCGCTCGATGGTGGTGATAGCCTCGAGTTTCTGCTCGGCTTCCTCGAGGTCGCGTCGCAACTGACGGTTCTCGGCTTCCACAGTGCTCAAGCGCTGGTTGACTGCTCGTTCCTGCGTCTGCGCCGCGCGGGAGGATGAGGCACGCAGTCGACGCGCCTCGGCGTCGGCAACGATTTGCCGCTCAACACTGTTGAGATGAATCGTCGCCAGTGATATCTCGGCCGGGGTTAAGAGAATCGTTTGGGACAGCACTTCACGCAAAATACTTTGTGCCCGCACCGGGTCGGATCCTGGGTGACCCGGAATCGCAAGTACGAGTCCCAGCCGCAGTTTTGTCGACGGCCGCGGTGTCAGCTTGGCTGCTGCAGAGGCATCTGCATATATTTCCGCTTGTGCCGCGGGATCGCCACCGGCGATCCGCGCCAGTTCCAGGACGTATTCATCGATTTCCTGGGCGCCAATAAACTCAGACTTGTCGGAACCCGACGAAAACCGGTCCCTGATCCAGTTGGCCGTTTGCCCACAACCAGACAACATTGCCGTGACCAGCACCGTCACCGCAATCTTCTGCGCTCTCATTGTCAGCTGTTCCTTATCCATGTGCTGCCAGTTTAGTTTGTCCCGCGTCACGCTCCTGCGGAATGTGAATTCTGAAATGCGCGCCCGGAAATTCATCCGAGTCGATCAGTTCCACTGAACCGTCGTGTGCCTGAATACACTCCAGTACCACCGATAATCCAATACCCGTACCACCCACCTGACCACCTTGTTCGCGACTGCCCTGGAAAAACGCTTCAAAAATTCTCGGGCTTTCGTCGTCGGGAATGCCGGGTCCCGAGTCACCGAACTCCAGTACAAAACTCCTGCGTGTTCGACTGGCCCTGATCGTAATCAAACCGCCTCGCGGTGTGAACTTGATCGCATTTGACAGGAGATTATCAAGCACGATGCGGATTTTATCTTGATCCGCGTTCACAATAATGTCATCGACTTCCAGTTTTAGCTGGATATTTGCCGCTTTTAACGCCAATCGTTGGGCTTTGGCGACCGAAATGACCTGTTTGCGCATTTCGAAGTCGGTCAACGTCAGAATCTCGCTTTTGGCCTGCCAGGCGCTGAAGCTCAGCAGGTTTTCAATGAGCTGCTGAAGTTTTAGTCCGTTCATGCGCAGGATATCCGTCACTTCACGCTGCGGGTTGTCGAGTTCACCGACCGAGCCATCGAGCAATAATTCGGTGCCCTCACGAATATTGGCGAGCGGTGTCTTCAGTTCATGCGACATGTGCCGAAGGAACTTGTTCTTCTCCTGCGCCAGCTCAAGCAATCGCAGTCGCAGCCATTCCAGCTGGCGTCCGAGTCGCTGCAAGTCGGTCGGGCCCTTGATCTTGATCGGCTTCGAAAAACCGCTCTCGCCCAGCAAGCCGATGGCCTGATCAATCTGACGGATAGGCCGTGCCACCAACAAAGTGAAAATAACAACCAGGATAAACGTGCCCGGAACCA
The DNA here is from genome assembly GCA_022567295.1 of Pseudomonadota bacterium. GTDB lineage: Bacteria > Pseudomonadota > Gammaproteobacteria > Steroidobacterales > Woeseiaceae > UBA1847. The sequence goes on along the minus strand of JADFHE010000012.1, from coordinate 58,046 downwards.
GCGCGGCAACCTGCCAGGCAGAAACTCTCTGCGCGTTACGCGCCGTTTCCTGCAGCGCGGACAGCTTCGTATCGACGTGCGCTGTGAGGGCGTCGGTCAGACTCGTTATGCGTTGACGCATTGGTGCGAACAGAGCGATCGCGGCGATGAGCTCCTCATCACTTGCCGCGGTATTCGATAGCGCCCCGATAATTTTGTGTGCCTCCACACCTAACGATGTGGCGAGTTCGATCGCGCCGACTTCCGCAACGAGGGGCGCCATGTCGCGAAGTAATGCTTCGAAAGACTGCAAGTCCTGGGTCATGAGCTGCAGGCTGTCCGGATTTTTCAATACCTGGTATTGACGGGCGACGCGTTCGAGCGAGCTGAGTTGCTCGTTGATACGCCGATTGCTCTCGGCGGCAATGGCACCTGTGAACACGAGCTGCTCACTTTGTTCGGCAACACGGTCGAGATTAACGAGCGCCCAGATCACAGCGATCAAAAGCGGCAGGGCGACCAGCCCGAAGCCGACCAGAATCAGTCCGTTAAGCGATCTTGGGCGGGGAAAGTTCATAACGAAAGTTTAGCACCGGCTCGCCGGCAACACTCCTCAGGAAGCCCAATAAGCGCTGGGGTCGCGGGCTGCGATCTTGCGCTCCCAATCCAGGCTCGTTTGCACAATGATGTCGAGGTCATCGAATTTAGGTGTCCAGCCCAGAACCTCGCGAACGCGATCAGCAACAGCGATGAGTTCCGGCGGATCACCGGCGCGGCGCGGTTTCTCGGCAATCTTCAGTTTCTTGCCGCTGGCCTTTTCGACCGCAGCCAGCACTTCTCGAACACTGTAGCCATGACCGTAGCCGCAGTTAAGCACCGCAGACTCGCCGCCATTTCGCAAATAGGCCAGCGCATCCAGGTGAGCCGTGGCAAGATCCTCGACATGAATGTAGTCGCGCAGCCCGGTCCCGTCGGGCGTGGAGTAATCGGTTCCATAAATGGACACGCCCGGACGAATTCCTGTTGCGGCTTCGCACGCTACTTTGACGAGCAAGGTGGCTTTGGGCGTGGACTGACCGATCGTGCCCGTGGGCTCGCAGCCCGCCACGTTAAAATATCGCAGCGCAATATAGCGGGGGCCGCCGGCCGCAGACAGGTCACGCAGCATCCATTCCGTCATGAGTTTAGAGGTGCCGTAGGGATTGATCGGTTGGGTTGCAGACTCCTCCGACGCTCTGCCGCCGTCGGGCATGCCATAAACCGCGGCTGTCGACGAGAACACGAAGTTCTGCACGCCGTGTTTCGAACAAGCCTCAAGTAACGTGCGACTCGATGCCGTGTTATTCCGGTAGTACTTGAGGGGGTCGGCGACCGACTCCGGGACGATCGTGTGGGCGGCAAAATGCATCACGGTGTCGATGTCATTGTCGCTGAATATTTTCTCCAGAAGACCTGCATCGCCCGTGTCGCCAATGACGAATTCGCCCGCGGTCACGGCTGCCGCAAAGCCCGTGCACAGGTTATCGAGCGTTATGACGTCTTCACCCGCCTGTCCGAGTTGGCGCACAACGTGGCTGCCGATATATCCGGCTCCGCCCGTCACTAATATCTTGTTGTTTTTCATCAGGTTTTTTTCTGACCCGTGGATCAGAGCAGGAATTGTGAACCGCCAGCTTTATAAGGAGACAAAGTTTAACAATACTTGCGTATTGAATACGGATTTGGATCGCAGCTTATGTTCGTGTTCATCAAGTACAGGTAGAATGAAAACGGTGTTGGGTACGACGATGACAAGTATGAATCCAGTCAAGCAATGGAATACGGCGGTTGTCCTCGCAGCGATGTTGTCCCTTGCAGCATGCAGCAGTGGCGGATCTGGAAACGGCGGGACAAGCAATCGGGCGCCGATTGCGAGTGCCGTAGCCCCTCAGTCCGTCGATGAATTTGCGGCGGTCACCCTCGATGGCAGTGCCTCATCGGACCCGGATGCTGGCACAACGCTGACCTACGCCTGGACCCAGACCGCTGGCACCATGGTGACGATCGCCAATGCCACAATGGAGCAGGCCGGTTTCGACGCACCGGACGTGCTGGCAGCAAATACGCCCGAGACGCTGACATTTCAACTCTCGGTCAGTGATGGTGCGCTGACGAATACCGATACCGTCGACATCACGGTCAATGACGTGGGCTTAGGCGCCAATAGTCCACCGACATCCAATGCCGGTGGCGACCAGGTAGTGGCCGAGTTATCCAATGTCGATCTCGATGGCAGCGCATCGTTTGATGCCGACGGCGACATGCTGACTTATGCGTGGCTGCAAACGGGAGGGACTAATGTCGCGTTATCGGATCCGACTATTGCGCAACCCAGTTTTACGTCACCCGACGTCACAACGCCGGAAGTACTGACTTTTCAACTGACCGTCGATGACGGTACCGATAACGCGATGGACACGGTTGATATCACGGTGCAGGAAGCGCTGAGCGCAGTGACGGTGGCGGGTGTTGTTTCATTTGAGTTTGCGTTGCCAAGAAATAATTGCCGTGGTCTGAATCTTGATAACCCGGAACTTCGCCCGATCCGTGGTGTGACAGTGCAGCTGTTCGACACTTCAAATAACTTGCTGGACACTACCGTGTCGGGCAGCGATGGCAGCTATTCGTTCAGTAATGTCGCCGCCAGTCTGGATGTGCTGATTCGTGTACGCGCCGAGTTGCAGAGTTCGGGCCCGGCCGCCTGGGATGTTGAAGTGCGTGACAATGTTGACATCGATCCGCCCATTCCTCCGTTGAACCAGCGGCCGCTCTATGTTGTGGATTTCCCGCCGTTCAATACCGGCATCAATCACATTACGGATGCCGATTTCACGGCGACGACGGGCTGGGGCGGGAGTTCCTACACTGCTGATCGGCAGGCTGCGCCGTTCGCGATTCTCGATGCGATCATGGACGGCATGGAAATGATTACGGCCGTGGACCCAACAGCGACATTCCCGCCGCTGGATGTATTTTGGAGCGTGAACAACACACGAACCGAAGATACTCCGACAGACGTTGATAACGGAGAACTTGGCACATCGTTCTACAACGGCGGCATTGATGCAATCTTCCTGCTCGGCGACGCGAACGTCGACACGGAGGAGTTTGACGATCACGTTGTGATTCACGAATGGGGCCACTACTTCGAAGACAATTTCTCGAGGTCGGACTCGATCGGCGGCCCCCATACGATCGGCCAGTCCCTGGATCCGAGGCTAGCGTTTGGTGAAGGATTCGCAACGGCGCTGGCCGCTATCGCGCTTGAAGACCCGCAGGCCTGCAATACCAGTTTTCCAATGGAATCCGGTGGCTTCGGCCTTGATACGGAGAACGAGAACCGTGGCAATCAAGGCTTCTATAACGAAATGTCCGTTGCCACTCTAATTAATGATCTCTGGGATACGAACGTTGATGGTACCGACAACGGCTCCATCGGATTTGGACCGATATATGACGTGATGACCGGACCGCAGCGTACGACCGAGGCGTTTACGACGTTGTTCTCGTTTGCAACTGAGCTACGCAACAGTGTGTCTGTTGCCGATCTGCCGTTCGTCGATTCTCAATTATCCCGTGAAAACGTCGACCTTGTTTCCTTAAATATTTATGGCGACGGCCAGACCACAGTTCCGGCAGTTACCCCAGCGGGAGATCCTGTGCGGGATATATTGCCCGTGTACACGGTCCTGCCGACGGACGGGACGGTAATCAGTATCTGCGCCAACAGCGATTTCGATTCAGGTCGTGACGGCAACAAGCTGTCCGAATACCGATTTCTCAAATTCACGACCACAAGTGCGTCGACCTACACCGTAACGATCACGGCAAATCCTGTTCCGCCACCCACGACGGACCCGCCGCCACCGCCACCGGACGTCATTCGCGATCGCAGCGACCCGGACATGTATATCTGGCGCAGCGGCCAGCTGGTGGCCTTTGGCAACAGCGGCGTCGATGATACTGAGACATTCACGACCGCGTCACTGTCTGCCGGTTCCTATGTCGTCGAGTTGCAGGAATGGCGATACATAGACGAGGCTGCTTCCAGCGACTTTCCTGAACAAGTATGTTTTAACGTTTCAATGAGCCCATGACCATGGCTAGAGAATTGGTGAAAGAAATGACCCCAGCGAAATCCTTTATGAATATGGCAATAATTGCTACTGCGATTTTTGCTCTGACGGCTTGTGGCGGCGAAGAAAGTGAACCGGCCGCGGCCGATCAGGAAGTCGAAACGCTGGATACAGCGTCCCCGGCTCCCGCGGTGAGTTTCAAACCGAGTAAGGACGAATACGACGGCACAAAAGTCGTGAATCCCGCCTCGCCGTTTAGAATCAGGTACCGCATCATCGGTACGCCGATTGTCGGTAGTCCGGTCACGGTGGATCTGCGCGTTGCGTCGCTGTTGGGATCGCGTCCAGTCCAGCTTGAGTTCCGCATTAACGATGCCTCATCGATGATGATGGCAGAATCGCAGCCGGCGAGCGTTCGCCTGGAACCCGCTGCAAATGAAACTGCCTTCAGACAGCAGGTCACGGTTATTCCGCAAAGGGAAGGGCGCCTGTACCTCAACGTGAGCGCGTCGTTCGAGACTGAGGATGGAACCATGTCAACAGTTACCGCCATTCCGATCCAGGTCGGTAGCGGTACTCGCAAATTGCAGGAGCACGGCGAGGTGCAGCTGGATGAGAATGGTGAGGCCGTGCGGGTGTTGAGTAACGATTGACGCTTTGGCAGCCTGACGGCTGCAGCTTCGTTTCGCGCGCAGGGCGCGCTCCTACGGGGTGGCGCAGGGCGTTTCGATCGGGTCGCGCGCAGGGCGCGCTCCTACAAAAATGGGAAAAAATTCCCAATTTTTTTCTGAAAATTGAATCCACGTCACAGTTCGCGACGGGATATTTGACTAAAGTATTTGACCATGCTGCGGGACGAGCTGGTCAATGCACAAGGATTTACGCGACAGAATAAGGATTGCCACCAAGGCGTCCGGAATAACGAAGCCTGACTTCATCGAACTCCTCTCCTTGATCGACCAGCATTATGACAGGATGGAAGCGACCATCACGCAGTTGGTCCAGACTGGAACGCATGCGGTCACAGCCGGCCCCGTCGAAGCCATATTCGACAGCGTCACCGAGGCGCTGTTAGCTGTTGACAGTGACGGCGTCATTCGAAATTGCAACAGAATCTGTACGCGCTACTTCAAGTTGACGAAAGACGAGCTCATCGGTTCGAGTATTTCTATCTTGCTGCCTGGCGCGAAGAATCAGCCAGTCGCCGATTTTCTCGAGCCCTATGTGTCGAATATCGACGACACGAATATTGAGCTTGCGGATGGCGAAGTCGATGCCTTGCGCGCCGACGGCGAGGGTTTTGTCGCGGAGATTAATGCCAGTCGCCTGGAAACGGCCGGCGAGGATGTGTTCGTAATCAGTCTGCGTGACGTTACGGATCGCAACGAAGCGGCAAGCGCCCTGCGTGAAAACGAAGCGCGATATCGCGCGCTGGTAGAAAATGCGCCCGAGGCAATCGTTGTTTTCGACGTAGACGATAATCGTTTTACCGATGCGAATGAGAAAGCCTGTACCTTATTCAATTTGCCTCGCGCCCGATTGCTGATGGTTGGCCCGGAAGCCATAAGTCCCAAGACGCAGCCCGACGGTACGCCGTCATTTGGCGTGCGTCGTGGCTTTGTCGACCGGGCACTGGGTGGGGAACATCCAACATTCGAATGGATGCATCAGGATTCGACGGGCAAGAACATTCCATGCGAAGTGCGTTTCAGTCTCATGCCGTCCGATGACCAACGCCTGATCCGTGTCAGTATTACCGACATCGCGGAACGCAAGCACGAAGAAGCGTCGTTGTATGCACAAAACAAGGTACTGGAAATGATTGCCGCGAGTACACCTCATGACCGGACGTTGCGCGCAATATGCCGGTTTGTCGAAAAGCTTGGCGGTAATTTCAAAGCCGCGATCATGCTCCTCGATGTAAAGAATCAAATGCTCTCTGTCGATCAGGCCCCCAGTCTGGATGAAAAGTTCAAGTTGTGCCTGGACTTCGTGAGAGTGGGCTCCGACAGCCTTACCTGCGGCTCCGCCGTTTATCACAACAAGGACTGCGTCACTACGCACATCAAGACGGACTCTGCCTGGGAGGGCAAGCGCCGGGTAGCGAAGAAACACGGCATCGAGTCGGCATGGTCCTTTCTGATCCATGGGGCCGCCGGCCGGATCATTGGCTCCCTCGACGTTTATGTTGATGAATCGCGCGCGCCTACGAGCGACGAGACTGACAAAATTAGCAGCCTGGCCCGTCTCGCAGGTATTGCTATCAAGCGACAGCAAGATGAGGACAGACTTCGGACCAGCGAGTCGCGATATCGCGGCCTGTTCGAAAATGTTGTTGACGGTGTCTACATCGCGTCGCGAGAGGGCGATATCATCACCGCGAACCCGGCACTCGTCGAAATGTTGGGGTACGACAGCGTCGAAGACCTGAAGGCGGCCGGCAAGACAACGATTCTGTACGTTAACCCGATTGATCGCGAGCGCGTGTTTGCACGTCTTGAAGCAAAGGGCGTCATCAAGAATTTCGAGTATCGATTGCGTCGAAAAGACGGTAGCGAAATTGTTGTACTTGAAAACTCACGCGCGATTTTCGATGACGACGGCGAGATCGTTGCTCACGAAGGCACCATTACCGACATTACCGACCGTAAACGTGCTGAGACGAGGATCTTCGAAGAAAAAGAACGTGCGCAAGTGACGCTGCAATCGATCGGTGATGGCGTCATTAGCACAAATGCCGACGGCGAAGTCGACTATATCAATCCGGTAGCACAAGACCTCACTGGTTGGGACATGCGTGGCGCGCGTAACAAAGCGGTCACCGATATTATGATGATCGTCAACGAACATACACGGACGACCGTGGAAAACCCGGTCATTCGATGCCTCAAAGAAGGCCGGATTATTACGCTCGCCGAGAACTCCATATTGATTACCAAGAACGGTGACGAAGTGCCCATCCAGGACTCTGCGGCACCCATTCGTGACCGTATCGGAAATATCATCGGTTCCGTCATGGTGTTTCATGACATTAGTAATGAGTCACGGCTGTTTCGCCAACTTGGCTATCAGGCATCGCATGATTCGCTGACAGGTCTGATCAACCGCCACGAGTTTGAAAACTGCCTTGCCAGTGCATTCGAAAAAACGCGCGACAACCCTGAGGAAACTCACGCGCTGTTGTACGTTGACCTTGACCAGTTCAAAGTTGTGAACGATACCTTCGGTCATACGGCCGGTGACGCCTTGCTGCAGCAGCTTTCTGAACTGATTCAGACCAATATACGATCCACTGACCTGCTGGCCCGCCTCGGCGGGGACGAATTCGGCATTCTTCTTGAGCGCTGCAGTGAGAAGCGCGCGATTGAGGTAGCGGAAGACATTCGTGGTTCGATCGAAGGCTATCGCTTCGAATGGCAAGATTCGTTTACGACCGTTCGTTGCTCGATTGGCGTTGTCATCGTCACTAGTGAAAATGCGGACGTTGCAGCGGTCATGAGTTCGGCCGATGTGGCATGTTACTCGGCAAAAGACATGGGTCGCAATCAGATTCACCTCTATGAAAACAGTGACGCGTCAATGCGTCATGCAGAGATGAAGTGGGTGTCCAGAATCACGAGCGCGGTTGAAGAAGACCGGTTTGAGTTATTTTTCCAGCCGATCATCGGTATTGGCAAGGACAACGGCGACAGCCGCGGGCACTACGAGCTCTTGTTACGCATGCGTGACGAGGGCGGCGAATTGATCGGTCCTGACCAGTTCATACCGGCTGCCGAGCGATACAATCTGATGTCGACATTGGATCGCTGGGTGATTCATGAGGCATTAACGAAGTTGGTGGATCGTAGTAGCGACGGATGCGCGCGCTACACGCTGGCAATCAACCTGTCGGGTACATCGCTAAGCGAGGATCGCTTCCTCGAGTTCGTTGTTGATGAATTGGTGAAGCACAAGCTGCCGGAAGGCGCGATTTGTTTTGAGATTACCGAGACAGCCGCGATATCGAATTTGTCACGAGTTGTACATTTCATGCAGGAACTCAAGAAACTCGGCTGTATGTTCTCACTGGACGATTTTGGGAGTGGATTGTCGTCGTTTACCTACCTGAAGAACCTGCCGGTCGACTATCTCAAAATCGACGGCCAGTTCATTCGCAACGTCGTAAATGACAACGTTGACGAAAGTATGGTCAAGGCGATCAGCGAGGTTGGACACGCCATGGGCATAGAAACGATCGCCGAACGGGTTGAATCCAAGCAAGTACTTGAGAAACTCGGGTCTCTTGGCATCGAATTCGCGCAGGGCTATTACATTGCAAGACCTGCGTCCGTGCAGTCATTCGAACCCTGGGGTGAGAAGTTAGGACAACTTCTGGCGTAGCTCCGAAGATACGGTACACTGGCCGCATGGCCGACGGCAACACTCGACACCTTTTGTGCGCAGACGAGCCGGGGCCATTCAAAGTCCTCAATCCCCTGGCCGAATTGCCGATCCTGCTGGTCTGCGATCATGCCAGTTGCCGTTTTCCGAAGTCGCTCGGCGACATGGGACTCGATCCTTTTGCCCGGCGTTGCCACCTGGCTGTCGACATCGGTGCCAGCGCACTGACCGAACGGCTGGCGGCGAGTATTGGCGTCACTGCCGTTCTGGCGAATTATTCTCGTCTCGTTGTCGATTGCAATCGCCAGTTAATGGATCCGGGTGCCTTCCTGGAGTTCGGCGATGGAGTGCTTGTTCCCGGCAATCGAAATCTTCGCCAGTCGGATAAAGACCTGCGTTCAGAGGCACTGTATTGGCCGTACCACGAAGCCGTGGACCAGCAAGTACAGCGCCTGCGAAACGCGGGTCGCGCACCGGCCTTCATCGCCGTACACAGTTTTACGCCGGTCATGAACGGTGAGGCGCGCCCATGGCAAATCGGCGTATTGTGGGACTCCGATACGCGGCTACGCGACATTTTCCTTGCGGACTTCACGGCCGCAGGCTACTTCGTCGGCGATAACGAACCGTATTCTGGCAAAGCACCGCAAGATTTCACGATCGATCATCATGCAGAAAAAATCGGCTTGCCGCATATTGGAATCGAGATTCGTCAGGACCTGATTGGCGAGGGGCACGGTGTGGAGAATATCGCGAATCTGATGCACGAGATTATCGAATCGATACCAGCGCGTATCGACGCAACGGGGGCAGGGGATGAAGAAAAACGAACCAGCTTTCACGATCGGCGTTGAGGAAGAGTACCTGCTGGTTGACAAGCAGACGCGTGCTCTGGTTATCGACCCGCCAAAATCATTGATGGCAGAGGCCGAAGAGAAGTGTGGCTCGCAGGTCACCTCTGAACTGCTGCGCTCGCAAATTGAGATTGGCACCAAGGTCTGCAACAACGTACAGGAAGCGCGAGAAGATCTTGCGCGTCTGCGCGGCAATATTATCGAAGTTGCTGATCGCCACGGGCTGGCACCGATCGCTGCGTCGACCCATCCGTTTTCGGACTGGACCGAGCAGAAGCACACAGCGAAAGATCGCTACGAGGAATTGACTCACGAAATGCAGGCGGCCGCCCGGCGTCTCGTTATTTGCGGAATGCACGTTCACGTTGGCATCGGCGACAACGAGTTGCGCATCGATCTGATGAACCAGATCGCATACTTTCTGCCGCACCTGCTCGCAATGTCATGTTCGTCACCGTTCTGGAATGGCAGGGACACAGGCCTGAAGAGCTATCGGCTGACGATTTTCGATGCGATGCCACGAACAGGATTGCCGGAGCGCTTTGCGAGCTGGGCCGAATACCAGCGGCACATCAACATT
>JADFHE010000012.1:0-48043 GCA_022567295.1 Pseudomonadota bacterium | reverse complement strand
AATCGAGGACTCGACACGGATCTGGTGGGACCTGCGACCCAGTGCGCGATTCCCGACTTTGGAGACGCGCATAATGGATGTGTGTACGCGCCTCGACGACACCATTGCACTGACGTCGTTGCTCGTCTGCGTCATGCGAATGTTGTACCGGCTGCGCACACGTAATCAACGCTGGCGTATTTATACACCGATGCTTATTCGTGAAAATCGCTGGCGTGCTATGCGTTACAGCTTTGACGAAGGCATGATCGATTTCGCCAAAGGCAAAGTCGTCCCGTTCGAGGACCTGCTCGAAGAAATGCTGTCGCTCGTCGCTGAAGATGCCGAAGCGCTCGGCTGCAAGAAAGAGCTGGCGGACGTCCGCAAGATTCTCGCGCGTGGCACCAGCGCGCATCGCCAGTTGCGGGATTATGAACGGGCGCGTGCCTCCGGAGCCAGCGTCGAGGACAGCCTCAAGGCCGTCGTCGATACCTTGATCGCCGATACTGCGGATGGGCTGAAAATGTGACCTGGCGCGAGGTTCGGCGCCCGGAATGCGGCTTGCGTCGCATTATGTCGAGCCGGACCTCGTTAGCATTGTTCCATGTCAATGCTGGACCTTGTAATTACGCCATTTCTGGCGACCGCTGCCGTTGCCTATGCCGTATTGGCCGTGCGTGTGTCACGCTCCGCGCCTCAATATGCCAACAGCATGGTCAGTTTCTTCCTGTTTTTAATCGCAGGAATGTTGGCGGGCTCGGCTTTTTCCTACGGTGCGACGGATGCGAATCTCTACGGTATCGGGCGGACCTTAAGCTTCTTTTCGGCCGGATTCGTACCGGTTGTTTTCTATGTTATCTACCGCGAATACACCGTGGGTCCGCCCAATGCGCTGATCATTGTAATTCTCAGTATTATTCCGATGGCGACAACGGCATTGGCACTGACCAATTCGATGCACAACATTATCTGGGTCGCGACTGAAACGGCGACCGGGCTGCGACTCAGCGCCGTCACTGATCATTACTGGTACAACCGCATTTACGCGCCGTTTACCTACGGACTATTCGCTTACTCGGCAATAGCACTGATCGGCCGCCTGCCGAGTATTGCGCCTGCACATCGCAGGACCATTGGACTGCTGGTGATCTGCGCCGTATTTCCGTTCACGGTCAGCATCGCGAATACGATACTCGGCATAGGCCTGCCCGAGTTTCCGTTTACGGCAGTGACGCTCGGTTTGATTCTGCCGTTCTTTGCCTACGTCAGTCTGAAACTTAGGGTGCACGAGTTCAGCCCGCTCGCATACCAGACGTTATTTGATCATGTACGTGATCCGATTTTTGTTGTCGATAGCGAGCAATGCATCATCTGCACGAACAAAGCGGCCCAGCAGCTTCTCGGGGGTAATGAGAAAGAACTGATCGGGTGCAAGTTATGGGAAGACTTTCCTGCCGCGCGAGCGATTCTTGAGAAGGCGAAAGACCTGGATCTGACGCAGACACTCACGATGGACACTAACAATATTTACGAGGTTAGCGTCGGACCGCTGACCGGGCCGAAGGGGCAGAACCTCGGCATGGTTGTTTTGTGTCGCAATGTGACCGAGCGACGCATGGCACTGAGCCAACTGGCCGACTCCGAGCATCTCATCCGCACGTTGATTGAGACGTCATCGAACGGAATTCTGCGATTTGCACAGGATGACAGCGATCCCGATCGCAAGTTCCGCTGTGTGTTCGCCAACCGGGCGGCCGAATCATTCGCCGGCGGGGGGATGGGAACCCTGGTCGGAATGCCACTCGAAAAACTTGAGCACCTGAATCCCGACAAGCTCTTGAAGCACTTCGGGGGCGAGGACAAAGCGACGACGCAGATCAGCTTCGAAGTTTCCGCTGAGTCCGAACGCGGCGACAAGTGGATGCGCATAGTGGGTGAACCTGTGGGCGATGACTTCTCGGTGACGCTCCTTGATATCACGCAGCGCAAGCGTAACGAAGATAAAATGCTGGCCGACGCGTTGCGCGATCCGCTGACAGGCGTGCTGAATCGCCGCGGTTTCGAGCAGGAAGGTGCGGCGGTCATACGCAGCAGCAGCGTGGGCGCTGTTTTGTATCTCGATCTGAATCATTTCAAGTCGATCAATGATCGCTTCGGCCACCAGGCGGGTGATGCGCTATTGAAGGCCTTCGGCCACCGTCTGGAATTTTGCTTGCGACCAGAGGACATTCTGGGGCGTCTGGGCGGTGACGAGTTCGGCATTGTGTTGCCCGGCGTTAATCCTGACGTCGTACGGAAAATCGCCGAGCGGCTCGTGCAGGCCGCATCGGAGGCTTACATCATCCAGGGGCAGGAAATTAAGTGCACGGCCAGCGTGGGCATCTCGTTGCTGCCGAAACACGGTGATGAGCTCTGGCATCTTCTGAGCGTGGCGGATCGGGCCATGTATGAGGCGAAGGACATTCCTGAAGAAGAGGCAGCCAACGATCGCGCCGCTTACATAGAAGCAGCCACCGCCTCATAATGTAGGAGCGGGCCCTGCACCCAAAGGGCATAAACCCGCGACCGTAGGATCTCATAGTCAGGCGTTACGGGTTGGTCGGCAGGAACTGAAGCTCCAAAACGGACGGGTCGATCGTGTCGAAAATCATGGCGCTGACGACATCGCCGAGCACGACATCGAGTCGAATCGGGCCGGCAAGATTCACGGTTGTACCGAACTCTCTCATGTAAAGATCATAACTTCCGGCCAGCAGCGGAATGGTTGCTGCGGCAGTTCCCGATGTAACCGTTAATATTGGAAACTGGTCTTCGAGTATTTCGTCCGGCTCAAGTAGGTAGATATTGATGAATTCATAGTTTATTGCCGCGTCGTACAATTGCAGTTTCGCTTGTGATTCAACTGGGCGGCGGTCGGGAAGGTATATTCTGGCAGACAGAGCGTCGCTGGGCCCATAGCTGACGACACGGCCTCGTATACCGGTAGAGAAATTGATCGTACTCTCAATCAGAACGGGTGACGTGCCATCAAATGGAGTGTAGAAGACCGGATTGCCGCCAACCACGAGATCGTGTTCGGCTGACATTCCCATGTAAGGGAGGTCGTCGACGATCAGCGACGTGAGCAGTACGTCCTTATATATGTCCACGGTACCCATAGCCAGCGACCCATTGACGAATTCAACGGTCGCCGGGTAATTGATATCGGGCAGGGTGGCCGAAGCCGTGGCAGAGCCTGCTCCAAGCGAGAACGCCCGCCCGATTATCGGTGCATTCGTGATCGCGCCGCCGTCAAACGTCGTAATCAGGTACTGGGTCGCGGCCAGAAACGTGGACGTATCCGACTGATACAAAACATCGCTCGGATCGCCACTGGTTGTAACGGTCAATACAAAATCGCCGGCGGTATAGTCGATGGACGTCAGTACATCCCCGAAGGACAGCGTGCCGGCCTCTTCGCCGAGCACCGGAGCAACGCCTGGAGCGGCGAAGTAGTAGTCGATGCTGCCGAGAGAATCTGATATATGAGCAAATCGCGCCTCGAACACTGTTTCTGTTCCATCGAAGGTACGCTTCGCGGTTTCCCAAACCGTTATCGTCGCGTTGCTGAGAGTGCCGGACAGCAACAGGATGTAGTCCATATCGGCCACGATATCGATGTGCTGGGTCGCTATCCTGGTCGCTGTCGCGTCGCCCAGGAAAAACACGTCGAAATTGAAGTTATAGTCGAGATCGTCGTACTCATTGAGCGATGATATCTGGCGAAAATCAATCGAGCCAAGGACTCGTTCCTCGATCAGGAATCCGACCTCAGGCGACGTCTTGATGGCATTAATAGCCCGAATGTCGGCTTTACCGGTCGCGGTGGGCAAACTTGTGCCATCGCACGCGCCCAGAATGAACGCAGCTGCCAGCGCTGGCAGCAATGCCGTTTGCTTCATCAATTGTTTCACTTCCCGTAGCCGCAAACCGACTTAACCTCCAGATATTCGTCCATTCCGTGCACACCCCATTCGCGGCCGTTGCCCGAGTGCTTGTAGCCGCCGAACGGCGCCATCGCTTCAAGATCCGCCCCGTTGATATGCACCATGCCAGTACGCAATCGTGATGCAACTCGTCGTGCCCGCTCAATGTCACCTGACGAGACATAACCAGACAGCCCGTAAGGCGTATCGTTCGCGATCCTTATTGCATCATCTTCATCGTCGTAAGGAATGATCGACAGTACAGGTCCGAAAATCTCCTCGCGCGCAATAGTCATGTCATTACTGACATTTGCGAACACGGTTGGTTTCACGTAATAGCCCGTGCCCAGCCCATCGGGGCGCCCGGTACCGCCTGCCACCAAGGTAGCGCCTTCATCAATACCCTTTTGAATCAGGTCCTGGATCTTGTTCCACTGCAGTTCCGACACGACCGGACCGACGCGCGTGCCTTTCTCGCGCGGATTGCCGACTGCCGCTGCAGCGGCGACTTTCGCGGCGATTGCGGCCGCCTCATCCATCTTGTCCTTCGGCACCAGCATGCGAGACGGTGCATCGCAGGACTGCCCGGTGTTCTCAATCATCATGGCAACGCCGCCCGAGACTGCCTGTTCCAGGTCTGCGTCATCGAGGATTATATTAGCCGACTTGCCGCCAAGCTCCTGCGCCACGCGTTTGACGCTCGGTGCCGCATTTTGTGCGACCAGTACGCCGGCGCGGGTAGATCCTGTGAACGACATCATCGCGATGTCCGGGTGCTGGCTCAGCGCCGTGCCGACGCCAGCGCCGTCGCCGTTGATGAGGTTGAACACGCCCGCCGGCACGCCCGCCTCATCGAGTATTTCTGCAAAAATGATCGCATCGAACGGTGCGATTTCGCTCGGTTTGAGAATCATCGTGCATCCGGCCGCAATAGCCGGCGCGACTTTGACCGAAATCTGGTTAATCGGCCAGTTCCACGGAGTGATCAGGCCACAGACCCCGATGGGCTCCTTGAGGATTAACGTTGCGCCGATCTGCTCCTCAAAATCGTAACTTTTCAGTACCTCCAGCGCCGCAGAGATATGCTGGGTACCGCTAGGTGCCTGGGCGTGTTTGGCGAGACCCCAGGGAGCCCCCATTTCATCCATAATCGCCTCGGCGACCTCTTCGGAACGCCGATTGAATATGTCCAAAATCGCCTGCAGCAAGTCGATGCGTTCTTCCCGGCTGGATTGGGAAAAAGTCTCGAATGCTCGCGCGGCCGCAGCGACGGCTACGTCTACATCTGCCGCAGAACCAATACTGATGCGGCCGTACACTTCTTCAGTCGCTGGATTAATGACATCCATGGTGCGTGGTTCGACCGGATCGACCCAACGGCCATCGATATAAAATTGAAGTTTTTCGATCATTTCGGTCCTCCACAAACGAGCCGCGCATCATAACGTATTTCAGCTGTGCGGCATAAGAGCCTGAAATGGGCCCGGCAAGGGCACCATTGTTTGGGTATCCTAGTGGTCCATACTGCCTTTCTGGACCACCAGTGCGACAATAATTAAAACGATACGTTCAGAGGGGAGTGGCTATGCTGCCGGTGAATGACATCATTCACCTGGCTGTGACCGGTCTCGCACAGGGCTGTGCATACGGACTGATCGCGCTCGGGTTTGTGCTTATCTATAAGGCGACCGAAGTCGTCAACTTCGCTCACGGCGAGTTCATGATGCTCGGCGCGTTTGCCGTCCTCGCATACTCAGAGGCCATGGGCGGCAGTTTCTGGCCCGCGTTCGTTCTCGGCTGCCTGTCAATCGGTGTCGTCGGCTATTTACTCGATGCTCAAATCATGCGGCGCATCATCGGTCAGTCGTCGGCCAGTATCTTCATACTAACGGTTGCCTTCGGCTTTATTTTTCGCTCGGCGGCCGGAATGATCTGGGGTTGGAAAACGCTGACGCTGAGTACGCCGTTCGGTGGCACGGTCACGATTGCCGAGGGTCTGACGATCAGTAGTGGCCGCATCGCGATCATCGTTGCGACTATTATTCTGTGCAGTGTCTTGTATCTGTTTTTCTCGAAGACTCGCTATGGCATTGCGATGCAGGCGGCATCGCAGAATCAGCTCGCTGCCTATTATATGGGCATTCCCGTCAAACGCCTGGTGTCTGTCACCTGGGCTATCGGTGCCACGATCGCCGCCGCCGCCGGCGCACTGCTTGCGCCTGTGACTCAAGTCGATACGACCATCGGATTCCTCGGTATCAAGGCATTGGCCGGGGCGATCGTTGGCGGCTTCGGATCTATTCCGGGAGCGCTGCTGGGTTGTTTGCTGATCGGCATCATCGAACCCTTTGCCGATTACTATTTTCCAGCAATCAAAGGAGTATCAGCGTACGTCGTCATGCTGTTAGTACTGTTCGTGCGGCCCGAAGGTCTGATCTCCCAGACCTTCCAGAAAAAGGTGTAGCGCATGCAGGTGTTATTCAAGACATGCTACGAAGACGACATTCGATTTCTCGCCAAAACGGGTGAGAAAGTGCGAGTCGGACTGGTGATTGCTGCGCTGCTTGCCGCGCCCCTGTGGCTGCAAAACTATTACCTCGCGGAACTCGGACTGTTGCTGGTCTATGCCATCGCGGGGATTGGACTGATGATTTTGACCGGGTACACGGGGCAGGTGAGTTTCGGTCATGCCGCATTTCTTGGCATCGGCGCTTACTGTCACTCCATCCTGATATCGCACGGGGTGCCGTTCAGCGTTTCTGTGATCCTGACCACGGCGTTTTCCGCTGCGATCGGCATGGCCCTGGGGCGGTCGGCATCCAGGATGCATGGTTTCTACCTGGCGATAGCGACGCTGGCGTTCCTGATACTGGTAGAAACGCTGCTTGGTGAATGGACATCGATGACGGGTGGGTACGCGGGGTTGAAGGTGCCAGCGCTGGTTGTATTTGGCATGCCACTGAAGGCCGTGTGGCAGCAATACTACCTCGACCTGTTCTTCGTACTCATCGTTGTGATGGCTGCTGCGAATCTGTTTCGAACGTCGACCGGACGTTCGTTTCTCGCAGTGCGGGATTCGGAATTGTCGGCCAGAAGCCTGGGCGTCAACGTCGAGTGGGTGAAGATACAGTCATTTGGCGTTAGCGCTGCCATCACCGGGCTGGCGGGCGTCCTGTTAGCGCACCACCTGCACTACTTGTCGCCCGAAGTCTTCAACGTCCTGGAGTCGCTAAAATTAATGCTCATGATTGTCGTTGGTGGGCTCGGCAGCATTCTCGGCGCAATTTTCGGCGCAATTCTCATCTCGCTGTTACCGATCTCGATCAGCTTCCTCAAGGACGTATTGCCGCCGGGCATCGGGCAACAGGCCGGTCTCGAACCACTGTTGTTCGGGTTAATCATTGTCCTGTTCATCGTTTTCGAACCGCTGGGGATTTACGGTCGCTGGATGAAGCTGCGCTACTTCTTCGAAACATTTCCGTACTGTCGAAAATCGTCGTTTGTCAGACAAAAAAGCTACCTGAGAACGGAACGCTTGCGATGAGTGCCGCGGCGATGCTCTCAGTCCGCAACCTGTCGATCATGTTTGGCGGCGTACACGCGGTCGAGGACGTGTCATTCGACGTCAATCCCGGCGAGGTGTTTGCCATCATCGGGCCGAACGGCGCAGGCAAAAGCACGATATTCAATCTGATCTCGCGCCTTTACGAACCATGCAGTGGAACGATTCATTACGGTGATCATGATCTGCTCGAACTGCCGGCACATAAAATTGTGCGAACGGGTATCGCACGAACTTTCCAGAACATCGAGTTGTTCGAACAGGCGACCGTATTACAGAACCTGCTGGTTGGTCGACACCGTCACATGTCTGCCAATCCGCTGACGGCTCTGGCGTTTCTGCCAAGCGTCAGGAAGAGTGAGCTGGAGCATCGGCGCAAAGTGGAAGATGTCATCGATCTTCTGGACATTGCACAGTATCGCGATGAGCGCATTGCGGACTTGCCGTATGGCGCGCGCAAGAATGTTGAGCTGGCGCGCGCATTGTGTGCTGAACCGACGTTGTTGCTGCTCGACGAACCGGCATCCGGGCTCAGCAGCGAGGAATCTGACGACGTCGGATTCTGGCTTGAAGACATCAAACACGATCTCGGCGTGACCCTGGTCATGGTCGAGCACGACATGAATCTCGTCGGTTCGATAGCAGATCGCGTCATGGCGATCAACGACGGTCGATTGATTGCAATCGGGACACCCGATGAAATTCGGGACAATCAGGAAGTACAGCAGGCGTACCTGGGTGTATCGGCGTGAACGCACCGCTGCTGGAATTACGCAACATTGAGACCTTCTACGGTCCCATCATGGCGATCCGCGGCGTGAGCTTGAGAGTGCACCAGGGCGAAATCGTTACGGTGTTGGGCGCGAACGGCGCGGGCAAGACGACGCTGTTAAAGACGGCAACAGGTGCGCTGGACAGTAGCAAAGGCCAGGTCCTTTTCGACGGCAATGAAATTCAGAACCGTGACCCGGACTGGATTGCTCGTCAGGGTATTGCCCACGTTCCCGAAGGACGCGAAGTGTTTCCGTTGCTGAGCGTTGCCGAGAACCTCGCCATGGGTGCCTATAACCGCCGCGACAAACAGGCGATCGCTGCGGACATCGAAACTGTCTACGGCTATTTTCCGGTGTTGCGCGAGCTACGCAATCAAATGGCGGGGTATCTTTCGGGGGGGCAGCAGCAAATGCTGGCGATCGGCCGTGGTTACCTGGCAAAGCCACGGCTATTGTTACTCGATGAGCCGTCGCTCGGACTGTCACCGACGCTGGTCGAAGAAATTTTCGACATCATTACGCGGCTGAATCGGGAGCAGGGCCTGACGATACTTCTCGTCGAGCAGAACGCGAACGCAGCGCTGCGTGTCTCACAACGAGGCTACGTGATGGAAGTCGGAGGCATAGTCATGGACGGTGCCAGTGACATGTTGCTGCAGAGTGACGACATCAAGGAGTTTTATCTCGGCAAGAAAGAACAGGGCATCAGGGGACGTCGTCGCTGGAAGAAAAGGAAAACCTGGCGATGAGCAACCGGGAAATCAGCACACACGGTTGTAACACGTTGCCGAAGCTGTTCCTCAAGATGAGCGCCGAACGCGGTGATCGCATTGCAATGCGTGAGAAAGACTTCGGTATCTGGCAGAGTTATTCCTGGAATGATTATCGTGAGCACGCGCTTGCGATCGCGAACGGTTTGTTATCGCTTGGCCTGCAATGTGGCGACGTTGTCTCTATCCAAAGCGAAGACTGTAAAGAGTGGCTGTTTGCCGATCTGGGCGCGTTACTTGCCGGCGGTGTGGTCAATGGCGTTTACCCAACGTATCAGGCCCGTCAGGTGAAGCACACGTTAGCGGATTCGAGTTGTCGCTTTCTGTTTGTTGAGGACGAAGAGCAGCTCGACAAATTTCTTGAAGTCGAGAATGAGGTGCCGGGTATAGCCAGGGTGTTTGTTTTCGATTGGCAAGGCCTGCGAGAATTTGCACACAAGAAAGTTGCGCCAATTGAGGAGTTGTACGAGGCGGGTCGTGCGTATGGCAAGCAGCATCCGGAGAGGGTGAAGCGCATCGTCGCCGATGGCCGGCCAGACGATCTGGCCGTTCTTATCTACACATCCGGCACCACGGGAATGCCGAAAGGCGCGATGATCTCGCAGCGATACATCATGTTTCAGATGCAGCTTGCACCGGACTCCGTGCGCCAATCTGAGGACGATGAGTTGCTGACGTACCTGCCATTGTGTCATGTTGCGGAGCGGATTTTTTCCGGCTGGATTCCAGTCGCGAACGGCGCAACGATCAACTTTGCAGAAGGACCGGAAACCGTCGTACAAAATCTTGTCGAAGTGTCGCCGACCTACATGTTTGCCGTGCCACGAGTATTGGAAAAATTTTACTCGCGCGTGACGACCGCTATGTCGGAAGCGACCTGGATTGGTCGACAGGCATTCGATGCTGCCATGACGATAGGTATGAGAAGGGCCGATGCCCTTATTGCCGGCGAAAAACCGACCATCGTGACCCGCATTCTGTTTCAGATTGCGGATCGAGTCGTTTTTCGAAACGTCAAGAAACTGCTGGGGCTCAACCGTGTGCGCAGCATGATGTCGGGTGCGGCGCCGATATCGAAATCTTTGCTTAAGTGGTTCCTGGCGATAGGCATTCTGGTCGACGAAGGCTACGGTCAGACCGAAGCGGGGATCGTAGCCATAACGCGACAGGGTGACTTCAGGCTCGGTACTGTAGGGCCCGCGGTTGCGGGAGTGGATATCAGGATATCGGACGAAGGTGAAGTGTTGTTGCGGTCCCCCGGCAATTTTTCCGGCTATCTCAATCAGCCTGAGAAAACAGCAGCAACACTGGTTGATGGCTGGGTGCATACCGGCGACGTCGGATCGATCGACAGCGAGGGCAACCTGTCCATTATCGATCGATTGAAGGACATCATCATTACCGCCGGAGGCAAAAATATCACTCCATCGGTGTTCGAAAATGAGTTGAAATTTTCACCCTACATATCGGACGCCGTTGTCATCGGCGACAAGCGCAAGTATCTAAGCTGCCTGGTCATGATTGATCAGGAAAACGTTGAACACTACGCGCAAACCAATGCGATTCCATTCACAAACTACAAGTCCCTGTGTGCGAACGAGAAAATCGTGGCGTTGATCAGTGCCGAGATCGCAAGTGTAAACAAGGGATTTTCATCTGTAGAATCAGTGAAAGATTTTCGCCTGATTGACGTACTACTGACTGCCGAAGACGAGGAATTAACTCCGACGATGAAGCTCAAGCGTAGCTTCGTGAATGAAAAATACAGTAGTCTTATTGAAAGCATGTACCGTGGGTGAGCGGCGGCGTCTACAAACGAGGAAACAAACATGAAGCAGTTGCTATCGGTTCTGGCCATGTCATTGTTCCTGAATCTTGTGGCCTGCGGCGGGGACGAGCCGTCGGACCCCTCTCTGCCACGCGGCATCACGGCTGAAACCATAAAGATCGGATCGCATACTGATCTGTCGGGTCAACTTGCGATCTGGGGCGTACCGATGATTAATGGCATGCGCCAGCGTTTCGATGAGGTGGCTGCTGCCGGCGGGATTCACGGTCGTACCATCGATTTTCGGGTCGAGGATACGCAATACCAGGTGCCGCTTGCCGTAAGAGCGACCAACAAACTTCTCAACGTGGACGAAATTTTCGCGATGATCGGTGCGATGGGCACGCCGCAAAATAATGCCGTGTTTGACAGCATGTTCGAGGCGAATGTGCCGAACCTCTTTCCGCTGACAGCGGCCGTGTCGATGTACGAGCCGCTACACCCGCTCAAGTTCAGCTATTTTGTCAGTTACCGCGACCAGGCTCGTGGCGGAATTCGTTACATGGTCGAGCAGCACGGCTATAAGAAAGTATGCCTGCAGACGATGGCCACGGACTATGGCGCCGAAATCGAGATCGGGTTCGAACAGGCCGTTGAGGAGAACGGGCTGGAAGTCACTTACGTTGGACGGCACAAGGGTTCGGAAACTGACTTTACGGGCACCGTTACAGCGATCAAGAATTCTGGCTGTGAGCTGTTGTTCCTCGGACCGTTTGTCAAAGACACAATTCTGTTGTACACGGCGGCCCGGGACGCCGGCTGGGAGGGTACGATAGTCGGAAATATGGTGCCGTATCTGCCCGAGATTCCGCAAGCGGCCGATGGCAGAATGGAGGGATTTTACACGGTCGCACCGTTCTTCGTTCCCGATTTCGCTGCCGACACTGGCAGCGAATGGATTAGCCAGTGGCATGCAACCTATATCAGCAATTTCGGCGAGGAGCCTGCCGCCCAGTCGGTCATAGGCTACGTCATGGCCGATCTCCTGGTCAGGTCGCTGGAAGGAGCCGGGCCGGACGTCACAGTCCAGAAATTGGTCGCCGCGCTTGAGGCCATCGAGCGCTACGAGAATCCGTTTGGCGGGCCGACGATATCGTTCAGCGCGACCAAGCATATAGCGGGTGATTACCTGAATCTGTATCAGGTGAAAGACGGCAAATGGATCACGGTTGCTGAAGCGCTACCTTATTAATTTCGCACCCACAGGGCATAAAGCCGCAGGGCGGCCTCCTACGCGCCGAGAAACCTCTGCCGGTACTCGGCCGGCGGAATGTCGTACCAGGATTTGAACGCGGTTGTAAAAGTGCTGATATTCGAATAGCCGAGCAGCATCGCGATTTCCAGTGACTTCAGCCGGTCGTCGCCGAGGTAGTTGACGGCGAGCACGGCCCGAACCTCCTGCAAGACTTTCTGGAAGCTGGTCTTCTCTGCCTGGAGGCGACGCTGCAGCGTACGGCGACTCAACATAAGTGCCCGGCAGGCGGCATCCGCATTGGCCTCGCCACACGCCATCAGGTCAGCCAGCTTGCGTTTTAGCTCACCTGCGATATCGTCCTGATTGTAGAGAGACCTGAGATATTTCTCGGCCTGATCTGTAAGTTGCCGATACATCCGCGCATTATACCCCACGAAAGATCGAAATAAGGAATCAAGATGTCATCCCCCGTGAGCTACAAGCTCGAAGGCATCATTGGCGTAATAACTGTCAATAATCCGCCCGTGAATGCGTTGTCGCAGCCCGTGCGCCAGGGGATGCTGGATGCAATTACGACAGCACAAGGCGATGATTCCGAGGCGATCGTCATTATCTGTGAAGGCCGGACGTTTATTGCCGGCGCCGATATTTCGGAATTTGGCAAACCGATGCAGGATCCGTTTTTGCCCGAATTGCTCAATACTATTGAGGCGTCAAGCAAGCTGGTCGTTGCAGCGATTCATGGTACAGCGCTTGGCGGTGGTTTCGAAACGGCTCTCGCTGCGCATTATCGCTGCGCTGTGCCGGCGGCAAAAATTGGCCTTCCTGAAGTCAAACTTGGGTTGTTGCCGGGTGCCGGCGGCACGCAGCGAACGCCGCGGCTTGCCGGAGTCAAAGCATCTCTGGACCTGATAACGAGCGGTGCTCCAATATCGGTCGGGCAGGCCGGGAAAATCGGGCTGATCGATAAGATCATCGATGGTGATTTGCGCGATGGCGCGTTGGCCTGGGCAAGAGAGCTGGTAGACGCCGGAACGTCTGTGCGCAAGAGCAGCGAACAGCCGGTGCCTGAGTTCGACGCAGCGATATTCGACGAAGTTCGAGCGACTTTGGCAAAACGTGC
The DNA here is from genome assembly GCA_022567295.1 of Pseudomonadota bacterium. GTDB lineage: Bacteria > Pseudomonadota > Gammaproteobacteria > Steroidobacterales > Woeseiaceae > UBA1847. The sequence continues at coordinate 34,848 of JADFHE010000012.1, read as the reverse complement.
TCGCGGGCAGGTTGCACCGGGGCATATCGTGACCGCCGTGGAAGCGGCCGCTACGGGGTCGTTCGAAGACGGTATGGCCAAAGAGCGGGAACTGTTCATCACCTGTATGGAGAGCCCGCAATCGGCTGGCATGCGGCACATATTCTTTGCCGAGCGGCAGGCAGCGAAGGTTGACGACCTTGCAAAAGATACGCCGATACGGCCTGTGGAGAGCATTGGCATCGTCGGCGGTGGCACGATGGGCGGCGGCATTGCAATGAGTATTGCCAATGCGGGCATTGCTGTCACCATGATCGAGATCAGCGATGAGGCACTCGAGCGCGGACTGTCAATCATAGACCGCAATTACGCTGGCAGCGTCAAGCGCGGCAAGATCAGTGAGGAGAAAGCGGCGAGTTGTCGGGCATTGATTTCAGGATCAACGGACTATGACTCACTGGCCGAGGTCGACATGGTTATTGAGGCCGTGTTTGAAGATCCGATACTGAAGAAGAAAATATTCGGGCAGCTGGACGGCGTTTGCAAGCCGGGGGCGATACTCGCGACGAATACCTCGTATCAGGACGTCGATGCAATCGCTGCTGCGACGAAACGTCCCCAGGACGTCATCGGGACTCACTTTTTTAGTCCTGCCCATATCATGAAACTCCTCGAAGTCGTGCGCGGCGAAAAGACGGCGGACGATGTGTTGGCCACGGTCATGGCGCTAGCGAAGAAGATTAGAAAGGTGCCCGTAGTATCGGGTGTCTGCTATGGCTTCATCGGCAATCGGATGCTGCGCCCGTACGGTAAGACAGCGCAGTTGTTACTCCTCGAAGGAGCTTCGCCGCAACAGGTTGACTCGGCGATGGAATCGTGGGGCATGGCGATGGGTCCGTTGCGTGTATTTGATCTTGCCGGGCTCGACATTGGCTACACTGCACGTCAGGCACTGTCGGAAGAGGAGAAGGGCGATCCGAAGACCTACCGGATTCCGGATTTGCTGGTGGAGCTGGGCCGGATGGGACAGAAATCAGGATCGGGCTTCTATGCCTACGACGATAATCGTCAGCCGACGCCGGATCCTGCCGTTGATGGACTGATCAAAATGGCGGCAGACGACCTGGGTGTTGAGCGACGTGAGATCCAGGATGAAGAAATAGTCGACCGGCTGATATCAGCGCTCGTCGACGAGGGCCGCAAGGTATTGGATGAGGGAATCGCACAGCGCTCCGGCGATATAGATGTAGTGTATGTCTACGGTTACGGATTCCCAGTATCCAGAGGCGGGCCGATGTTTTATGCGGACAACATTGGAGAAATGTGATGGCAACTGTATGGATACAGGTTTTTATTATGACGTTGGCAGAGTGCGTTGCGCCAGCGGGCAAGACCGTCTGTCAGGAACAGCAGTTTGAGTTGCGGTTTCTTACCCGAGCCGACTGCGAGTACGCGCTGGAGCAATTGATCGCAATGAAGGATGAGATAGATCACGTCATCGTGAACCGCCAGAAATCAGGTTGTGTACCGTCAGCCGTAGAAAGTGATAGTTACGCGAGTCGTGAAGCGATCAACGATGCCCACAAAGATACGTCAGGATGGCGGGCGCCCGGAGATGCTGATGCCCGTCGAACCGTCGTCAATACGGGACACAGGGAGCGGCTCGCGGACCTCAAATCTTGCGAAGAAACGAGTGGTGTGGCGCCTTGCAGAATTGGTGAAATCATTGTTGAGGAAGTGTCCGGCGACAGCGTCGAGGTCTGGAAACGCGATTAGTCGATCGCCTGGCGCACCGTGGCGAGCAGCGTATTATTGTTGAGAACGACGCCGTCCGAAGTCATCGTAACGCCAAGCTCGGCGAGTACCGGACCCATGTCCGGAAAGCCATTTTCGTTGGCGTATTTTTTGTACAGCGGCATGAAAACGGGCGTGTCGATAAAGCTATCGAGTTTTGCGAACAAGCTGCGCCCGGACCAGCGCCGCCTGGATGGTAAACAGCATTGCTGCAACCGGTCTAAGACCGTGTCGAGTGACTCTTCGCCACCCGAGCGCCTGCGTAATTCGATATCAGCCAATAGCGCGATCGCCGCGCCGCTCCAGTAAACCTTCATCCTGGCGTGGCGGATACCGCCGGCAGCCGCTTCGTTTGGCGACAATTCGGGGCGCGATTCGCGACCACGCTCGAAGCCCTCGCTCAGCCGCTGCCATGCGAGCTCGGCGGTGTAGTGTCCGGCGCGCGACATAAGGATGTTTTGATAGTAGGTGGCAAATCCCTCAGAGATCCAGCGATAGCGCTGGCTCAGGAGCGGCAGCATCAGATGACTAAGCTCGTGGGTTGCCGTCCAGTCGCTGTAGAATTCCTCGATTGGCCGATCGGGATTGACGAACAGTTCGACGGTTTCGCCGCGCTGGCGCGTCACGCGACCATAAATTACGGGCGATTCGCTGCCCCATGGATTCTCGCTGGCAGGAATGATGACTATGCGTGCAGACGGATTGGGAAATCGCCCGTAGGCCAGCTCGATATTGTTCGCAACAGATCGGACCCACGCGACTAATTTCTTTGCTTTTTCATCATCAATGGGTTGCCTGACTTCAACTGTTATCGTCGTTGCCACCCTCTGTTCATCGGCAGAGATGACACTGCCATCGGTCGAGCCGAGAAGTGTGGCTAGAAGTAAAGGTCCATTGATCATTACCTGATTATGGACCTCGATATTGTTTGCAAGTTTCGATCGAGCGGATTCAGCCCGCCTCGGCTCGATAATGATCCATCAGAATCTGTGCGACCTCCGGCCGGGAAAACTCTGGCGGTGGCGCGATTCCATTACCGAGCATCTCGCGAACCTTGGTGCCCGACAGAAAAACATAATCGTCGGGCGAGTGATCCGGCGCTTCGCGCATCATGACGACCTTGTTCAGCTTTTTAGACCAGGCCGTGTGATCGGCACTGAAAATTTCGATATCGAGTGCACCTTCTGGCACCTGCTCGAATATTTTCTGGGCATCAAACGGCCCGTAGAAATCGCCGACGCCGGCGTGGTCGCGACCGACAATCAAGTGTGTTGCTCCCATGTTCTGGCGGAAGACGGCATGCAGCACCGCTTCACGAGGGCCGGCATACAACATGTCGAAACCGTAGCCCGCGACCAGGACGCTGTTTTCAGGGAAGTACACGTCGACCATTATGCGAATGCAGGCATCGCGGACGGCGGCTGGTATGTCGCCGGCTTTGAGCTTGCCGAGCAACATGTGAATAGCTATTCCGTCCGCCCCGAGTCGCTCCATCGCCATGCGGCACAGCTCTTCGTGAGCAAGGTGCATCGGGTTACGCGTCTGAAAAGCAACGACTTTTTCCCAGCCGCGCGCAGCGATATCGTCTCGAATCTCAACCGCGGTCTTGAAAGTACCTCTGAACTCTGACTCGAAGTAACTCAGGTTGAGGACCTGGATGTTTCCGGATACGCAGTGATTGCCTTGCGCCTGAAAAACGGCAACACCGGGATGTGAGGAATCGAGTGTGCCGAAGACCTGTTCGGTCATCGCATCTTTTTCCGTTGCCGAAAATTCTTCGATAGCGTCAACGTCCATGATCGCGATCACGGGCTCACCATCAACATTGGGGTCGCGCAGCGCGATTCGCTTTGCGCCTTTGATCGCGGTTGTATCAACAGCAAGATTGAGGATCGGTACAGGCCAGAACAATCCGTCAACCGTGTGCATATCTCGTGAAACGCTCAGTGCGTCCGCAATGTTCATGTACCCGGACAGCGGTGTGAAATAGCCGCCACCCAGCATGACTGCATTGGCGGCTGCCGCCGAACTCAATACAAGCGAGGGCAGGGTAGCTGCTTCGGCAGTCAGACGTTGGTGTTCTCCAGCGTCTGTCACCAATAAGGGTTTCAGGGTGTCCGCCCCATGTGGCTTGATCAAGACGGTCTCCTACTGCGATGCTGCGCTGGTTCTATCGCCAGCACGCGTGTATTGCGGTTGCATAATGAATCCATTGTGATGCAGGTGATCGAGAACAATCTGTACTTCCTGTGCAACGGTCATCTCGTCAGTCTTCAAATGGATTTCCGGGTTTACCGGCGCCTCGTACGGGGCATCGATACCCGTGAAGTTCTTGATTTCACCGGCGCGAGCCTTCTTGTACAGGCCTTTCGGGTCGCGTTTCTCCGCCTCAGCCAGGGAACAGTCGACAAAGACCTCAATGAATTCCAGACCAGCTTGATCATGCAGCTGCCGTACCTCATCGCGGTCGTCTTTGTAGGGGCTGATGAAACTCGACAGTGAAATGATGCCGGCATCGCCGAATAGTTTTGCAACTTCGCCGATACGACGAATATTTTCGGTACGGTCTGCTTCCGAGAAGCCCAGATTCTTGTTGATGCCGAGACGGACATTGTCGCCGTCGAGCCGGTACGACAATTTGCCTATGTCATACAGCGCGCGCTCCAGCGCGATCGCAATCGTGCTCTTGCCGCTGCCCGAGAGTCCCGTAAACCAGATCGTCGCGCCGCGTTGCCGCAGAATGTTGTATCGATCTTCGCGCGAAACTTCGCCATCTTGCCAAGTCACGTTGGTTGCTTTTTGCTTTGTCACGTCCAGTTCCTAAGTAGTTGTTGTCGTCTTTTTCGTGAATCCATTGATAAGAAGGTCTGTGCATTTCTGAATAACAGTGAACAGGTCGAGATCCGGGTCACGCACGATCAGGTCGCCCCACGCGTTACACATGCCGATGACCGCTTGTGCAGCAAAATGACAATCGACTGACTGCCTGACCGCGCCGCTAATCCTGCCTTCTTCAAATATTCGTTCGAGCCGTTGCCTGTAGCCGCTACCCAATTCCTTGAGCCGGCTGCGCCGGGCTTTGGGCAAGTACAGCCGCTCGTCGTTGTAGACCTTCAATGCTTCGTTTCTCTCGCGATAGCTGCTTAGGTGCGACGTTATCGTCGCGATAAGCTTTGCTTCGAATGGCTGGTTGCTATCCGCAATCGTTGCCATATGCCCGACGTAGTCCTGTATGCCAAACAGGCATACTTCACCCAGCGCTTCTTCTTTTGACTTGAAGTAGTAGTAAAGACTGCCTTGCTTGATGCCCATGCGTTCGGCGATGTCTTTGGTGCAGGCACCGTGAAAGCCTTTCTCCGCAAACACGGAAGCGGCGGCACGAATCGCCGCCTGGCGCTGCTTGGTGTATTTTTCTGCGCTTGCCTGCTGCATGAGGAAGAATTCTATAGATCTATAGAAAATTATGCAAGGTTATTAAATAATATCTAAATAACAGTAAGTTATCGTACGATATAATCTATAGAAGAATCGAAAAGAATGTCAGAGAGGGAAATCGATGAGCGACGATCTGTCCGAGCAGATCTGTAACGCACGACCTGAACTGCAAGTGGAGCAAACGCATCCGGCATGCCAATGCTACTGTGCAGATTTTGGGCATTATGGTTGAAACGCGGCCAATGACACGCTCCACGCCGAGATCGAGTTTTTCCGTCGCACCAATGATGGATTGGACTGACCGGCACTGCCGCTATTTCATGCGCCTACTGAGCCCTTCCGCGTTTCTGTACACGGAAATGGTGACAGCGGCGGCCATTCATCACGGTGACGCGGATCGCTTCCTGCGTTTCAATGACGAAGAAAATCCTTTGGCACTCCAACTCGGCGGCAGCGAGCCCGAGTGGATGGCCAGCGCAGCTCGCGGAGCATCCGCGTACGGCTACGACGAGATCAATATCAATGTCGGCTGCCCGAGCGACAGAGTGCAAAGTGGACAGTTCGGTGCGTGCCTGATGGCGCATCCGGACATTGTGGCGGAGTGTTATCGAGCAATGTTGCGCGCAACGGATATTCCGATCAGTGTGAAAACGCGTATCGGGATCGACAACAAAGACAGTTATGAGTTTCTTGCCAGTTTTATCGAACGTCTTGTCGAGGCGGGCTGTCGCAAGTTTGTCGTGCACGCGCGCATTGCCATTCTTGATGGCCTGAGTCCGAAAGAAAACCGCACGGTTCCGGCATTGAATTACGACAGGGTGTATCGACTCAAGCGTGACTATCCGGGACTCGAGATAGTGATCAACGGCGGACTCGCAGATTGTGAGCAGATCGACGAGGTCTTGCAGCATGTGGACGGTGCGATGGTCGGGCGGCAGGCCTATCACCAGCCGTATTTTCTTGCTGAGTTGGAGCACCACTTCAACCCGCAGACGGCACTGCCGTACAGGCGTGAAATTATCGAAAAAATGCTGCCGTACATCGACCGGGAATTGAGCAACGGTGAGCCACTGGGCCGTATTACCCGGCACATGCTCGGGCTGTTTGCAGGACAGCCCGGCGCCAGGGCCTGGCGACGCTACATCAGCGAAAATGCGCATCGCGAAGGCGCAGGAACTGAAGTTCTGATCAGTGCACTAAATGCTATGCCTATTGCCGCATAGACCGCTACAATGCACAGCCCTTAACATAACAAACTTTAACGCAGGATATCGAATCCAGAATGAGCGCCAAAACCGCTAACAAACACCAGACGATGGCCGAGGCTGCCGACATTCACGAGCTCTACGAGTTGTCGGTACAGGACGTCGAAAACGAAATTGAATTTCTGCAGACGACGTTCAAGTCGCTTACAGGCCGTGTAGCGTATCTGTTTCGCGAAGATTTCTGCGGAACGGCGAGCCTCTGTTGCCAGTGGGTAAGACAGGGCAACAGGTTCCAGGCTATCGGCGTAGATATCGAACCAGCGGTGCTTGAATGGGGCAGAAAGCATCGCGTCAATAGACTGGATAAAGAGGACCGGGCACGCGTGAGCCTGATCGAGTCCGACGTCATGACGGTTGAGACGCCAAAAGTTGATTTGCTCGCCGCATTCAATTTCAGTTATTTCATTTTTGATACGCGTGACACGCTGCGCGCATACTTCAAACAAGCTTGTGAAGCGACCCAAGATGACGGCGTGTTCTTTTGCGATATGTTTGGTGGTCCTGAGGCCCAGGAAGAGACGAAGGAAAAAACCAAGCACAAGAAGCACGGTTTTTCCTATATCTGGCATCAGGCTAAGTTCCATCCCGTCACGAATTTCATTCGCTGCCATATTCACTTCAAGTTCAAGGATGGCTCGAAGATCAAAAAAGCGTTTACGTACGAATGGCGCTTATGGTCCGCGCCTGAGTTGCGCGAATTGCTGTTGGAGGCCGGGTTTCGCAAAGCAACGGTCTATTGGGAAGGCGAGGATGAAGACGGTGAGGGCAATGGCGAGTTTACGCCAGATGAAAAAGGTGCAGCCGACCTTGCCTGGATCGCGTACATCATCGCTGAAAAATAGTAGTATTATTAGCCGCTTGGCGCGTTAAGTTATAGGCCGTGTTATGGCAAAGGATCTTGAAGTAGCAATTGTGTTTGCTGACGTTGTCGGCAGTACGCAGCTGTACGACAAGTTCGGCGATACCAAGGCCAGTGAGACCGTTGCTTCATGCCTGGACATCATGAAAGACGCAACGTTTCAGTTCAATGGCATCGTCATCAAAACGATCGGCGACGAAGTCATGTCGACTTTTGAGTCGGTTGACGATGCCATGGGCGCAGCTGTGATGATGCAGACGCGCATTACCGTCGACAGCGAGAAAGACGACGCAATTCCAGTGAGTATTCGCATCGGTTGTCACTACGGTCCGGTGGTTCAGGAGCAAAACGACATTTTCGGCGCCGCCGTGCACACGGCGAACAGGATGACGTCGCAGGCAAAGGCCAGGCAGATCGTTATGTCCGGGCATACGGTCGAGCAAATGAGTCCGGAACTGCGCAATCAGACCCGGCAGATCGATATTGCGACTGTTCGCGGGCGCCTCGATGAAGTCGCTTTGTTTGAACTGGTGTGGCAGCCGGAAGAAGCGACCAGTATGCTGCCCACGATTGAATGGGAGACTAAAGGCCGCAAGGCAGCAAAGTTGTTGCTGAATTTCCGTGACTCGACGATCGAAGTTTCGGATCAGCGCAAGAGCATCAATCTGGGTCGGGCCGACGACAACGATCTCGTTGTCAAAGGCAACTTAATCTCGCGGATTCACGCCAAGGTCGAGATGCGGCGTGGCCGATTCATACTGGTCGACCAAAGCACGAACGGTACGTTCCTGAAAGATGCAAAAGGAGTGGAGCGGTTTGTGCGTCGTGACTCTTCGGAACTGGACGAAGAAGGCACGATTGGCCTGGGTCAATCGGAAAAAACGGGCTCAACGCTTACGATCTATTACAAAACGATCGAGTTGTAGGAGCGCGCCTTGCGCGCGAAGCGAAGCGGCGGCCGATAGGCCGCAGAAAGTGTCGGCCGATAGGCCGCAGAAAGTGTCGGCCGATAGGCCGCAGAAAGTGTCGGCCGATAGGCCGCAGAAAGTGTCGGCCGCAGTGCGGCTTTATGCCCTATGGGTACTCCTACGCAAGCGCCGCGGCAATAGATCGCTGTTGTTTCCGCAGTGCCTCCGGCAGACGATCGCCGTAGCTCTCCAGATACTCACCCACTGATTCCATCTCTGCGCGCCACTGGTCGCGATCGATGGATGTCAATGCCTGCATCGCTGCGGGGCTGATATCGAGGTCTGAAGTATCAATGTCTTCAGGATGCGGCAGAAAACCGATTGGCGTCTCATTCGCGTCAACTCGATTCTCGCAACGATCAATAATCCAGCGCAGAACACGCAGGTTTTCGCCGAAGCCTGGCCACAGGAACTCGCCATCCGAACTCTGACGGAACCAATTGACGTGGAATATCTTTGGTAACTTTTCCGCACGTTCGGCAAACGACAGCCAGTGTGCCCAGTAATCCGCGAAGTTGTAGCCGCAGAATGGTTGCATTGCCATCGGGTCGCGGCGCACCACGCCGACTTCGCCGATATTGGCTGCCGTCGTCTCGGATGCAACGCCGGCACCAATAAGTACACCGTGTTCCCAGTTCTTCGCCTCGTAAACGAGCGGCGCGAGTTCCTTGCGCCGCCCGCCAAACACGATGGCCGAGATCACCACGCCTTCTGGCGCATCTGCGAATGATGAGTAGCTGGGATTATTGCTCGCGGCAACTGTAAATCGCGAATTCGGGTGTGCAGCCTTGCCTTTGGCGGCGTCGAAGACCCGTCCCTGCCAATCGATGGCGGGCGTGCCATCGGTCTTGCCTTCCCACCAGGGATCGTTGTCTGCAGTGATGGCGACATTGGTGAAGATCGTATCGTGCATGATCATGTCGTAAGCGTTCTTGTTGGTCTTCTCGTTCGTGCCCGGAACCACGCCGAAATAGCCGGATTCCGGGTTGATCGCACGTAGCTGGCCATCGTCATCGAGATGCAGCCAGGCTATATCGTCACCGAGCGTCCGGATTTTCCAACCAGGCAGCGACTCGGGCGGTATTAACATGGCGAGATTGGTTTTGCCACAGGCCGACGGGAATGCGCACGCGAGATAGTGTGTTTCGCCTTCGGGACTTTCGAGGCCGACGATCAGCATGTGCTCGGCCAGCCAGCCTTCCTGACGTGCCTGATAGCTGGCGATTCGCAGCGCGTGGCATTTTTTGCCCAGCAGTGCGTTGCCGCCGTAACCGGAACCGATGCTCTTGATAGTCAGTTCATGCGGAAAGTGCATGATCAGGCGTCGCTCAGGATCGAGGTCTCCAGTCGAATGCAGGCCCTTTACGAAAATTCCTTCATCTTCAATTCGTTGCAGCGCTTTGTCACCCATTCGCGTCATGAGCTTCATATTGACGACGACGTACAGGCTATCCGTAATTTCGACGCCGCAACGCGAATAGGGAGAGTCAATTGGGCCCATGCAATACGGGATCACGTACATCGTTCGGCCTTGCATGCAGCCGTCGAACAGCGCATCAACCCTGGCGTGCGCTGCTTCAGGTTGCATCCAATGATTGTTCGGTCCAGCATCTTCTTCCTTTTCGGTGCAGACGAAAGTCAGGTGCTCAACTCGGGCTACGTCGTTGGGATCTGAACGATGCAGATAGCAATTCGGGTAGTGCTTTTCATTTAGCGCCGTTAGCGTGCCGTCCGAGACCATTGTTTTAATCATTTCCCGGTACTCGGTGTCGGTTCCCGTGCACCAGTGAATAGCGTCAGGCTGAGTGTGACTTGCGGCTTGGTCTACCCAGGATTGCAACGCCGATAACTTGGTGGTCATTGAATGGATCTCTGTTTGAATTGCTTTTGTTCGTGACCTGCGGGACATCGTTCATCCCGCTAAAACGAGTGCCGCATTATACTGATACACAACTGATATGCCGCATTCTAATACAGATCGAAAGTCATTGATTCGGTCGAGCCAACGACGCTCGAACCGTGTAATCTTGCGGCCGTGACATCTCTGACAGAATTTTTCGGCGATCAAAGCCCGCTCAAAGACCTTTTGCCCGGCTTCCAGCCACGTGCCGGTCAGGGCTGGATGGCGGAGGCCATCGCTGAGGCAATAGCCAATTCCGACAACCTTGTTGTTGAGGCTGGTACCGGCACCGGCAAAACATTCGCTTATTTGATTCCGGCTCTGATGAGTGGCCGCAAGACAATCATCAGTACCGGTACCAAGGCGCTGCAGGACCAGTTGTATCATCGTGATCTCCCATTGGTGGGCAAAGCCATCGGCCGACCCGTGACGACAGCATTGCTCAAGGGCCGCGCCAATTACCTTTGCCCGCAGCGACTCGATCAAGTGACCGATCCGGCGCCCGCATTGCTTGATGACATCAACGAAGTTCGCGAGTGGCGTTACCGCACGACCAGCGGCGACATAGCAGAGTTGACCGTGGTACCGGAAGACTCGCCAATCTGGCCGCTGGTTACGTCAACTGCCGATAACTGTCTGGGCCAGAAATGTCCCGAGTATTCCAATTGCTTCGTAGTCAAGGCACGCAAGGCAGCCCAGGAAGCCGATCTCGTTGTCGTCAATCACCACTTGCTGCTCGCAGACCTGGCCATGAAGGAAGAGGGCTTTGTCGAGTTTCTGCCGAGTGCCGATGCCATCATTCTTGACGAGGCACACCAGGTACCCGATCTCGCCGTCCAATTCTTCGGTGTGACGCTTGGCAGTCGTGAGCTGGAACGGATAGTCGACGAAGTTCGAGCCGCCACGTTGCCGTTTACGCAGCCGGAACTGAATCGCCGTATCGACGCATTGCAGACGGCGATTCGAAACCTGCGTGCTGACGCGCCGCGAAAAGAAGGGCGTTACGAACTGACCGAGGTGCTGACGGAATTGCGTGCACCACTGGCTGCACTGGCGAGCACGCTCAACGATGTGCACATTGCACTTGCGGAGCTCGCCGATGCATCGATTGAGCTGGAGAAAATTCATGAACAGCTTGTCGGCATGGCCGAGCGACTGACGATACTCGCGAGCGATGACACGTGGGACGGATTGCGTTGGCTCGAAATTCATCCTCGCAGTCTGCGGCTGAATCTGACCCCGCTCGACGTGTCCTCGAAGCTGAGAGCACTTATTGATAACGGATTTCAGTCCTGGATATTTACATCTGCCACGCTTGCCGTCGGCGAAGACTTTTCTCTTTTCGGATCGCGGATGGGACTTGCTGGCGTCGCCGGTCTGACTTTTCCGAGTCCGTTTGCTCTGGAGCAGAACGGGCTGATTTATCTACCGCAAGATTTGCCGCAGCCGTCTGATCCGGGTCATACCGATGCAATGCTGGAGGCTGTTACGCCGTTGTTGGATCTGGCGACGGGCGGAATGTTCTGCCTCTTCACGAGCCACCGCGCGCTCAATAAGGCGAAGCAGTGGTTCAAGTCGCATAAATCGGCGCTCGGCGGACGAACTCTGCTCGTTCAGGGCGATGCGCCGCGTGACGATCTGTTGCGTCGCTTCCGCCAGATGGGCGATGCTGTCCTGTTGGGCACTGGCAGTTTCTGGGAGGGCGTCGATGTGCGTGGGCCGGCCCTGAGCGTGGTTGCGATTGATAAGCTGCCATTCGCATCGCCAGCCGATCCGCTGATGATGGCGCGGTTGGAGTACCTTCGCCGGCAGGGCGCGAACGGTTTCATGGAACATCAATTGCCGCTTGCCGTACTCGCGCTGAAACAGGGTGCCGGCAGGCTGCTGCGCGATCATACCGATTACGGAGTTGTCGTGCTGTGTGACCCACGAATAACGTCCAAGCGCTACGGCAAAATGTTCCTGCAGTGTCTTGAGCCAATGCCATCGACCTCGGCGTTGAATGAGGTGTCGAGTTTTCTCGCTGCGCATCAACGCAATGGAGCCGCAGCATGAGGCGGCTGGCTCTGGACACCTCATCGATCGCCTGCACGGTGGCGCTGCAAATCGGCGATAAAATTTTCGAGCGCCATGAGGAACAGGCTCGCGCGCATACACGCCTCCTCATGCCGATGATTCGTGCGGTGCTGGAGGAGGGCGAGACTAAACTCTCGGAACTCGATGCGATCGTTCTCGGAAACGGTCCCGGATCGTTTATCGGCATGCGAATTGCGGCCTCGGTCGCGCAGGGGCTGGCGCACGGTGCCGGCCTGAAAATAATTCCAGTGTCATCGTTGGCAGCAGTAGCCGCAGAAGTCCTGGCCGAGTCCGATGCGGACAATGTTGCCGTCGCCCAGGACGCTCACATGAACGAAGTATATTTTGCTTATTTCGCGCGCGGTGACGACGATTCGCCAGTGCTCATTGGTGACGAGCATCTGCAGAATCAAAAAGCGATAGTGGGGCTGGACGAGAACGGCAAGAAGCGCCGAATTGCAGCAGGTTTCGGCTGGCAGCGTTACCCGAGACTCATGCATTGCAACCGGCTATTTTTTCGCGAAGAATCCAGAATTATCCACCCGCGCGCCAGGTTTCTGCTGCCGCTGGCTGGGAACGCCGCAGCGGTTTCTCCGCAGGACATCGACCCGGCATATTTGCGAAAAAAGGTCGCGGAAAAGCCAGGACTTCAAAAGTAATGACAACAGATTCATCGGCGTTCACAGTATTTTCGTCATTGCTGTTTCTGTCAGTGCCTCTGTATGCGGAAGAAGGCAGCTGGACCGACCGTGTCAATTTCAATGGCGACTTCAGGCTGCGTTACGAAGCTATCGATGAGGAAGGCTTCGAGCAACGCGATAGGATGCGATTTCGTGCCCGATTCGGATTCAAAGTTGATATTCGTGATGACATTGAGGTCGTCATGCAGCTGGCGACAGGTGGCGGCGACCCGGTGTCGACTAACCAGACATTTGATGACGGATTCTCCACCAAGGACATCGGCCTTGATCTTGCGTACGTCGATTGGCGCATCAGCGACTCGTTGTCGATCAATGTCGGCAAGATGAAAAACCCGCTGTTTAGAGCGGGGAGAGTTCCTCTCGTTTGGGACAGCGATCTGCATCCGGAGGGAATCGCCGCCCGATTCAGCTCTGGCGTGTTGTTCGGCACAGTAGCCGGATTTTCAGTGGAGGAACGTCGCTCCGCTGATGATTCATTGTTGTTTGCCACGCAAGTGGGACTGAAATTTTCCGTCGGCGAAGCGGCCAAGCTGACAGCAGGAATTGGTTATTTCGGGTATTCCAACACCATCGGGAATGAGCCGTTTTATGATGGCGGGGCTAAGGGCAACACGGTTGATAATAATGGCGACTATGGTTTTGAATACAAGAATATCGAGCTGTTTGCGCAACTGGATACCGCTGTCGGCGGTTGGCCGCTGCAGATATTCGGACATTACACGCGCAACAGTGAAGTGGGTCGTGAGGACACGGCCTATGCGTTTGGCGCAACAATGGGCGCTGCCAGGCAGCCGCGTGAGATGGAATTTGCATGGATGTATCAGGATATTGAGGCAGATGCGCTGATCGCTACCTTCAATGACTCTGATTTCGGCGGCGGCGGGACTGATGCCAGGGGACATATTCTCAAAGCCCGGTACGCGTATTCCGATAATATATTTTTCGCTGGAACTTTGTTTGTGAATATGATCGAAGGTTTTCAAAGCATCGAGCACGACTACAATCGCATTCAGCTCGACGTTGAGTTCAATTTCGACTAGCAGGAAATACGATGTTCGTGACTATTCCAAACCGACGGCTACTGAATTTCGCAGGTGCTTTAATTTGTGGCGCCATGATGGGATTCGCGCTCTACTCACAACACGTGCTGCTGCTGGATCCGTGTCCACTTTGTATTTTTCAGCGCATTGCCGTCATTCTTCTTGGCATCATCTTCCTGCTCGCCGCCTTGCATCATCCGGGTTCAACCGGTGGGCGAGTCTATAGTATTTTCGTTGGCCTGATAGCGGCGGCTGGTGCAGGTGTCGCGGCCTGGCACGTGCGCTTGCAAAACCTGCCGGCTGACGAGGTGCCTTCGTGTGGCCCCGGTCTCAAATACATGGTTGAGAATTTTCCGCTGAAAGACGCTCTGAGCATGGTATTCAAGGGCTCGGGAGAGTGTGCGGAAGTCGCGTGGCGACTCCTCGGTCTGTCCATGCCGGCATGGGTCGTGATGGGTTTGCTCGGTCTGGGAATCGTCGGCGTCTGGAACAACCTTCGCCATTAATTTGTGACGTAGGAGGCCGCCTTGCGGGCGACCTGTCGCGGGCATGGCCCGCTCCTACAATAAGATTTCGATAATTCTGTAGTACATGCCGGTCAGAGCAATGACGTCGTCGACGCGGACACATTCATCAATTTTGTGAATCGACGCGTTCACCGGGCCAAGTTCAACCACTTCGGTTCCTGCTGCCGAGATAAATCGGCCATCCGATGTGCCGCCGCCCGTAGACAACTCGGGCGCATTTCCGGTGTGATCTTTGACGGCCTGAATGACAGCGTCAGTCAGTTGGCCGGATTGTGTCAGGAAAGGCTCACCCGATAGATGCCAACGCAGTTCATAGTCGATGTCGTGCGCATCAAATACTTCGCGTACGCGCTGTTTCAGGGTTTCGTGATTCCACTCGGTTGAATATCTAAAATTGAAGCGCGCTGTCAGTTCAGGTGGCGTTACATTGGGCGCTCCGACGCCGCTCTGAATATCAACAACCTGAAAACTTGTGGGCGGAAAAAATTCGTTACCGCCGTCCCACTCGATCTCATGCAGCTCTTTGAGTAGCGGCGCAAATCGACGAATTGGGTTGTCCGCCAGATGTGGATAGGCCACGTGTCCCTGTATCCCGTTCACCGTTAGCACGCCACTCAATGAACCGCGCCGGCCAATGCGAACAATGTCACCAAGAGTTTCCTGGCTGGACGGCTCTCCAAGTACGCACCAGTCAATATGTTCGCCACGATTACCGAGCGATTCCATTACCTTGAGTGTGCCGTCTTGCGCAGGCCCCTCCTCGTCGCTCGTAATCAGCAGAGCCAGGCTGCCGGCGTGGTCTGGATACAAAGCCAGGAACTGTTCCAACGCCACGACCATGGCGGCGAGGCCGCTTTTCATGTCGGCCGCACCACGTCCGAAGAGGAAGCCATCTATGAGTGTTGGCGCAAATGGATCGGTAGCCCAGTCAGCCTCGTTCCCCGGAGGAACGACGTCGGTATGGCCGGCGAAACACAGTATGGGTGACGCGTCACCGCGTCGTGCCCAGAGATTTGTGACGTCTCCGAATTTCAGTGTCTCGCACTGAAATCCCATTGCTTCAAGCCGTTCGATCAGTATCTGTTGACAGCCAGCGTCATCCGGTGTGATGGACGGCCGCCGGATCAAATCACACAGCAATTCAATTTCGGCACCGGCCGGCATGTTCGGCATGGTCAGGTATTATCCCAGAAGGCGGAAAACCGTTTTTCCGAAAAGCCAACCGCAATAAAGGTGTTGGATTCGAGTACCGGGCGCTTTACCAGTGTCGGATTGTCGATCATCAGCGCGAATGCACGATCCTTGGTGATGCCGCTACGGTCGACCTCGGGAATCTTGCGCCAGGTCAAACTTTGCTTGTTTAGCAATTTGGTCCAATCGATGCGATCTGACCACCTTTCGAGCATCTGAATGTCCAGACCGTCGTCGCGGACATCGTGAAACCTGTATTCGATGTCATTTTCTGCGAAGTACTTACGTGCCTTCCTGCACGTATCGCAGCTCTTGATTCCATATAACGTCAACATGATGGTTTAGTCCAGATTCCTGAGCAAATCGTTAAGCTCGGTTTTCGACCGTGTCTTCGCATCAACCTGCTTCACAATGACTGCACAATACAATGAGTACTTTCCATCTGCTGACGGTAAATTTCCTGAAACGACGACTGATCCCTGCGGGATTCGACCATAACTGATTTGTTCAGTCTCCCGATTGTAGATTCTTGTGCTCAGACCGAGGTAGACGCCCATCGAAATGACCGAGCCTTGTTCGACGATCACCCCTTCGACAATCTCCGAGCGCGCGCCGATAAAGCAATCGTCCTCGATAATCGTCGGCCCGGCCTGAATGGGTTCCAGAACACCACCGATGCCGACACCGCCCGAAAGGTGCACATTCTTGCCGATCTGTGCGCAACTGCCGACAGTCGCCCAGGTGTCCACCATCGTGCCGCTGTCGATGTAGGCACCGATATTCGTATAGCTTGGCATTAGCACAACGTCGGGCGCTACATACGCACCGCGTCGAACGATGGCGTCGGGAACCACGCGTACACCATCCGCCGCGAACTGTTCCTCCGTGTAATCGGCGTACTTCAATGGGACCTTGTCGTAGAAACGGCTGTGGCCGTTCTCGATGACCTCATTATCCCGCAGCCCAAAACTCAGCAAGACCGCCTTTTTAAGCCACTGATTAACCTGCCAGTCAGCTCCCCGTTTCTCTGCCACGCGCGCCTTGCCTGAGTCGAGTAACGCGATCGCTTCCTGCACCGCGGCCGCAACTTTTTCCTTGTCATCAAAACCCTGCGACCTGTTATCGAACGCATTCTCAATGATTGCTTCTAAATCTTGCATGGTGTACCGATCCGTCCCTAGTTGCTGCTCTGGTCCAGCTTATCCCGCAACGATTGCGCCAGATTTTCCTGTGCCAGCTCGCTGATCGGGCGTCCCGACAAGTCGCTGATATGAAACACGTCCTCCGCGCGCTCCCCAAGCGTCATGATCTTGGCAGACGTAATATTAATCTCCTGCTCAATAAATACCTGACCCACTTTGCTAAGCAATCCGGGCCGGTCCGCCGTGACGAGCTCGAGAACCGTTTGTCCGTCCGGCTTGCCTGCAACGAAATCTACCCGAGTTGACGTCGAAAACATACGCGCCTGGCGTGTCACGGCTCGCGTTACCTTTGCGACCTCTTGGTCGCCTATCGTCAGGATACGCGTCAGAGCGCGGCGGATCTTGTCGATTCTTTGCTCGTCAATTTCGACGCGATCGTCCGATTCCATGAAAACGTAAGCGTCGATGCTATAGCCGGTGTCCAGCGGTACGATACGCGCGTCCATAATTGTCATTCCGAGTTCATCAAGAACAGCTGTGACCTGCGCAAATGTTCGTTTCGTCTGCGGCGTAAGGAGAACAGCCTCTACGCCGTCGCCAGTGCGGCGGCGGCGGACGTCCACCAGCCCAATGTCGCCTTCGATGTTCGATTCAGCCAGCCATTCGGTATGCCAGGCGATCTCGGAACTGCGATAACGAAGGAAGTAGCGGTCGTTGAACAGTTGCCAAACCGTCGCGACCTCGTTCCCGGACACGCCGGCAGTGTCCAGATAACGACGCGCTTTATCTTGTTTCTCATGGATAAGTTGCTCACCCTCAATCGGATTTTCGAGGCCACGTCGAAGGGCACGCTTGGTCAATTCATAAAGATCGCGGAATAATTGTGCTTTCCAGGAGTTCCACAGTTTCGGGTCTGTTGCGCGCACATCGGCAACGGTCAGCACGTACAGGTAATCGAGATGCGCCGGGTCACGGACAATCTCGGCGAATTCGCTGATGACATCGGGGTCGCCGAGGTCCTTTTTCTGCGCCGTGGTCGATAATATCAAGTGATGTCTTACGAGCCAGGCGACCGTTGCCGCCTCGCACTTGCTCAGACCGTGCTCAAGACAAAAAGACTCGGCGTCGACCGCCCCCAGTTCCGAGTGGTCGCCACCACGTCCCTTGGCGATGTCGTGAAAAAGTCCGCTCAGATACGCAATTTCCGGTGTTTCGAACGACTGCATAATCTGACTGCAATGCGGAAACTCGTCATCGAATCGTTGCAATGCAAAGCGGCGTAGATTGCTGACAACGAAGAGCGTGTGCTCATCGACCGTGTACGCATGGAATAGATCGTATTGCATGCGTCCGACGATGCGCCCGAATGACGGGATATAGAGACCGAGAACGCCGTACAGATTCATGCGCCGTAATTCGTGCGTAACACCTTCAGGGGCGCGCAGAATATTCAGGAAAAGGCGATGGTTTCGCGGATTTTGTCGAAACTCGTCGTCGATCAGGTACAGGTGGCGCTTGACCGAACCTATGGTGTAGGCGCTGACACCGCGCAACTCAGGGTGTTGTTGCAGCAGCAAGAACAACTCAAGCATGGCGGACGGATCGCGCTCGAATACCTGTTCATCGACCGATTTAAGGAATCCGTTCTTTACCTCAAAGCGCTCGTTGAGAGGCTCGGCTGGCGCGTTCGGATCCATAAGAATGGCTTCTTCAAATTGCTGCAGTAGCATTTCATTGAGTCGACTCAACTCCATCACGGTGCGGTAGTAGCGCTGCATGAGTTGTTCGACCGCTAATGTATAGGCCGCATCCTCGTAACCGAGCATTTTTGCCAGTCGTGTCTGATGGTCGAATAACAAGCGGTCTTCCCGCCGTCCCGTGAGGACATGCAGGGCGAAGCGGATGCGCCAGAGGAAAGTTTCACCGTCCTTGAGACGTTGCAGTTGGCCCGGCGTGAGAAACTGGTGATCGACGAGCTCGGCGAGAGTCGACGCGCCAAAGTGGCGTTTGGCTACCCAGCCGATCATCTGTATGTCGCGCAGGCCGCCCGGACTGCCTTTGACATTCGGCTCAAGGTTGTAAGCCGTATCGTGGTAGCGATGGTGCCGGCTGATCTGTTCCTTGCGTTTTTCCTCGAAAAACGTCGAGGAAGGCCACATCCGATCGGGCATGATGACTTCCTGCATCTCGCCAAATATTGCGTCGGGTCCGACGAGCAATCGCGACTCCATCAGTGTTGTCGCGATAGTGAGATCAACGCTGGCCTCATCAAAGCACTGCCCGACCGTGCGTACGCTATGTCCGACTTCCAGACCAACGTCCCACAGTGCAGTAACGAAGGCTGATAACGATTCCTCGCCGCTTTCAGTTATCGATTCCGGTACCAGTAACATGACGTCGACATCGGACGAGGGGTGTAACTCGCCACGTCCATAACCGCCAACCGCTACCAGGGCGGCACCCGAGTCATCGACGTGATCGTTCCACAGTTTGATGAGCAGGTCGTCGATTATGGCCGAGCGTGCATGCACCAGCTCGACAACCGATTCACCGGCCTCGAAGCGATGCTTGAGGTCGTCTCCAGCGGCTGCCAGCGCATCGCGGATCGGAGCGTAAGTCATTGGTTTATTGCCGGTCGTCAGCGCTGAGGGTGAGCACCTCGAAGCCATCATTGGTGATCAGGCAGGTATGTTCCCATTGCGCAGAGAGGCTGTGGTCTTTGGTGATAACGGTCCAGCCGTCGGGCATCAGCCTGACGTTCGCTTTGCCGGCATTCACCATCGGTTCGACGGTCAATGTCATGCCTTCACGTAACTCAAGCCCCGTGCCACGTTTACCGTAATGCAGGACCTGCGGCTCTTCGTGAAACACCTCACCAATTCCATGGCCGCAATACTCGCGCACCACCGAAAATCGGTTTTTCTCAACGTTTCTCTGCACGGCCGCACCGATATCGCCGAGATGCTTGCCTGGAGCCAGCTCCTGAATGCCTAACCACATGCTTTCAAAGGTGATTTCCGAGAGTCGTTTTGCCTGGATACTGGGTTTTCCGGCGAAATACATGCGACTCGTATCGCCATGGAAGCCGTCTTTGATCACCGTGATATCGATATTGATGGCGTCGCCGGCTTTGAGTTTCTTGTCCCCAGGTATTCCGTGGCACACGACGTGGTTCACCGATGTGCAGATCGATTTCGGAAAGCCGCGATAGTTCAGTGGGGCGGGGATCGCGTCCTGAACCGTGGTTATGTATTCGTGGCAAATACGGTCGAGTTCACCCGTCGTGATTCCCGGTTTGACATAATCTCCAATCATATCCAGGACGTCGGCTGCCAGCCGTCCTGCGACGCGCATTTTTTCCTGCTGTTCGGACGTTTTTATCGTTACAGCCATTCGTGGTCCTGAAGGGTCAGAGCCCTTTTCCCCAAAATGTCGGACCCAATGTCCGGTCAGGGAAAAAGGGCTCTGACCTCTGTGAAGATTTTTGTCTGCATTCCGCGTTGTTGGGCGCGACCGGCTATGGTATAAAGCGCGCGCGCCAGTAGCAACTAGTTGCAACCAGGGGCAAAACTTCACACGTATACCGTCACGTCGCACTGGGTGCCCCACTAAAAAGGGGTTGTGCGATGGGGTATGCGGAGGCCTAACCCGGAGATTTCGATATGGCAGACGTAACCATGCGCCAGATGCTAGAGGCTGGCGTGCATTTTGGTCATCAGACCCGTTACTGGAATCCAAAGATGGCACCTTACATCTTTGGCGAACGTAACAAAATCCACATTATCAACCTTGAAAAGAGCTTGCCGCTTGCGCGCGAAGCCTGCGCGTTCATAAAATCTACGGTCGCTGATGGCGGTAAGGTCCTGTTTGTCGGCACCAAGCGTGCCGCACGCGAGGCGGTTCAGACGCACGCGAAACGCTGTGAAATGCCCTACGTGAGCCAACGTTGGCTCGGTGGCATGCTCACCAACTATAAAACGATTCGAAAGTCAGTAAAACGTCTGACGACGCTCGAGGAAATGTCCGAAGACGGCACCTTTGACGGGCTGACCAAGAAAGAAGTTCTCGGCCTGACCCGCGAGCGACAAAAACTCGAGCGCAGCCTCGGCGGTATCAAGGAAATGCGCGCAGTTCCTGACGTCGTATTTGTCGTCGACGTTGACCACGAAGACATCGCGATTCGCGAGTCCATAAAGCTTGGCATTCCTGTTGTGGCAGTCGTTGATACGAACTGCTCGCCTGAAGGCGTTGACTACGTTATTCCTGGCAACGACGATGCGATGCGTGCGATCGAGTTGTACGCAGGCCTGATTGCTGATGCAGTCATCGAAGGCAAGACATCATTGCCAGAGGTTGCTCTTGGCGACGACGAGTTCGTTGAACTCGATGAAGACGGCAAGCCGAGAAAGGCTCGCGCAAAGAAAAAGGCAACGGCGAAGAAACCAGCCAGGAAAAAGGTCACGAAAAAGGTCACTATCAGAAAAGCACCGGTCAAAAAGTCCCTATCCGAGGACAAAGCCCCATCCGAGGACAAAGCCCCATCCGAGGACAAAGCCCCGTCCGAGGACAAAGCCCCATCCGAGGACAAAGCCCCATCCGAGGACAAAGCCCCCGCTGAAAAATCAGCTGCGCCCGTGGTCGAAAAAAAGGCTGAGCCCAAAGCAGCTAAGAAAGCGACAAAAAAAGTCGCGAAGGCCCGTTCCGGGAATAAGAAAAAGGCTCCTGCTAAGACAAAGTCAACTTCCGGGGATAAATCCCCATCCGGGGACGATGCCGACAAGACGCCCTCATCCAGCGAAAAAGCTGAGGACTAATCGATGTCTGTAACTGCATCTATGGTGAAGGAACTTCGCGAGCGTACTGGCGCTGGCATGATGGAATGTAAGAAAGCGCTGGTAGAAACTGCCGGTGATCTCGACGCGGCGGTTGAAGAACTACGTAAGTCAGGACAGGCGCAAGCCGACAAGAAGTCCGGTCGAGTCGCTGCCGATGGTCGCATCGTTGTAAAACACAACGGCAGCAAGGCGGTTATTGCTGAAATCAACTCCGAAACGGACTTTGTCGCTAAAGATGAGAACTTCATTGCATTCACCGAAGCTGTCGCGGCGGCGGCGCTTGCCTCCGACACAACGGATGTCGCGGCGCTGGCAACGCAGTTGATCGTGGATGGCCGTTCCGTTGAGGAGGCGCGTACAGAGCTCATCACGAAAGTGGGTGAGAATATTTCAGTTCGCCGTATTTCGATTGTTGATAACGCGGGTCCAACTGGTTCCTATACACATGGTGGTCGTATCGGCGCGGTAGTCACGCTCGAGGGCGGTGATGTCGAGCTGGCACACGATATCGCCATGCACGTCGCCGCAATAAACCCCGTATGTATCGATGAAAGCGGTGTTCCTGCTGAAAGCCTGGAACGGGAACGCCGAATCTTTTCGGAGCAGGCACAAGCGTCAGGCAAACCGCCTGAGATTATCGAAAAGATGGTCACGGGTCGTGTTGCCAAGTTCCTGAGGGAGATTACGCTGGTCGGTCAGCCGTTTATCAAAGACTCTGATCTGACCGTCGGCAAGCTCCTCGATGCAGCCGGTGCCAGAGTCACTTCGTTCGTGCGCTATGAAGTGGGCGAGGGCATTGAGAAAAAGGGTGAGAATTTCGCCGACGAGGTCATGCAGCAGATCGCAGACGCGAAGAAAGACGATTAGTCTTAAGTAGTACATATAAGCCTTTGATTTTAGTAGGGACCTACACGTAGGAATAGGCTAGAATCAACGGCGATCTAAAGGATGATTTATGAGTGATAGTGCGGTTCAGTACCGTCGTGTATTGCTGAAACTCAGCGGTGAAGCGCTGATGGGGGAACTGGATTACGGTATTGAGCCGAAAGTCATTCAGCGCATAGCTGCAGAGATCGCTACAGCCCAAAAAACCGGTGTCGAAATCGCCATCGTCATCGGCGGCGGAAATATATTTCGTGGCGCCGGTCTTGCGCGCGCCGGCATGGACAGAGTAACGGGCGACTACATGGGTATGCTCGCGACCGTCATGAATGCGTTGGCGATCCAGGATGCGCTGGAATCACTCGATGTCTACGCTCGCGTAATGTCGGCACTGCGAATTAATGAAGTCTGTGAAGATTATATTCGTCGACGGGCGGTTCGGCATCTTGAGAAGGGGCGCGTAGTGATACTCGCAGCTGGAACCGGCAACCCGTTCTTCACGACGGACACTGCGGCCAGTCTTCGTGCAATCGAAATCGGTGCAGACGTATTGTTGAAAGCGACTAAAGTAGACGGTGTTTATGACACAGATCCACTGAACAATCCCGATGCGAAGCGTTATGAGACGGTATCTTATGATCAGGTATTGTCGGAGAAACTTTCGATTATGGATGCGACGGCGATTGTCATGTGCCGTGACAACAACCTGCCGTTGCGCATTTTCAATCTGACGCGAGCGAACGCTTTGGTACAGGCAATGACAGGTGACGATATCGGAACAATTGTCACCGCCTGACAGGCAACAGAATGCAATAGAGGGCAGTAAATCGTGCTGGATGAAATCAAGAAAGATGCCGATAACAGGATGGCCAAGAGCGTGGCCGCGTTACAGCAGGAGTTGACCAAGATTCGTACGGGTCGCGCAAATACAACTTTGTTGGACCACATCACTGTGGAGTACTACGGCAGCCAGATGCCCCTTAACCAGGTTGCGAATATTGGCATCGAGGATTCTCGAACCCTCATTGTTACTCCCTGGGAAAAGGACATGGTACAGCCCATCGAAAAGGCGATCATGACGTCTGATCTGGGTTTGAATCCCGTATCGGCAGGCACCGTTATCCGTGTACCGTTGCCCGCGCTGACCGAAGAGCGCCGCAAGGACATGATTCGTATAGTACGCAACGAAGCCGAAGGCGGGCGTATTGCGATTCGCAATATTCGCCGCGACGCGCTCCATGATGCCAAAGAGTTGCTCAAGGAAAAGATGATCGGTGAGGACGACGAACGTCGCGCGGAGGGGGAAATCCAGGGCATTACAGATAAACATGTCGGCAAGATCGACAAAGTTCTGGCGGACAAAGAATCCGACTTGATGGAGGTATAGGGAGTCGACTCCTTATATAGCGGTTCCTATCGTGTCCGAACTGTCCACTAAACTCGCAATGACCGGTAACGTGCCACGGCACGTTGCGATCATTATGGACGGCAACGGTCGATGGGCGAATAGCAAGAGAAAACCACGTCTCGCGGGACACAGGGCCGGTGTGAAATCGGTACGAGCGTCTGTCGAAACGGCGACACAAAGAGGCGTCGAATACCTGACATTATTCGCGTTCAGCAGCGAAAATTGGTCCAGACCGGAGGAAGAAGTCAGCTCCCTGATGGATTTGTTCGTCGAGGCGTTGCGACGAGAAGTCGACGAGCTGCATCGTAACAATGTAAGGCTGAATTTCATTGGCTTGTTGGACGAGCTTAGTTCGGGGCTGAGAGAGAAGATTCGGCAATCCGAAGAAACGACAGCTAACAACACTGGATTGCGACTTACCGTCGCTATTGCCTATGGCGGGCGCTGGGACATTGTGGAGGCCAGCAAGGCGGTTGCGCGCAGAGTCCTGGATGGTTCGTTACAGGTCGATGAAATCGGCGATGCTGAATTCGCATCAGGTTTGCAGCTGTCAACGATTCCGGATCCGGATTTGTTGATTCGTACGGGTGGAGAACAGCGCATTAGTAATTTCCTGTTGTGGAATCTTGCCTACGCAGAACTCTGGTTTACTGACGTTTTGTGGCCAGAGTTTGATGAAAAAGTATTTGATGAGGCGCTGTCTTTTTTCGCCGCGAAGCAACGCCGCTTTGGACACACCGGCGATCAGGTCGAGGCAGTGGAATGCTAAGAACTCGCATAATTACAGCAGTGATATCGCTCGTAATTATCGGGGCTGTACTGTTCATTTTGCCAGCAACAGTAGCCAAGCTGGTATTCGCTGTCTTGATTCTTGCGGGCGCCTGGGAATGGTCAGCCTTTCTGAGTTTCTCATCCGATGCCACCCGTGTTGGGTACGTTACGCTGATTGCGGCGTTAATGGCAGCTGTCGTCTGGGTTGCTCCTGGGATGTTCGACCGGATCCTCATGTTTGCCTGCATGTGGTGGATTGTCGCGTTCATCTGGACGTTTCTGTTTCCTACACCGATACCTGTCGCGGTACGTTGGATTTGTGGCGCGTTGGTATTGGTGCCGCTGTTCGTCGCGTTGCTATTTCTGTACCGCATTGATCCGCAAATGCTGCTGTTCGCATTGCTGATTGTCTGGGCGGCCGACGTGGGCGCCTATTTTGCGGGAAAGCAGTTTGGCCGCGTCAAACTCGCCCCGAGTATCAGTCCCGAAAAGACCTGGGAGGGTGTCATCGGCGGGCTCATGATGGTGGTCGTGCTGACTCTGGCGTGGGCCGGCTATCAGGACTTGTCCCTGGCAGTGCTGTTGCCGTTTTGCCTGGCCGTCGGCGCACTGTCGATAGTTGGCGACCTGACCGTGAGTATGTTCAAGCGCACGGCCGGTGTTAAAGACAGCGGCACGCTGTTCCCCGGTCACGGCGGAGTGCTGGACCGTATTGACAGCGTTGCCGCCGCAGCGCCGTTGTTTGCGTTGGGTCTGCTGCAGCTGGGGCTAGTCACATGAGCCGTTCAGGTGACATTCATGAACGCGCGTTTAGTGTGGTCTGCAACACGCCGGGAACTGCGGCTATTGCTGTCGGTCCACTAGGTAAGATGGCTCTACATGACTAATTTCCTTACCAATCTGGTGGCGTTCATTGCTCTGATCAGCATTCTGGTCGCCGTACACGAATACGGGCACTACATCGTCGGTCGTTGGACCGGCATGAAGGTGCTGCGTTTCTCCATTGGTTTCGGTAAACCGGTCTGGACATATATAGGTGGCAAAGATCGAACCGAATACTGCATATCGGCGATTCCGCTAGGCGGATACGTAAAATTTCTTGACAGCCGCGAAGGTCCCGTCGAAGCAAAGGACGAGGGCCGGGCTTTCGACCAGCGTCCTATTCCCGCCCGTATCACCGTGTTACTTGCCGGGCCAGCATTCAATTTCTTATTCTCGATCGCCGCATACTGGGTATTGCTGGCCGGCGGTATAACGATCGTGACGCCGGCAGTGGGTGTGGTTGAGCCGGGTTCTTATGCTGATAAGGCAGGCCTCGAGTTCGGCGACAAGATCGTAGGCGTCGGTGAGACAGCTACAACTCAGTGGGAAGCAACGCTCGTCGCCATACTGGGCGAAATGGTCGACGACGGTCGCGTGCCGCTGACTCTTGTAAGCGACGATGGCCGTGAACGGCAGGCGATATTGGATGTCGGCGACGACAAAACCCGTCTGACTGAGCCTGGCGCGTTATTTGACGGGCTGGGATTCGTCCCCTGGCAACCACCAGCCGTTATCGCTGATTTGCCAGGCGACGGTGCGGCGGTGGGCAGCGGTCTCGCTATCGGTGATCGAATTACAGCGATAGCTGGCGAATCGATCAAAAATTTCGATGATCTGAGAAACGCGGTGGAACCCCGAGCCGGCCAGGACGTCACGATCGAATACGTCAGAGCAGGGAGCGTGGCGTCTGTTGACCTTGTCATCGGTGAGCGCGTCGTCAATGGCGAAACGATGGGATATCTCGGCGTGGGATGGACTACCGAGGGTGCCGACGCTTATTTCCAGCAGCTTGAGTATACGCCACTCCAATCGTTGCACGCGGCAGTGCTGAAAACGTGGACGTCCACTGTCTTCACGGTGCAGATGCTTGGTCGCATGGTGACCGGGGACGTATCGATCAAGAATATCAGTGGACCGATCAACATCGCGCAAATCGCGGGCGCTTCGGCCGAGAGGGGCTGGCGTTACTTTGTCGGCATTCTGGCCATAATCAGCATCAGCCTCGGGGTCCTGAATCTACTGCCCATACCCGTGTTGGACGGCGGTCAGATCGCGTACCAGATTGTTGAAGCATTGAAGGGCGGCCCGATGACCGCGCGTGCGCAGATGCTTGGACAACAAGTGGGCATATTCGCGTTGCTGCTGTTGATGAGCTTCGCTTTTTACAATGATATCGCAAGATTATTCGACTAACGGAGCCTGTCGCAGATGAGAAAGACTTTATTCGCATTGCTGGCACTACTGCCACTCTCTTCAATGGCCGCCGGCGACTTCGTGGTCAGAGACATGCGAGTGAAGGGCCTGCAACGCATTTCCGAAGGCACGGTATTCAATTACTTGCCCATTAACATCGGCGATACGATCGATAGTGTCCGTATCGGCGAAGCCATTCGCTCGTTATACAGTCAGAACTTGTTCGATGATATCGAAATGCGTCGCGAAGACGACACGCTCATTATCGTCGTCAAAGAACGTCCTTCGATCGAGAATTTTTCTATCGACGGCAACAAAGACATCAAAACCGAAGACCTGATGGAATCGTTGCGTGGCGTTGGGCTGGCACGTGGCCGGACATTCGACCGTTCCGTGCTCGACAACGTCGAGATGTTCTTGCGCGAACAATACTACGATCGCGGTAAATATGGCGTCGAAATAATTTCGAAAATCGTGGATCGCCCGAACAATACGGTACGCATCAACATCGAAGTGAAAGAGGGTGAGCGAGCGAAGATCCGGCAGGTAAATATCGTCGGTAACAATTCCTTCGACGAGGATGAGATTCGCACCGACTTTACGCTCGACACGGCCAACTGGCTATCCTGGATTCGGCAGGACGATCGGTACGCGAAAGAAGCTTTGGAAGGCGATCTCGAAACACTGCGTTCCTATTACATGGATCGTGGTTATGCTGATTTTCGCGTCGATTCCACACAGGTTGCGATCTCACCGAGCAAGAAAGACATTTTTGTCACGATCAATATTCACGAAGGTGATGTGTACAAAATCTCAGACGTAAAGCTCGTAGGTGAGATGGTAGTACCTGAGAGACAGCTACGCGGCCTTATTTTTTCCCAACCGGGTTCGGTTTTTAATCTGAATCTGCTGACACGGTCGGCGGAGTACATGCAGTTCCGATTGGGCGAAGAAGGTTATGCCAATGCCGAGATTGAGCCGGTACCGGTGCTTGACCACGACACTAAAGAGGCAACCGTCACTTTCTACGTAAACCCGCAGAACCGTGTCTATGTTCGCAAAATCAACTTCAACGGCATCGATCAGGTAGACGACGAAGTATTGCGCCGCGAAATGCGGCAGATGGAGGGCTCATATCTTTCGACCCCGTTAATGGATCGATCCAAGATTCTCTTGCAGCGGCTACCGTACATCGAGCCGGGAGTGGATTATCGAACCATACCGGTTCCCGGTAGTCCCGATCTGGTCGATGTCGATGTCGACCTTCAGTATCGCATGCCGGGACAGTTTTCCGGCGGCGTCGGTTATTCCGAATCACAAAAATTGCTATTGAACGGCAGTATCGTACATACGAATTTCCTGGGGTCGGGAAACCGCGTCGCACTCCAAGTGAATACCGGCCGCTTCCAAAAAAGTTACAGTATTTCGCATACCGACCCGTATCGGTCGATGGACGGAATTCGCCGCACATTGAGTATCAATTATCGTGATATCACGCAGTTCACGTCTGCCGCTTCTGATTTCTCGACGACTAGCGCTGGAGCAACAATTGACTACGGGTATCCGATTTCTGAATATCAAAGCCTGTCGTTTGGTCTGACATTTCAACACTCCGAGTTAGTGTCATCGAGTAACAGCACATTGCAGGCGCAGGACTGGGTGGCAAATAACGGTAATCAATTTACAGAGGACGTCAGCGGCGGCTTCGTGCTGAACGGCACGGAATTTGACACCTTCGAACTGCTCGTGGGTTGGTCGTATGATAGCCGAAATCGCACGATCTTCGCGACGCGAGGTACGCATCAACAGCTTTTCCTGAGTGCCGCGGTTCCCGGCAGTGAGGTCGAGTATTACCAGGCGCGTTACAATTTTACGAAGTATATTCCGATTACCCAGAGGTGGATTATACGCGTGAACGCTGAACTCGGCATCAGCGAATCCTTGGGCGACACCACGGCTACGCCACCTTATAAGCAATTCTACGGTGGTGGGCCGCAGTCGGTGCGCGGATTCAAGGAGTCCTACCTCGGTCCGCGAGACAGTTTTGGACGACCGTACGGCGGTAATATCTTGGTTGCCAGTCAGCTAGAGCTTATAATCCCGCTGCCGGACAAATTCGCGAGTCAGGCACGAGCAAGCTTTTTTTACGATGCGGGTAACGTATTTAATAACGGCGAGGTTGCCTTTACTGACAAATTGGGGAGCCCGCAGCTCTACAAAGCCGATTTCAGCGAATTGCGCACATCGGTCGGTATCGGTGTGCAGTGGCTTGCGCCGCTCGGATTGTTCCGATTCAGTTATGCTTATCCGCTGAATGCGTATGAGGGCAGTGACAGGTACTACGGAGATGAACTGGAACGATTCCAGTTCTCCATTGGACAAGCATTTTAAGGGAATGGAATAAATGAGTTTTATGAAGAAACTGTTGGTTAAAGCAGCACTTGGCGTTGCGCTGGTATCTGCGCTCGCGCTGCCGGCGGCCGCGCAGGGAGTGAAAATCGGCGTAGTCAGCCTGCAGGCAATTGTTGAGCGTGCGCCGCAAACGAAAGCCGTAATGGACGCATTGCGTGAAGAGTTCGCACCACGTGAGCGTGAGATCGTCGCCAAGCAAAAGGAGATCGAAGATCTTCGCGCCAAGCTGCAAAAGGATCTGGCTGTCATGGGTGAGACCGAACGCCGCAACGCAGAGAAAAACCTTCGCGATCTGGGTCGTGATTTCGAACGTCTGCGGAGTGAATATCAGGAAGACAGCAATCTTCGCCAGAATGAAGAATTCGGCGTATTACAGCGTTCTGTTCTGAAAGAGGTCCAGGATTACGCTCAGGCTCAGGGCTACGATCTGATCGTAGGTGACGGCGTACTGTACGTAAGCAGCAATGTTAACATTACAGAAGATGTCCTGAATGCCGTTGTAGCCAATTATGAAGCGACGTTACCGTAAGCTGGCGACAGGCGACTCGAATGCCGATCAGCCTCGGAGAACTCGCTACCCGTTTTGGTTGCGAGCTGATCGGTGATCCGGACGCGGTTGCGAACGGCGTAGCGTCGTTGCCAAACGCGACTCCTGAGTCGCTGACTTTTCTTGCAAACTCTTCCCACCTAACTGAGCTGCCTTCGACGCAGGCGGCCGCCGTAATTCTGCGTGCGCAAGACGCGAATGCCTGTCCGGTTGCGGCGTTTATTTGTGACGACCCGTATGCGATGTATGCGCGCATGGCTGAGGTCGTGTGTCCCGAGGCCCGGGTTGAACCGGGCGTTCATGAAACGGCCGTTGTCGCAGATTCTGCGAGCGTCGCGGACAGTGCGCACATCGGGGCCACTGTGGTCGTCGGCGAACGATCGTCGATTGGCGAGAATGCCGTTATAGGACCAGGGTCGGTCATCGGTCCTGATAGCGTGATTGGTGATAATTGCCGTCTCATTGCCAATGTGACCATTGTAAAAAACGTCACGATGGGTGCTCGCTGCATATTTCATCCGGGTGCCGTCATCGGTTCCGACGGATTCGGCAATGCGATGACAGCCGACGGCTGGATCAAGGTACCGCAACTGGGTGGCGTCCGCATTGGCAACGATGTGGAGATCGGTGCCAATACGACGATCGACCGCGGTGCCATCGACGATACGGTTATTGAAGACGGCGTACGCCTCGATAATCTGTGCATGATTGCGCACAATGTTCATATCG
Organism: Pseudomonadota bacterium; assembly: GCA_022567295.1. Taxonomy (GTDB): domain Bacteria; phylum Pseudomonadota; class Gammaproteobacteria; order Steroidobacterales; family Woeseiaceae; genus UBA1847. Next base: position 4,152 of record JADFHE010000012.1, on the reverse strand, counting down.
GCGCCCATACTGCCATGGCGGGATTGACCGGGATTGCCGGAAGCACGACCATCGGTAAACGATGTCTGTTTGCTGGCGCATCCGGTGCTGTCGGGCATATAAATGTGTGTGACGATGTAATTGTGGCGGCACGAGCGGTTCTTACCAAAGATGTGACGGTACCGGGCACTTACGCTGCCAGCTTTGCGGCCGTAGAAACCCGGTCATGGGCAAAGCAAGTGGCGCGCTTTCGCCGTCTTGGCGCTTTAATTGAACGAGTCAAGAAACTCGAAAGATGATTCACCCCACTGCCATAATCTCTGCAACGGCGAGTATCGCTGACGATGTCGATATCGGCCCCTACACCGTTATCGGCGATCATGTCGAAATTGGCAGCGGCAGCAAAATTGATAGTCATGTTGTCATCAACGGCCCGACAAAAATTGGCGCCGACAACCATATTTATCAGTTCGTTTCGGTGGGTGATGATCCGCAAGACAAGAAGTACGCTGGCGAACCGACGCAATTGATTATTGGGGATCGAAATACGATTCGTGAATTCTGCACCATCAGTCGTGGCACGACTCAAGACGCCGGTGAAACGCTGATCGGTAATGACAACTGGATCATGGCGTATTGCCACATCGCACACGATTGCGTTGTCGGCGATCAAATCATCATGGCGAATAATGCGACCCTCGCAGGGCATGTTCACCTCGGAGACTGGGCCATATGCGGTGGTTTTTCGGGTGTTCATCAATTTTGCAGGATCGGTGCGCATGCCTTTCTTGGCATGTACGCGGCAATTAGTCGCGATGTCCCGGCTTATACACTGGTCTCCGGTCAGCCGGCGGCTCCAAAGGGAATAAATAGCGAAGGATTAAGACGCCGCGATTTCACTAGCGACCAAATTCGCAACATCAAACATGCTTATCGTCTTGTGTATCGCAAAGGGCACAAGTTGCTGGAGGCGATAGAGCAGATAGAAGCGATTGTTGACGAACAACCCGAGCTTGTGCCGTTTCTCGAGTCTCTGCGTTCGTCCGAACGCGGCATCGTCCGCTAGTCTCGCACGCGATGAAGATCGGGTTGGTTGCTGGTGAATCATCCGGTGATCTGCTGGGCGCAGGTCTTGTCCGCGAATTGAAGCGCCGATATCCCGATGCCACTTTTGAGGGCGTGGCCGGACCAGAGATGCTGGCGGCCGGCTGTGAGCAATGGGATGCAGCGGAATCTCTTGCAGTAATGGGCCTGATAGAGCCGTTGGTACACCTGCCGCGGCTTTGGCGATTGCGTAGAGATCTTGTCCATCGCTGGAGAAACTCGCCACCCGACGTGTTTGTCGGAATTGATGCGCCTGACTTTAATCTGGGTCTGGAAAAGAAACTGCGTGCCGCGGGCATTAAGACGATTCACTACGTCAGCCCGTCGATATGGGCATGGCGCCCAGGCCGTATCAAGACTGTAAAAGCGGCTGCGGACAAGGTGCTTTGCATACTGCCGTTCGAAAAAGCGTTGTACGACCAAGAGGGCGTCGATGCAGAATTCGTCGGACACCCCAGGGCAGACAGCATTCCGGCCGTCGTCGATGTCGACGCTACACGAAAAGCGCTGGGCCTCGGCGCGCAGGAAATCGTGGCGGTCCTTCCTGGCAGCCGAGCGAGTGAGGTGTCGATGTTGGGTGAGATACTGGTGGCGGCGGCCGGGTTGATCGCGAAGACGCGAAACAGTATCCAGTTCGTTACCCCAGTAGCGACCCCGGCACTGCGGCCTGCAATCGAGGCGCAAATAGCGGCCGCCGGACTCAGCCAAAAATTCGTATTGCTCGACGGCGATTCCGAGCGTGCAATGGTTGCAGCCGATGTCGTGTTGCTAGCATCCGGAACAGCGGCACTTGAGTCAGCATTGCTAAGCAGGCCGACGGTTGCCGCTTATCGGCTGGGCAAGATTACCTACGCAATCTTCAGCGCATTGAAGCTACTCAAACTAACGTATTTCACGCTCCCGAACCTGTTGACTGAGACACCACTGGTTCCGGAATTCATGCAGGACGAAGCTCGCCCTGAGGACATTGCCGCGGCGGTTGTGGAATTACTTGATGACCCGGTTCAAAGGCAAATGATCAGCGATACATTTGCTAAACTGCGAATCGAGCTGGCACAAAACACAAACCAACGTGCGGCCGACGCAGTGATCTCGCTTCTCAAACAATAATCAGGTTATGCAGCAGTCAAAACACGACAGAATGGACGGGCTATTGGCTGGCGTCGACGAGGCGGGCCGCGGCCCTCTTGCGGGTCCCGTCGTCGCGTCCGCCGTGGTTTTGAACCCCAACTCGCCGATAGATGGACTGGCAGACTCGAAAAAACTGACGGCGCAGTGTCGTGACGTGCTTGCAATGGAGATTAAGAAATGCTCGCTGGCTTGGTCGGTTGCATGGGCCGATCCTGCCGAGATTGATGCGATCAACATCCTTGCGGCGACCATGCTTGCGATGCGTCGCGCGATTCTCGGCTTGAGCGTTGTGCCTGTCACGGTGCAGATCGATGGCAACCGCTTGCCGGATTTGCGGTTTGACCGGACAACGATAGTCGGTGAAGCAATCATCGGAGGAGATGGCAGCGTTGCAGCGATCAGTGCGGCATCCATAATCGCAAAGACGACTCGTGATCGAATGATGGTCGAGCTTGATAAGATCTATCCTCGCTATGAATTTGCTCGGCACAAAGGCTATGGCACCGAAATTCATCGCGAGAAACTACGTGAATTCGGTCCGTGTCGGGAACACCGACAGACATTCGCGCCTGTAAGGGCTGCCTCCTGATGTCTGCAGAATTTGTGCATCTGCATGTGCATACCGAGTATTCGATCGTGGACAGTACGGTCCGCATTCCGCAGCTCATGGAACGTTGTGTGACAGAACAGATGCCCGCCGTCGCACTGACTGACCAAAACAATCTTTTTGGCCTGGTGAAGTTTTACCAAAAAGCAGTAGCAGCGGGAATCAAGCCCGTTATCGGCCTCGACCTTCGAATCATGAACGACGACGATCCCGAGCAACCATTTACGTTATTACTGCTGGTACAGGACAACGACGGCTACCGGAATCTCTCGAAATTGGTTACGCGCAGCTATCTCGAAGGCCAGGTACGCGGCGAACCCATGGCGCAACGGGAATGGCTTACTGTGGAAAGCTGCAGTGGTTTGTTGGCGTTATCAGGCGGTCGGGCGGGCGATGTTGGACGTGCGATGCTGAGTAACGACGACGACCGGGCAAACGAGTTGCTGGAGTACTGGCAAAACGTGTTCGGCGACCGTTATTACCTGGAACTGATCCGTACCGGGCGCCCTGGCGAGGAAGACGTTGTTCGTCAGAGTCTGAAACTGGCGGCGCGCAGAGGCGTGCCGGTCGTTGCCAGCAATGACGTGCGTTTCCTGGATCGCGACGGCTTCAATTCTCACGAAGCCAGGGTCTGTATTCACGACGGTCGCGCCCTGGCAGATGTTGATCGTCCCAAGAAATACAGCGAGAACCAGTACCTGCGCACGCCACAGGAAATGGCCGAGCAATTTGCGGATATCCCGTCAGCGTTGCGAAACACTGTTGAGATTGCGCGTCGCTGCAATCTGGATTTGCAGCTTGGCGGCAGTGTGTTGCCGGAGTTCCCGGTTCCCGATGGTCAGACTGAAGCGGATTTTCTGGCATCGGAAGCTCGACAAGGTCTGGATTCGGCACTGGCTGCCAAGTTTGCAGCAGACGACGTGCTGGTCAAGAAGCGTGATGTAACTGCAGCGCCGTATCTTGAGCGGTTGCAGATCGAACTCGGCGTCATTCAGTCCATGGGTTACGCGGGCTACTTTCTGATCGTCGCCGACTTCATTCGCTGGGCGCGTGAGAATAATATTCCGGTGGGTCCCGGGCGCGGCTCGGGTGCCGGCTCGCTGGTCGCCTGGGTATTGGGTATTACCGATCTGGACCCGTTGCGACACGATTTGCTGTTCGAACGCTTCCTGAACCCGGAACGTGTGTCCATGCCGGATTTTGATGTCGACTTTTGTATGGAAGGGCGTGATCGGGTGATCGACTACGTTGCCGAAAAGTACGGGCGTGAGCGCGTTTCGCAGATCATCACATTCGGCACGATGGCAGCGAAAGCCGTCATTCGAGATACA
>JADFHE010000011.1:52007-74939 GCA_022567295.1 Pseudomonadota bacterium | reverse complement strand
CGAACGCCGTGGCGATTATGTGCCCGGCGCGGCGACCGAGCATAAAACGCAAGAACCCCTCGGCTGCTTCGTCAGCGTAGCGGGCAAATGCCAGACCTTCATCGAACGTGGGGTTGGCGGCCCTTAGGACTATCGAATGCCGATCCATATGGTCCTTCTACGCCGAACAGGTAATTCTAACGCCAGAGCAATATATCACCGTTATTTGGCACATATGAAGCCTGGGGCGGACGGCAAAATACTTGCGCGGTAGCTACAAAAGCTCCAGAGTTCAAGAACGGCCGGCGGTTTAGAAAAGGTGTCCAAAAATGATAGTTAGAACCTGGCATGGACGAACACGCCTTTCCGATGGTGATGAGTATGAGGCCTTCATGATAAAAAGAGCGGCGCCAGATTACGGCTCTGTAGCAGGACTAGAAAATCTGTTTTTTACACGCCGGAATGAGGGGGACGTGTCTCACTTTCTGTTAATAACCGTTTGGGATTCCATTGAATCGGTAAAGAAATTTGCAGGCGAGAATCCTGAAATCGCAAAATACTACTCCGAGGACGATGACTACCTGTTGGAAAAGGAAGACTGCTCTCAGAACTACCAAGTTTTTCATTCGAATTAGAAAGGGTCACGCAATTCAAATTACGATAATTCGTCCGCTTTGGGTCACAAGCGGCCCTTCAGACCAATACTAGCTTAATGTCTGCTTTGGGGCGTAAAGCGGTCGCCGCGTGACGACCGCAATGGACTTGTTATACCTCTGTTTGCTCCGCCAGTTCCAGCGCATCATCGATTTCAATACCCAGGTATCGAATCGTACTGTCGAGCTTGGCATGCCCGAGCAGTAGCTGCACGGCCCTGAGATTCTTGGTGCGGCGATAGATGAGAGATGCTTTGGTTCTTCGTAGTGAGTGTGTCCCATACGCCGTGAAATCAAGACCAATTCCAGCCACCCACGACTCAACTATGCGAGCGTACTGTCGGGTCGATAGGTGAAAAGAATGGTTCATGCGGCTCTGAAATAGATATGACGTGCTGCCAAGAGCCGCGTGTTGAATCCATTTGGAAATCGCTTCCCTGGTTCTGGGTGTAATCTCGAATTGAACCGCGCGCCCCGTTTTCTGCTGCATGACCATCGCCCGTGATCCGATTCGCCCGCCACTTGAGACATCAGAGACCCGCAGCTTGAGCAGATCACAAGCGCGAAGTTTGCTGTCGATTGCGAGATTGAACAACGCCAATTCTCGATGCCGGTCGTGGATCTGAAGGCGTACCCGGATTGCCCATATTTCCTGCAGCTTAAGCGGTAGCTTTTGTCCTACTAGCTTGCCCTTATTCCACGGCACTTGATTCGGCTGATACTTGATTAGCTGATACATGGTTTGGTTCCTTTTTGCTTTTTTGGGAACCGTGATCTTGTATCTTGAACGACCGCTTCACGCTCGAAAGCGGCCGTTCGCGTGGTAGAGTTATGAACTTCCGCTTGTGACCCAAAGCGGACGTACCTTGTTGACATGATCCGTCTGCAAATGCAGGCAAACTGCTCACTTTTGAACTACGCTAAATGTACTGGCTCTGAGAAAGCCAAAGCTGCCAGGAAAACCGTGCAGCCGGCGCATCAGGTGTGATGTTGAAGGCGATTGATCCTGTCAGGGAACCATCAAAAAGGGGAGAAATGACATGGCTAAACGAAAGGGAGATATCTCAAGACGTGAGTTGTTGGCGCGGGGCATTGCTTTTGGCGGTACGGCTATGTTGGGATCGTCCACCGAGCTGCTCGGCCAGGAGGCGCATCCCGAGGGAGCTGTTCCACCCACAGTGGTGGATCCATTAGATGATCTTCGCGCGAGCCTCCGCGGCGAGTTACTCACGTCCGCCGACCCAGCTTACGATGAGGCGCGAAAGCTCTGGAACGGAATGTTCGACAAACGGCCTGCGGCGATTGCACGCTGCGCCGGCACTGCCGATGTGATCAGCGCCGTTAAGTTCGCTCGGAGCAACGATTTAGCGGTCTCCGTTCGTGGTGGGGGCCATAACGTGGCCGGTAAAGCGCTGCGTGACGGTGCTCTCGCCATTGACCTTTCACCAATGAAAGGGCTTCGCGTCGACCCGAAGGTGAAAACCGCCCGTGCTCAGGGAGGCGTTACCTGGGGACAATTCGACCGCGAGACCGTGGCTTTCGATCTTGTAACCACTGGTGGTACCGTTTCCACCGTCGGCATTGCTGGCCTGACTCTTGGCGGCGGGATCGGCTGGCTCATGCGTAAGTACGGTCTTGTTAGTGACAATCTCGTATCTGTGGATATCGTTACTGCGGACGGTCAATTCCTGACGGCCAGCGAATCGGAAAATGCCGATCTCTTTTGGGCGGTCCGCGGCGGGGGCGGCAATTTCGGTGTCGTCACTTCCTTCGAGTACCGCTTGCACAAACTAGAGCCGATCACGGCGGGCGCAGCGTTCTACCCCTTCGCGATGGCCAAGGATGCTTTTCACTTTTACCGAGAATTTACAAGCTCAGCACCGGATTCTGTCACAACCATGGCCGGTGTTATGAACGGTCCTGAAGGAACCCCCTTGGCTGGTGAGAAGGCCGTTTGGATCGGCGTTTGCCATAGCGGGCCCGCAACCGAGGGCGAACGTCTGCTGAGACCGATAAAGGAGTTCGGTCCGCCTGTCATGGACATGATCGGACCGATGCCCTACACGGCGCTTCAGACCTTGTTCGATGCGGACTATCCGTCAGGTAATCGCATCTACTGGCGGTCGGACTTCCTGACAGAGCTTAGCGATGAGGTCATCGACATTGTCGTGGCTAGGTCGGACGGGCTGCCCAGCACTGCTGGTTCGACACCGTTTTTCGAACACATGCACGGTGCTGTTGGGCGAGTGGGTGAACAAGACACCGCATTCGCCAACCGCGCAGCAAAGTACAATCTCTCAGTTCTCACTGTCTGGAAGGATAGTGGCGAAGACGACAAGAACATCAAGTGGACGCGCGAGTTCAGCGATGCAATTAGGTCCTTTGCGACCGGAGCAGGCTACGTCAACTACATGACTGAGAACGAGGGTGCAGAGCGAATTCGGGCTACTTACGACGCGAATTATGAGCGTCTGGTCGCTATCAAAAGGAAGTACGACCCGACGAACTTCTTTAGCGGGAATCAGAACATCACGCCACAGACGTGACCGCCCGCTTCTGGCCGAAAGCGGACTATCAGTTTCGTGGTGTCGGTTCGGTTTCAATGACCGCTTTGGAGAAAAGCGGACATTCAGAAATGGCAATCCTGACCGGGCTGGTTGAACGACCGCTACACACCCGAAAGCAGCCATTGGCGTGATAGGCTCTTGAATGACCGCTAATGACCCAAAGCGGCCCTTCGTACAGCAGCAAGAATCGACCAGAAGCGCGCAACCCGTTGGCCGCATCTCACCGCAGGGCCTATGCTGTCAAAAAGCATCAACGAACGGGAGATGAACGATGAGGAAACTCAATCTGACTGAGTGGGCTGCAGTTTCGGAAATCATTGGTACCGTAGCAATCATTACTTCGCTTATTTTTGTGGCTTACAGCGTTAACCAAAATACAGTAGTCATTCAGGCTAGCAACGATGATTTTATTTATGAACTTCAATATGCCAGGACTCGCGATATTGTCTCGAGTCCAGGAATGGCTTCTATCTATGTAAAACACAGACAAGGTGAGGAATTAACTGCAGAGGAACAGGAACGTTTATATTGGGACAAAATGCAGGAACTAAGCACTTGGGAAATTGCCTTTAACCGTCACCGTGATGGCCTGTTCTCGACTCAAACCTGGGAGGGATGGGACAACTACTTTGAGGTTGCGCTTACAAGTCGGTTTTCTGAGGAATCCTGGGTAGAAGCCAGGCACTTTTATGCAGAAGACTTCCAAAGTCATGTAAATGCTGTGTATGCCAGTAGATAGTCAGGGCTTCGACTGACTAGCAAGGACCGCTATCCGCCCTAAAGCGGACATTGGCCTGATAGGCTACTGAATGACCGCTTGTGACCCAAAGCGAACATTGCCGAATGCCTAAAACGCAATATTTATCCAAGAATGGGGCCCGGGTGGGGCCCCCGTAGACCAGTATGGCTCTTAAGTCAGGTGTTCACTATTTCGGGGTAAAACCACCTGTTGGATTACTTAACTTCTTTAAGATCCAGTATAGGATTCCATTGACCTGATTTAACTTTGTAGCTTGAGCCGTATGAACGCCAAGTTACTGACCACTCGGCAACGTCTCCGGTGGTGATGTTGTTGATGGCATCGTCGCCACAGTTGATACTCAAGGTGTATGTACCATCTTCGTTAGCTACAGCGTCACGACCATTAAGCACGTTGTCGCCTACAGGTAGCAACCAACCTTCTGCATCATACAGAGTGAATGACCAGAACTCGTCTACACGAGGGTCTTCGAAGGTAGTCTGCATACACTTAGTACCTTTGATGTTGGTAGACATCTGGTAGTTGTTTACACTAAATGCCATACCACCCCAGCCTGCCGCATTAGATAGCGAGCGGGTTAGTGGGTCGATGGTGTTCTCATCAAATGCGTACTCAAGGAAAATGCCTGAGTCAATAGCCTGCTTGTTTAGCTTAGACCATAGAGCATCGCGGTCTGCCTTATTGTAGTGAGGTGTTACATAGGTGCGAGTGCCGAAGTCAGATACCGATACGGTCTTCTGAGCTTCACGGGCTGTATCTATACCCTCTTCAAGGCCGATGCGGAAGATAACCAGTACGAAGCCATCGGTGGGCTTGACGTCGAAGCCACCAGGTGTCCATACATAGTCCATAGCGAAACCATTCCCATCAAGGACCAATGCTGACTGGAAGATCCCATTGTCAGGCTGTTCAATGTGAATGCCATTCAGGTTGTCATAGAAGCCGATGGTGTAGAGAGTGTCTCTGTTAGCGCGGACAGTCGGCGCTGGCCCTGCTGGGTAGTAATCGGTCAAAGCGACCGAACTGTTCATGATGCCTTTGCTTACCCACTTGTTGAAGTTGACCGCAGTCTCTGCGTGGTCGAAGTTCTCCATAGTTACTGGGATGGTTGTTTCGTAGTCCTTACCGTCGATGGCCATCTCTGCGTGAACTGCGCTGACGCTTAGAACTGATAGTGCGATTGCTGAAAGCAAGGTTTTCATAGTATGTACTCTCCGAATTGATTAAGTGTCGTATTACTCGCCGTAGAATATTTTCGTATTGCGTAAGAGTGGCAACGGTAGTTGTCGCCTCTGCGTCACGCAGCAATGCCACTATCTGTTCGTCTGAGAAATTGCCCTTCTTCATCCTGATTCTCCTCAGATCGAGGAAAATCTAACACAACCGTGGTACAGAATCCGGGGGGCACTCCAGTGGCACCTGATAAGGCACTTCATTGGTGTTGTGAACGTCCGCTTGTGGCCGAAAGCGGACTGTCAGTTTCGTGGTGTCGGCTCGGTTTCAATGACCGCTATTGAGTAAAGCGGACATTCAGAAATGGCTATCCTGAACGGGCTGGTTGAACGACCGCTATCCGCCTGTGACCTCAACCGGTCGATGCAACATCTACACTCTATCACTGGAGAGGGAGATGTTGAAAATGAAGCAACGACCCAGGATTTACTACAGCGCAGAACAAAGAAACCTGATGTGGGATCGCTGGCAGAAAGGTGATTCCATGCATGTCATCGCTGGGCTTTTTGACCGCGGCCATTCATCGGTTCAGCGTATCCTGTCGGCGGCTGGGGGAATACGTCCACGGCAACGAAGTCGATCAAGACTGGCGCTTACGTTGTCGGAACGTGAAGAGATATCGCGTGGTGTTGTGTCAGGACAGTCGATCCGTTCCATTGCAATATTACTGGGACGTGCGCCATCCACGGTGAGTCGTGAGATTAATCGTAACGGTGGTCGTCGAGATTACCGGGCCAGCAAAGCCGAGCAAGCAGCCTGGGATCGGGCACATCGGCACAAGAGCTGTAAACTGGTTAAGAACCGTGCATTGGCACAACTCGTGGCGAAGAAACTCACACAGCGCTGGTCACCGGAGCAGATCGCTGGCTGGTTGAAAAAGGCTTACCCGGAGGATGAGAATTACCAGGTGTCACACGAGATCATCTATCGCAGTTTGTACGTTCAAGCCCGCGGAGCGCTTAAGAAGGAGCTGATAAAGCACCTGCGTACACAGCGTACGATGCGTCATTCCCGGCACGGCAACAGCAGTGGCGAAGGCCAGGGACAAATCAAGGACATGATCTCGATCAGTGAACGGCCGGCCTCGGTTGAAGATCGTGCCGTGCCTGGTCACTGGGAAGGCGATCTCATTGTCGGATCCAATGACAGTTACATGGCGACGTTGGTGGAACGTCATACGCGCTATGTCATGTTGGTGAAAGTGGATGGCAAAGATACAAAAACGGTAATCAATGCGCTCATCAAGCAGTCGAAGAAATTTACCCCAAGGGCACGTGGACCACGGGAACTCTATAGGTCACTCACCTGGGACCGAGGCAAAGAACTCTCCGATCACAAACGCTTTAGCCTGGCGACCGACATCGATGTTTACTTTTGTGACCCGCAAAGTCCCTGGCAACGAGGTTCCAACGAGAACACCAACGGCCTGCTCAGACAGTACTTTCCCAAGGGAACCGATCTATCGGTACACTCTCAGAGACACCTAAACAATGTCGCTTGTGAGCTGAACGATCGGCCACGAAAGACTCTGGGTTTTTGCTCACCCGCAGAGAAATTTAATGAATGTGTTGCATCGATCGGTTGAGACCACCGCCCGAAAGCGGACATTAGGATAATATCATCCTTAATGACCGCTAATGACCCATAGCGGACATGCAGACTTTACACTTGACCGAATGATATTCAGCGCTTTTGATAGATAATTATTAGCTGCACAACGAAGCACGATACTTGGAGTCTTCCATAAGCGAAATGAACCACCAATCCCCGCCTTCGGCTTCCTCAATCGTCAGATTGTGGGAACGGATACCGATTGTCGCCCGCGCAATAGTCGTGGGATTTCTTGTCTTTGCCATCGTGGGATCCGTCGCCTGGATGGCGATCGTGATTCTCATACCAGCGCCTTGGTCGATCGGGGCCATGGCTATCGTGTTGTGGGTCTATTTGCGATACGTCAGTGGAAGTTGGTGGCCTAAAGCCACCACAGAATCCAGGAGGGTACGCTTTCGCGCGACAAAGCTGCCGATGAGGGTTTGGAAGTGGAGCCTAATAGCAGCCCTGCTTGCTGCAGTGCTCCTCGAATCTAGTTTAGTAGTCACCTTTCGAATCATCGAGTTCCGTGCCGAGGCATGGGCCTTGGCGTATGACTTCGCTGATGCGCCGATTTGGCAAGTCTGGGGGTTCATTCTCATCGCTGCACTGGTAGCGGGTATTACCGAAGAAGTTGGCTTTCGCGGATACATGCAGGTTCCCCTAGAGGGACGGTATGGCCCAGCGGTCAGCATCACGATCGTCTCAATAATGTTCGTTGTGTTACACCTCAATCAGGCTTGGGCAGGGGGAGGGAGTATTCTCATCATGTTGTTCGGCATAAGTGCCGTGTGGGGGGTTCTCGCCCGTGTTTCTGGCTCTCTCATCCCCGGCATGATCAGCCACACGGTTGCGGACATAGTTAATTTCTCATACTGGTGGACAGACGTCGCTGGAGCATTTGATAAACGACCGATTAGTGAGACAGGAATCGATAGTCACTTTATCTTGTGGATCGCAGTTTTTGTGGCATCACTCGCACTGTTCGCTTTGGCCGCTCGCAAGACCCTGGCTGCACGCCAGGAAACATGAATGGGCCAGTCGATAGAACGGGAATGGTTTTGCCTCAGAATAATGGGCGGTTGAGATAAGCCCGCAATGACCGCTCCTGGCCGTTAGCCGCCCTCTGTTTTGATGAAATTCAAACGATTTGAACGACCGCTATTGAGAAAAGCAGACGTTCAGATTCTGAGTACAGAAAAAGACTAGTCGAGGGGCCGCTTCACGTCCAATAGCAGACGTTGTCCTGATAGGATTGTGAGGGGCCGCTGATGACCCAAAGCGGACTGTCGACGCGGCTAATCCTAATTTCGTGCCGTGCTGGATGCTGCGCAGCTGACAATATTCATTCGTCAATCCTAAATCTGTGAATTGGCGACATTAAGTGCTTGATATTCTCGTGTTAAGTTCATGTAGCACGGCTTAGCCCTACCCGAGATCGTGTAGGGAGATGATTGATGTCAGCAGCAGATGATGGCGTGCAACAAACGGCAGATATGACGACACCCTTGAATCTAGACGCCAACCCACTCTTTGCAGACTTCGGAGTGCGGATGGCCGGGGTTGGCCTCGACTTGTTTATCGTGATGTTTATTACAGAGGTTGTGCCAGTCAACGTAATCGAGGCAATCGGCCTGACCGTTACCGATCGTCGCCCGATCAATCTCGCCGTCTTCTTGCTGTATTGCTCTGTGTTCTGGTCGAGCCCATTGCGAGCGACGCCGGCGCAGTTACTGTTTGGTATGCGCGTCGTCGACGAGATGGGTGAAAGGCTCAGTTTGGGTCGCGCAGTCGTACGCGGCGTGTTATTGATCGGGTTATTCGCCGCGGCAATGACGATACTCGGAATACCGTCTACCCCTTACCTTGGTGTTGTTGCACTAGTGGGTTATTCACTCTTGTTTCTTGCGGCGCTGACGCCCAATCGCCAAGCCGGGCACGATTTGCTTGTTCATTCGCTCGTTGTTAACAAGACCGCATTGAAGTCGCGGGAGCGTCTCGCTCAATTGCGCGAGCATGTATCGGACAGCGATCCCGTTTCACGCAAGCAGCGCAGGCCATCAGTCAAAAGTATTGTCGAAAATATGATTGTGTTGGTAATTCCGGTGATTGTACTGCTTGTTTTTGCCCAGGTGGGCCACGACAGGAATTTGCGCTCTCGGATAGGCTATGCAGTAGGGGAAGTCGCTATGCTGAAAATCGCGGTAGAGGAATACTACGCGTATTACACACGCTGGCCGACAAAGGAAGGTGAGCTGGGTGTCGCCACCAGAGTAAATTACCCCGACGGCGGGTATTACGAACTCGAAGATGATGGTGTTATCCGGATCCGCTTCACCGTCAAATCTGCGCTGAAGAAAGGCTCGATCGTTGTGAGTCCGACGGTGGAGGAAGACCGCATTACCTGGGAATGTCATGCGGACGGCGACTTTGCAAAAAAGCATTTAATCGCAGGGTGTCGCGAGTAGATATCTTTGTTGCGACAGTACCGTTTTCTTCGGCTCATGTTGCACCTCCCTAGCGCATTATTGCGCTAAAATTAGGTGTCCGTGAAACCGATACAAGATCACTAAGCGGACATCCAGCAAACATCAACGACGGGCAATAGTGGCCACTAATTCGACTGCGAAGTCAGCGCCATTTACAATTCTCGTCATCGAAGTTTTGGATGACACGCCATGCAAGTTCTTCAGTCACTGCAAACAATTGCCGAAATTGGCATCGCGTTCGCCGGGTTTAGTGGTCTCATCGTCGCTCTTAGAAAGAACACCGGGCCTTTGACAGATGTCGAGAAATACCGCCTACAAATTCTATTGACACTGGCGTTCGGCGCGATGTTCTTGTCTTTCTTGCCAGAGTTACTTGAGAGCTATGAAATAGAGGCGCAGAAGGTTTGGATATACGCAAGCTCAGTCTTGGCTCTGTACTCGATCATATTCTTGTTTTGGTGGATTTCTGCATCTCGCAGGATCATGCGGGTTGTTCCCGAAATCTTTAATTGGTTTGCATTTTCCAGAATGGCTGCAGGCCATGTGGCAATCGTATCGCTACAAATTGCAGTAGTCTTTTCCTGGCTCGTTGAAAAAGGTGCCGCCGTCTACGTTATTGCACTGATCTGGTATCTGATGCACGCCGCCCAGCAATTCGCTCGGATGCTATTTGTGCAACCAATAATCACCAGTCGGCAAGACTAGCGGACATTCAATTTTCGATTGCCAAGCGTCCCTGCTGCGGTGACTTTCTCTTGAGGTAGTAGTTTTCTGATCGCGCTTAAACGACGTAGTGTTCGTTAGGATACTCGGCGAAGTACCGGTCTCTCCTGTCGACGACTACGGTCACGATTTTTGATCCTTTCTCCAGTGTCTTCGCCATTTCGATCGCCGCGCACACATTGGCTCCCGATGACATGCCGCAGAACAGACCCTCCTCCCGGCATAATCTGTCGGCCATTGTCCTGGCATCGGCATTTTCGACAGTCATCTCACTGTCCATAACGTTACTGTCAAGAATGTCTTCAATCAGAAACCGTAATTTAGGACCGCCAAATCCTTCCAGAGCCGTGTGAACAGCCCGCGACCGTACCCATTCAATGCGGGGATCGTCTGTTGGTACGACACCGACAACTTTCAGATCGGGGTATTTATCTTTCAGGGCCTGGGCCACGCCGAGAAGCGTGCCCCCGGTCCCGACGGAAGCCACCCAGCCATCGATCTGACCGTCGATCTGGTGCAGGATTTCTCTCCCCGTGTATTCCCGGTGCGCCCTTGTGTTATCGACATTGCACAATTGGTTGGCCCACCAATTCGATGGGTCGCTTTGTTGCAGGTCGTAGCACTGTTTCATTCGAATGGCCACGAAGGTCGCGGCTTTTTCTACGCTCTGCAACTTTTCGGCATTGTCGAGGTGCTTGTTCAAGTCGATCGGCGCCATAAAGTCGGGCGATGCGAATCCGATCCGCTGAATCGTAAGCACTGGAAAGTTGTGCGGGCAGAAAGATCTTAACTTTGTAACCTTTGACGGCGCCCACAAAGGACAAGGCCGGGCCGGTATTTCCCGTGGACTGATCAACGATCGTCCCACCGGGTTTTAGATCGCCTCTTTTCTCAGCTTCCTCAATCATGCAGAGAGCCATGCGATCCTTGATGCTCCCCCCGGGATTTGTGAACTCGCATTTGACGTAAATATCCACGCCCTGTGAATCGGTAACGTGATTCAGTTTGAGTAAGGGAGTGTTTCCGATGTGATCCAGAATCGTTGCTCTTTTAGTCACTTGATCGTCCGCCCTTTCAAGTCGATAAGAGATTACCCACAGCATCTTTGAGTTCGTCTGAAAACAAACGTACAGCAGACGTTATCGGTCTGTCGACAGGCAGGGCGAGGGATAACGAGCGAGAAGGCGTTGGATTCTTGATATGGCGAATCTCGATCAGGCCGGCGTCGGTTGCATCACGAATTGAGCGTGCCGGAAGAATCGTCGCATAGGTTCCTCGACAGGCCAGGTTGGTCAGCACACGAAACGAGTCGGCCTCTACCTGCACATCCAGCGACAGGCCTTTCGCCGTCGCGAGAGCCTCGATGAGAACTCGCAGTCCGTGGCGCTGCGCAGGCAGCACCAAAGGCAGCTTGCAGACATCCGCAAAGGATATCGAACCGGATTTGCCGGGCAGAACATCGCGTTTGGACACCAGGTGAAGTTCCTCATCGAAAAGTTTTTCGACCAGTAGTGATGCATCTGTTTGCTGAGCATAGAGGACTGCCACGTCGACTTCGCCCCTTTGCAGCCAGTCATGAATATGGCCGCTCAGGCCCGTCACAATTCGCAGCGAAGTCTCGGGGTGTTTCGTGACGAATTTCTCGATGAGCTCTGCAGCAACTACCTCGGCCAACGTCGCCGGCATGCCGACGACAACACGCCCTCGAACCGTAGCGTCAAAGGATTGAATTTCAGAGCGAGTTTCATCGACATAGCGAATCAGGAATCCCGCCCTCTCACGCAGCCGCTCACCCGCCCTGGTCAAATCCATGCCGCGGCCATGCCGGTCAAACAGGCGCAGACCCAGTTCCTCTTCAAGCATGCTGATCTGCCGGCTGAGCGCTGGTTCCGCGGTGCCCACTCTGTCTGCGGCCAGGCTTAACTTGCCCAGCTCGGCAACATGCAGAAACGTTCGCAGCTGCTTCAAATTCATGTTTGTCGCTTCACCACTGACTTCGAATAATTAGAATTCTGAAATACCACCATTATAATTGTTGTAATGATATATCTGCACTAGGATGGCCACAAGTAAGGCAGCGCAACTCATGTCCACGCACAACCCTCCTGCAACTGATAGCGACAATTGGCAACACCTGGTCTTTGGCGAGCTGAAACGGGCAGGCGTCGAGATCATTGCCTATGTCCCCGATGCCGCTCACGCGGTTGCAATCGCTGCTGCTAATGACGACCCGGATACGACCGCCGTGTCTTGCACCACGGAGGAGGAAGGCGTCGCTATTTGCGCCGGGGCCCATCTTGGCGGCAAGCGCGCAGCCTTGTTGATGCAAAGCAGCGGGGTCGGCAATTGCATCAATATGTTATCGCTCATAGCGATATGCAGATTTCCCTTGCTTGCGTTGGTCACCATGCGGGGCGAGTGGGCCGAGTTCAATCCATGGCAGTCACCCATGGGCCAGGCTACAGAAGGGTCACTCAAGCTAATGGGCGTTCAATGCTTTCGCGCCGAACAAACCGAAGATGTGGCGGCTCAATTGGGCGCTGCATCTGACACCGCTTTCAATGGAGACCAGGCCTGTGCCCTTATTCTGGGTCAACGCTTAATCGGTCGAAAAAAATGGCTCCCGTGAAAAGACTTAAACGCCGCGAGACCGTAGCGCATCTTCTCGAGCAACGTAAAGATGCACTCGTCGTCACAGGTCTGGGTGCGCCAGGTTATGACGTCATGGCGGCCGGTGACCACGACAACAATTTTTACCTGTGGGGCGCCATGGGTGCTGCCGCAATGGTTGGCCTTGGGCTCGCATTGTCTCAACGCAAACGGCCCGTGCTAGTGTTCACGGGTGATGGTGAGCAGCTCATGGGGATGGGCGGACTGGCCACGGTCGCTGTAACCAGGCCCGAGAACCTGGTTCTCATCGTACTCAACAACGAGCACTACGGTGAGACCGGTATGCAACGCAGTCACGCAGGACGTGGCGTGGACCTTGTTGCGGTTGCTGCAGCTTGCGGATTTGCAAACAGCCGACGAATTACATGTGCCATGGAACTCGATGAGCTTTGCGTCGACATGCATAGACGAGTGGACGCTATCTATGCCGAAATTATGATCGAAGCGGACGAGCCCACGCGTGTGCTCCCACCTCGTGATGGCGTGTTCGTCAAGAACCGCTTTCGAAAGTCTCTGGGCTTCGCGACGATCTAAAAATGGAAAATTGAGTGTGAAAACTTACACGCACTACATAAACGGCGCCTTCGTTCCCGCCCTGTCGGGCGAGATGTTCGACAGTGTTGACCCGTATTCCGGCGAAGTGTGGGCCAGAATTGCACGTGGCTCCAGTGCCGATATTGAAGTCGCAGTGACGGCAGCAAAGGACGCCATGCGCGGTGAGTGGGGGTCATATAACGCCACGCAACGCGGCAAACTACTGACCCGCCTGGCCGAACTCATTGAAGACGACGCGCCTCGCCTTGCGGATATCGAAGTCCGTGACAACGGCAAGCTCATGGCGGAAATGTCCGCTCAGACCCAATATATTTCGGAATGGTATCGATACTACGGTGGCCTTGCCGACAAAATTCAGGGCGCGGTTATCCCTACCGACAAATCAAATATTTTCAACTACACGCGTTATGAGCCACTGGGTGTCGTCGGCATGATCACGCCATGGAACTCACCGTTGCTGCTGCTGACATGGAAGCTGGCGCCGGCCCTGGCGGCTGGTAACACGGCCGTTATTAAACCGTCCGAATTCACCTCCGCTTCCACGGTCACCTTCATGGAACTTTTTGAGCGGGCCGGATTTCCGGCCGGCGTAGTAAACACCGTCACGGGCTTTGGTGCAGACGTTGGCGCGCCCCTTGTTAGCCACAAGGACGTCGCAAAAGTGGCTTTCACGGGTTCGGATATCTCAGGGCAAAAGATTTACGAGTCCGCTGCCAGGGATATCAAGAAAGTCACGCTGGAACTCGGCGGGAAATCCCCTAATATCGTTTTTGCAGATGCGGATATCGAGGCCGCCGTGATGGGCGCTATTTCGGGCATCTTCGCCGCGACCGGCCAGACCTGCATTGCCGGATCAAGATTGCTTTTGCAGGACACTATTCATGATGAATTTGTGGAGCGTCTGGTTGATGTTGCCGGGCGGGCCAAAATAGGAGACCCAAAATCCAGCGACACGCATGTCGGGCCCATCACTACACGACCACAATTCGAAAAAATTCTCGACTACATTGATATCGCAAAAAAAGAAGGCGCGACTTGCGTATTGGGTGGCCGACCGTATACGGGCCCGGGCGCAAAAGGAGGTCAGTTTGTCGAGCCGACAATTTTTACCGGCGTCAGAAACGACATGCGGATCGCCCAGGAAGAGATTTTTGGTCCTGTTCTCGGCGTCATACCGTTTGTAGACGAAGAAGAAGCGATCCAGATAGCCAATGACATCGATTTCGGTCTTGCGGCCGGCGTCTGGACCAGCGATATCGGCCGATCGTTCCGCATGTCGGAGAAACTGGAGGTCGGCACTGTCTGGGTCAATACCTATCGCGCTGTCAGTTACACATCGCCATTCGGCGGTTACAAGCGTAGTGGCCTGGGACGAGAAAATGGTGTCGATGCCATTTATGACTATCTGCAAGTGAAGTCTGTTTGGGTCGCAACTGAGACATCCGCGCGCAACCCGTTCGTCATCGGATGAAAACCATGGATTCGGGAGCCTGATATTGTGGAGTTGTATCAAGACATTCGTGACGGCGTAACCGCACTCTGTGCCGAGTTCCCGGGCGAGTATTGGCGGAAACTGGACGCAAACAGCGAGTATGCGGACAAATTTGTTGCCGAGCTGACGTCCTCGGGATATCTCGCCGCGCTAATCCCGGAGGAATACGGCGGCTCGGGTCTGGGTGTCGCGGCCGCCGGCGTCATCCTTGAGGAGATATCACGTTCCGGCGGGCATCCTGGCGCCTGTCACGCGCAGATGTACACCATGGGTACTATCCTGCGACATGGATCTGCAGAGCAGAAGGCGCATTACCTGCCGCAGATTGCCAACGGCTCACTGCGCCTGCAGGCGTTCGGTGTAACTGAGCCGGCGGCGGGAACCGATACGACGTCGATCAAGACCTTCGCCCGGCGCGAGGGAGACAAATACATCGTTAACGGACAGAAGATCTGGATAAGCCGGGCCGAACATTCCGACCTGCTCTTGCTCCTGGCCCGAACTACGCTGAAAGACCAGGTTTCGAAGAAAACCGATGGCCTGAGTGTCTTCCTCGTGGACATGAAGCAAGCGCTCGGCAATGGCCTGACCATCCACCCTATCCAGACAATGATGAACCATCATACGACCGAGTTGTTTTTCGACGATCTGGAAGTTCCCGCGAGCTCGATGATCGGCGAAGAAGGTAAGGGATTCCGTTATATCCTCGACAGTATGAACGTCGAACGCACATTGATAGCGTTTGAATGTATTGGCGATTGTAAGTTTTTCATCGAACGCGCCAGCTCTTACGCCAACGACCGCAAGGTATTTGGCCGCCCGATCGGCAGCAACCAGGGAATTCAATTTCCTATTGCCCGTGCTTACGCAGAAATGCGCGCGGCGGAACTCATGACTCACGAAGCTGCCCGCCTGTTCGACGCCGGCGAACGATGCGGTGCCGAAGCCAACATGGCAAAGATGCTCGCTGCCGATGCTTCATTGCACGCAGGCGACACCTGCCTGCAGACCCATGGCGGTTATGGCTTTGCAAAAGAATTTGATATTGAACGCAAGTTCAGAGAAACGCGCTTGTACCAGGTAGCGCCTATTTCCACTAATCTGATCCTGTCATTCATCGGCGAACATGTCCTGGGCATGCAGCGGTCGTTCTAATGACACCCATAACGGAGCAATCATGAGCAGTGAGGAACTGCCTCTGAGTGGCGTGCTTGTCGTCGCGCTGGAACAGGCGGTTGCCGCCCCAACCTGCACTGTCCGTCTTGCCGATGCCGGCGCCCGTGTCATTAAGATAGAGCGACCGGAGGGTGATTTTGCACGTGGTTACGACAACTTTGTGCATGGCGAGGCAACCTATTTTGTCTGCGCTAATCGCGGCAAGGAATCGATCTGTCTCGATCTCAAGTCCGATGACGACAAAGCCTTCATGGATCGCATGCTGGCGCGCGCCGATGTCTTCGTTCAGAACCTCGCCGTTGGCGCCGCCGCGCGCCTTGGTCTTGGCGCCGCCGCATTGCAGGAAAGATTTCCGCGCCTGATCTGCTGTTCAATTTCGGGCTACGGCGAGAGCGGACCCTATAAAGACATGAAGGCATACGACATGCTGATCCAGGCCGAAAGCGGGCTGTCGAGCGTCAGCGGCGGCAATCGTATCGGCGTCTCGATAGCCGACATCGTTACCGGGATCAACGCTTATGGCGCCATTCTCGAAGCTCTCCTCGTGCGGCAACGCACGGGCAAGGGCAGCAATCTTTCACTCTCGCTCTTTGACAGCCTTGCCGACCTGATGGCTGTACCCATCCTGCAACAAATTCATACGCAGATCGCGCCCAGGAACGTTGGCATGCATCACCCCTCCATCGTTCCCTACGGCAGTTATCCGAGCAGTGACGGCACGGACGTTATTGTCGCGGTGCATAACAACCGGGAATGGGCGCGCTTTTGCGAGCAGGTCGTGATGTTACCGGAGCTCGTTAATGACGCCCGGTTTGCCGACAACAAATCGCGTACAACTAACCGCGACATACTGGAACCCATGATTGCTGAGGCAACCGGCAGCCTCCCACAAGAAGAGCTGTTGATTAAACTTCGTGCGGCCGGGATCGCGCACGGCATGCTCAATGATCTGCCTGCCGTTATCGTACATCCCGCGTTTCGCAATCTCCCGGTCAGACTTCCCGGCGGCAAGCGCGCCGATATTCCGGCACCACCCGCGAGGACACCCTGGGCCCCGGACGAATTCGGTCCGGTTCCCGCATTAGGGCAAGACGAAAAACACCTGCGTGCCGAGTTCGCTGCATCGGCGAATACTTAGTTTAATACTGTCCGCCTTCCCGTGACCGTTCTTTTTCTTGACTACAACAAGCCCTTGTTCGACGTTGCAGCCAGCTCGACCATGAGAGCTTTGTTGGTGAGCCGCGCCATACTCAAGTTACCGGCATAGGATGGCAGGTCGCCGCCGCAGATGTGGGCAGCACAAAGTTTGCCTGCGGCACACGCCGCCATGCTGCCGAATCCTGACAGCGCAGCAACAACAAACGCAGCATTATTATCGAGCGGGCCGATCAGCGGCCAGTTTTCATCGGTCATCGTGTAGTAACCGCCATAGTGGCTGTAGCGTACGGGTGGAGAGGCCACGTATGGCAGTAATCCCGGTATGAACGCTGCTGCACCGCGCATGACGATCTCGGGAAAAAAAGAATCGATCGCGGGTTCGTCAGCCAATTCATCCCGGGCCTCGCTGACCCGGTTGTTGTAGGCCCAGCCCAGCTTTACCCATTTTCCGTGCGGCCCACCATCCGGGCGACAATGCGTACCAGGAGGCAGCTCTGCAGTGAGCCAGTCAAGCTCTTTGTCTTCGGCAAGTAGACTCTTTTCTTCCGCCGTCCAGCCCAACTGCTTGGCATCGAGGTCGATACAAAACGGCATGTCACGCGGGACGGCTTTCAGTTGATCTTCAAACGCTATCTTTTGTTGATAGATATTCGTGACAGGCAGCTCGACGCCCAGCATCCGCGAAATTACGTTAACGAACGGCCCGGCGGCATTTACAACAATGGCTGCGTCAACGGAACGCACACCACCGCGCGTCGTGACTTCAAGGCAATACCGTGCGCCATTGTGAATGCTGGTTACCTGTCCCTGCATTCTCTTCCCGCCAACAGCCCGCAGCTTTCCCAACAGGTACTGGCCAAGCTGCTGGCCACTGATGTCACCGCCCCTGCGAATGTGGATAACGTTATTGATTTCCGCAGACAGATAAGGATACTGGGCGCGAATTGCGTTTCGACCGTTAATTACACCAACGTCGATATCGCCGGCTATTGCGTCAACAATGTTCGCGACGTCGATCTGCCTCGTCGTTAGCACATAGCCGGCGCGCGACATATGGAAAATGTTGTTTGAGTCTTGTGCCAGCCGGTCCATTTCGTCGATGCTGTCGTTGATAAAATCTACCATCGTCCGATGCGGCCACCAGTTTCTGTAGTTGTCACCCGACTGAGCACTGGTGTAGCTCATCGGTTGCCGCGAATCTATTAACAGAACCGAGCGCCGCTTGTGTTTCACGCACAGGTAATACGCGACGGCGATGCCGGCGATGCCGGCACCGACAATCGCTATTTCAACATCTTGATCAGAGTTTGCGGGTATCAAGGTATGCCTGTTCCGAGATGCGAGTGTTCGCTTCCATCTTCTCAAGGTATTCGTAATAAGGCTTGCTGATTTTCGCGACCTGCGGATCCTTGCTTGCTAATTCCTCAACAACTTCGCGTGCAATCGTCTTCAGATGCCGCAGCACGTCGTCAGGGAATGGCCGGATCTCGATGTTCGGATCTGCCTGGATCTGCCGCAGGGAATTTGCGTTACCGTTGGTGTACTCAGCCGCCATGTCAGTGGTTATCGACTGACACGTAATCTCGACGAGCTCCTGCAGGTCCACTGGCAGCGAATCCCACGCCTCGCGATTGATAATGCATTCCAGCCCCGGCCCCGGCTCCTGCCATCCCGGATAGTAATAATAAGTCGCCGCCTTGTGCAGACCAAAAGCGACATCGTTGTACGGTCCCACCCATTCTGTCGCATCGATGGCACCGGTCTGCAACGAGGTGAAGATTTCGGCACCTGGCAGCGTTATCGGTGTGCCTCCGGCGCGTCGCAAGACCTCGCCACCGAGGCCGGGAATTCTCATCTTCAGGCCCTTCAGGTCAGCAATGCTATTGATCTCCTTGTTGAACCAACCGCCCATTTGCACGCCAGTATTGCCGCACAGGAACGGCACAAGATTGAATTGCGCATAAAGTTCGCGCCATAACTCAAGGCCTCCGCCGTAATGAATCCACGCATTGAGCTCCATATAGTTCAAGCCGAACGGAATCGCCGTGAAAAACTGCGCGGCATCTACCTTCCCCTTGTGATAATACGATGCATCGTGGCCCATCTCGACGACGCCACGGCTGACTACGTCGAAAACCTCAAATGCGGGATACAATTCGCCGCCGCCATAGACTTTTATTTTCAACCGTCCAGCCGACGCACGTTCGAGCCGGCTCGCCAGGTTTTCGACGGCCATTCCCAGGCCGGGAAATCTCGGCGGCCAGGAAGTAACACAGGACCACTGGAAGGTCTCTGTTGACGCGCTTGTATCCGTGTTGCACCCGGCCTCGGGTTTGGAGCACCCAGACAGTCCCGCGGCGGCGACGACGCCGCCAACAAATTCTCTTCTTTTCATTTTGAATCCGGCACTTGAATTGGACCGCCAGTCTATGCGCACCGGGGAAGGTACTCAATAGGTCACTTGTGGCCCGATTTTCAGAAAAGTGGGAAATCCTTATGGAATATTTCTCCCACTTATCCTTAATATTAAACAGATTTTCACTGTTTTTTCCCCTTTCTCGTCCAAAATGGGCCCCGACGAGACGCCGGGGCCCTCCTTCCCTGGTCCGGCCGACAGGGTTTACCCTGCTGCTTCCTCCCTGACACGCAAAGGGGGCACCTATCGAGTGCATCCGCCCACCGGCCGGTATCACCAGTGTTGCAGAGCCCTTCGATCGGTATGGCTATTCGTAATTGCTTAGTGCATTAATAAAGGCTCGTATCGACGTCAATACCGTTACCTAGCACAGAAATGATCGCACTCTTACAGCGCGTCAGCCGCGCCGGCGTTACCATTAGCGGCAAAACCGCCGGCCGAATTGGACGTGGGCTGCTGGTTTTTGTCGCGGTTCACCGGGACGATGAGGAGCGCGACATCACGCGTCTGGCCGAGCGAATCCTCACGTACCGGGTCTTCCCGGACGCCGAGAATCGCATGAACCGTAGTGTTGTGGACATTTCCGGCGAACTGCTACTGGTACCACAATTTACCCTGACGGCCGACACGCGTAAGGGCACCCGCGCCAGCTTCAGCAAGGGCGCCGAGCCCGACAAGGCGGCCGCCTACTTCGAAAAGCTCGTTACAGCATGCGAGAAGGAATTGGAATCCGTTGCAACCGGGCAATTCGGCGCTAACATGCAAGTCAGCCTCGTAAACGACGGTCCGGTCACGTTCTGGCTCGAGTCCTAAAAACCGTGTGACGCCAGTACGGTTTTGTTGCGCTCGCAGGCGTATCATGAACATAATTCGCGCCCGGCTGTAGCCGGTAAATACGTATCAAACCGAAGCGGGGTCTGACCCCAGGAGCAAAAAGCAATGCCGAACATCAGCCCCGGGAGCCTGCTGCTTATTCTCGTCATCGTATTGGTGATATTTGGCACCAAGCGATTACGCAGTCTGGGAACCGACCTCGGCGGCGCCGTGAAAGGGTTTCGCTCAGCTATGAACGATGCTGACAGGGAAGAAACTTCTGAGCAGATTGAGGAGGCCTCCGAAGACGCCAACTTCGATTCCACTCCGATTGAAGAAGACCAAGAGAAAAAAGACGCCTAAGGTCTTTTCGTAACTATGTCTGGAATCGGCGGTTCCGAGTTTATTCTTCTTTGTCTGATCGGTCTCCTGATTTTGGGGCCCGAGCGACTACCGCGTGTTGCCCGCCAGATTGGCGCCTGGATCGGCAAGGCCCGGCAACTCACTCGCAGCCTGCAACGACAGCTCGAAGATGAGCTCGATGCCGAAAAGAATTTCGGCATCAACCCCGACGATTTGAATCCCAACAAGCTTCTTTCACCGCGCGATGACGACGCCCCTTCCGCCGTGCACGATAAGGACGAGAGCGATGACAAGGAAGGCGAATCGGTAGCTAAGAAATGACTGCAGCGGCCGAGGATCAGGAAGAAATGCTCGCTGAAGGCACCTTGATGTCGCATCTGGCTGAGCTGCGTAATCGCCTGTTCGTCATGTTCGGCAGCGTCTTTCTCGTGTTTATGATCTTGTTCCCGTTTTCGAAAACCATATTCGAATTCGCTTCCGAACCGCTGCGCCGGGTGCTGCCGGGTGGTCAGCTCATCGCGACCGGTACCGCGTCGCCCGTCATTGCGACGCTCAAACTGTCGTTTTACCTGGCACTTATTATCGCGATGCCTGTTGTGCTTTACCAAATGTGGGCGTTTATCGCACCCGGGCTGTACAAAAAAGAAAAGCGTTTCGCGTTTCCGCTGCTGGCATCAAGTATCGTGCTGTTCTATGTCGGTCTCGCGTTTGCCTACTTCGTCGTATTTCCATTGATTTTCAATTTCGTCGTCGCGTTCACCCCCGAAAGCGTGACCTACATGCCCGACATCACGGACTATATTGGCTTCGTCATGATGCTGGTGCTGGTCTTCGGCCTTGCGTTTGAGACGCCGGTCGCAACCGTACTCATTGTCTGGACCGGCCTGACCACGGTGGATAAACTCGGCAAGGCACGCCCTTATGTCTTCCTCGGCGCGTTCGTGGTCGGCATGTTGCTGACGCCACCGGATATCATCAGCCAGATCATGCTCGCGATTCCGGTTTACCTGCTTTATGAGCTCGGAATCATTATGGCGAAACTATTCAAATCTCGACCTGTCAAGTAGCTAAGCGGGGCGTAAATAGTGTTTAATGCGTAGCCCTTACCGGCCCGAATAAATCCACGTGGCACCTGACGCCATCTGGGGGAAAAATAATGACCGATATTGTTGCCACGCCTGCGGACGATTTTTCAGATCAAGCAGAATTTCTTGGCCATCCAAAGGGCCTGTACGTCTGCTTCACGACCGAGCTTTGGGAGCGCTTTTCATTCTACGGAATGAAATATCTTCTGCTCTTGTACTTAACCAAATATCACTTGTTTACTGATGGAGAGGGCCTCGACGTCCTTGGTTCTTATGCTGGCCTCGTGTACGCGCTGCCCCTGATCGGCGGCATAGTCGCCGATCGTTTTTTAGGCATGAGGAAATCAGTACTGTTCGGCGGCATATTACTGTCGCTTGGGCACCTGTTGATGGCGGTCGAAGGTCATCAGGCAATCAACTACGCAGCGGGCACGATTCTCGCTAACGATCTTGCGTTGGCCAGTGGAGAGGTGCTCGCAGCGGGCACAGTTTTGTCGGAAGCGGTCATGTATCGGGATACGGCAGCACTTAACTGGTTCTATTTTGCGCTTGCGTTAATCGTGATGGGTGTTGGTTATCTGAAGCCCAATATTTCCACGATCGTCGGCAAACTGTACTCGCAAGACGACCCGCGCCGCGACGGTGGCTTCACGATTTTCTACATGGGCATCAACATCGGCTCGTTCGCCGCCACGCTGCTTTGCGGCTGGCTCGGCGAAACCTTTGGCTGGAGGTACGGCTTCGGCGCGGCCGGCATCGGTATGATCATCGGCTTGTGCACGTTCATGTATGGCCAGAAATTCCTGATGGGCCATGCCGAACCATCGGATCCCGGGAAGCTGAAGAAGCGATTCCTCGGGCCGATCAATGTCGAGTGGTCGATATATTTATTAAGCCTGCCGTTCCTCGGCGTCTTCTGGCTCCTGGTGCAACACGAGCCCGTTGTGCTGCTGACGCAAAACGTATTTCTGATCCTCGCGATCGTCGGTCTCATTCTTTACTCGATGGTGCACTCCAAAGACGGCAACAACACGGTCGCGTACGTGATCGCAGGACTGGCTGTCTTGTCGGGCCTGTATGCGATCGGCGTCAATCTGCACTTCATACCGGGCAGCGAGGCACTGGCTGAGTGGGTGCTCTACGGCTCAATCCTGTTGATCGTCGGTTTTGTCGTGTACGGCTTTATGACACACAATTCGCCCGAATTTGG
>JADFHE010000011.1:24017-51920 GCA_022567295.1 Pseudomonadota bacterium | reverse complement strand
GGCCTGTATGCAATCGGCGTCAATCTGCACTTCATACCGGGCAGCGAGGCACTGGCTGAGTGGGTGCTCTACGGCTCAATCCTGTTGATCGTCGGTTTTGTCGTGTACGGCTTTATGACACACAATTCGCCCGAATTTGGGCGGACAGTCGTGTTGATGATTCTGATTTTATCGACGGTCGTCTTCTGGGCCTTGTTTGAGCAATCGGCCGGTTCGATGACACTGTACGCCGATCGCGTGGTGGACCGTTCTATCGGCGATACTACGTTCACGGCCGCGCAGTTCGGTTCGCTTAACGCAGGTTTCATCATGCTGCTGGCGATCCCTTTTGCGGCGCTCTGGACGTGGCTGGCCAAGCGTGAGCTGGAACCCAGCACGCCCGTCAAGTTTGGCCTGGGAATATTGCAAGCTGGCCTCGGCTTCGGCGCACTGGTTTTCGGCGCGCAGTTCCCCGATCAGTCGGGACAGATCGCCATGATCTGGCTCGCCCTTGCGTATCTCTTGCATACAACGGGTGAGCTCTGTCTATCGCCGGTTGGATTGTCCGCCGTAACCAAATTGTCGATCGGCAATGTCGTCGGCGTCAGCATGGGAACCTGGTTCCTTGCCACGGCACTATCGGAAACGGTCGCAACGCGCATGGGCAAAATGGCCGCCATTGACACTTCGGCAGGCGAAACGGCTGATATAGCAACAGCGGTCGCCACCTACACGGAGCTGTTTTCGTTTCTTATGTGGTTCGGTATCGCCGCAGGCATATTCATGATTGTGATATCGCCGATACTCAGGCGCTGGATGCACGGCATTCACTAGACGCTGACTACAGGCGTACTGGATAATGATATGAAGAAATTACCCGAAATATTCACGGGCGTGTTGCTCGTGGTCATGATCAGCGCTTGCTCTCAGCCGAGTTCCGAAAACGCCGCGATGACGGAAACCGCTGAGCAGTTTGTCGAACGTGCGAACACGGAGCTCGACGAACTCTCAAGAGAAATCGGTGCTGCCGAGTGGGTACGATCCACGTACATTACACAGGATACGGCGATTATCGCCGCCGCCGCCAGCGAGAAGTACGCGAAGTGGCACAGTGGCATGGTGCAACTGGCGCTGGCCTACGATGACCAGGAGCTCTCGCCGGAAACACAACGTGCCATCAACTTGCTTAAGCTCGGAACGGCGCTGCCAACTCCGAACGATCCAGCCAAGCGCAAAGAACTTACGCTGATAGCGACCGAGCTCAAAGGCATGTACGGGGCCGGACAGTACTGCAGGAACGACAACGATTGCATCTCCGGTTCGGAACTTGAGGGTCTCATGCAGGACACCCGGGACTACGACGAACTAGAAGAATACTGGACTGGCTGGCGCACAATTTCGCCACCAATGCGTGACAAGTACCAGCGTTACGTCGAGCTCGTGAACGAAGGCGCTGGTGAGCTGGGCTACGGCGACCTCGGTGAAATGTGGCGCGCGGGCTTTGACATGAGTCCCGCTGAATTCCAGGGCGAGGCCGCGCGGCTCTGGGAGCAGGTGAAACCGTTATACGAAGAGCTGCATTGCGCCGTACGCGTGAAGCTTGGCGAATACTATGGTGAAGACAAGGTTCCCCAGGATGGTCCAATCCCGGCGCATCTTCTCGGCAATATGTGGGCTCAGGAATGGGGATTCATTTACGACATTATGGAGCCGTACCCTGGCGTATCTGACCTCGATGTCGACAGCACGCTAAAGACAAAAGACTACTCGCCGCAGGAGATGGTTCGCTCTGCCGAGAACTTTTATGTTTCACTCGGCATGGACCGGCTGCCCGATACGTTCTGGGAGCGCTCGCAATTTTCGAAGCCTCAAGACCGCGAAGTCGTTTGTCACGCCAGTGCCTGGGGTCTCGACGGCGGAAATGATCTGCGCATCAAGATGTGCATCAAGCAAACCTACGATGAGCTACGAACGATTTATCACGAACTCGGCCACAACTATTACCAGGCCGCCTACAAAGATCAGCCACCGTTATTCCAGGGCAGCGCGCACTCAGGCTTTCATGAGGCGATCGGCGACACGGTAACGCTGTCGATGACGCCGGACTATCTGCAGGAAGTCGGGCTCGTCAACTCGTCAGAACAAAGCGAGCAGGCGATTATCAATCGGCAAATGCAGATGGCGCTCGACAAGATTGCGTTCCTGCCGTTCGGCAAACTGATCGACGAATGGCGTTGGGGCGTTTTTTCCGGCGAAATCGTACCTGAAGATTACAACAAGGCCTGGTGGGAAATGCGCAGGAAGTATCAAGGCATCGCACCGCCGTCTGCGCGCTCCGAAGAAAACTTTGATCCGGGCGCCAAGTACCACATCCCTGCCAATGTCTCGTATACGCGCTACTTTCTCGCGCGAATTTTACAATTCCAATTCCAGCGTTCGCTGTGTGAAACCGCTGGACACGAAGGGAACCTGGCGTCTTGCTCCATATACGGCAGCAAGGAAGCGGGTGGCAAATTCTTCGCCATGATGGCCTCGGGTCAGAGTGAGCCCTGGCAGGACGCACTCGAGAAGCTCACGGGCACACGGGAGATGGACGCCACGGCGATCATCGATTATTTTGCGCCACTCATGCGGTATCTGAAAGAACAGAACGCCGGCCGCAGCTGCGGCTGGTAACTGAAGACAGAGGGGACCAAATGGCCCGCACGACAGACCAATTGCCGCCGCCCGTAGTTCCTGCGGACCGCAGCATCGCCGAGATTACTGTCAAAGCACTTATTCTCGGCGCGTTGCTATCGATGATTCTCGCTGCGGCGAATGCCTATATTGGTCTGCTGGTAGGCCTGACCGTATCCGCGTCGATTCCTGCGGCCGCCGCATCAATGGGCATTCTGCGGCTGTTCCGCCGTTCGACGATCCTCGAAAACAATATGGTGCAGACTGCCGCTTCGGCAGGCGAGTCGCTGGTTGCCGGCATTATTTTCACCATTCCCGCACTCGTCATGATGAAGGCCTGGAGTGGCTACGAGTACGGACCGATGGTCGCGATAGCGATCGTTGGCGGCATCCTTGGCGTCGCTTTCACGGTGCCGTTGCGCCGCGCATTGATTGTCGAGGCAAAGCTCGCATTCCCTGAGGGTCAGGCGACGGCCGAGGTCTTGAAGACCGGCGGCATCGAGCGCGACCGCGATAGCGACGCGAATGCCGACGCTGACACCGGCTTCCGGCGACTGTTACAGGCAGCCGGCATCGGTGCGGTTTTCAAGTTCGCGGAGTCCGGCGCCGGCCTGCTGGCCGGCAACGTGGCGACGACGCAGACGTGGCTGGCTGGAAAATACCTGTTCATGGGCAACATCACCATTAGCCCGGCGCTTATCGGTGTGGGTTACATCGTGGGCTTAAACATAGCCACGCTAGTATTTATCGGTGGCGTCATCGGCACGCTGATCGGTGTGCCTCTGAACTGGGCGTTTAACCACGACGCAATCATGACCGCTGCCGGTATTGATCCGGCGACAGCCTGGTCGCTGCTCGACGCTAACCAGTGGGGAGCACTGGCCGGACAGTCCTGGCAAGACTGCCGGAGAATCGGTGTCGGCGCGATGATGGTCGGCGGCCTTTGGTCGCTGATCAGCCTGGCTCGACCGCTTGTCGATGGCGTGCGCTCAAGCATGCAGGCGTATCGCAGCTCACGTGCGGGTGGCGCGGCGGCTGCGCGCACCGAGTTCGACACACCGATCAATTACGTCTTGATCGTAGTAATCGTTTCCATCGTACCGCTCTTTCTTATTTTCAATTTCGCTCTCGCCGAGTATCCGGAACGACTAATGATCTCTGCGGTCATGACGGCGCTGATGCTGGTTTTCGGCTTTATCTTTTCGTCAGTCGCTGGCTATATGGCGGGTCTCGTCGGCAGCTCGAACAATCCGATCTCCGGCGTCACAATCGCAACGGTCATTGTGTCGGCTTTGATCTTACTGCAGCTGATGGGCAACGATGGCATTGCTGCCAGGCTCGGACCGATTGCCGTCATGTACCTTGCTGGCCTGATTTGTTCGGCGGCAGCTATTGCGGGTGACAACCTGCAGGATCTCAAATGCGGTCACGTTGTTGGTGCAACGCCCTGGCGTCAGCAACTGTTCCAGATTGTTGGTGTCATTGCCGCTGCGGTAGTTATTCCTCTGATCCTGCAATTGCTCGACAATCAGTACGGCATCGGGCGGCCAAGCCCGAATCCAAATGCGATCCCGAATAGCGTCCTCGCCGCACCGCAGGCCGGGTTAATGCAGGCATTAGCCAGCGGTATTTTCGGCGCCGGAATTAAATGGAATTTCATCGTGATGGGCTTTGCGCTGGCGATCGTGCTCATCGTACTGGACAAGATTCAGGAAAAACGCGGCGCGTCGTTTCGCTTGCCGGTCTTGGCTGTCGCCGTCGGAATCTATCTGCCACTTGGCCTGTCCGTGCCCATCTTTATTGGCGGCGTAATTTCGTGGCAGATCAAGCGTCGCTCTGCCGAGTTGGACAAGATGCAATTGACGCGGCGCGAAAGTCTCGGGTTGCTGGTGGCATCCGGCCTGATCACCGGTGAGGCGCTAATGGGTGTTCTGGTCGCGCTGCTCGCCGGCGCTGGCGTCGCGCTGCCCCTGATGGCCGGCTTTGGCTTCGCGCCCATGCTCGCGCTGCTCGGTTTCGGCGCTGTAATCGTTTACCTGTACCGTACGCCGCTGGCGGTGGGTAAGTCCTGATCGCTACGATGAAACCGCCGCGCACGACTTCGACGATTCGGCGGCTACCACGTTAATCAGCTGCCGGCGCAAGCGCCGGCGTACAGTTTTTGTACGCGTGCATTATCGAGTTGGCATTCATTGTCGTACGTTTCATGATCCATTCCGCAGACCGGCAGATAATCGGATGGGCAGTTTTCGCCCAAACTTTCGCATACGCCCGCGTATTCAATCGAAATGCCGCGCCGTTCAGAGAAACAGGCATTGCCGTAGGTCATGCCGTCTATTCCGCAGACCGGCACAAAGATTCGCGGACATGATCGAACATTACACAGTCCTTCGGTAAAGTTTGTGATACCGGCTTTTTCTCCGAAACAGGCGTTGTCGTAAGTAACTCCATCTTCGCCGCAAACCGGTGAAAATACTTGCGGGCAGTTGTCCACATCGCAAGCACCTTTGCGCTGCACCAGAATTCGGTCCGCCTCGGCCTCACAGCGGTTAACAAATGTGCGGCCATTCATCCCGCATACCGGGTCCAGATAGCTGGGACAGCCGTTCGCTGTACACGCGCCCAGCCCGGCAACACTTACTTGCGACTTCCCTGCAAAGCAATCGTTAATGTAGGTATTGCCATCCTCTCCGCATACCGGGTCAAACAGCTCCGGACAACCGCTAGCGCCTTCATCCGCACAGATGCCAGCATTCGCGATTTCCATACCAGCCGCTCCGGCGACACATTCGTTACTGTACGTCTGACCGTCGACGCCACAGACGGGATCAAATTGCATCGTGCAAGCAATCTCGTTTTCTTGCGCCAGCAGCAGCCGCGCAGTCGATGGCGGGAAGATACTTTGCAAATCAACCTCTCCCGCGACCGCAACCGTAGTCAGAGATATGAGCAATGCGATTGTCAGAAACCCGTTTCGAATCTCTTTCTTCATTGTCTTCTGCCGTTTATTTCCTCAGTGTTCTTAGAGCAACTATTGTAGTTACGGTTCAACGAATTGTTGCTGCTCCCCAGTAATTGTAGCTCAACACCCTGATGCCAGGAATGTACAAGCGGTTATCATCTTCAATTTCGAATCCCGCATTGGCTTGGTACTGCACGCCGCGTGGATCAGTCGCGGAAGAACTTTGTCTTCATACCAACTCATTGCCGCAGCAACTCGCTGATCGTTACCAGCTCGAATCCTTCCGCGGCAAGCTTCGGCAACTCGCGTTCGAGCAAGTCAAGCGTTGCTGAATACGGATGTCCGATTACGACAACAGACCCGCGCTGCACTGCCAGCCGCTTCATGCGCTCGAACTCGCGGGCTACGGTCTCGGGCTCCCGGTCCGGGTCTAGAAATATGTCGCGCTTGCGGGCATTGACCCCGGCCTCTGCTGCAATTTGTAACGCAACGCTTTCATGTGTCGTGTAGCTGTCGATAAAGAACAGGTTATCGCGCGCCCGGATTTCTTCCATAAGCCATTGCATGTGACCTGGATGGCGGGTCAACAGGCTGCCGCGATGGCTGTTGACGCCGATCGCATAGGGAACCGACGACAGCGCCAGTTCGAATGTGTCCCTGAATTCGCCACGATTCATATCAAGGTTGATACTCATCGGTTCCTGAACACTGTCGTTCGGTTTCGCCTGCAGCGGCAAGTGCAACAATACTTCCTTGCCATATTCGTGGGCCTCAAGCGCCAGTATCCGCGCGCGCGGCGCTCCGGGCAGGACGGCAAACGACACGGGACCCGGTAACTGAATCGCTCGCTGCCCGGCCTCAAGCGCGTAACCAAGATCGTCAATGATAATTGCGATTCGTGGCGGATTGCTCGCGAGTGGCCCGGACGTAACCAGTAACAGCAACGCAAGCAGGCTGGACCTGCGTGCGTTCATTGCGCGTCGCTGTGCATTACCGCCCGCGCTTGCAGTTGCTGCAGCGCCTCGATTAGCTGCGCGTCCGCTTCCCGATCAAGAACTCCGGTCAGGCTTAGATCGGGGAAGCCGGGCGTTTCTTCAATCAAAACGTCTGGCTTGATCCCCACTTTGTGAATTGAATCCCCAGACGGCGTGTAATAGCGCGACGTCGTGAGCTTGATTGCGCGTCCCTTTGACAGCGGCATGACAGTTTGCACCAGCCCCTTACCAAAAGTGGCCGTGCCAACTATCGTCGCTCGATTATGATCCTGCAATGCTCCCGCAACGATTTCAGACGCTGACGCGGAACCGCTGTTGACCAGAACAACCATTGGAGCACCGTCGAGAATGTCGCCACGATGTGCGGACCGCGTGAAACGAGCATCCAGAGAGCGCCCATCGGCGGTCACGATGACTCCTGAGTCCATAAATAAATCCGACACATCGACCGCCGAGTCGAGCACGCCGCCCGGATTGTTGCGCAGGTCAAGCACCAAACCCTCCAACATGCCGCCGTTCGCATCCTGTAACTCGTCAACGGCACGACTTACTTCGCGTGCCGTATTCTCGCTGAACTGGTTAACTCGCACATAACCGTACGACGGACTGAGAAATTCTTTGTGGACACTGACAACCCGAATGATCTGCCGCCGCATGACATGATCAATCACGACGTTATCGCGCAGCACAGAGAGCGTGACAACTGAACCAACACTGCCGCGTAACCTATTTAGCGTGTCCTTCAGCCGGCTGGTGTCAATTGCGCGCCCGTCCACGGCCACCAGCTCGTCACCGCTACGAATACCCGACCGCGCCGCCGGTGATCCGGCAAACGGTGTAATGACGCGTATCGTATTGCCGACCTCTGCAACCTCAATGCCAATACCGGTATAACTGCCCTTTGTGCTTATTCGAATGTCTCGGTACTCGGCAGCATTCAAGTATTCCGAGTGTGCATCGAGGCCGCTAACCATGCCGCGAATGGCGCTTTCGAGTAGTTCTGCATCGTCGATAGGTTCAAGGTAGTCGCGCTTCACGCGTTCAAGAACCTCCGCGAACAGCTGTGCCTGTTCCCAGGACAGTTCCTGTCGGGTTGGGGATCGTTCAGTGCCAAGAATGCCGCCGCCGATGGACAGGCTGAGGCCCATGACGACACCAATAACGAGGACAAGAATTGCTCTTACTTTCAATGACATAGAATGTTTCCGGCGCCCCGGCCTTCGGCTCTTGTGGCACAGTCTCTGACCTTAGCACAAAATTTTAGCCGATTATCCACCCGGACGCCGCGTTATCCATTGCCGCGGGTTGACCGGCTTCGTGCCCCGGCGCAGCTCGAAGTACACGCTGGATTGCCGCTGACCGCCACTGTCGCCTACGGTCGCAATAACATCGCCCGGCGCAACCCAGTCGCCGGTATTCTTCAGGATGGTTTCGTTGTAACCATAAAGTGTCATGTAGCCCTCGCCGTGATCGATAATAACGAGCAGTCCCATGCCGGCCAGCCAGTCGGCAAAAGCGATGCGGCCGTGGTAAATCGCCCGCACCTCACGCCCCCGCGGCGCGGCCAAGACAACGCCATTCCACTTGATCCTGCCGCTCACGCGTGGCTGCCCGAAATCATGAATCAGCGTTCCGACGACAGGCCATGTGAGTCTGCCCTTGTGCTTGCTAAACGGCTCTTCCGAGCTGATCGGATAATCCGAAAGAATGCTCGTGAGCTCTGCGATGAGTCGCGTCAGGTCCGCCTCCTGTGCAGCCAGGCGAGCCACTTCCTGTCCTTCGTTAGCGATCTTGTTGCGCAGGCCTGCCAGCAGCGTCTTGCGCTCTTCCTGCGAAGTATTCAGGCGGCCAAGCTCCGCGTAACGGTTCCTGGCCAGAGCTGCCAGCCTGGCTTCCTCCGCTGCGATTTTGTTGCGCAGCTCATCGAGCTTACGGATCTCTTCCATTACGGCTGCAATGTTGTCGGCCCGGTAGTCATTAAGGTAACGGTAGTACACCATCAACCGACCCAGAGTCGCAGGATCGCGCTGGCTGAGTAACAGCTTGATCTTTTCCTGGCTGCCGCTCATATAGGCAGCACGCACCTGCGCGGCGAGCTCGCCTGACTCCTGGTCGAGATGCGCCTCGCGCTCAACCAGGTCTGCATCGAGGGCTTGTTTCTTGTTCTCGGTAAAGCGCTGCTCGCGCTCTAAATCCTTGATGCGGATACGTTGCTCGGAAATCGCAATTTCAATTTGCTGCAGTTCGCCGGTTAGCCGATCTCTCTCGGCCGCGCTGCGGTCCATGCTCTCCTTGAGGTCGCTGATTCGCTCCCGAACCTGTTCCAGTTCGCGTTCCTTGACCATGGCCAGCTCGCCGCTGGAATCCTGAGCAACGGCCGGCCCGGCGCCTGCTAACAGCATCAACATCAGGATCCTTTGCATTGTCATGGCCGCAGAGTGTAGAGACTTCGGCGGGGTATTTCCTACAGCTTTTACAGGTATACTCCCGCGATTAACAATGCCTGGGTACCCGATGGACAGACTTTTAGAATTCACCGGCAACCATATGTTGCTGGTACTTGCATTGATGATCAGCTTTTTCGTTGTCGTTTTCTCCGAATTGCGCCGCAAGGCCAGTGGGCTAGTGAACGTCGAGGCAACCGAGGCAGTAAGACTCATTAACAGTAATGCCGTTGTAATCGACCTGCGCAGCGTCGACGCGTTCTCTAAGGGCCATATCGTCAATGCCAGGAACATCCCGTCAGATGAGCTCGACGCCAAGATGAACAAGCTTGGCGCACTAAAATCAAAAGCAATAGTCGCCGTGTGCGATGCTGGCATCGCATCGACCAAAGCAGTAAACATGCTGCGGTCCGCAGGCTTTGAAAGCGTTTACGGCCTGAAAGGCGGCATGGCCGGCTGGACTCAGGCCGGTCTGCCTGTTGTAACCGGCAAGAAGACCAAGGTGAAAAGGTCGAAGAACAAGTAACGCATAGCGTGGGTAATTCGAACGCAGTCACGATCTATGGCAATACCACTTGTCCGTATTGTGGCGCCGCTCGAATGTTGCTGACGAAAAAGGCCGTCAAGTTTCAGGACATCATCGTGACTGATGGTTCTGGCAGACAGGCAGAAATGCTGAAGAGAAGTGGCAGCCACCTGGTACCGCAAATTTTTATAGGCGACACTCACGTTGGTGGATTTGAAGAACTTTGTGCTCTGGACAAGAGCGGTGAGCTGGATAAACTGCTCGCCGGTTAAACTGGTGGGCTTAACGAGAAATAGGAAAAACCATGGCAGAGGAACAAGCCGCTGAGAAGCGTTTATCGATAGGCAAGATCTACTTGAAGGACTTTTCATTTGAGTCCCCGCAGACGCCGGACGTTTTCCGTCAGTCGGATTGGAAACCGCAAATGGATCTGAATCTTCGCAGCGCCCACACCGCTATTGACGAGGATCAGCACGAAATTGTCTTGACCGTTACGATCGAAGCGAAGGCGGACGATAAGACCCTCTTTTTAGTCGAACTGCATCAGGCGGGTCTTTTCGAAATCGCCGGCTACGAAGGCGACGAGCTTGGGGCAATCATCGGCAGCTTCTGCCCAAACATCCTGTTTCCGTATGCGCGTGAAACGATCGCGTCACTGATTCAAAAAGGCGGCTTCCCGGAATTCATATTGCAGCCCATTAACTTCGACGCACTGTATTTCCAGGCCAAGCAGCAACAGGCTGCAGCACAGGCCGAGAAAGAGGAGAAACACTGATAGGTCGCGCTTCGCCACAGACAATTGCGGTTATCGGTGCCGGCTCCTGGGGAACGGCGCTCGCGTTACAGTTCGCGCGTTGCGGCTGTGATGTGCGACTGGGGGGGGTCTGCGAACTCGACTTGCTTGAGGCAATGGCCACCGACCACGAGAATGTTCGTTATCTTCCCGGTATCCGCTTCCCCGCCAATCTGCAGGCGTCTCCCGATCTCGCGGTTTGCCTCGCGGGCGTGCGCGACATTCTCGTGGCGGTTCCCAGCCATGGCTTACGCAACACACTGACGGCCATCAAGCCATTGCTTGGACCAGACTCCCGTATCTGCTGGGCAACCAAGGGCTTCGAACTGCACTCCGGCAAACTGCCACATCAGGTTGTCGCCGAGGTACTCGGCGAGGACCTGCCGGTGGCCGTGCTAAGCGGACCAACATTTGCAAAGGAAGTGGCCGCAGGCCTGCCTACCGCGATGACCATCGCGGCTAACGACGAGGACTTCGCGCAATCACTCGCAGGAGCGCTATCAGACGATAATTTTCGAGCCTATACATCGGACGACATCGCAGGCGTTGAAGTTGGCGGTGCAATTAAGAACGTACTCGCCATCGGCGCAGGGCTATGCGACGGTCTCGGTTTCGGTGCCAATGCTCGAGTCGCCTTGATCACACGCGGACTCGTTGAGTTAACGCGCCTCGGCGTGGCGCTCGGCGCTCAGCAGAAGACGATGATGGGCCTTGCCGGCATGGGCGATCTTGTCCTGACCTGTACCGATAATCTGTCACGCAATCGCCGCATGGGTCTGGCGCTCGCCAGCGGCATGACCATCGATGAAGCGCAGGACGAGATTCAGCAGGTTGTCGAGGGCGTGCTCGCCGCCGAAGCCGTGAAAGAAGTCGCTGAAGGGCTGGGAATTGAAATGCCAATCTGCCACCAAGTCTATCGAATCCTGTACGAAGGGGCATCACCTCGGGAGGCAGTTGGTGCACTGATGCGGCGGGAGCTCAAGTCCGAGCACGAACAACGCTAGCCGGAACCCTGGACACTGGCATCTCTGTTACTCTCTACGAAACTTAAGAAAAATAGCCTAGGGGAACAACAATGGATCGCCGCAATTTTTGCCGAACTGCCATCGCTGCGGGAATCGCGGCTTCATACCCACTGCTGAGCGGTTGCACTCGCTCGGAACCGCCCGTCGCCACATCGGCTGACACCAGTATTCGTGGGATCTCGCTGGACGGCGCCGAGATCGAGCTTGAAAGGGCAGCCATTAAAGAACTCGGTGACGCGATGACTGGACCGGTCATGCTCTCGGGTCATCCGGACTACGACGGCGCGCGCTTGATCTGGAATGGCATGCACGACAAGCGCCCGGCTTTGATTGCACGTTGCCTGAACAATCAGGATGTTGCTAACGCCGTGACGTTTGCTCGCGAACGCAGCCTTCTCGTTGCCGTTCGTGGCGGCGGCCACAGCTGGCCGGGTAAATCGATTTGCGACGACGGCTTGATGATTGACTTGTCACAACTGACAGACGTCAGTGTGAACGCCGAAACACAGCGGGCATTCGCTGGGGGCGGTGCACTGCTGGCTCATCTTGACCTGGCATCGCTACCGCTTGGTCTCGTGACGACCGCTGGTGTCATTTCGCATACCGGCGTCGGTGGCTTCACTCTCGGTGGCGGTTTTGGGCGCCTGAACCGCAAGTACGGTCTGGCGGTCGACAACCTTCGTTCCGCGGAGCTGATTACGGCCGACGGCCAGGTTCGCACCGTCAGTTCGGAGCAGGATGCAGATTTATTCTGGGCGATCCGCGGTGGTGGCGGAAATTTCGGTGTTGTTACGAAGTTTGAGTATCAAATGCATCCTTTTGACCGCAACGTCTTGTCCGGCAGTATCACCTGGCCGTTCGAACAAGCAAGAGACGTCCTGGAGTTTTATGCCGAGTGGTCTGCGGGGCTGTCCGATGATATGTACGTCGGCCCAACGATAGCCACAACGCCGGACGGGGTGCGCATCATCATGATGGATGTGGTTTACAACGGCGACCCGGCTGCTGGTGAGAAAGAGCTAGAGCCGCTGCGCAAGATTGGCACACCGATCGCTGATGACGTTTTCGTTCAGGACTACATGGTCATGCAAACCAAAGACGACGCCGCATTCGGTCACGGCATCCGCTCGTACGCCAAGAACGGCATGGTTAAGGAGTGGACGCAGGAATTGATCGATACCATGCTGGATGCCGACGACCCACGTGTTTTGGTTACCAATCACGTCATGGGTGCTGCTGTTAAACGCGTCGGCGAACTGGACACAGCATTCCCGCATCGCAATGCGGAAATTATGATTGTCATTGCTGGCGGCTGGATGGATGCCACGCAAGATGATGAACTCATCGCGGCTTGCCGTGCATACCACAAGGCGCTCGACCCGCACCTCGGTGGCTACTACGACAACATTGATTTCGATGGCGAGGGTGCCCACAGCAATTACGGCCCGGCTTACGCACGGCTGGCGAAAATCAAAGGTCAGTACGATCCCGGCAATTTGTTCCGGCTAAACAGCAACATTGAGCCGGCTTAGCCGCCATCGGCAAACCGCAGCTGCCGCCACGCCTCGTAAACGACGACCGCAGCCGAATTCGAAAGGTTCAGGCTGCGGCTGTCTGCTTTCATTGGCAGGCGTAAGCGTTGCTCGGGCGGCACCGATTCGAGTACATCTCGCGGCAGGCCGCGAGTCTCGGGACCGAACATAAACGCGTCGCCTGCTGCGAATGCTGGTTGGTCGTACCGCGTTTCGCTGCGCGTACTGACGGCAAATACGCGCGGTTCTTCCAATGCCTCGAGACACGCAGCGAGCGATGCGTGCGTCGATACCGTCGCAAATTCCCGGTAGTCGAGCCCCGCTCTCTTGAGTCGCGGTTCATCGAGCTCAAAACCCAACGGCTCAATGAGGTGCAACTGCACTCCCGTGTTCGCACACAGACGAATTATGTTGCCTGTATTGGGTGGAATTTCCGGCTCGTAGAGTATCAGGCTAAACATATAAAACCCTGTAGAATGCCTCGCCGATGACAGGCAACCCATTACAAACTGAGTTCTGCGGTGTCCCGATGGTGTCGCCCATCGTGTTGCTCTCCGGTTGTGTCGGTTTCGGGGAAGAATACACGCGCGTCGAGGGATACTCGAATACCGATGTTGGTGCTGTTGTCCTAAAGGGAACGACTGGCGACCCGCAGCTCGGCAACGCGCCTCATCGTGTGTACGAAACACAGGACGGAATGCTCAACTCCATTGGCCTGCAAAACCCGGGTGTCGATAAAGTTGTTGACGAAATTCTTCCCGGACTCGATTTTTCAGAAACCCGGTTTTTCGCTAACGTATCGGGGTCCACCATCGAAGAGTACGAACGCGTAACAAAACGCTTCGATGAATCCGACATCGACGCCATAGAGATCAATATCTCCTGCCCGAACGTTGAAAAGGGCGGCGTGCACTTCGGCAATGACCCCGAGATGTCGGCGCGAGTCGTCGCCGCATGCCGTAAGCAGACATCGAA
Source organism: Pseudomonadota bacterium (assembly GCA_022567295.1). Lineage (GTDB taxonomy): Bacteria > Pseudomonadota > Gammaproteobacteria > Steroidobacterales > Woeseiaceae > UBA1847. The sequence continues at coordinate 38,013 of JADFHE010000011.1, read as the reverse complement.
ACCGATCATCACCAAGTTATCGCCCAACCAGACCGACATTCAGGAAAATGCGCGCTTGTGCATTGAGGCCGGTACAGACGGTTTCGCCGTGATCAACACCGTGATGGGCATGGCGATCGATCCGGCGACCCGCAGGCCGATTATCGGTAACGTTCGTGGTGGCCTGTCCGGTCCTGCCATAAAGCCAATCGCATTGTTCAAAGTGCACCAGGTATACGCAGTCGCGAAATCACACGACGTGCCAATCATTGGCCAGGGTGGAATTACAACGGCGAATGATGCTATCGAATTCATTATCGCAGGCGCAGCGACGGTTGGTGTCGGCACGGCGCTATTCTACGATCCGCTCGTGTGCGGGAAGATCAACGCCGGTATCAAGGATTACTTGAACCGCCACAACCTGGAATCGGTCGCGGATCTGGTGGGCACCCTGGAACTATAGATTAATCCAGATGCAGCGCCTTCATCTTGCGTGATAACGTATTTCTGCCCCACCCCAGCAATTTCGCCGCTTCTTGCCGATGCCCGTTCGTTTTCGACATCGCGATTTCAATCAATGTTTTTTCGAACTCGGGCATAGCCTGATCAAGTAGCGGCCCTTTTCTCAAGTGAATTTGGCGCTCGGCCCATGCGGCCAGCATGCGAGTCCACTCCTTCGATGCTCGTCGCGGTGTTTCACTGCCACCAAGATCACCCGGTATGTCCCGCGCCGTTATCACTCTGCCGGGTGCGGTAACGGTCAACCGTCGCGTGGCATTGACAAGCTGCCGCACGTTGCCAGGCCAGCCAAAATCCTGCAACGTATCCATTGCTTCGGCATCGATGACCTTCGCTGGCGTTCCGAGTTCGTCCGCCGCCTCTGCAAGGTAGTGACCCAGTAATATAGGAATGTCGTCGCGCCGGTGTCGCAACGGCGGCGTGTTGATGCGAATAACGTTGAGCCGGTGGAACAGGTCCTCCCGAAATCGAGATTCTTTTACGGCTCTTGCCAGGTCCTGATTGGTTGCCGCGATGACGCGGACATCAACCTTGATCGGTTTTTCGCCGCCGACACGGTAAAACTCACTTTCGGCCAGAACTCGCAGCAGGCGCGTCTGTAATGCTGGCGACATGTCGCCAATTTCGTCGAGGAACAGCGTGCCGCCGTCCGCCTGCTCGAATCGGCCGATGCGCCTTGAATCGGCCCCCGTAAAGGCGCCTTTTTCGTGACCGAATAGCTCGGTTTCGAGCAGCTCCGAGGCAATCGCAGACGTATTCAATGCGACAAATGTTTTATTCGCCCTCGGGCTGTGATCATGCAGGGCGCGTGCGACCAATTCCTTACCGGTTCCCGACTCGCCCGTGATAAGGACGGTCATGCTGGACCCCGCCAGGCGACCGATCGAACGAAAAACTTCCTGCATCGCCGGCGCCTGGCCAATCATGGAGGCAATTGAGCGCGGCGCTTCAGGTGCTCGGCCTTCCTCGGCGCCGGTCGCACGAGCCGCCTTGTGAACCAGCTCCACCGCCTCGTCTATATCAAATGGTTTAGGCAAATACTCGAACGCACCGCCCTTGTACGCGGCGACGGCATTTTCCAGGTCCGAGTGCGCGGTAATGACGATGATCGGCAGCTGCGGATGGGTGGTACGAAGGCGCTCGAGTAACGCCAGCCCGCTCATACCGGGCATGCGAATATCGGTAATCAGAACGTCGGGCGCGCCAGCGTCGATGGCTTCCAGCAAATGCTCCGCACGTTCGAAGCTGCGTGTTGCCATGTCGGCCTGCGTCAGCGCCTTTTCCAGCACCCAGCGAACGGACTGGTCATCGTCAACGATCCAGACATCCAGCCGGAGACTAGCCATTGTTGTCTCCCGTGTGCTGCTGCAGGGGAATGCGCACCAGGAATACCGTGCGACCGGGACGGCTTTCGAATTCAATGAGTCCACCGTGACGACTGAGCAATTCCTGCGCCGCCGGTAAGCCAAGCCCGGTTCCCTCCGGGCGGCTTGTAACCAGCGGGTAGAACACCGAATCCTGCATGTCCAGCGGAATTCCGGGACCATCATCTTCTATTTCGATTGATGCGATCACTCGATGCCGGACGTTACCGATCGTAAAATTACTTACCGCACGACTGCGCAGCGTCAGCGTTCCCTGTCCATCCAGGGCGGCGATAGCATTACGTACCAAGTTGAGAAATGCCTGCACTATCTGGTCGCGATCCAGGTTTATCAGTGGCAGGCCCGGATCATAATCACGACGAATGCATGGGCTTCTTTGGCCCTCCGCCTCGATGATGCGTACAACGTACTCAAGCAGCTCGTGCACATTGACGGGTTGCTTGTTTGGCGGTCCGCCCGGTCCAAGCAGTGTGTCGACCAGGCCGACCAGCCGGTCTGTTTCACTTATGATGACATCCGTGTATTCACGAAGCTCCGGATCGTGCAGCTGCCGCTCGAGCAGCTGCGCTGCACCGCGAATTCCACCCAGGGGGTTTTTGATTTCGTGGGCGAGCTGCCGGATCATTTGGCGGCCCGCACCGTGCTGTATGAGTAATGCGTTCTCCCGGCTAATCTGCGAGCGCCTCGTCACGTCAGTTATTTCGACCAGCAACCGGGCGTCGTCTACCGTTAGCGGCGACACCCGGCATTCCACAATGCGCTCATCTTTGTGCACTTCGGTCGGTGCCAGCCGCATCTCATTCGCATAATGGTCGCCGCTCGCGGCAACGCGCGTCAGGATATCGCCCATCTCGGGCTCGTCGTCGACCAACTGCAACAACGATTGACCGTGCGCGCGTTGCTGGCTGATACCAAGGATGTTTTCGGCGGCCGGGTTCAACGCGACGATCAGAAGATGTTCATCAAGAAGGATGACGCCAATACTCAGCGAGTCGAGAATGTCACGGGAGTTTCGGTGCAGCGTTCCGTCGTCACCGGCACCGGACGAGCGCCGCTTGTGCGTCTTGTCTAAAGCACGCTGTTCTGTTGCACGTAGAACCGGTTGGGGCGACTGCGAATCATCAGCTTGCCCGTCTCGTCGATCACTTCCGCCTGCAGGTTGTGAACGCCCCGATGCACTTCCTGCAACTCGAAGCTGGGGCCGCTGACCATTTGCGGCGAACCGTCGAAATACACCCGGACCTGATGTCCGGGCTTCAACGCCGGTATCACCTGCAGTGAAACAGACAGAGTGCCCTCTATGTTCCACAGCGTTTCTTCTGCGGTCGGGCTAACAAACTCAAGGCTGTTATAGCCCGTGGAGATCGATGCTGCCGGCGCTTCATCAGCCGGGGCCTGGGGCGTCGCAGTGCGACGACTGGTTGGCCGGGGCCGCCGTTTATTGCTGTCGCCGAGTTCAATCGCGACCGCGCCCGGGTGAGGCAGGTCGGAGTAATGGATGACGCCCTCGTCGTCTGTCCACTTGTAATAGGTTTCCGCAACCGCCCCAACGGCGACGAGCAATCCCAGCAGGATGAAAATCGATCGTTTTTCCATACGGTTAGCATAGCAGTGTAATCAGAATTTTGGGTAGCTTCCGAGCGGCAAAATGCCGCTCGGTTCACACTTTTAACCTTTACAGGCTGTAATACATGTCAAATTCAACCGGATGAGTGGTCATTCTAAGGCGGGTGACGTCATCCATCTTGAGCTCTATATAGGCGTCAATCAGATCGTCGCTGAAGACGCCGCCGGCTTTCAGGAAATCCCGATCCTTGTCGAGAGCGCCCAGGGCTTCCTCCAGAGAAAGCGCAACGAGCTTGAGCTCTTTCTCTTCCTCAGGGGGCAGGTCATAGAGATCTTTGTCCATAGCGTCGCCCGGGTTGGTCTTGTTTTGAATGCCGTCCAGGCCGGCCAACATCATGGCTGCAAACACGAGGTAAGGATTCGCCATCGAGTCCGGGAAACGAACTTCGACGCGCCGGCCCTTCGGGTTCGAATCGTACGGGATACGAATTGATGCCGATCGATTGCGTGCCGAATAGGCAAGAATTGTTGGCGCCTCGAACCCAGGGACCAGTCGTTTGTAGCTATTCGTCGCCGGATTCGCAAAGGCATTAATGGCCTTGGCATGTTTGATGATACCGCCGATATAGTACAGCGCCGTTTCGGAAAGGCCGCCGTAGCCGTCGCCCGAGAACAGGTTTTCGCCGTTCTTGAACAACGACTGATGCACATGCATTCCGTTGCCGTTATCGCCAACGAGGGGCTTTGGCATAAAAGTTGCGGTCTTGCCATACGCGTGCGCAACGTTATGCACAGCGTATTTCATGATCTGCACTTCGTCGGCCTTGCGAACCAAGGTATTGAATTTAGTGCCAATTTCGCATTGTCCGGCCGTTCCCACTTCATGGTGGTGAACCTCCGTCTCGACACCCATTTCTTCAATGGCGAGGCACATGGCAGAGCGCAGGTCATGCAGTGAGTCGACTGGCGGTACCGGAAAATATCCGCCCTTGACCGCCGGGCGATGCCCGATATTGCCATCTTCGTATTGCCGCGATGAATTCCAGCAGCCTTCCTCGGCATCAACCGCGTAAAACGCTCCCTGAATGCTGTCGTCCCATGTCACGCTATCAAATACGAAGAACTCGTTTTCCGGACCAAAGAACGCCGCGTCTGCAATACCGGTCGACTCGAGATAGGCCTGCGCACGACCGGCAAGAGAACGCGGGCAACGATCGTATCCCTGCATTGTCAACGGCTCGACAACGCAGCAGCGAAGATTCAGCGTCGTCTCGTCTGTGAAGATATCGAGCGCCGCCGACGCCGGGTCTGGCATCAGGATCATGTCCGATTCGTTAATGCCCTTCCAGCCGGAGATCGACGAGCCGTCGAACATTTTGCCATCTTCAAACAGGTCCTCATCGACCGTATGAGCGGGAACCGTAATATGATGTTCTTTGCCGATCGTGTCGGTGAAACGAAAATCGACGAATTTGACCTCTGCATCTTTGATGAGGGCGAGTACCTCTGTGGGCGTCATGAATCTTTCCTCCGTTTAGTTATTGCACTAAATACAATGGGCCGTTGCGCACGGTCCGTTACGTCGGGTAAATGCAGATAGCATGCCAACGCCGCGAAGTCCGTAACCTATTGTTTTTTAGCCATATAGAGCAGGCTCGATGGCGATGACTGCACCAATACAGTGCGCTCCTGCCTGCGACCGCACCATTCTAGTGCAGAGCGACGGCCCGCGCACCTTTTTTCACGACAAGACTCCTGGCAAGATGCCGCCACGCGCAGTCCTGCGGGCAAGAAACCTGCGCTGGGGGGCGCTCCTACGGCGAAGCCGTTATACTTCGCGCCTTTGACGTCCCGCGACACGCTAATGGCCACCGACGCCCCATCCGCCCCCCAAACCTTTCAGGACCTGATTCTTCGTCTGCAGGAGTACTGGGCTCACCGTGGTTGCGCAATCATGCAGCCCTATGATATGGAAATGGGCGCCGGCACCTTTCACCCGGCCACTTTTTTGCGTGCGGTAGGACCCGAACCATGGTGTGCCGCTTACGTTCAACCCAGTCGTCGCCCGACCGACGGTCGTTACGGAGACAACCCGTTTCGCCTGCAGCACTACTACCAGTACCAGGTCATTCTCAAGCCTTCGCCCGAAGATTTTCAGGAGATGTACCTCGAATCGCTGCGCGCTATCGGTATCGATCCCACCGTGCACGATATTCGCTTTGTCGAAGATAATTGGGAATCTCCAACGCTCGGTGCCTGGGGCCTCGGCTGGGAAGTGTGGCTCAACGGCATGGAGGTCACGCAATTCACATACTTCCAGCAAGTCGGCGGCCTCGAGTGTCGTCCGGTAAGCGGCGAAATTACCTACGGGCTGGAACGGCTCGCGATGTACCTGCAAGACGTTGAGAGTATTTTCGATTTACTCTGGACTGACGGACCGCTTGGCCGCATCACGTACGGCGACATTTATCACCAGAACGAAGTCGAACAATCGAAGTACAACTTTGACGAGGCGGACATCGACACGCTCTTTAATGCGTTTGAGCACGCGGAACACGACGCCGAACGGCTCATTGGGCAGAATCTTGTTCTGCCCGCCTATGAGCAGATGCTCACAGCGTCCCATACGTTCAACCTGCTTGATGCGCGCCAGGCAATATCCGTTACGGAACGGCAGCGATTCATTCTTCGCGTGCGAACCATGTCCAGCGCCATCTGCGAAGCGTATTACGCCAGCCGCGAAGCGCTCGGTTTTCCGCTGCTTCCGTCCAGCGTCAAAGGCGGGGCCGCAGAGTGAGAAACACCGGCGACTTTCTCGTAGAAATTGGTACCGAAGAACTGCCGCCAACAGCACTGCGTTCGTTAATGATCGCGTTTGGCGAGAAATTAGTCAGCGGTCTTGACGAGGCGCGCCTGACACATGGAGACAGCCAGACTTTCGCAAGCCCGCGACGCCTGACGGTCCTGGTAAGTGACCTTGCTCGCCGGCAGGAAGGTCGCAAGGTCGAACAAAAGGGACCGCCAATAAAGGTGGCTTTCGACGACGCTGGCAAGGCGACGCCGGCGGCCATCGCCTTCGCAAAAAAGTGTGGCGTTGAGGTTGCAGAGCTTGGTAGAAGCGATTCCGACAAGGGTGCCTGGCTTACATATGAAAGCGTCGAGACAGGCCGAGCCGCCGCTGAGCTGCTGCCCGGACTGATAGAGGAAGCTCTGAGCACATTGCCGATCCCGCGTCGCATGCGCTGGGGTGACGGCGATGCTGAATTTGTTCGGCCCGTACATTGGGTTGTCTTACTGCATGGCAAGAAAACGATCAAATCATCTGTCATGGGCATTGACTCCGGCAATAAATCGCGCGGCCATCGCGTCCACTCAGCGGGCCCTGTCACCATTAAATCGCCGGGCACCTATCTCGACACACTTGAGAAAGAGGGCTTTGTGATTGCAGACTTCGAGCGTCGCCGTGAAATGGTGCGCGCGGGCGTTGACGCGGCGGCGGCTAAAGCCGGCGGCCACGTGGTTGACGGAGGGTCTTTATACGATGAGGTCGCGGCGCTGGTCGAGTGGCCGGTCCCTGTGCTCGGCAGTTTCGACGAAAGATTTCTTGAGCTGCCTCGCGAAACCATCATCTCGACGCTGACGGGACACCAGCGATACTTTCCCGTGGCCGACAAGAAGGGCGCCCTGCTGCCGAAGTTCGTCGCTGTCGCGAACCTGGCAAGCAAGGATCCCGATCAAGTCCGTGCAGGCAATGAGCGCGTTATTCGCCCGCGGCTGGCCGACGCGGCGTTTTTCTGGGACAGCGACCGGCAACGGACACTCGAAAGCCGCCAGCACAACTTGCGCGAAGTTATCTATCAACGCGGTCTTGGCAGCTTGTTCGAAAAAGGCCAGCGTATTGCCGTGATTGCTGCATCGTTCGCGTCTTCGCTCAATCATGATGGCGTGCACCTGGCGCGCGCCGCTGCGTTGGCGAAGTGTGATCTCGTTACCGGCATGGTCGGGGAGTTTCCCGGGCTGCAAGGCACCATGGGAGGCTACTACGCTGCCGCTGACGGCGAGCCAACGGCCGTTGCCGATGCGATCAGCGAGCATTACCGGCCGCGCTTTGCCGGCGACGGTGTTCCGGCATCACGTGACGGCCAATTGCTCGCTGTTGCCGACAAGCTCGACACGCTCGCTGGCATTTTTTCTGTCGGCAAGAAGCCCAGCGGTAATCGCGACCCCTTCGGTTTGCGCCGCGCGGCTCTGGGTGTTGTGCGCATACTCATCGAGTGCGGCCTCGACGTTGACCTGAAGGCTTTGATTGCTGTTGCCGTCGAAGCTCAACCGAAAGGCAAGCACGACAATGAGGACGTCGCCGCTGAGCTTTATGAGTACGTCGCGGACCGGCTGCGGCGCTACTTTCTTGATCGCGATCCTGGATTGAGCGCGGAAACGTTCGATGCCGTCATGGTGCGGCAGCCGGCATCCTTGCTCGACTTCGGCCGGCGCCTCGCGGCGGTGCAAACGTTTACTCGTCTTGAACAGGCCGCGGCCCTTGCCGCTGCAAACAAGCGTATCGTTAACATCCTGCGCAAGGCCGGTAACCCGACTGAGCTCCGCGTCAAGAAGAAATTGCTGAAAGACGATGCGGAGCTTGCGCTTTTCAATGCGCTGCAAGGAGCGCAGCTCAAGATCGAGCCGCGGCTCGCCGCGCGCAGCTATGCGGAAGTGCTTAACGAGCTTGCGGACCTGCGCGGCCCGGTCGATCGGTTTTTTGACGACGTCATGGTCATGACCGATGATGAGGCACTAAGAAATAATCGCCTCGCCTTACTCGGTGAGCTTCGCGCACTGTTTCTAAACGTCGCCGATATTTCGCGCCTCTCAATCGGCCAGGCATGCCCGCACAACTAGCAGAAAGGGGGCTCATCGTTCTCGATCGCGACGGTGTTATCAATCGCGAATCAAGTGAGTTCGTGAAGTCTGTCGAGGAGTGGCTGCCACTCGCCGGAAGTATCGATGCCATTGCGGCGCTCTCACGCGCCGGGTTTTCGGTCGCAGTTGCCAGCAACCAATCGGGCCTTGCCCGGGGCCTGTTCGATAATGACGCCCTTTCGGCAATGCACGAGAAATTGCACGAACTCGTCGTGGCTGCGGGCGGTCGAATCGAGCATATCGTGGTTTGCCCCCACGGTCCGGACGACGACTGCGATTGCCGTAAACCGAAGCCGGGCTTGTTGCGCCAGCTTGGGCAACATTTTGGAACCGATCTCGCCGGCGTTCCGATGATAGGCGATTCCTTGCGGGACTTGATTGCCGCCTCGTCCGTCGGTGCCCGACCGATACTGGTGCGCACTGGAAACGGACAGGACGCCGAGGGTCGGCTGCCGGCCGTGCTTCGCTTCGTTGAGGTATTTGACGATCTTGCCGCGGCGGCGGCGACGTTGCTGGCAGAGTCGCTTCGTGTTTAGGGCGCTGCGAGCACTGATCTTCCTCGTTTTCGCGTTTTCCACCGCGGTGTTATTTGCGGCCGTCTCGTTGCTGTTTTTTTGGGCCCCTCGCGACTTCTTGTGGGGCTTTGTTACGAGCTACTGCCGGCTGACACTTTGGGCCGGTGATTTTTTCTGCGGCCTCTCGCTCGCCGTCGAAGGGCAGGAGAACCTGCCGGGCACTCCCTGCGTCATCATGATCAAACATACTTCAGCCCTTGAAACCTACGGCCACGTGCCGTTTTTTCCGAGAACGACGTGGGTCATCAAGCGGGACTTGCTGTGGATCCCCGTATTCGGCTGGGCGCTGAAACTGATATTCCGCCCGATCGCTATCGATCGCGGCGCAGGCAGCCAGTCGGTGAGACAGGTGCTCCGGCAGGGCAAGGAGAAGCTCGCGGCCGGTACCTGGGTGACCGTTTATCCTGAGGGTACTCGTGTGGCCCCCGGCGAAACGCGAACATACGGTATCAGTGGCGCAGCGCTTGCTAAAGAAGCCGGCGTCCTCATCGTCCCCGTTGCCCACAACGCCGGAGACTACTGGCGACGGCGGGAGCTCAGGAAACGGCCGGGCACTGTTCGCTTTTGCATCGGCCCGCCGATTGATGCCTCCACACAGGCCCCGAAGGAAACGAACCTGATCGTGCAGGACTGGATCGAAAACAAGATGCGCGAGATTAGTACTGCTTATCAGGAAGACAAGCCGCCTGAACAGCCGCCCCGGTGCGCATAAAAAAGGCCTCCATACGGAGGCCTTTCCATTGACTTTATCGCGTTTGTTTATCGATCAGCCTACCAGATCTTCACCCGCTCTTCAGGCGGCAGATACAGCGCGTCGTCTTCACTAACGTCGAATGCCTCGTAGAACTCGGGCACGTTGCGAACCGTCCCGTTTGCGCGGTACATGCCCGGTGAGTGCGGGTCTGTTCCAATCAGTAGTCGAAGTGCTTCGTCGCGATATTTGTTTCGCCACACCCGGCCAAAGCCGAGGAACACTCGCTGCACGCCGGTAAAGCCGTCGATGACCGGTGCTGCCTCGCCATTGAGTGACATTTGATAGGCCAGCAGGCCGATGCTGATGCCGCCGAGGTCGCCGATGTTTTCGCCCAGCGTGAACTCGCCATTGACACTCAGGTCGTCGAACGGCTGAAAGGCGTTGTACTGGCCGACGAGCGCTGTCGTGCGTTTTTCAAACTCAGCGCGATCACCTTCAGTCCACCAGTTTCGCATGACGCCGTCACCATCAAAGGTGCTGCCCGTGTCGTCGAAACCATGTCCGATCTCGTGTCCGATGACAGCACCGATCGCGCCGTAATTGACCGCGTCGTCTGCCCCAAGATCAAAGAATGGCGGCTGCAATATCGCCGCCGGGAAAACAATTTCGTTGAGTGGCGGCATGTAATAGGCGTTGACGGTCTGCGGCGTCATGCGCCACTCGGTACGATCAACGGGCCCGCCCTGGCGATCCATGTAGCGCTGATACTCAGCGAGAGACGCGCGCTCCACGTTGCCATAGTAGTCATCGGCTTCAATGTCGAGCGCCGAGTAGTCACGCCACTCGTCCGGATAGCCGATTTTGGGCGTGAACTTGGATAGCTTGTCGAGCGCCTCAATTTTTGTCTCGTCCGACATCCAGTCCAGCTCTTTGATGCTCTTCTCATAGGCGTTGACCAGGTTGCCGACCAGTTCGAGCATGCGCTCCTTGGCTGCAGGCGGAAAGTGACGCTTCACATAAACCTTGCCAACCACTTCGCCGAGACTGCCGTTGACGACATTGACGCCCCGCCGCCACATGGGCCGTTGCTCTTCTATGCCCGACAGTGTCTTACTGTAGAACTCGAAATTTTGTGCGTCGAGGTCGCTGGTCAGCCGGGTCGCCGTGTTGTCGAGCGCCTTCCAGCGTAAATACGTTTTCCACGAGTCGAGGTCGGTAGCTGTGATGATGCCGTCAAGCGCCTTCATGTAGTCCGTAGCGAGAATTACCAGTGCGCCAACGTCCTGCAGTTCAGCCTCGTTAAGAAATCCATCCCAATTGAAGTCGGGCATTACGCCGGGAAGGTCTTCCAGCGCTACCTTGTTGTAATTGGTCGCCCAGTCCCGGGAGTCTTCCTTGGTCATGTTCTGCTCGGCCAGCCGCGTCTCAAGGGCCATAATGGTTTGGGCTGCTGCCGCGCCATCAGCGAAACCGGCGATGTCAAACATGCTCTCGATGTGCGCAACGTACTTCGCGCGCAGCTCGAGCGACACGTCGTCTTCCTTTAAGTAATACTCGCGGTCAGGCAGGCCAAGGCCGCTTTGTGCTACATAGATCATGTAGTGTTTTGGGTCTTTGAAGTCTGCGACCTGACCAATACCGAACGGCGCATCAAGATTGCGTTTGCCGGTTTCGGCAAAATAGACCGCAAGATCGTCATGATCCGCAATGCTGTCGATTCGCTCCAGCTCTGGGTGCAACGGCGCCATGCCCCTCGCATCCCGGGTTTTTATGTCCATGAAAGAGCGATAGAGATCGCCGACTTTTTGCTCGTCGGTGCCCTTCGCGAAGTCGCCTGTCGCCGATTCCTCGATGATCGCTTTCACATTTTCCTGCGATTCGTCTCGCAGCAGGTCGAAGGTGCCGTATCTTGACTTGTCCGCCGGAATCTCCGTCCTGGCAACCCATCCGCCATTCACATAAGAGAAAAAGTCGTCTCCTGGTCGAACGCTAACGTCCATTCCCGCCAAGCCGATTCCCGAGTGCAACACCTTCGGCGTCTCTGCGTCCGGCTGCTCAGCCACATGCTGTCCACACGCAGCAAGAAACGCCAGCGCAATCGCGCCGATTACTGACTTACTCACCATTACTCCCCCTCAAAGGATTTCTGCCGCCCGGCGTGTTGCCTGGGCTTATCTGACTTCGATGCATTTCGACTCACTTTCGTTGCAAAAGTTTACCGCTCTCGCCACTGTCCGCCGCATAGCACCTTTCTGCGATGAAGTTATCGTTACGGGGCCGATCGTGCCCGCGTTACCTATACGTCCAGGTTCTCGACCATCAGGGCGTTTCTCTCGATAAATTCGCGACGCGGCTCCACCTGGTCGCCCATGAGTGTCGTGAAGATCTCATCGGCTTTGACGTCGTCGTCGATCTTCACCTGCATCAGGCGACGCGTTTCCGGGTTTACGGTTGTGTCCCATAACTGGTCCGGGTTCATTTCACCCAAACCCTTGTAGCGCTGAATGGCCTGGCCGCGGCGTGCTTCGCTCATCAGCCAATCGACGGCCGCCGCAAACGATTCCACGGGTGACTCCTTCTCGCCACGCTTGATAAACGACCCCTCAGATAACAAATCGTTCGTTTTTGCAGCCAGCGCCATAATGTGTTTGTACTCGTTGGTGCCAAAGAATTCGCGCGGCAGATAGCGCGTCGTTGCGACGCCGTGTTGTACGCGTGTAATCGCGATCCGCACACCCTCGCCATCTTCATCGCCTCGATCAAACTCCGCTGTGTAGCTGCCGACATTGTTGTCTGCGGCGCGATCGCCCGTGCTCTTCGGCAGCGACGATGACAAATGATCTGACCACGCAGCCAGCATGTCGAGATTTTCGCCGTCGGCAGCCGTGACCTCGGGCAACAGGCTTATCGCACGCAAAACCACTTCATCGTAACGTGGCGCAAGGCGCGCAATAATATTTTCTACTGTGATGTGTTCTTTTGCGAGCGCCTCCAGTGCGACACCGGACAGCGGCGGCGCTTCGGCATTCACGTGCAAGGCAGCCTTCTCCATCGCCACATTCAGCAAGTATGTATTGAGCTCAGCGTCGTCCTTTACGTAGACCTCTTGCTTACCCCGCTTTATTTTGTACAGCGGCGGCTGTGCGATGTAGATATGGCCGCGCTCAATGAGTTCCGGCATTTGACGATAGAAAAACGTCAGCAACAACGTACGGATATGTGAGCCGTCAACGTCCGCGTCGGTCATGATGATGACGCGATGATAGCGCAGTTTGTCCGCGTCAAAATCGTCTCTTCCGATGCCGCAGCCGAGCGCCGTAATAAGCGTGCCGACTTCTGCCGATGACAACATCTTGTCAAAGCGGGCTTTCTCGACATTAAGAATTTTTCCTTTGAGCGGAAGAATCGCTTGCGTGCGTCTGTCGCGTCCCTGCTTCGCGGAGCCGCCGGCGGAATCACCCTCGACCAGAAATAGCTCGGACAAAGCGGGGTCCTTTTCCTGACAGTCCGCCAGCTTTCCTGGCAAACCCGCAACGTCAAGTGCGCCCTTGCGCCGAGTCATCTCGCGTGCTTTGCGGGCCGCGTCCCGGGCTCTTGCAGCATCGATGATTTTCGAAACAATCGCCTTGGCCTCCTGCGGGTGTTCCAGCAGAAACTCCTCGACCCGGCCGGCCATCGCCTGCTCGACGACGCCCTTAATCTCTGACGAAACGAGCTTGTCCTTTGTCTGCGATGAAAACTTCGGGTCCGGAACCTTGATTGACAAAACGGCGGTCAATCCTTCGCGGGCATCATCACCACTCGGCATGAACTTATCTTTCTTGGTATTGAGCTCTTTTTCGATATAACCGTTCAGCGTGCGCGTCAGCGCGGTTCGGAATCCCGCCAGGTGTGTGCCGCCATCGCGCTGTGGAATATTGTTCGTGTAGCAAAACATGTTCTCCTGGTAGCCGTCGTTCCACTGCAACGATGCCTCAACGCCAACACCGCCCTTCATCACGGAAAAGTAAAGCACCGTTGGGTGAATCGGCGTCTTGTTGCGATTCAGGTATTCAACGAACGCCTTGATGCCGCCCTCGTGTTCAAAAACTTCTTCGCGCTCATCGCGCTCGTCGACCAGACGAATGCGCACGCCGGAATTCAGAAACGACAACTCGCGCAATCGCCGCGCAAGAATGTCGTAGTGAAACTGTATGTTCGTAAAGGTTCTGGAGCTAGGCTTGAATCGCAACGTCGTTCCCATGCGAGCCGTGTCGCCGACGACCGCTAACGGCGCGCTGGGTTCGCCGTGTACGTATTCCTGCTGGTGAATTTTGCCGTCGCGATGAATCGTCAAAACCAGGTGCTCCGAGAGGGCA
>JADFHE010000011.1:0-23917 GCA_022567295.1 Pseudomonadota bacterium | reverse complement strand
CGTCGTTCCCATGCGAGCCGTGTCGCCGACGACCGCTAACGGCGCGCTGGGTTCGCCGTGTACGTATTCCTGCTGGTGAATTTTGCCGTCGCGATGAATCGTCAAAACCAGGTGCTCCGAGAGGGCATTAACAACCGACACGCCGACACCGTGCAAACCACCACTAACCTTGTAGGAGTCGTCATCGAACTTTCCGCCGGCATGTAGAACGGTCATGATGACCTCGGCAGCCGAGCGCCCTTCCTCCGGGTGTATATCCACGGGAATGCCACGGCCATCGTCACTGATCGTGACCGATTCGTCGGCATGGATGGTTACCGTGATCGCGCTGCAATAGCCAGCAAGGGCTTCATCGATAGAATTATCAACAACCTCAAAAACCATGTGGTGCAGGCCGGTGCCGTCGTCAGTGTCACCAATATACATTCCCGGCCGTTTTCTGACTGCCTCCAGGCCCCTTAAGACCTTGATATTACTGGAAGTATATTCTTTTGGGTCGTCCATTCCATTTCCTTGCAACGCAACCGGTGCATTGTATCAAAAGGATGCTATCAGAGGGGTGCCAAATCGTTCTTTTTTAAGGTGTTTTAGACCCTTTTCACGTATTATCTTTCCCGGACCGGAAAGAAGCTACTCGGCCCCCGTTACGACGCCCTGTTCCACGTGAAACACTGTCGGCCGTTCGGGGAAGGCCAGCGCTGCCGGATCAAGGCTCGTCGCCACAACCTGGCAACCCAGCGCCGCAACGGCCGTCATCACTCGCCCAATCGAATCACCATCAAGCTCCGCTGCAGGATCGTCAAGCAACAATAGCAGCGGCCGCGCAAGCGCCGCCTGGGCCGTCGCCGTCGCCGCAAGAATCATCGCGCTTGCCAACAGCTTTTGCTCGCCCCTGGAAACAAGCTTTCTCGCCTGACGATTGTCGTAGCTCACCTTGATGTCGGCCCGGTGTGGCCCCGACTGCGTTGCGCCCAGGCGCCGATCCCTTTCGATGCCCTCGATCAGCGCCGCTTCAAGATCCTTGTCACGGGGCCACCCTTGCTGATAATCGAACGCCAATTCCGTTTCCATTAGCGCATAGCCCTGTTCCTGAAGGTTGTCTTGCGTCATCTCGAGTACCCGCCGCCGCGACTCATCCAGTTGCCCGGCCAGCGCAAGAAATTCAGCATCCCAGCTACGTATGGTGGCATCTGTCGCCTGCGCTTTCAGGGCCGCGTTGCGTTGATTCAAGGCCCGCCGGAAGCGGCGCCAGACCATCAGGTAGTCTTGTTCCACGTGAAACGCCACCCAATCGACAAAGCGACGTCGTTGCTCCGGTCCGCCCGCAATCAAATTATGCACCTCAGGATCTATGACCTGCAGGGGAAGCGTCTCCGCCAGAGCGGCGATCCCGGCGCCCGCCGCCCCACCGACACGAACCTCCAGCCCGTCGCGGCTGTTTCTAACGCCGAGCGTCAGTCGCCCCTTTGCCTGTTGCACCTCACCGAAAAGGACGAATTCGCTCTCCCCATGTCGCGTGAGGGCGGCTGTACTCGCGCCGCGAAAGGACTTGCCTCGCCCCAAATAGGCCAGAGCCTCCAGAAGGCTCGTCTTCCCGGAAGCATTAACGCCGTGGATCAAATTAAAGCGCGGCCCGAATCTAAGCTCCGCGGTTTTAAGGCAACGAAAATTACTGGCCCTAAACAGCCGGATCATGACGCACCATTCTCGCCTACAGTCGCATTGGCATAACTACAAATGTGCAATCATCATTACCAGGTTGTCGAATAAGACAGCTCGAATTGCTGTCCTGAACCGACAGTGTTACGTCATCACCCTCAACCGCGTTCAGCGCATCCAGCAAGTAATTCACATTGAATCCAATTTCAATATCTTCCCCACTGTACTCAACTCCCAGTTCCTCCTCAGCCTCTTCCTGTTCGGGGTTGTGTGCTTGCAGCACGATGCCGCCATCTCGAATAATAAGACGAATGCCGCGATACTTTTCGTTCGATAAAATGGCCGTTCGCTGCAGCGCGCTTTTGAATTCGGCGCAATCAGCCTTGAGCTCATTCGCCGACTCTTTGGGGATCACGCGGTCATACTCCGGAAAGCGCCCATCAATGAGCTTCGACGTAAACCGAATACCATCGAGTTGAATACGAACGTGATTCGCCCCCAACTCGATATCCAGCTTGCCCTTTCCAGACATTAATCGTTGCAGCTCCAACACCCCCTTGCGTGGCACAATAACCTGCTGCTCCTGCAAATCCTCGCCCTTAAGTTCCGCCTGGCACAATGCCAGCCGATGCCCGTCCGTTGCCACTGCTCTAAGGTAGCTACCTCCCGTCTCGAGCAACATGCCGTTAAGGTAGTAACGCACATCCTGCTGTGCCATCGAAAAATGCGTCTTCTCGATCAACCGCCCCAACGACTTCTGGCTGATCGTAATCGTCTGTCCGGCCTTAATATCCTCAACGACAGGAAACTCAGCCGCCGGCAGCGTCACCAAATTGAATTTACTGCGACCCGATCGCACACTGAGCTTTTCCCCGCTGAGGCTCACCGTAATTTCCGAGCCTTCCGGCAACGCTCGACAAATATCCAATAGCTTTCTTCCAGAGACAGTAATTTCACCGTCTGCTTTGGCTTCAATTTCTGTCTGCGCAACCAATTCGACTTCGAGGTCCGTCGCCGTAACGGTAAGTTGTCCATCCTTGGCCACAATCAGCACATTCGACAAAATTGGCATGGTCTGACGTCTTTCTACAACTCCAATTACGGCTTGTAACGGTTTCAATAGTGCTTCCCGCGCAGCGGTAAACTTCATAGGTTCCACCTGTTAATAAATATTGAAAAAAGTTTTATTATTATTATTATTAAGCAAAGCAACGCCTGTGTATAACAATATTTATATGAATTAAATCAAATACTTACATTATATATTATCGACTAATAAATTACGTAATTCCTGACGATCAACTGTGGATACTCTGTGGACAAAAAAAGCAGGCAAAACTTTCCACCGCTTATTCACATTATCCTGTCAATGTTCTTAACAAATTCAAATAATCATCATCCACACGTTTTTCCGTTTCACGTAAAGACTTTATTCGCCGGCAACCGTGTAACACGGTTGTGTGGTCACGGCCGCCGAAGGCATCGCCAATTTCCGGCAGACTATGATTTGTGAGTTCTTTCGCAAGCGCCATCCCGAATTGCCTGGGTCGGGCGATCGAGCGGGTACGCTTCTTCGACAATAAATCTCCAACCCGAATCTTAAAATAGTCCGCCACAGTTTTTTGAATGTTTTCGATGGAAACAAGCCGGTCCTGTAGTGCCAACAGATCGCGCAGTGCTTCCTTTGCAAAATCGACGTCAATAGCCCGACCCGTGAAGCGGTAATTAGCAATAACTCTGCGTAAAGCGCCTTCCAGTTCACGCACATTGGAGCGAATACGCTTGGCAATGAAGAACGCGACCTCCTCTGGCAAAGCGATACCGTCGGCCGCAGCTTTGCTCATCAAAATTGCTACCGATGTCTCGAGCTCCGGTGGCTCGATCAAGACCGTCAGACCCCAGCCGAACCTGGACTTGAGCCGGTCCTCAAGCCCATTAACCTCTTTAGGATAGCGGTCACAGGTCAGAATGATCTGTCGCTGACCTTCCAATAGCGCATTAAACGTGTGAAAAAATTCCTCTTGCGAGCGCTCCTTCCCCGCAAAAAATTGAATATCATCGATGAGCAACGCATCAAGCGAGCGATAAGAACGCTTGAACTCCGAGATTGTGTTGTGCTGGAGTCCCTTCACCATGTCGCCAACAAAACGCTCGGAGTGCACATAACTAACGCGCGCCTCCGGATTGGCTTTCTGCATCGCATTACCAATGGCATGCATCAGGTGCGTCTTACCAAGTCCGACACCGCCGTATATAAACAAAGGGTTGTAGGACAAGCCCGGATTTTGGCTGACCTGAATAGCAGCAGCCCGCGCAAGCTGGTTGCTCTTGCCTTCAACAAAGCTTTCAAAAGTAAATACAGGATTAAGGCGCGACACTAAGCGCGACGGATCCGGCGGCCGAATCGGCATAGCCCGTGGGCGGTTCGTTGTCAACGCGGAGTTGCTGCTACTGCGCGAACCGACCTCTACAATCAGATCGGTGCCGCCGCCATCATCCAGAACGAGCTGCTCGATGCGTTGCAGGTAGTGTTGCTGCAGCCAGTCAACAACGAATCGATTGGGTGCGAGCAGGCGCAAGACGTTACCGTCATCGACGGCCTGTAACGGACGAATCCACGTGTTGAACTGCTGCTCAGGCAGCTCCGCTTGCAGGACGCGAAGGCACTGATTCCAGAGCGTCGATTCAGCAGACAAAATATTCCCCAAAAGACCCCTAAAGCGAGCGGGTCGAGCCGTAGTATAAAATAATAGAAAGACCGGGCAGTCTATACTGAAAATCCACGCTTGACACCCGTCTATTGACACTGTCAGGGCATCTCAGTACCCTTGCCGGCCTTCCGAATAACCGGCCAGAAGTCACCGGTCAATGGTCCAGGTAACCGTCATGAAACGCACGTATCAGCCCAGCAGAATCAAGCGCGCACGCACACACGGATTTCGCGCCCGTATGGCGACTAAAGCCGGGCGCCTCATTCTCAAGCGCCGCCGCGCCAAAGGCCGCGTGCAGCTGACGCCATAACGCTACCGCGACTGTTACGACGACGAACCAAGAATCAAGATTGCCGAGCAGCAGATGGTTTCGGTTTCAGAAAGCGAACCGCTTACTTGATGCTGCCGCGTATGGTCGTGTGTTCAATAAATCGATACGCAGCGGCGATAAATTATTTACAGTACTGGCCCGCGGCAACAAAGACGACGCTGCGAGGCTGGGTCTTGCAATATCAAAAAAACACTGTCGCAAGGCAACAGCGCGAAACCGCGTCAAAAGAGTTATTCGGGAGTCTTTTCGGCAACACCAGCGGCAGTTAACCGGCCTCGACATAGTCGTTATCAACCAGCCGGCGGCAGCTACGGCCAATAACGGCGCAATGAACGACAGCCTGGAGCGGCACTGGCAACGATGTTCGAAAGCGACACGCAGACAAGCAAAGCAGGATAGTTAACGGATGGACAATCAACGACTGCTGATATGGGGGTTCTTCGGCCTCTTGGGTTGGATTACCTATCAGACCTGGACGCAGGATTATGCGTTACGGCCTGTTGCGGCGGTAACCCAGGAAGTCGCACAGCCATCGAACGCCGAAGGCGACAGTGACCTGCCGGAGTTGACGGCGCCAACAGGCACAATGCTCGATGCGCCGCCGCAGCTGGACGAGGGGGCGCCGGAAATTCCGCCGGTCGCACCCGGCACCGCGACCGTTCGTGTGATGACCGACGTATTCAGCATCGAAATCAGCACGCAAGGCGGGACACTGCAGTCGGTGGCATTGATTAACTATCCGGTTGCGAAAGACGAGCCCGATAAACTGGTTGAGCTGTTAAGCGTCGAGCCGTCGAATTTCGGCCTCTTGCAGACGGGATTGCGGATCGTGGGCGAGGGCGAAGAGCCCAATCATTTAGCAATGTTCACGAGCGGCCGCGACACGTACAGGCTGGACGGCGCCGACGAGCTGATCGTGCCGATGCGGTGGCAGAGTGCGGAAGGCATCATCGTTGACAAGCGGTTTCACTTCAGGCGCGGCAGCTATGCCATAACGATCGAGCAGGAAATCACGAATGGTGGCGAGGGACTGTGGCGCGGCGCTGAATATGCACAAATTCAACGTTATTCGAAAACGCAAGAGCGCTCGATGTTCAACGTCGATTCTTACTCGTTTTCCGGTCCGATCATTTACGATGGCGAGAAATCCGAGAAGCTTAAGCACGATGACTTGCTCGATGATGGCCCGACCCGGCTTAAGTCGCAGGCCGGCTGGTTTGGATCGATACAACATCACTTCCTGAGCGCGGTTGTGCCTGAGCGGGGCACGGAACAATCTTACAGCGTATCGGTGCGAGGCGATCGCTCGACCGCAAGCGCGATCGGGCAAGCGCAAACGGTTGCGCCCGGGTCAAGCAGGACATTTACGACGGTCGTCTTCATTGGCCCGAAGCTGCAGAAGCAGCTCGAACAGATTGACGAGACACTCAAGCTCACCGTCGATTACGGCTGGCTCACGATTATCTCGCAACCGCTGTTCTGGTTGCTCAGCATCGTCTTCGGATTTGTTGGCAACTGGGGCGTTGCGATCATTCTGGTAACGTTCCTGATCAAGCTCGCGTTCTACAAGCTGACGGAATCGAGCGGCCGATCCATGGCCAAAATGCGCAACCTGCAACCACGGATGAAAGCGATGCAGGAGCGCTATAAGGACGATAAGCAGGCGCTCAGCGCGGCCATGATGGAACTCTATAAGCGCGAGAAGGTAAATCCGCTCGCCGGCTGCCTGCCAATCCTGATCCAGATGCCGTTCTTTCTTGCGTTCTATTGGGTGCTGCTCGAAAGTGTTGAGATGCGCCAGGCGCCGTTTGCGTTGTGGATCACAGACCTCTCGACCAAAGACCCCTATTTCATTCTGCCGCTTATCATGGGCGTGGCCATGTTCATGCAGCAAAAATTAAACCCGGCGCCGGCCGATCCGGTGCAGGCGAAAGTTATGCAGATCATGCCGATCATGTTTACGGCGTTTTTCGCATTCTTCCCGTCGGGGCTGGTGCTTTACTGGGTTACGAATACGCTGCTGTCGATAGCACAACAGTGGAAGATCAACACCGTCGTGGAGAAAGAAGCCAAACAGAACAAGCGCTGACGTTGATCAATAGTAAGGTCGCGGTCTAGAAACAGGTCCAGCTGAAAGGCATCAATTTTCCTGGCGGAACATTCGTAATCTGCGCTGTAGACAGGATGCATTTTCCACTGCAACAGCGTCATCGAGTGGAGCATGCATTATTAACAGCATCTCGCCATCGGCATTCGGAAAGGATACGTTTAGACCCTGCATAACTTAATCACTTGTGGTGTCATAAGGCCATGCCAAATCTCACCGATACGATCGTCGCTGCGGCCACGCCGCCGGGAACCGGCGGGATCGGGATCGTGCGCGTCTCCGGAGACAAAACCGAGCAGATTGCCAGGACATTACTCGGTAGTTTGCCGGAGCCCAGAAGCGCAGCATACAGGGCGTTCCGCAATAGTGACGGCGAGAAGCTGGATGCCGGGCTGGCGCTTTACTTTCCGGCACCCGCATCGTATACGGGCGAATCGGTGCTCGAGCTGCACGGGCACGGCGGGCCGCTCGTCATCTCTCAGCTTGTAGAATCGATTGTGGAACAGGGCGCCCGGCGGGCCGAGCCGGGCGAGTTCTCGCAACGGGCCTTCCTCAACGACAAGCTTGATCTGGTGCAGGCAGAAGCGATAGCCGATCTGATCAACGCGGGCACAGCGCAGGCTGCCCGGGCAGCGCTGCGATCGCTGTCGGGAACGTTCTCCAGGGCGGTCGCTGCACTGGCGGAACAACTGGTTCAATTGCGCCTGCATGTTGAAGCTGCCATCGACTTCCCCGAAGAAGAAATAGACTTTTTGTCCGACGACCTCCTGCAGCGCCGCCTGGATGAATGCGCCGGCGCGTTCGCCCTTTTGCAGCAGGAGGTTACGCAAGGGCGCGTTCTGCGCGATGGCTTCCAGGTGGTTATCGTCGGGAGGCCCAACGTCGGAAAATCAAGCCTCTTGAATTTGTTAAGCGGGCAGGACGCAGCGATTGTTACGGAGGTCGCCGGTACGACGCGCGACATTCTGCGAGAACAAATTGATATTGACGGGCTCGCTGTCGAGCTTGTCGATACGGCGGGATTACGCGAAGACCCGGACCGTGTTGAGGAAGAAGGTATTCGCCGGGCACGTAGCGCGCTACAAAGCGCCGACGCCGTGCTCTGGATACAGGATGCCACCGATGCAGAGCACGGCGACATAAACGAATCGTTGCCCGAAGGTGTCCCGGTCACGGTAGTTCGAAACAAGATAGACCTGTGCAATGGACCGATGGACCCGGAGGCGGTCAACCTTTCTGCCAAGACCGGGGAGGGACTGGAGGCGTTACGACAACGCATACGCGACCTTGCTGGCTACGAAAACCTCGGGGAGGGGGCGTTTACCGCCCGGAAGCGCCATCTCCACGCGCTTGAGCGGGCCGCCATGCACTTCAGCACCGGGCGGACCGTGCTGGAGGAAACCCGCGCGGGTGAATTGCTTGCTGAGGAGCTGCGCCTGAGCCTGCAGGCGCTCGGTGAAATAACCGGGGCCGTATCGTCGGATGACCTTTTGGGCCGCATATTCTCCGAGTTCTGCATCGGCAAGTAATTGACAGGGCGATGGCCACTGGCGAGTGCATCATGAGGTCGAAATAAGAAAAGCATCAGCGCCCCGTCAGGTTCTGCGGCGCTGTGACGCGCAAGGTTACTCCACGTCAAACGAGGAGAGACCGATGAAGAAAACAACTATTTTGATAGCCAGTGTGCTGCTGTTGTTGAACACAGCCTGCACAACGATCAAGCCGATTTACGACACCGACGATGCGACCTATTCGAGCCAGGTCAAGGCGGGCGACAGGGTTCGCCGCACCTACCTTGACGGGCGCGTCCAGGAGATCAGGGTGACAGAGGTCAGTGAAGTTGAAATCAAGGGAACGTACTACAAGAACACTCGGCATCATCCCAAAGGCGCCGAGCTTACAGCGGACTGGCAGGACGTACAGGCCGTAGAACGAGTGAAAATCTCAGCGGTAAAGACAGCCGGAGCCGGGTTGGGGGTAGTGGTGGCGATACCCTTCATCGCACTCGGCCTGTTGCTGACCGGCGGGTCGGGCGGCAGCAGCTACTAGACGGCAAGGCAAACGCGTTTGGCGATTGATTGCCAATCCCGTGTGGCAATCAATAACTTCGGCCCCGCTTCGGCGGGGCTTTTTACGGGTGGAACCGCGGTTCCGAGATTGAAATCTCGGTGATCGTTCCGTATTGGGCGACTTGCTTGCGAATAGATTCCGCGTCACCGAGTATGACGAAAACGAGTTTGTCTTTGGCCGGATAAACCTGGTCAATGATGTCGGCAACAGATTCCGGTGTCGCTGCGGCGAGATCGCTTGCGTAGTCATTGATGTACGATGCATTCAGGCCGAAGGCCTCGAGCATTGCAAAGAGGCCGGCGATCTGCGCAGCGGTTTCCAGCCGCGGCGGAAACTGCCCCATAATGTAGTTGCGCGCCGACAAGATCATCGCCTCGTCCAGACCCGTGTCATGCAACTGCTGCAACACATCCAATGAGAGGTCCAGCGCCGCAACCGTTGTGCTGGTCTCGGTGAAAGAGCGGATGAAGACCGTACCGGGCTGAGCGAAACGGGACAAGACTGATCGGGCGCTATAGCTTAGGCCGGACTTCGTTCGCAGCTCAGTCATCAACATCGACGTAAAGCGTCCGCCAAATACCGTATTGGCGAGGTCGAGGTCCGCGCGGCCGGAGAAGCCTCTCGCTACACCGATATTGCCAATATAGAAATAGGTCTGTGTTGCGCCAGGCTTGTCGATCAGGTAGACGCGGCCGCCGTCGTCAACGATCGGTGCTGCGATCTCCGTTAATGTTCCGGCCGCCGGCCGCCAGTCGCCAAAAGCGCCCACCAGCGAAGCGCGCATCGCTGCAGCGTCAAAATCGCCGGATACGGAGATGATCAATCGCTCAGCGCCGATCATGTCGCGGTGATAGGCGAGCAAATCGCTGTGCGTGACATTGGCCAGCGACGATTCGCTGCCGTCTGCGGGGTTGCCGTAAGGATGCTCGCCGAAAAGAAAGGCATTCGCATATGACGGCATCAGGCCCCCCGGATCCGCGCCTTTCGCCGCTTTGATCAGGTTGATCCTCCGGTCGCGAAGTTTTTCGAATTCGTCTGCGCTGAGTAAGGGCCGGCGCAGCATGTCCGACACCAGTTCGACCATAAGGGCGGCATCGCGCGCCATGAACTCGGCGGAAATCGTCAGCGACTCGAGACTGACTGAAGCATTCAGTTCGCCGCCGACATAAGCGGCAGCCTCGGCGAACCCGGCCGAGGTCCTGTCGCCGGCGCCCTTCTCCAGGAGGCCAGCGAACAGGCTGGCCAGACCGTACTTGTCTTTTGGGTCAGCTGCGGCGCCGCCGCGAACGATGGCTTCGAGCCCGATTAGTGGAACGTCGTGATTTTCAATGAGTATCAGGACCGTGCCATTCTCGAGCTCGATACGTTCGGCGTCCGGCAGCGTCACGCCGGCGGCAAAGGCACCGGTCATGGCTAGCGAGGCCAGCAGGGTAAATCGCAGTCTTGGCGCTTTCATTGTTCATTGTCAGCGGGGGAGCGCAGGACACCAACCGTCATGCGGTTACGGTGGAAGACGCTGGCGGCTACCTGCTGAATTTCGGCGGCAGTTACCGCGGCAAGGTCATCGGGCAATGCAAACGCAAGCTGGTAGTCGCCACGGAAGACTTCGGCATGGCCTATTGCGGCGGCCTTGCCGTCGATTGTCGCCAGTGAGCGCCAGTAATCAGCGATCATTATATTTCTGGCTTTCTGCAGCTCAGCTTCGGTCACGCCATCGCGAACCACCCGGGACAGCTCGGTCAGCAGGCGCGCTTCGACGGCAGCGGTATCTGCACCGGGCGGCAGAGTCAGGTATAAATAGACGAGGCCAGGATCGATACCCTCCATTTGAAAGCCCCCGACAGCCAGAGCAATCTGTTCCTGTTCGACAAATTGCTGGTGCAGCCGCGACGAGTCGCCACCGACAAGTATGTTCAGCAGGATACTCAAAGGCAGCGTTGCGGGATCGACGGCGCTGCCGGCGTGAAACGTCATGTGCAGGAGCGGCGTAGGAGCGTCCACCTCGACCAGCAGGCGTCGTTCGCCCAGCTGCTCCGGCTCCGTTGTGCGAATGGCCGGAGGAGCTTCCTGGGCCGGGAGTGGACCGAAGTATTTCTCGGCCAGGACAAAAATCTCTTCGGCCGTTACGTCGCCCGTAAAGACCATCGTCAGGTTATTGGGCGCGTAGTAGGTGCGGAAATAGGACTCAAGGTCTTGATACGTCCAGTTCTCGATGTCGGATGACCAGCCGATAACAGGAAACTGGTACGGATGCGCAATGAACGCCGTGGCGTTCATCTCCAGGAACAGACGACCGAAGTTATCGTTGTCGTAACGCAAACGGCGCTCCGAAGAAACAACATCGCGCTCCGACTCGACCACCGCTGGGTCGATCGCGAGATTCTGCAGGCGGTCGCTCTCGAGATCGAAAATCGTTTCCAGCGCAGACCGTGGGAACCAGTCCTGATAAACGGTCAGGTCTTTGGATGTGTAGGCGTTATTTGCTCCGCCCGCAGCCTCCATCGTTTTGTCGAACTCGCCTTGCGCGCGCCGGCTGGTGCCGTTAAACATCATGTGTTCGAAAAAGTGGGACAAGCCCGTGATGCCCGGATATTCATTGCGGCCCCCCGCGCGCACGAAGTTATACATCACAACATTGGGGATATCGTGGTCCGGCCAGACGATTATTCTTAAGCCATTGTCGAGCGTAACGGCTCGTATTTCCTGCGGCACACCGTCTTTCTCCGGTGCCTCGTAATTCGGCGCAAGCAAAATGGGTTCGATCACTTTCGGAAACTCGAACGTCGGCATGAGCCGCTCGCCGACCAGGGCGAGCGCCCCAAGCACAGCGAGTACGGCCACTGCCGCATTCAGCTTCTGGCCCGTCTTGTAAACAATGGACTGCGTTTGATCTACGTCGAGTGACTTTTTCAGCCCCTGCGGTGTAATTTCGTAAGTCCAGGCGAAAATCAGTGCGACCGGGTAACCGATCGCGAGCACCAACAGCACAAACTCACCAGCCCAGTCCGGCGCGCCGAGCCAAATGAGAGACCCGCCAACTATCCAGAAAATCAGCAGGCTGGCCAGAGCATAAAGCAACGCGATCTTGAGGACATTGCGCCGCCGAAGTTCGGAAAACAGAGACATAATAATTATTTTTTTCGCCGGGGCCTCCATGGTGGAGAACCCGGCGGAATTGTCAACCGAGAAGGCTTTCGCGGCGGTAAAGGCGGGCGCAGACCCACGTGAGCAGAGCACCGATCGTCAGCGTGCTGACCACCGAAATAGCGACATGCAGACCATTAAGAGGTTCGTTCTTTATCATGTCGACGAGAATCAGGTGCTGACTCAAGGATGGTATAAACATGAACTCCAGTTGCGGCCGGAGCGTCAGGATGCTGACGATCAGGATCGGCAAGGTCGGCGCAAGCAACACAACGCTGAGCCAGGTCTGTGCTTCTTTGTAGCTCTTTGTGAAGGAGGCGACGAGCGTCATCAGCGAAGCGCCGAGCAAGATAAACGGTGCGAGCAACCAGAACGCTGCGACAACGACACGCAGATCAAAGTTCGGCGTCATGCCGAGCTGTTCCAGCGGCATGAACCTCAACACCACATAGAACGACAGCAGGCTTAACAACAAGGAAAAAGCCATGAAGACGCAGGTGGCAGTAATTTTTCCGAGGATGAGCTGTGTGCGCGTAACCGGAAGCGACAAGAGCGGCTCCAGCGAGCCGCGCTCACGCTCTCCAGCGGTTGTATCGATCGCCAGGTACATGCCGCCCATCAACATTGCAAAAATGAAAAAGTAAGTCATCATCCCGAGCAACATGGCGGAGCGGCCGCTGGGTGTCGACATGTCGATGTCGTCAATGTTAATTGGCCGCAAGATCAACGGGTTAATGCCGCGTGCGGACAACCGGATGCTCGCCAGTTGCCGGTTGTACGAATTCAGGGCGCGTCGTGCCCGCCGGGCTTCTTTTTCGCCCTGCGTATTGGCGCTGTCGGAGTACAGCTCAATTTTGGCTGGGATGGCGTTGCCAAGTTGCTCGCCGAACGCCTCCGGAATGACCAGAATAACGTCGTACAGGCCCGTTTTAATGGCCGCGGCAGCCGCAGCTGCGTCCGCCGGGCCAGCGACGATGTCGATATTCCGGCTCTCCAGGTAACGCACCAGGTTCGGCGCGTACGCCTGTCCAATGACCGGCAGGTCCATGGTGGTTTCGGCGTCGTCCAGCGAACGCTCGATCGAGAGATTGATAATGAAAGCAAATAGCACGGGGCCAAAGATCGGGCCCATGATCAGCGCGGAGGCCAGCGTGCGGCGATCACGCAGATTATCCACGAGCTCTTTCAGGAAAACCGTGAGCAGCGTGCGCATCAGTCGTCTCCCACCAACTTTATCGCAGCCAC
The DNA here is from genome assembly GCA_022567295.1 of Pseudomonadota bacterium. Lineage (GTDB taxonomy): Bacteria > Pseudomonadota > Gammaproteobacteria > Steroidobacterales > Woeseiaceae > UBA1847. The sequence continues at coordinate 10,650 of JADFHE010000011.1, read as the reverse complement.
AAAGGCGTCCTCGAGATCATCGCAGCCCGTGCGCTCGCGAATGCCATCAACCGAATCGTTGATCGCAACCTGGCCGTCTACGATGATGCAGATGTCATCGCAAAGCGCGGCAACCTCTTGCATAACGTGGCTAGAAAACAGAACGCAGCGACCCGCATCCTTAAGCTTAAGAATCAATTCGCGCAACGAACGAGTCGCCATTACATCAAGGCCGTTTGATGGTTCGTCAAGAATGATGTTTTGCGGATCGTGCACGAGCGCCCGGGCGAGCGACACCTTGGTGCGTTGGCCCTGCGAAAACCCCTTGGTGCGGCGGTCCGCGAAGTCCTCGATTTCGAGTAACTTGATGATGCGGTCCACATGATCGTCTACAACGCCGCTATCGAGTCCGCACAGCCTTGCGTAGTAGGCGACGTTTTCGCGCGCCGAAAGGTGCGGATACAGCCCCGAGCCATGTGGCAGCGCACCGAGTCTTTGCCGCGCAACCAGGCTGTCGGTCACAACATCGGCACCGTCGATGCTGGCGGATCCTTCGTCCGGCTTGAACACTGTGTACAGGATGCGAAGCGTCGTCGATTTACCCGCACCGTTGGGCCCCAGCAGACCCGTAATCCTGCCATCGGGTGCGTCAAAACTGACGCCGCGCAGCGCGCGCACCGCGCCGAACGATTTATGAAGGCGGTCGACTCTGATCATGGATTCGGCCCCGAAAAGTCGAGGAAAAACGGCATCACGAAACTGCGTTGCATACAGCTGGCATCCAGGCCTGCGGGGTCCGCGGTAGCGATGAAGTCAGCGATCAAATGGCGCGTGCAACCGACGCCAATTTGCCCGTGGCCCTGATTTTTGCCGATGAGATGCTTGGCATTCTCGAGATCGACTGCTGCCAGGTCTGCATAGCGCGGCGGTGTAATCGGATCGGCATCGCCGGACAGCAGCAGCACGGGAAGGCCAGTGGCGAGCGGGGTCTTGAATTCCGCATCGATTGGCCCGGCTGGCCAGACGGAGCAAATAGCCTCCAGTGCCTCGAGCTGAAACGTTCCCATGTAGCTCGCCGCAAGACCCTCGTAATCAATCGTCATGTTGTCGTAATAGGGCACGTCTTCGGTACACATAACAGTGTTGTGCATTCCCAGCGACAACGCATCGCGCATTGAGATCATCGTCATCATGAATTGCGACGCTAACGGAACGAAGTTGCCATTGCCCGCCTCGGCAATAAGCAACGGCATCAATGCAATCGAGTTTGGGTGATATGCAAGCAGGCGGATGGCCGCTGCGAGCTCGCCGCTGCCAAATTCGACCACTTCAGGACGGCCGGTACTTGGGTCAGGCACATTGATAGCGATTGGCGCCTCTCTGAGCTCGGCAACTATCCGAGCGAAATCTCCGGCGATGCCCGGAAAGCGTTCATTGCAGGCCTCGTCTTGCGTGCACCGCGCGAGAATCTTGTCGACAGCCTTCTGGCTTTCGGTTGCGATCTCCGGACCGAGCGAAAGCGACGGCGGCACGACACCATCGAGTACGATGGTGCGGGTTGAGTCCGGGTAGCGACGTGCGAAATGCTGCGCGACGCGGGTACCGTACGACACGCCGTAAAGGTTCAGCGACGGATAACCCAGGGCCTCGCGGACGGCCTCCAGGTCGGTTACAGCGACACTGGTCGTGAAAAAGCGCGGGTCGTGTGGCAGCTGCTCGAGGCAACGCTCGGTGTATTCAATGGTCAGCTCGGTCGAGTAATCGCCCGCGATCAGATCCTCGTCAAACTCGCAATCCATCGTTGCCGAGTCGCCGGTGCCACGCTGGTCGACGAGCAAAATGTCGCGATTGCGCCGAATGTCCTCGAACGCCCAGGCGTAGGACGAGTAGAACTGCACAGATCCCTGCCCGGGACCACCGGCAATCGGCACGACAGGGTCGGGCTCCGGGGTCAAATTGAGCGCCGGGACGACTGCAATGTGAAGCTCAATTTCGCCGGGCTCAGTTCCAGATGGATCCAGCGGTCGGGTCATCGTGCCGCAGCGAGCCTTGATACTGGGCGCGCCCGGACCGGCGTTGATGCGACAGTCGGAAAGCTGCAGCGATTGGGCGTTTACGGGTCCAGCGGTCCAAATGGCGGCAAGCAGAATACATAAATTACGGCGCATCGGTTCCTCACGGTGCGAGACAGCGGGCTATCTTGGACAATGGCCCCCAAATAGTAAAGAATGCGCGCCCGGATTGATTACTTTTTAACCACATTCTGACCATGTCTGAATATTTTGATGTCATTGTGATTGGCGGCGGACACGCTGGCACGGAGGCTTCACTGGCCGCCGCGCGCGCGGGTGCCGATACGCTTCTGATCACACAGAACATTGCGACGCTGGGGCAGATGAGCTGCAATCCGGCCATTGGCGGTATTGGCAAAGGCCATCTGACCAAAGAGATTGACGCGCTTGGTGGCGCGATGGCACAGGCTATTGACCGCGCCGGCATTCAGTTCCGCACGCTGAATGCAAGCAAAGGACCCGCCGTTCGCGCGACGCGCGCGCAGGCAGATCGCCAGCTTTACCGTCATGCGGTTCGGGCGATGATCGAGAAGCAGCCGAATCTGTCGGTGTTCCAACAGTCGGTTGAGGACCTCATCATCGAGGGCGATCGTGTTATGGGCGTCGTTACTGCGGAAGACCATCGGTTTCTGGCGAAGACCGTCATTCTGACGGTCGGCACTTTTCTTGCGGGGCGTATTCTTATCGGCCGTACCGAGAAGGCCGGGGGCCGGTTGGGTGACGTACCGTCAAACAAACTCGCAGCGCGTCTTCGTGAGCTGCCATTCAGCGTTGCGCGACTGAAGACAGGCACGCCACCGCGTCTCGATGGCAGGACGCTGAATTACGAGGTGATGCAGGAGCAGTCCGGCGACGATCCAACCCCGGTGTTTTCGTTCCTCGGTAAACGAGCCGATCATCCGCGGCAAATTTCCTGCCACATTACGAGAACGACCGAGGAGACCCACGACATAATTCGCAGCTCGCTGGACGAGTCGCCAATGTATTCAGGAATGATCGAAGGTGTCGGGCCGCGGTATTGTCCATCCGTCGAAGACAAGGTGGTCCGATTTGCCGACAAAGCATCGCACCAGATATTTGTTGAGCCTGAGGGCTTGAGCACGAACGAGGTTTATCCCAACGGAATATCAACAAGCCTGCCGCATGCAACACAGGTTCGTTTCGTGCGCTCGATTCCCGGTTTCGAAAACGCTCACATTACGCAGCCCGGTTACGCGATCGAGTATGACTATTTCGACCCGCGTGACCTGAAACCGACACTGGAAACAAAGCACGTTGATGGGCTCTATTTCGCCGGGCAGATCAATGGCACAACCGGTTACGAAGAGGCGGCAGCACAAGGGCTGCTCGCGGGCATCAATGCGGCGCGCCAGTCAAGCGGCCAGGAAGAGTGGTTTCCCGGGCGCCACGAAGCATATATAGGTGTTCTTATTGATGACCTGATTACGCGCGGCGTGAGCGAGCCGTATCGAATGTTCACGAGCCGTGCCGAGTACCGGCTGACGCTGCGTGAAGACAATGCGGATCTGCGCCTGACGCCGAAGGGCCGTGCGCTGGGACTCGTTAACGACGAACGCTGGTCGATATACAACGCGAAACGTGAAGCGGTCGAAAACGAGCAGGCCCGGCTGAAGAGCATCATGATACATGCTGGCGCGCTGACCAAAAACGATGTGCAGATTTTGGGCAAAGAGCTTAGCCGCGACAGCACGGCCGCCGAGTTGTTGCGCCGACCCGAGCTGAACTATGCAGCGGTCGCTGGCATCTCGAGCGTCGGCGCATTCGACGCGGCCAGGATTAAAGGCGACGAACAACGCGAACAGGTTGAATTGCAACTCGAAGTGCAGGCGAAATACGCGGGATACATCGATAGACAAGAGCGCGAAATAGCGCAACACGCGAAACAGGAATCGCTGCGCTTGCCCGAAGATATCGATTACGAAATCGTTGATGGATTGTCGAACGAGGCGCGACAAAAACTCGTGGCGGCACGCCCGATGACTTTAGGTCAGGCGTCACGCCTTGAAGGCATGACACCGTCCGCAGTGTCGTTACTGTTAGTTCATCTCAAGAAACGGCAGTTGAAGAAAACCGCATAGCGGTCACGTGCGAGCCGCCGCAGTCAGGTATCCTTCACAACATGAGATCGATACGACGGTTACTGTTTTTTCTTGTGTTGTCGGGCGTCGCAGCATGCGGTGGGTCCGATGACGGGCGTGAGTCCTTATCAGTTCTCAATCGCGGGCTCAATACGGAACCCGAGTCCCTCGATGCGCACAAAGCGAGAAGCCTTCAGGCAGCGGATGTTTTGCGTGATTTAGGAGAGGGCCTTGTCAGCTTTACGTCGACCGGGGAGCTGACAGAAGGTACGGCCGAATCATGGGAGGTTTCCGACGACCTGCTTACGTACACCTTTCATCTGAGACCAGAGGCAAAATGGTCAAACGGTGATGCGGTTACGGCCGAACATTTCGTCTTTAGCGTTAAGCGCCTGATCGAACCGGCGACGGCGGCTTTTTACGCGCAGTTTCTCGTCGACGTCACTGAATTGAGGGCCATAGACGAGCACACGCTGCAGATAATGCTCAAGCGCCCGACGCCATATTTGCTGAGCCTTCTTACGCACCCGGCGACATTTCCCATGCACCCTGGCGCGCTTGCCGAGCATGGCGATGGATTTGCGCGTCCAGGAAAGATGATTTCGAATGGCGCCTATGTTCTGACGGATTGGGTGCCCGGGTCCGTATTGACGCTTAATCGCAACGAATACTACTGGAACAATGCGAATACGGCTATCGATGAGATTCGTCATCATATCTCGAGTCAGGAGACGGCCGAGTATGCTCGCTATCGGGCGGGCGAACTGGATATCACGAGCTCCGTGCCCACCGATAATTTCGAACAAGTCAGGAGAGACAACGGCGATGAGTTACACATTGCCCCCTATCAGAATATTTACTACTACGGCTACAACCTGAGCAAGCCGCCGTTCAAAAACAGCCCGGAACTGCGACAAGCGCTATCGATGGCCATCGATCGCGAGCTACTGGTCGAAAAAGTGACGGGCCGCGGCGAAACGCCGGCGTACAGCTGGGTCCCGCCCGGGGTTGATAATTACGAGCCAACGGTGTTTGCTTACGCGCCGCTGACGCAGGATGAGCGGAACCAGATAGCCCAGACGCTGTACGCAGAGGCCGGTTACAGCAAACAGAAACCGCTGCGGCTGGAGCTTCGTTACAACACCAACGATACGCACAAAAAAGTCGCAGTAGCGATCCAGTCGATGTGGCGCGATGTGCTCGGCTTCGAGGTGGACCTGATTAACGAGGAATTTCAGGTGTTGCTGGCGAACATCCGGGACAAGGAAGTCACGCAGGTGTTTCGCTCGAGCTGGGTTGGTGACTACAACGACGCACATACATTTCTTAGCATCCTGCAATCCCAAAATGCGGCTAACGTGCCGGGGTATGCCAGCGAAGAATACGACGCGCTCCTGTTGCGCGCGGCGGAGCAGGCTGATCTCGACCGGCGCCGCCTGTACATGGAAGAGGCCGAACGGGTAATGCTGGCTGATCACCCTACCATTCCAATCTATTTCTACGTTAGCAAGCACCTGGTCAAGCCACGCGTCGCAGGCTGGGGAGACAACGTTCTCGATTATCATTACTCTCAACACCTGAGTCTCAAAGCGGCCGAATAGCTGCGCTGGACAAACTCTTGCTGCGATACATGTTGCTCCGATTGCTGGGGGCAATACCGACTCTGTTGTTGGTAATCGTCCTGGCATTTTTGATGGTGCACGCTGCACCGGGCGGGCCGTTCGACGACGAACGAGTGCTGCCCACCGACGTAGCGGCAAATATTCAGGCGGCCTATCATCTGGATGAACCGCTGCCACAGCAATTCACGCGCTACATGGCCGGCTTGCTTCGCGGGGATCTCGGGCCCTCCTACCGTTACCGCGACTACACTGTAAGCGAGCTCATCGGGAGCGGCTTTCCGATTTCCCTGCAACTCGGCGCTCTGGCCATGGCGCTCGCGTTGCTTGTTGGCATCAGCAGCGGTACGGTCGCCGCCCTGAAACAGGGGTCGATGCTTGACCGGGTCGTCATGTCTTTCGCAATGACGGGCATCTCGATTCCGGTATTTGTCGTGGCGCCAGTGTTGGTTCTGTTGCTCGCTGTGAAGCTGCAGTGGCTACCCGCGGGCTGGAGCGGCGAGTCGGGGTTCGCGAAATTTGTTTTGCCCGTTATCACGCTCGCGTTGCCGCAGATTGCGTACATTGCCCGGCTGACGCGGGCCAGCATGATCGACGTTCTTGGTTGCGACTTCATACGCACGGCCCGATCTCAGGGGCTCGGGTCGAAGGCGATCATTCGCGTGCACGCGCTCAAACCGGCGATGCTGCCGGTGTTGTCGTACATGGGTCCGGCGATCGCCGCGATACTGACAGGTACCGTTGTCGTCGAAGAGGTGTTTGGCATACCCGGGCTCGGGCAGTTCTTTGTGCGTGGCGCACTCAATCGTGATTACACGCTGGTACTCGGCATCGTAATTTTCTACGCGGCACTGATAATTTCACTGAACCTGGTCGTCGACATTTTGTACGGCTTTATCGATCCGCGGGTAAGGCAGCGATGAAACGAAGCGGCGGAATCCTGCTGTTCGTCTTGGTGCTGGCTATCATCGGGCCATGGCTCAGTCCGCACGACTACCTGAGCACCAATTTCGATGACATGCTGCGGTCGCCAGGTCTGTCGGGATTGCACTTGTTTGGTACGGACGACCTGGGTCGCGACCTGTTTGTACGAACGATGCTTGGTATTCGCGTTACATTGTTGGTTGCGGTCGTTGCAAGCCTGGTCAGTCTCGTCATCGGTGTTACCTATGGAGCGGTCGCCGGGTACGTGGGCGGCCGCGTGGACGCCGTGATGATGCGTTTCGTCGACACGCTTTACGCACTGCCCTTTATTTTCTTCGTCATCCTTCTGATGGTTGCGTTCGAGAGAAATTTCTTATTGATCTTTGTCGCGATCGGCGCGATCAATTGGCTCGACATGGCGCGGATCGTGCGTGGGCAGACGCTGAGTCTGCGGGAGCGCGAGTTCGTCAGCGCCGCGCGGCTGATGGGCGTCAGCACGGCGCGCATTATTTTTCGACATATCACGCCGAATCTGCTGGGTATCGTCGTGGTGTATGTAACGTTAACTATTCCGCAGGCAATTCTGGTTGAGTCGTTCCTCAGTTTTCTGGGGTTGGGCGTACAGGAACCGCAGACATCGCTCGGTGCACTTGTCGATGCGGGCGTTAACCAGATGGAAGGTGCGTCGTGGATGTTGTTGATTCCTGCGGCAGTGCTTGCGCTTATATTGATGAGCTTTAATTTTCTCGGCGATGCCATGCGCGACTTTTTCGACGTGAGGCAAACACCGTGAGCTTGCTCGAGGTTAATGACCTGACGGTCCAGTACGGTAACAACGCGGTGGTTGATACAGTGAGCTTTACTGTTGATCGTGGCGAATCGGTTGGTATCGTCGGCGAATCCGGTTCCGGCAAAACACAAACGGCACTGTCGCTTCTGGGTCTGCTGCCGCGCAATGCGAAAATGACCGGGAGCGTCCGATTCGATGGCGAGGAACTTCTGAACCGCGGTGAGAATCACCTGGATGGATTTCGTGCGCAGCGAATCGGCATTATTTTCCAGAGTCCGATGCAGGCACTTAATCCGTACTTGAGAATCGGCAAACAGCTAAGGCAAATTCTGCTGCAACACAAAATTGCGACGGGTAACGATGCCGACGCAAAAGTAAACCAGATGCTTGACCGCGTAGGCTTGCCGGACCCCGAGCGTCAGTTTCTGGCGTTTCCGCACGAGCTCTCTGGTGGCATGCGGCAGCGCGTCATGATCGCGTCTGCATTGATCTGTGCACCGGACTTGTTGATTGCCGATGAGCCGACGACGGCGCTGGACGTAACCGTGCAAGCGCAAATCCTCGACTTGCTCGAAGAGCTTCGCGACGATATGGCGCTGTTGTTGATTACTCACGACCTGGGAATAGTTGCCGGTCGTTGCGAGCGGTTATTGGTGTTTCAGGCGGGGAAGCTTGTTGAGGCGGGAGCGACCGTTGCGGTTTTTGCCTCGCCACGAAACGAACACACGAAAAGGCTGCTCGCTGCGGCGTTACGAGCAGACCGTGGTGAAGTGCTGGCACCGGCTGACGCCAAAACGGTGCTCGGGGTTGAGGGGGCGACCGTTAGTTATCGCGATTCGCACAATGCGCGGTTACAGGCCGTGGTCGGTGTCGACCTTTCATTGCGCGAAGCAGAGACGTTGGCAATTGTCGGTGAATCCGGATCAGGTAAGTCCAGTCTCGTGCGGGCCATCCTTGGTTTGATTCCAATGCAAGGTGGTCGAGTGGTTTATGCGGGCGAGCCGCTTGAGGGGCCGGTGGAGTTACGGGCCGCGGCGCAGCGAAGGGATTTGCAGCTTGTATTTCAGGACCCGGTCAGTGCGTTGAATCCGCAAATGCGCGTGCAAACAATCGTCGGTGAACCGCTGCTGGTTCACGAGTCAACGATGACAGCTGAATCTCGCAAAGATCAGGTCATAACGATGTTGCAGAAAGTCGGTTTGGATGAAAGCTATCTGCGGAGCTATCCGCACCAACTGTCCGGTGGGCAGGCGCAGCGCGTTGCGATCGCACGCGCGTTGATACTCAAGCCGAAAATTCTGATCTGCGACGAGGCGGTCGCAGCAATTGATAGCGCGGTTCGCGAGCAGATATTGGACTTACTGAGAATGGCGCAGCACGAGTCGGGCTTGTCGATCATTTTCATATCGCATGACCTTGCCGTGGTGCGCTCTATAAGTCATCGAGTCGCCGTTATGTACCTGGGCCGCCTGGTTGAGGTGGCCAACAGCGAAAACCTGTTTGCGTTGCCGCGTCATCCGTACACAAAAGCACTGCTAGATGCGTCACCGGTTCCGGATCCTCTGGTCGCTCCGGTTGCCGCACCACTTAAAGGCGAGATTCCGTCGTCGGTGTCGCCGCCGTCAGGGTGCGTATTTCACCCGCGCTGTCAGTATGCAGAGAACATCTGCAGTGAGCGACGACCGGAGCTGCGACAAATCGGCGGCGCTCGTGTCGCGTGCCACCGCGCCGAAGAGATCGACCTGTCGTCTTAGCTGCTGCAAGGCACGCATCGGTATCGGCGCTACTCCCGGATGCCCTCAAGCCCGACAAAGAACGAGTAGTAGAGGGCCGTATCCTCAATTCGGCGGAAGCGACCGGTCTTGCCGCTGTGCCCTGCGGACATGTCAGTTTTCAGGATCAGCATATTGTCATCCGTTTTGTACTCGCGAAGCTTCGCGACCCATTTTGCCGGCTCCCAGTATTGAACCTGAGAATCGTGCAGCCCGGTCGTCACCATGATATTCGGGTAATCGATTTTCGCGATGTTGTCGTAGGGCGAATAGGACAACATGTAATCGTAGAATTCTTTCTCATTAGGATCTCCCCACTCGTCCCACTCACCGGAAGTCAAGGGAATGTCCTCGTCGAGCATCGTGGTTACGACATCGACAAACGGTACGGCCGCAATGACACCGTGGTAATACTCCGGCGCCGTGTTCAGTATGACGCCCATTAGCAATCCACCGGCACTACCACCGTATGCGTACAGGTGTTCGGGTGACGTAAAGCCCTCCCTGATCAGAAATTTCGAAACATCGATAAAGTCGGTAAAGGTGTTGTTCTTATTAAGCTGCCGGCCATCGAAATACCATTCCCGGCCCATTTCAGAGCCGCCGCGAATGTGAGCAATGACGTAAATAAAACCGCGGTCCAGCAAACTAAGCCTGTTGGAACTGAAAGACGGGGATATGCTGGAACCGTAGGAACCGTATGCGTACTGTAACAACGGGTTCTGGCCGTTCTTCTGCAGGCCTTTTCGATAAACAATCGAGATCGGCACACGGGTTCCATCTCTGGCGGTCGCGAACAGGCGCTCCGTCTGGTAGTTGCTGCGATCGAAATCGCCAACAACGACTCGCTCCTTGATCAGATTGTGCGTTTTGGTTCCCAGGTTGTAGTCATACGTTGATTCAGGCGTCGTCATCGATTCATAGGTGTAGCGAAACAGATCTGTATCGAACTCGAAGTTACCATTTGAGTAGGCGGTGTAAACGGCTTCGTCAAAAGCCATTCGGTGCGTCGTGCCTGAACGGCGATCCACGATTTCTATTTGTTTCAAACCGTTTTCGGTGATCGTCACGACGAGATAATCTTTGAAGACATCAAGATCTTCCAGTAACGCATCGTCGCGGTGCCCGATCACCTTTTGCCAGGATTCCTTGGCGGTATCGTGCAGCGGCGCCTCCATCAACTTGAAGTTCTTGGCGTTATCGTTGGTTGTTATGTAGAAGCGATCGGCGCCGTCGGTTACAAAGTATTCATGGCCCTCCTCGCGGGTCAGAAAAACTGTCGGCGTTCCCTCTGGGGAGTCCGCAGACAAGTAGCGAACCTCGGTGGAAACAGTCTGTGAGCTGATCAGATAGAAATACGCGGACGACACCGACTTTGTTATGTAGAGGTAGTTT
>JADFHE010000082.1 GCA_022567295.1 Pseudomonadota bacterium | reverse complement strand
ATCGCGAAAGCCGGCGTTGAATACCTGGTTGCGCCGCGCTGGACGATCGGTGGCAACGTCGTCTATGCATCCGATCGTGTATTGCGCGGCGATGAAGGCAACATGCTGCCCACGGTTGCCAGTAGTACCGTGTTCAATTTGCGCGGCGAATTTCGCGTCAACGAGTTCACCAATGTTTTTTTCAATATGGGCAATGTGTTCGATAACGACTACGAGACTTTCGGCGTACTCGGCGACAGCGCAGACGTGCTGGGCGGTGCGTTTGACGACAATCGATTCCTCTCACCTGCAGCGCCGCGCGCAACCTGGATAGGCATCCGCATTGGCACAAACTGAGCGCGCAGCGCCCTCGGAAGCTGACCGCGCGATGCGCCATGCGGACCGGTGGCTGGCGGTACTACGGATGGCCACCGGAGTGTGGTTCATTAAAGCGATCGGCACCAAATGGATCCTGCTCGGCGGAATATTGCCGGCGCCAATGGCTTCCCTGCGCTGGGTCGAAACCATGCCGCGAATCCTGGCGGGGTATGCAGAAGTCCACCCACTGGCCTGGTGCCGAAATTTTCTACAGCACACCATAATCCCCAATGCGGAGACGTTCGCGCACTTGACCGCCGTAGGTGAAGGTCTTGTCGGGATCGGATTGACATTTGGCCTGCTCACCAGAACATCAGCTGTTGGCGGATTATTTCTACTACTATGCTATGAGATCGCCGCACTGGGCCAGCCGTTTTCACAACACGGACTTCGGTTGTTGATGATTGTCATCGTCGTGGCGATTTTCTTTGCCCGTGCCGGCGCTGTCTGGGGATTCGATGTCTGGCTCAGCCGCCGAGCCGCCTCTCGACTGCCATAATTTTTATGGGGATCGTCGTAGATTCGGCCCGATCGCAACACCCCATGGTGATTCACCCACTTCAATTCTGGCAACGACTTCCATCGATTCGGTGCTGACTACGGTAACGTCGTTCGACGGCCCATTCGCCGTATACAGGTAACGCTCATCCTCGGTAAGCCCAATACCCCAGGTCCTGGGGCCAACCTCGACGGAGCCGAGCACTTCGAATGTATCCAGGTCGATCGCCGATACCGTCTTACCACGACCGTTCGCCACGTATAAAAGCTTGTTATCCGCAGTGGTCACCATACCCACCGGCTTTGCGGTGGCATCCAGTTCAATTGTTGCAATCACATTGTGCGTTTTGACGTCGATCACTGTTATCGAATGTGCCAATTCGGCCGAGACAAACGCTCGCAAACTGTCGGTTGTGAAAATCGCATCGCGCGGTCGAAGGCCGACACCGATCTTCGCAATAACGGTCCCGCTTTCGGCATCCAATACCGTAATGTCGTGATCGGATTCGCTTGTGACATAAACCAGCGTACCATCGGGGCTGATACGAACGCCCTCCGGCTCACGGCCCACGGCAATCGTATTTAGAATTTCGCCACTGGCGATATCGACAATAGTCACCTGATCTGAATCTTCATTGGAAACGAACAGGCGGCGGCCGTCCAAACTGAGGTCAAATTGTTCCGGGTCCGATCCACCCGGCAGCACGCGTTCCAGATTGGCCGTCATGACGTCAATGACTGCGATGCCGTCTTCGGTTTTGTCCGTATGCTGTTTTTCGCAGTCTTCGTCAGACATGGATGGAGGGCATTTGGGCGAGCCAGATAGCGCGACGAAGACCTTGTTCCCGGCGCGACCTACTTTGATGCCGCGTGGACGGCGACCAACGTTCAAGGTCGTTATTACCTGGTTACTCACAGTCGATATGATCGAAATGTCGCCGGAATCCTCGTTACTGATATAAACGAGTTCACCGCCCGCCGGCCACTTTACTTCGCTTGGCGCCGGCATGGACATGTCGCCTGCCGCTGCCTCCCCAGGTCGATTCTCGGTGTCCGGTGCGTTGTCGCACGCACTCAGGAAAACGAACGCAAAAAGTACCCGGCAGTACGACACCGAAGTGGAAATCAAATCCGCATTACGCAAGCTCTTGTTCCTTGGGAAGCCATCTTTCAGTGACCGTG
>JADFHE010000064.1 GCA_022567295.1 Pseudomonadota bacterium | reverse complement strand
GACGATCTTTGTGACCATCGCTTTATCCGGCCCAGTGGCCGCGCTCATTGGTATTGGTATAGCGGCATTGTGTTTTTTCCGCTCTCGTAGGGCCAAAAGCGCGACATTCGCAGTGGTATCGGTGCTTAGCGCCCTAACGTTACTTGCCCTTCTAGCGGCCATCATCGTTGTATGGTTTATCTACGGTGTCGCCCATACAGGAAAGGACGCAACAACTGACCTAGTCGTTCTTTCAAGCACTGTCGTACCGGCCTATTTGGGCGCATTCGCCGCATGGCGATTCTCCGTCTATCTGAAGAAGAAGCTGAGTCCCGATGCTCCGTAACTTTACGCTCGAAACACAGCAGTTGACGTCTAACAATGCGCTGCACTTGCATTCTGGCTTCTGTCACCATTCTTGCTTTCGCAAGAATGCCGCCATAAGCTGAGATCAAGTTAGCTTAAACGTTAGACGCCTAGTCATGACAGTTGCAACCCAGCAATCGGACGCGTCGGAGCAGCTTGATTGGTTCCGATTGACCAACGATTTCCATGATCGTGGCACAGGCGAAATTAGAGACCGCTCGGAAAAGGTTGTTTGGCATCACCGCGAACCTTCGGATCAAGGGACGTTGGTCACCAAATTTCTGCCGAGTTGGGCGACGAGCTTTTTCCGCCGCCCGGATTTCGTGCTCCTTAATGATGCCGAGGAAGAGGAATTGAGGATTAGCCAAGTCAAGCGCTTCCCTCGAAGGCGGTTCGTAGTGACTGCGCGCGGCCTGGTGGTAGGTGAAATCGAAGAGCGCGCGATCGTGAGCGACTCCTACGTGGCGCATTTTGCTGACGGCAGACGTTGGACGATATCCAGGCCGCTATATTCGGCTAGGATACTTGTGGTCTCAGACGAAGGCACGCGCATTCGAATGGAAATGCAATCGCACAACAACTGGTTCATCCATCGTGGGGATGCTCAAGATAATGTCCAAATTATTGCCACGTTGGCGTTTGTCCAAAGCGAACACTGTCGGTGGTGAGACCGATGACCGCAAACACAGCGTCTAACCATTCCCTGCAGCCGACCGAGCCCTGCGGGCTCGGCGGCTGAGGTCAAACGTTAGGCAGCAGCAGAAACATTGCGGATTCAGAGGCCCGCTAATCGCCCTAAGCCGACACTCAAGAGATCAGGACATGAGCATAGTAGTGCCGCTCATTATGCCAAGTGCACCATTTTCGGCACCGCCGGCGGATTGGAAAATGAGGTAACACCCTAATTGACGTACAATGCGACTAGTCGTTTTGAGGAAGCTAAAGTGAATAGGTTCATATTGTTGCTATTAACTGCGATGGCATTGTCAGCTTGCTCAGGTGCAGATGATGTACTTGAGGATATCGATGACGTTTCGGTACCAGATCAACTGACAGGATGTGTTGACAGAAATATGGACGGCGAAACCTGCGATAAAGCAGCTTGTGTTGCAGACGCCGAGTCTGATTGCAAATCGTGGGTCAAAGCCTGCGAGAAATTCGGTCATGTTGCCGATGTTCGAAACGGCATAGATACTTGCGAGCGAAAACAAGTTTTGCCAGAATCGTGACTATCTGAATTGGATGCCGAATGCTGCCCGTCAAATTTCCAAGACTTAGTGCTTTTGAAAGGCCGCTTCGGGTGAAATCAGCCGTGGGCACGAGGCGCGGTGCAGCCTAACAATGCGCTGCACTTGCCGCCCGAGTCGTATCTGTCACGGCTCTTGCATTGAGTTGTTCATATTTACATTCGCAAGAGCCGCGCCAGATACTTGGCGCAAGTTAGCTTAAACGTTGGGCGCAAAGATCATGACAGTATTTTGCATGACCTGCCCGAAGCAACCTCTTTGGTGAAACTGCGTGAATTGGGTTCAGCTCATTTTTTCGAGCGCACTGCTGATAATTGGCGGCGTATTCATCGCATTCAATGCCATGATCTTCTGGTTCACCGTTATCCGAAAAGAAGACGCGTCGTCGGTGGCACCTATCGTTGGCGGAATCATCGCTGCAGCAGGTGTGATTGCTTTGCCAGTGACGTCGAGCTGGCACTGGGCCTGGATACCGCTTGTGGTCGACTGGGGAGGCTTTCCTATCTTCTTGTACCATTGGTTATTAGAGAGGGCCGAGTCGTGAGTGCGCCTAACAAGGCGCTGCAACTGACGGCCGACCCGTTTCGCGGGCCGTCCCGCAGCTGAGCTTGGACGTTAGGTGGCATAAGGATCGTGAACTCAACTTTCTTCTGCGATTTGGGGGCGTTAACGATTCAACAACGGCAGCGCCACGGTGAATTGGCAAGGAAACTGCGGCCGTTAGTTGTCGAATTCGAAGAACTATCGAGCGGATACGCCGCGAAAATAAGATCGGTGCAATTAGTTGAATCGGATATTGAAGAATTCATGACTTTAGAAAGGCTGTGCTGTCCGTTTTTTATGCTTACGCTGGAAATCGAGAATAGAGACGAAAATGAAGAGCGAACCTATGTCCTCAAGATTACAGGCCGAGGAGAAATAAAGCCTTTCATCCGGGGAGAGTTCGGAATTCCGGAGGACCAAAATGCCACCTAACAATGCGCTGCACTTGCAAACCACTCCCGTCACGCTTCTTGCATCCGCAAGAATGCCGCCGTACGCTGGGTTCCAAGTTAGCTTAAATGTTAGGTGGCACTAATTTTGTGCAACAGGGCTAAAGTTATTCATACGATCTGCCGTCTTGCGATTGACCTCGCAAGCCTGAATAAGTCATTTTTCCAATTAGTTGAGGCATCGGGCGTCAGCTCTCTCTCACAGCCGATTTCTGCGAACGAGATTTCGGATTACCTGCGGCGGGACCCGAAACTCGTCAGCGCGTGGTTAGCCTGGTCCGCCGATAAGCGCACATCGACGGGCCCGTACTTCTCGGAGCGCGAAGGGAACTTTGAGGTCGGGGTTCTCTGTGGCGACGGAACCTGCTCCGTTCTTGGACAGTTCGAGGATCGTGTCGAGGCCTGTGGAGTTTTTCTAGAACAAGAGCTGGCTGCAAGGCACACTTGCACACGATGACCCCTCGCCAAGTTATGGACTTCATTCGATACCATGGCGTTGTTCTCCAATCTGCGAAGGGGCTTGAACCATCGCTTGCGGCTCGCATTGCAGGAGGGCCTATACATGGCAGTTGGTGGGGCCATCCCATGAGCCACGAAATCTTCGCTCTTATACAGAATGTTCATGAGTCGAAAGCCGCAGTTGTCTGTACGCTCGCTCGTGGCAAAATTACGTACATTCATCGGCGTCTTTGGCCGGCTTTCGTGCGTATGGCAAGAAGGTTTCCTGGTCATGCTCTCGACAAGGTCCACGAAGTTCACCTTCCTTCAGGCCGGCACCAGCGCCAGGATATTCCATTCCCCGATTGGGTTCCTGAGTCGGTGCTGAACTCCGCGAAGAGGATATCGGCTCAGGACGCAGCTGCCGAGATACATGTATGGTTGCAGAGATATGGCGCCACCTAATAATGCGCCGCACTTGTCGCCGGTCAGTATCTGTCACGGCTTTCGTATTATCTTCATATTTGCATTCGCAATAGCCTCGCCAGGCGTTTTGGCGTGCATATTGGTGTACGCTTAGGTAAGGACAATAACGAAGAGGAAATCATTATGGACTTTCTCAAGAACCTTTCTCCTCATGTACATTGGGGTCTGCGCTTATCATTGGCGGCGACGTTCATTTATCACGGTGCGGGCAAGTTTCCGATCGAAGGACCCATGATGGGAATGCCGGTTGCCGTGGTCTGGTTGCTCGCGCTGGGCGAAGTTGCCGCTGGCGTCATGTTGATTGCCGGTGCGTTCGGCAAGGAGATGCTCACGCGTCTCGGCGGTTTGATCGTCGTCGTCGTCATGGTCGGTGCCATCGCGATGGTGCATGCCAAAAACGGTTTCAGCGTCATGAACGGCGGCTACGAGTTTCAGCTCCTGATGCTGGTTAGCGGCTTTTACCTGGCTGCGAAGGGCAACGACGCCTAATCAAACGCGGTGTAGCCCGGCAATGCGCTGCGCTTATACTCTAGTTTCGGTCACGGTTCTTGTGCCCACAAAAGCTGTGGCGGGCTAGTTTCAAGTTTGCGTAGACGTTTGGCGGCATACCCAATCTTGTGATGGCACAGCCCTATCTTAGTGAGCTTCAAGAGGTGCTAGCCGATATTAACGTCGGCGACACCGAATTAGTGTGTAAGCACTTCTTTAGCGGCGCGGCCGCCTATGCGAATGGAAAAATTGTCGCCTCGCTGTCACCGAAAGGACTTGCATTCAAGTTGTCGGAACGCAGATGCGATAGCGTTCTGTCGGAAGGCATCGCGAAACCTCTGCAGTATTTTGAGCGGTCGCCCGTGAAGCGTGGTTACGTCCTATTTCCGGACAAAGAGCAACTCAGCAAAAGTGAGCTTGAGGAATTCTTCCGAGAATGTGTTTTGACATCAACTCAAAATGCAGCCTGACAATGCGTAAATGGCCTGGTATTTCTTTCGTCGTTATATCCAAGTTGCTTCTTGCATGCAGTCCAGCAGGAGCGGATGACGAGATATACTACCCGCGATTTGTACGCCTCACTCGGAGTTGCGGGAGATAGATCAATGAAGTTGCGTTACAAAATCCTGGGCGGTTTTGTTATTTTCCTGATGGTTGCGATATCGGCACTGGCTTTGGTGCTTGGCCACACCGCTGATTGCGGCCCGGCGCCCGCCGTCTCGGAAAATACGGAGCTTATGAAAGCCATCGTGTACCGTTGTTATGGTTCGCCCGATGTTCTTGAATTTGTAGACGTCGAAAAACCGGCGCCTGCGGCTGATGAGGTCCTGGTAAAGGTTCGTGCAGCTTCTGTAAATCCACTTGACTGGCATTACATGCGTGGCTCGCCGTACTTCATGCGCCTCGGGACCGGCCTGGGGGCACCAACTAACACCAGAATGGGAGTGGATTTCGCCGGGACCGTCGAGGCGGTCGGCAGTAACGTCACGCGCTTCAGGCCAGGGGATGATGTGTTTGGCGGCAGGAACGGGGCCTTCGCCGAGTACGTAATTGTTCCCGAGGATCGGGCACTGGCGATGAAGCCAGGCAATGTGACGTTCGAGCAGGCGGCTTCCGCACCTATAGCGGCGATCTCTGCGCTCCAGGCTCTCCGCGACAAAGGGAAAATAAAACCGGGACAGAAAGTCCTGATTAACGGCGCGTCTGGAGGCGTGGGTACATTTGCAGTGCAGATCGCCAAGTCGTTCGGCGCTGAGGTCACCGGCGTATGCAGTACACGGAATGTGGAAATGGTGCTATCGATCGGCGCGGATCATGTCGTCGACTACAAAAAGGTCGATTACACGGAAAGCGGCGAACGGTACGACTTGATTATAGACATGGTCGGCAATCATTCGTTGTCAGAGAACAGGCGCGCCATGAGTCCCGAGGGTACTTACGTCATAGTCGGAGGAGCCAAAGGTAATTGGCTCGGACCATTAATGGGGCCGATCAAAGCGGTTATGTTATCGCCATTCGTGGAACAGGAATTCGTCATGCTGCTGGCGGTGTTGCGCAAAGACGATCTGGTTATCGTGGGTGATCTTATGCAGTCCGGCAAGGTAACGCCCGTCATCGACAGGCATTATCGCTTGAGCGAGATTCCGGCGGCGATCCGGTATTCGGAAGAAGGACACGCTCGAGGAAAAATAATAATCGACCTGGAATAGACTCTTTCGTGTAAGAATTGTGGCCGGCTGACCTGGTTCGCAGAGGAAGAGCGGGCCAAATGCTGCGAACGTCGAACCAATAACTTATAGTAGCCGCTCATTCGAAAAACGACGGAGTTAGCTGTTCGTGTCCAACGTAAGTAAGGGCCCGCTCGTGACGATTGGGATGCCCATTTACAACGAAGAGCGGTTCCTCGAAAGCTCCCTGGAGTCGCTGCGACGTCAGGACTAAGAAAACATTCAGATTCTGATCTCGGATAATGCGTCCACGGACAGAACCGGGGATATAGGGTCGCGAGCAGCGAGCGCCGACGAACGAATAACGTACTAGCCGCCGGAATCTCGGTCGGGCAGAATTATCCCTGTATCAAAGGCGTTAAGCTACTGATGTGGCACAGATTTGTCTGAAAACCAGACGCGCGTCACTAATCGCATTCGAAATCGTCATCGCCGACGGACCGGCATTGCGGCGGGAAGCCTTTAACCTTCCAGAGGTCATAATGACCGTACTCACGGATTAGTGATCTAAATCTGTCCGACTGTCGAAAATCCCGGTAGTTAGGCAGCCAAAACCAGAGCTCGGAACTTATCTCGAGATCGACCCGATCATACGCACCAAATGCGGCAAGAATTTCGGGATAGCGAGTCAAGTCAACGGCGTTTTCTGCCGCCCAGGCATCAAACCTGCGAATTGCTTCGGTATGGTCAGCATCGGGCTGTTCCAAAGCGTTGATGAAACCGTAAACCGGCGCCCCTTCTAGCCCGAGCACGTCGCGCGCCAAAAGAAACGCCGCTGATCGATTCCCTGACAAAAGGAATACGGCTGCTCGAGTCGCCGATGTTTGCACGGCATTCAGTGGTTCAAGGTACTGATCGGCAACTGCCATTGCTTCGGCATGCCTGCCCAATGCGTGCAACCCCTGCTCTACGAAGAAAACACAGTTCACATAGCCAGGATCAACATCCAAACATTTCCTCTGCAGAGCAAGACCCTCTTCCAGGTAGCCACTCATCTGCAGCCCGCTTCCATACCAGTTGAGCATGGTGGCGTTCCTCGGGTCTGCCTTCAAAGCGGCCTCGTAATAATCATTTCCCTCAATCAGATCATAAGGAGGGACGGCCGTTATATTGCTGCCCTTGATTCCCCAGGCATACGCGAGATTCGGATCAAGTTCCAAGGCACGATCCGCTGCGTCGTTCGACATGCGGATATACTCTTCAAGCGTCCGGTCTTGAATGTTCCAAAATGGAATGGTGGAGTAAACGGCCGCGAGCGCCTCCCAGGCGACGGCAAAATCTGGGTCGATCTCGACGGCCTGCTCCAGCCACAGCGCGCTGTTTTGTAAATCCTCAGGGACAAGCCGGTGCGCGTGCGCCAGTGATCCTTTTAAATACAGATCGTACGCTGTCATGTTGTCAGTGAGCGTCTTTACCGAAATTCTGGCGTCACTCTCAATCCCAAGTTCATTATGAATCGCGGTCGTTATCGAATTGGCGATGTCGCTTTGCACCGCAAATATATCGACTAGTTTTCGGTCGTACGTTTCGGACCACAGGTGCCGGTCACTCTTCGCATCGATAAGCTGAGCCGTGATGCGTAATTTGTCACCGTCCTTACGTACGCTGCCCTCGAGCACAAAGAGCACGCCCAAGGTCTCCGCGATCTGCGGAATGCTTTGGTCATGATTTCGATACGCGAACGATGAGGTTCGGGAAGCGACACTGATGCCCTCAGCCCGAACGAGTGTGTTCAATATTTCTTCGGAGATTCCATCGGAGAAAAATACTTGCTCCGGATCGTTGGACATGTTGACGAATGGAATCACCGCTAGCGATCTTTTTGCCGCGACCTTGGGGCCATCCGGAGCTGCAGACCAAATGAATTTATCGATTGCGAACAGGGCAACAGCGACGGCAAGGATGCCAATGATCGCGAAGTCCAGTTTTCGGCCAGTGGTGTGTGTGATCGACTGCGAACGATCAACGTCACGCTCAAACTTCAGACCGTCGGGCGTTAGTTCGAACGCCCACGCAAACAACAGCGCGAGCGGGAAGCCGACAGCGATCAGTAACAAGATCGCCTTCGAAACCCAATCAGGGGCATCGATGATTGGCACGACGACGTCGACCATTTGCAGCAAGAGCCAAGCGGCAATAGCGTAGGCGATACCTACACGAAAAACGTTGCGGCGCTTAAGTTCATCTACGAAAGACATGGCTATTCAGCGTCGGCCCGCAAGGACTTGACGAGGCCGACGGACATTACGACCCCAACTACTAGAATCGGCAATGAAACAACCAACAAGATCACCTGAATCGGGCGCAGGAGATCGACCTGAATCGCACGCATGTCGCTGTCCATGAGCATCAATGCAACTGGCATGATGCCCAGCGCGAACGCCCAGAACACGCGATGCCAGCGTGCCGGGTCGTCACCGGCTTTCAGGTGCAAGGTCGCACTCGATGCCAGGGTGTAGGAAGCAGAGTCGTAAGTCGTCGCCGCGAAGATAATAGCGATAACAGAAAAAAGACCAATGACCATTGGAGCCAGCGGCAGCGTTTCGAGCATCGCCACGAGGGCCGCGTTGCCATCTTGCGACTTCAATATTCCCG
>JADFHE010000010.1:35284-78248 GCA_022567295.1 Pseudomonadota bacterium | reverse complement strand
TAATGACGTTTGGACACATAGGATTGAATGTTCGTCGCCTGGGGAAAAAGGACATGGGCGAATTCCTCAGAGTTGCCTCTCTTCCCGCCCGTGACCTGATGGACGAGTATTTTGAGAATGACGTCCTCAAGGCTACCTTGAGCTGGGATGGGCTCATTGGATCCAGGTTAGCACCTCGATCACCCAACGGTGCCGTGCTCGCCATGCTGTATCGCATGGCCGGAAGTTCCAACGGCGCCCATTCAATTCCGGCGGGCGGCGTCAACGGCCTGATAGATTCATTGTGTAGGTCAGCGACCGATTTCGGCGCCGAAATCAGAACTGCTGCAAAAGTCAGCCGGGTATTGATTGACGGCAGCGCCGCTGGCCAGGTTGCAAACGGCGTGCAACTTTTCAACGGCGATAAGATCGAGGCCGAACACATTATCTCGTCTACTGATCCGCAACGAACGTTTATTGATCTGGTCGGCGTGCAACATCTCGATATTGGCTTCACGAACCGCATTCGGAGACTGCGATGCGACGGCTACGTCGCGAAGTTACATCTCGCACTGGACGGGTTGCCGGAGTTCGACGGACTCGAGAAAGCCGATGGCCGCATGATCATCGCACCGGATCTGGATGCCATTGAATTCGCATTTGACAACGCGAAATACGGCGAGTGTCCAACGGACCCCGTCATGGAAATCGTGGTTCCAAGTGTGCACGACGCATCGCTCGCGCCCGACGGCAAACACGTGCTCTCGGCTCACGTCATGTACGTACCGTATCGACTAAAGGGAGGGTGGACAGACGCCGCCAGGAGCCAGATTGCTGAACGAAGTATCGACACGATCGAGCAATTTGTGCCGCGTATCCGTGAGCAAATTATTCATCGGGAATTTCTGACGCCGCTGGACCTTGAGTCTATCTACAATGTGACCGGCGGTCACTGGCATCACGCCGAAATGGCGATGGACCAGATGCTGATGATGCGACCCACCTACGAGGCAGCCCAGTACAGCACACCAATTCCCGGCCTGTTCCTGTGTGGTGCAGGTTGCCATCCCGGTGGCGACATCGTGGGAGGTGCGGGTTACAACGCCGCACGTGAAATCTTACGATGAACAATTATGACGCAATTATCATCGGTGCCGGTCACAATGGACTGACCAACGCGGCCTACCTTGCCAAAGCGGGACTCAACGTCGTCGTGCTCGAGAAGAACGACTACATCGGTGGCGCCAGCGTATCCCGGGAAATGCACGAAGGATGGACTTACTCAAGTTGTTCCTACGTCTGCAGCATGATGCGACAAGCGATTCATCGCGATCTGGATCTGGCCCGGCACGGACTGATTCTCGTGCCTTATCTCGGTACCGTAAATTTCGCTGATGGCGATGAGAGATTCATCGCGTACCACGACGAGGAAGCCGCACACCATGAGCTAAAGCGCCATTCCCCGCACGACGCGGATGCAATGCACCGCTTTCAGACAGACCTGACGCGCTACGCGCAACTCATCCGCAAGACCTTAATGCGTACCCCGCCCGACCCGACGTCGTTTCGGCCGCGGGACATAATGGAACTCATCTTCCTTGCCAAGCAGTTCTGGCGACTGGGCGAAAAAGAAATTTACGAATACGTGCGCTTTTTCACGATGAGCGCAGCGGAATATCTCGAAGATTATTTCGAAAATGATTTGATCAAAGCCGCGATGGCCAGCCCGGGCATTATCGGCACCGCACTGGGCGCTCACTCGCCCGGTTCGTCGTACATCTTGCTGCATCATGTTATGGGAGACGTCGATGGCAGCATCGGGGCCTGGGGCCTCGCGCGCGGCGGCATGGGAGCCATTTCAGATGCCATTGCCGGTGCCATGCAGGAACACGGTGGCAAAATTCGAACCAACGCCGGTGTGCAGAAATTGCTCGTGGAAAATCGCAAGGCTGTCGGTGTCGTACTCGAAAACGGCGACGAAATCCGGGCGCGCATTGTTGTGTCAAACCTGGATGCGAAACGCACATTCACTCGCATTGTCGACAAGGACGACTTGCCTGAAGGCATCTACGAGAAAGCGAAGAACTTCAAGATCCGCGGCTCCTCGGGCAAGGTCAATATCGCGCTGTCGGGCATGCCGAAATTCACGGGTTTACCGGAAAATCGCTACATCAATCGCGGCGGTCAGACCTTCTCCGGCTCACTCGAAACCATGGAACGAGCGTACGACTGCTGGAAGCACGGTCGCTGGTCAGACGACCCGTTCATTGAATCCGTTATTCCTTCCGCCTGGGACCCAACGGTTGCACCACCCGGCCAGCACTGGATGTCCAATTTCATTCAGTACTGCCCAGCGGAGCTCGCAGACGGGCCCTGGACGCCTGAAAAACGCGATCAGTTTGGCGAATCTGTCATCCGGAAAATAGAGCGCTACAGCCCGGGCTTCAGAGACCTCATCGTACACATGGAAGTTCGTACGCCGTACGACATCGAACAGGAAATCGGACTGACCGAAGGCAATATTTTTCAAGGAGAACTCACGATCGATCAGCTGTTCTTCAACCGGCCTTTCCCGGGGTATGGCCAGTACCGCATGCCCGTAAAGAATCTTTACATGTGCGGCTCATCAACTCACCCGGGCGGGGGTGTGTCCGCGGTGTGCGGTGCAAATGCAGCACGCGAAATACTCATCGATCTGCGGCGTACCAATACAGTTCCTGAAGATGACTTTTACGATGAATAAATTATGACTACGACTGACCCATACGCGGGCGAACGGCTCAAACGGACGCCCTTTTATCCCAGGGCGAAAGAGCTCAATATTCGCGACTCGTGGGCGGCGTGGAACGGCTACAAGTTCGCCGAGTGCTACTACGACGGCGAATACGAGTACTTTTGCGTTCGCAATACCTGTGCGACCTACGACATCTGCCCGATGCAGAAATATGAAATACGCGGCCGTGATGCCGAAGCGATGTTGAACCGAATGGTGACGAGAGACGTTGCCAAGATCGGACTCGACCGGGTGGGCTATTGTGTCTGGTGTACCGACGAAGGCCGCATGATCGATGACGGCACGATTTTCAAATTGAGCAGCAATAAATTCATGCTGACCTGCGGCAGTCCATGTACCGCATGGCTTGAAAAAAGCGCATTCGGATTCAACGACGTCAGTGTCACGGACGTGACCGATGACTTTGCGGCGCTCGCCTTGCAGGGACCCACATCCTGCGCGACGCTGAAGAACATGGGGCTCGACGGCATCGACACCGCAAAACCGTTCGACATCAAGCGATTTCCATTCCATGGCGACACGCTCATGGTGTCGCGCACCGGTTTCACGGGTGACCTTGGATACGAACTCTGGATCCAGCCGGGACTTGCGCTCGAACTGTGGGATGAACTTTATGCCGCGGGTGAGGACTACGGCATTCAGCCCTTCGGCGAAACGGCGACGAATATGGCGCGTCTTGAGGCTGGTTTCATCATGCCCGCGATGGAATTCAATGAGGCACTCAGGACTGTCCACTTTGAGCACGACCAGACGCCGTTCGAATTGAGCCTGGGCTGGCTCGTCGACTTCAACAAGCCGCACTTCAGTGGTCGCAGTGCCCTGCTAGAGGAAAAGCGACGCGGACCGAAGTACACATTGACGAAGCTCGATATCGAGGGCAACAAGCCAGCTGAGGGCTCATACATATACAGAAACAAGCGCTGCACGAAGGAAATTGGCTACGTAACGTCCGCCATGTGGTCACCGGCTGTAAAAGCGAACATCGCGTTGGCCATGATCAAAACAGAGCATCTCGACGGTGAGCTGTGGGCGGAAATCTATTACGAGAAGGAACTGCGCCAGTACAGCCGAGTGGCCCGGTGTATACGTAAACAAAAACCGTTCTGGGCACCGGCACGGGCACGTGCCACGCCACCGCCTGATTGCTAAAATGTGCAGTTGGGCAGTATTGACGTGGCGATCACAAAAGCCAAGACCGCGTTGATGTTCCGTCGGCCGACCCAATTCTGGGAGAAAACCGTGGCAGAAGGCCGTCAGGGCTACTTGGCACTGGCCGACATGCTCCCTATCGAGGGGGCATTCCATTAAGACATAATGGCGAAATCGTTGGTGCTATTGGGGTCAGCGGCGTTAAGTCGTCCGAAGATGGCCAGGTTGCCCAGGCAGGAGCTGATGCCCTTTAGGATATGTCAATCTGTGATGACATATGCGGCGTTCTTGCGCTAGGATGTAGCCTCGACTGTTGGATGCTGGGGGGCTTCTAATGCGAGCAACACAGTTTGTGGCAAGCTATTTTGATGCCTGGAACCACTCGGATCCAAAAGGCGTAGCGGACCATCTCACTGCTGACGGAATTTACTTCGATATTCCAGAGCACGCGCAACGCTCGCGCGACGAGGTGATCACGAATCTCAACGATCTTTTCTCTAATTCCCGACACCGTTATGAGCTGATCGGAGAAATCCTGACGAGTAGAAACACAATCGCGTATCAATACCGGATGTACTCGTTCGAGAAAGCAGAAAATGGCGAAACTTTGGATACGGTTCGTGGTGCCGAATTCATGGCGTTGCATGGCGATGCAGCGATAACGATCACCGACTACTATGATGTTCCGGGCATGGCCCGGCCGTCGAAACTCGCGATGCTAACCTCTCGCGTGCCGCACAGACATAAGTACGCGAAGTCTGGTCTGAGCGACGAACAAATGCGTGACTACAAAGAGCGGCTCGAACGAATCATGCGCGGGCAACAGGCATACCTTCTGCCTGAGCTGACGCTGCCAAAGCTCGCTGAGACAGTCGGTTGCTCAGTCAATCACTTGTCCCAGGTCATCAATTCCGGATTCGGCATGAGTTTCTTTGATTACCTGAATCAACACAGAATCACACATGCCACAGAGTTGCTGGCCCACCTCGACGACCAGAACGGTGCCATATTGAACATCGCTTTCACGGTCGGATTTAATTCCAATTCAGCGTTCTACGCGGCCTTCAAAAAGTACGTCGGCCAGACCCCTGCCCAGTATCGCCGCGCTCGAGTACAGATGCACCACTAGGAAAATATCCGGGTTGCATGTGCCTTCCGGCGTACCATAGGATCCGGCGAAACGAATTCCCCCTATCGGGCAGGATGCATTGCTCACAGCCTTTCGTCAAAACTCGTGAACGAGATCGAGATACGATGCAAGCACAAGCTCACACAGGTTCCTATTACGCCGCCACCGTTAACGACGTTACGGACTTCGTCCCGTTGCAGGGAGACCAGTTCGCGGATGTCTGCGTTATCGGCGCGGGCTTTACTGGAATCTCAACGGCATTACACCTCGCCGAGCGCGGTTACGATGTGCATGTCGTTGAGGCAAACAAAGTCGGATGGGGCGCATCCGGTCGCAACGGTGGCCAAATGATCAGCGGCATATCCGGTGAGAAAGTCATCGCGAAAAACCTTGGCAGAGACGCAGATATCGTTTTCAAAGACTTGCGCTGGGCCGGACACGAGATTATCCGCGAGCGCGTGCAGAAATATGGCATCGAGTGCGACCTGAAGTTCGGCTATCTCGACGTCGCTATCAAGGAAAGGCATCTACGTGAACAACGCGCGGATTTCGAGCGACTTCAAAGAGACGAGTTTCCCCATGAATTCCGATTGTTATCTGCGGAGGAAACCAGGGAGACAATAGGGACCCACTCCTATATTGGCGCGCTGCTGAACATGGGTAACGGTCATCTACATCCACTGAAACTGTGCGTTGGCGAAGCGAGAGCGGCTGTCTCGCTCGGCGTGACAATTTACGAGCAGTCGCACGTCATCGATATAGAGAAAGTCAGCAGGCCAAGAGTCGTTACTGAACACGGTTCTGTGACTGCGGACGCCGTTATTATCGCGGGCAATGCCTATCACGCGCTGGACCGAAAGCTGCGCGGCATCATGTTCCCGGTAAACAGCTTCATCGTTGCGACGGAACCGCTCTCAGAAGAAATAGTGAGCGTCGTAAATCCGCAAGACCTCGCGGTATGCGACCCGAATTTCGTTCTGGAGTATTTCCGGCTGAGTGCTGACAAGCGTCTGCTGTTTGGTGGACGCTGCAACTATTTTGGCGAGGATCCCGAAGTCATTGAGAAAAAACTGCGGCCGAAACTGGGCAGAGTCTATCCGCAGCTCGCGAATATCGGCATCGACTATGCCTGGGGCGGCACGATCGGCGTACCCATTAACCGGGTGCCGCTGTTCGGCCGGATCTCTCCCAGCATTTTCTACTGTCAGGGCTTCTCAGGCCACGGCGTCAATGTCACACACCTGGCCGGCAAGATCCTGGCCGATGCTGTCGCCGGCACGGTAGAGGAATTCGATATGTTCGCAAACGTCAAACCGTTCACCGTTCCAGGGGCGCACCTGCTGAGCACGCCAATGGTGGCGCTCGGCATGATGTACTATAAAATCAAGGATCGGTTATAGGCCCGCTAATCTAGCGAGTTCCCGGGCAAGCCATGGCGGGACCCTGGGTCTCGGGCACATCGGCCAGATCGTCCGCATCGGCCACGGGGTCCGACCAGTCATCTTCCCAGATACATTCCCAGAAATAACTGCGTCGAAAGTAAAATTCCCAAGCCGCGGCGCGACGCTGGAAAAACGGCACTCCATACAGACGCTGCATTGCTTCCAACTCTCGTGCAAATCGCAGCGGGCCCGCATCGATCGGATCGAGACCCATTGCAACAATAATAGCAGCCACCTGCTCTTTCGCCTCGCGGTCATCGGACGCAATCGGGATGCTAACAGGACCACCGACAACACCTGGATCGTCGATGACGTAGCTCGCTTGTAATGCAAACGTCTTTAGGACCCGGGCTCCCGGATTCCATTGCTGGATCATTTCGGCGCTCGACGTTTCGACCATCGACTCGTAATAGCCATCGTCCGCCTGCCGATGAGGAAACGAAATATCAATCACGATCTTGCCATCGAGTGAACCAAGATTTTGAGCGACCGTTGCCATCGCCGGCCATGGCACGGCAAGCACTACAATGTCGCCTGCCTGTGCCGCTTCCCGTTGGGTCGTGACACGGGCGTTCGGGCCCGATAGCTTCAGCACCCGTTGAGCCTTTTCACTGTCTGGATACCGGGATCCGTAGACAACCGAGTACCCGAGTTCGGTAAATCGGGGTCCCAGGGAATCGCCCATGTCGCCGGTGCCTATGATGGCAATAACGATTTCGGACTCTACGGAATCGGCTAATGACGCGCTGATCGAAGCGACAATAATCGCTGCGAAAATGACAGCCATACAACTACTGAATTTCATTAACATCGTCTTTCCTATTTCGGATGGACAGGCCACCCATCGTGCTGTGGCAGGTCGTCGGTAATCTCGTACCAGGGCGCCTTCGAACCAGCAAACTGGTGATATCCGTCGGGACACTCGACATCGCCGTCGACAGTACCCAATGTAATATAGAGCATGTCGGCTTCTGCTTTGAAGTCGACCAGAACGGTTGAGCTGCAGGTAGAGCAAAAAATGCTGTCTGACCTTTCTGAAAACGCGTAGGTGCGGAGCTTATCTTCGCCCGAGATGAAAGCGAAGTCATCACGTGCGACACCACCCCATGTCGCAAATGCCGCGCCATGAATGCGTCGACATATCGAACAATGGCAGTGGCAAAAATCAACGATGTCGCCACTAACCTGATACTTTACTGTTGCACACTCACATCGGCCTGTTATCACGATATTTTCCTCATATAGCGAACAAACGTGCCGGCAGATAAATCGACTTGTGTCATTGCAATCACGGTTGCAATGCACGTCGGGACCACGATAAGCGCAGACAGATATTTTACAGCATCGCCTGAACTCTGCGGAATAAACATTACCCGCAGCGTCCAAGCGTGTAGGCATGGATAGCCCACGCCATTCCTAATCAGTATGATGCGGGCATGAAAGAACTGGCGGCGACCGGCACCGATTGGCACAAAATTCAGCAGACCGTCAAATGGGTCGTCTATGCTTTACTGATTATCAATTTCGTCTTTTACGTCTTTGAGGACTGGAACCGGGCGATCCATACTTTGCATGCCGGATCGACCTTTCTCGACTGGACCGGCGAGTTCGCTACCAGCATCGACGAATCCGGTTGGTTCCTTCTTTTATTCATGTTCGAGCTGGAAACCTATGTCGTCGATGATAAAGATTGGCAAGGGTGGCTCGCACACACCGTTCGCGGGGTGCGAATATTTGGTTACATGCTGATCGCGCACACCGTTTACGCCTTCGCAATTGTCGTCATCAACCTGCAGCCTGCGGTCGCGGTAGAAGGCATATCGGACTTGTGCCAGCTGACCGATGGCAACGTATCGTACGTCTACAATCTTGAATACACCGAAGTCAACGATCACACATGCGATGAGCTGTCTGGTGAGTCACAATTTTACTGGCTGGGCGAGGACCCTGTGGTCACTGACCTGGCTGGCCTCAATCTGGAGAGACAGCTGGCATGGGTCGATCTGGCCGAAGTCATTATCTGGTTGCTGATATTGATCGCAATCGAGACTATTGTGCGCCTGCAAAGCCGTGGCGTGACGAGGGGAGTATTGATTTCCAGCGGCAATGCGCTGAAGATATTCTTGTATTCAGCACTGATTGCCTTCGGGGTGTATTGGGCCAGCCTGTCACACTGGTTGTACTTGTGGGACGAACTGGTCTGGATCGGTGGCTTCGCGGCAATCGAGATGAACATCAACGAATGGCGCGACGAGATTCACGATGCGGCCATCGCAGCGTGACAATGGAGACGAAAAAATGATTACAGGACACTGTGAGTGCGGCCTTATCCGCTACGAGGTTGACGGGGAAATTTCCGACTTCAGCCACTGTCACTGTTCGCAATGCCGCCGCCTTCATGGGGCCGCGTTCGCCACTTTCGCTGGCGTTGCCAAGGACAGCTTTCGTTATGTCAGCGGCGCAACTAATTTGAAGATATACGCATCATCGGCAGACCACGAACGAGTATTCTGTGCTGAGTGTGGTTCGAATATCCTCGTGGCGATCGAGGGAGAACCCGATGACCTGTACTTGTGTATGGGCACAGTCGATGGCGACCCGGCCCTCCCTCCCGGATATCATATTTACGCGGGTTCCAAAGCGCCGTGGCACGAGATCATCGACAACCTTCCTCAATACGATACTGAGCCAACCTGAAGACACCGACTCGCTAACGCGATAAAATTCGCGGCATGGCTCGAATTTGTTCCCTGCTCCTGACAATCTGCTGCATCACGTCTTGCGCGAATAACGCCGTTCCCTTGCCGGGCACGCTGGAACAGTCGTCTTCCTCGCCTGCGCCCATTCCATACGTCTTTACAAGATGAATCGCTCGATCACCAGCAAGCTGCCCGATGTCGGCACGACGATCTTCACAATCATGAGTCAATTGGCTGCCGATACGGACGCTATCAACCTGTCGCAAGGATTTCCGAGTTTTGACCCTCCTGACGAACTCCTTAGCCGTATCTGGCACCACCTCAACAACGGCGCCAATCAATATGCGCCGATGACCGGTGTACCTGGGCTCAGGGTCGCTCTCGCTGAAAAAACCACGCGCCTGCAAGGGCGAATCGTCGACGCTGACCATGAAATTACTATTTGCTGTGGCGCAACCGAAGGCCTGTTTAGCGCTATCCAGGCCATCGTACGCGCAGGTGACGAAGTCATCGTGTTCGATCCCGCCTATGACTCCTATGAGCCAGCCATTTCGCTAGCGGGCGGAGTCACTCGGCACATTCCATTGACAGTCGATAAATCCGGCTTCGATTTCGCGATCGACTGGCAACAGTTGGCGGACACGATCAGTGGCAAGACGCGTCTAATCGTTCTCAATTTTCCGCACAATCCTACCGGCGCGATTCTTCAGGATGCTGATCTTGACAAACTTGCCGAGATTGTTCGTAGCACCGATTGCTACCTGCTTTCAGACGAGGTGTACGAGCACATTGTGTTCGATGGCGAGCCGCACTGCAGCCTCTTGGCTCACGATGAACTATGGGAGCGGACCCTGGTTATATCATCGTTCGGCAAGACCTTTCATGCCACAGGGTGGAAAGTCGGCTACTGTATCGCACCGAATTATCTTTCTGCGGAATTCAGGAAGGTTCACCAGTTCACAACATTTTCGATCAGCACCCCTGTGCAGCATGGCATAGCGGACTTTCTTGTGAGCAATCCTGAATTTTATGAAGAGCTGCCGGTATTTTATCAACGGAAACGCGATTTTTTTTGCGGCCTGTTAAAGGATTCACGTTTCAATCTGCAGCCTGCGCACAGTACGTTTTTTCAGATACTCAACTATGCCGAGATAAGTAGCGAAATCGATAAGGACCTGGCAATACGATGGACCCGCGATAACGGCATCGCATCGATTCCACTGAGCGTTTTCTGTGAACAGCCGTTCACGGGCACACGCCTGCGGTTTTGCTTCGCCAAGGACGACGCGACGCTTGAGGCCGCAGCTGAAAAACTCTGCGACCTGTAGCTTCGTTCAGGCGCTGCCCAACTGAAAGGCCAGCAACGCTCCAACGTAACCTATGGCCGTCATATAGACCCACGCGAAGACGGGCCATCGCCAGGAATTTGTTTCGCGTCGAATCACAGCGAGAGTCGCGGCACATTGCAGGCAACACGCGTAAAAAATCAACAACCCGATAACCATCGGTAGCGTGAAAACCGGACGGCCATCGGGCCACTTCGATGCCTTGAGCCGGCCACTCAGCGTTCTCTCGTCTGCTTGATCGCCGACGGCGTACACGGTACCCAGAACGGCAATGACCACTTCGCGCGCTGGAAATCCGGCGATGACTGCTGCCGACACGCGCCAATCCCAACCCAGCGGCTTGAACAGCGGTTCAATTGACTTTCCTGCCCGCCCAAGCCAACTCTGCTCTAGCTGCGCCGCCGCTGCGATGTTATCGATGCGCTGATCCTCGCTTGCCAGTGCTTCACCCGTCAGGGTGGCCGCAATAATTTCGTGTTGCTGCTCTGCGCCTGACCTTATGATCTCCGAGCGAGGGAAGTACGCCAGCGCCCAAACCATGACAGCGACTGTAAAAATAACTGTACCGGCGCGATACAAGAAGATTTTCACTCGCCCAAGTAGCTGGATGGCTACCGTCTGAATATTCGGCCGGCGAAATTCCGGCAACATCAATGCAAACGGTGGTTTCGGACCGCGTAGCGCCGTCTTGCGCATTAACAGCGCCGTCAGAATACCCATGACAATGCCGAACATGTACAGGCCAAGTAACACCAGGCCCTGCAAGTTCATGAAGCCAATACGTTCGGCCGGCACGAATGCTGCAATCAATAACGCGTATACGGGCAAGCGCGCGGAACAAGTCATAAACGGCGCTGCCATGATCGTCGCTATCCTGTCCCGACGACTGGGAATCACGCGTGTTGCCATGATGCCGGGCACCGCACACGCGAAACTCGAAATCATCGGAATGATCGACTGGCCTGACAAACCGACCGAGCGCATCGTCCTGTCCATCAGGTAGGCAGCTCGGGCCAGATAGCCCGAGTCCTCCAGCATAATAATGAACAGGAACAGAATCAGTATTTGTGGCAAGAAGATAATCACGCTTCCAACGCCCGCAATAACACCGTCCGCGATCAGGCTCGAGAACGCGCCATCACCGAGCAACGCAGCAACACGAGCACCCAGCGTCGCTGTTGCTGCATCAATGAACTCCATAAGCGGCGTCGCCCAGGCAAATACGGCTTGAAATACCACCGCCATAACGACGAACAAACCGACCGTGCCCGCCACTGGCTGATTCAGAAAATCGGTTACATGCGTGCGCCACGTATAAAATGGTGGGGTGGAGTGTTGCACCGTTTTCAACGATTCGCGTACCCAGTCGTAACGGACTTGCGCCTCGACCGCAACAGGGGGTCGCGACGCGAATAATTCCCGGCGCAAAGTTTTCAATAGCGCAACAGCATCACCACTGAGTTCGGACGCGATCGACTGGTTGCGCTCGGTGATGCCATCGACCAACAGCCGCTCACACTCCGGCAATCGCAACATGTCTTGAGTAACGGATTTGAGCTTTTCAGCCGCCGCGGTGAGTGCAGGCCAAACCGATATTCTTCGTGGCGGTGAGGTATCCGGAAGCTCTGAAATCGCCAGACGCAACTTGTCCATGCCCGCGCCCGTCGTCGCAACCACGCTGCAAATTGTGACGCCGCCGAGCAACTCGCTGAGGACTTCGGTATCAATTTCGATGCCAGTCTGTGTCGCAGCATCTGTCATCGTCAGCGCGACAACCAACGGTACTTCAAGATCAACCAGTTGCTGCAACAGGAACAGGCCCTGGTAAAGATTGGTTGCATCGAGGACGGCGAGAATACCGTCGAGCGTATTTAATCTTCCCATGCGTCCCAGGATCACGTCTACAACGATCTGCTCTTCGAGCGAATGAGCGCTCAACGAATGTGTTCCGGGAAGATCAACCAGCTCAGTCTGTGTACCATCAAATTTGAGCGTGCCAGTGTGGCGCTCGACAGTCACACCGGGATAATTGCCTATTCGCTGTCTGAGGCCGGTCAGTCGATTGAACAGCGTGCTCTTGCCGGAATTAGGATTACCGACAACAGCAATACTCGACTCTACGCGGTGGCGTACAGTTATCTGATGGGCAGAAACACGAATTTCAGAGGGTTTAGCCACCAGCCACTATGGGTGTAACCTCGAAAAATCTGGCGTGCTCCTGGCGCAGGGAAATACCATTGCCAAACAGGCGGAATTCAATCGGGTCGCCACCAATCGCAGAACCGGCATGCACGATTTCCGCGCCCTCTACCAGACCCAACACCATGAGGCGTTGTACCTGCGGGTCGCTCGCATCGACCGACCTGATGACGCCTTTCTGGCCCTGTTTCAGCGTCGCGAGCGTATAACCGTTTATTTCCATTAGTTTTTTTTCCGAGCAATTTCCCTGCGATACGCGAATGATAATGATTCGCATTACTATACGCAATAGGGAATTGCTCGGATTTTACAATCAGCGCGCGAGCTAGCAGGGCGGCCGACCGATTTCTGCGGGTAGTACGGCCTCGATTCGCTCCATCACATCCAGCCTATGAACGAGGTCATGGATGTAATCGAGCTTATCGGTTTCGAGAACCAGCACTTCGCCCATGTCGTAGGACGCGATCCAGCTCTCGTAATTGCGATCAAGCCGTTTCAGGTAGGCCAGAGGAATGTCCTGCTCCATTTTGCGACCACGAAGTCTGATCCTATGGCGCAACGTACGCATTGAACAGCGTAGATAGATCATCAGGTCTGGTGGACGAATCGCGTCGAGAATCGCGTGATAGAAACCTTGATAGGTTTCCCAGTCGCGTTTGGAAATTTTTCGCATTTGATGCAAAGCCGTTGCGAAGATCTCTGCATCTTCGAAAATTGTCCGGTCCAGAGCTACGACGCCCGGTTGCCTGTCCAACTCCTGATGCAATCGAAATTTACTGCTCAGGAAATAGAGCTGCGACTGAAACGCCCAGCGCTTCATGTCCTTGTAGAAATCTGCGAGATAAGGATTCTCATCATTGGGTTCATAAAACGGACAGACATCGTAGGTGCGGTGTAAAAATTCGACGAGTGTCGACTTGCCCGAACCCATATTGCCAGCTATTGCGATAGTCTTTTTCATTGCAACCGTACCTTACCGCATTGCTGCTATGATTGAGTGGTGACTATGCATGCCCCCGAAGTACTGATCTCCGAAGACGATATTCAGAAACGCGTCACTGAGCTGGCCCAGAAGATTTCTGCCGATTACAGCGACACCGGAGACCTCGTCATGGTCGGCGTTCTCAAAGGATCGTTCATCTTTCTGGCCGACCTGTCGAGAAACCTCAGCATTCCTCGCACTATCGAGTTTATTGCCGTTTCGAGTTATGGCGACAGCAGCGCGCCGAGTGGCGCTGTGCGTCTTGTGATGGACGTACGCGGCAATATCGAGGGCAAGGACGTACTGATAGTCGAAGATATTGTCGATACGGGTCATACACTTAAATATCTGATCGGAATAATGAAATCGCACCGGCCAGCCTCGGTGAAAACGGCAGTGCTGGTCCGCAAGGCAGACAGCGCCAAGGTCGACGTCACTATCGACTACCTGGGTTTTGATATTGGCAACGAATGGGTCGTCGGTTACGGGCTCGACTTTGCCGAGCAGAATCGCACCCTGCCCTACATTGGCATCATCGACCCGACTGATCGCTAATTGTCTGAACAGCCGTCGACATCCACTTCGATCGTCGCGTGACCAATTCCGTATTCATCCTGCAGGAACCTTTTTACATCGCGTATGACGTTGGACTGACTGCCCGCGCCGGAGGACATCGACATATGCATGGTGAGCATTAATTGTTGCGGTGTCAGCCCCCAGATGTGAACGTGATGAATCTCGCCCACGCCGGGCACACTTGCGACAATGCGGTCCTGCATCGCCTGCACGTTCAACCATTCGGGCGCGCCTTCGAGCAAAACGTGAGCACTGCGTTTTACCAATTTCCAGGCACTCTTGAGTATCAACGCAGCAACGGCGATGGACAATATAGGATCGATTAAATTCCAGCCTGTAGTAATAATAACGATTGCGGCGACAATAGCCGCAACGGATCCCAACAAATCGCCTGCAACATGCAGAGCAGCACCTCGAATATTGAGATTGTCCTGATCGCCGGAATGCAGAACTCCGAACGAAATCAGGTTCACTATCAGACCAGCGACCGCGACCACCAGCATCGTCTCACCGAGTATCTCTTTCGGTTCAAAAAAACGACTAACAGCCTCAAACAAAATCCAACCGACAACAAGCAGCAGGCTGAGTCCATTAACGAACGCTGCCAGTATCTGGAAACGCTGGTAACCAAACGTAAGTTTTCCATCGGGCGGCCGCTTGCATACCTGAAACGCCATCGCAGCAAGTGCCAGCGCCATTGTGTCGGTGAGCATGTGCCCCGCGTCGGCGAGCAGGGCAAGAGAACCAGAAATAATTCCGCCAATGACTTCGACGATCATGAAGATGCCCGTCAATACGAGAGCAATCATGACACACCTCAGATTTCTCTCGTTTGCCTCATGAGCATCATGACGTTCTTCGCTTTGCATTTTCAGTCAGTCTTTTCCTGCTTGCTCAGTCGATAGATCAGAATCGCCGCTCGTTTGATAGCCAGCGGCAACGACGATAGTTGCAGATATTCATCAGGCGTGTGGCCGCCGCCGCCAATACCTCCCAGTCCGGCTAAGGCATCTGTGTAAGGTGCTACAAAAGAGATATCGGCCGCGCCGCGTTTTGACGGGTCCAGCTGCGGCATGGGATCGCGACCCAGCGCCACATTGATGTCGGACAGTTCCTGCTGCAACGCAATGTTTCCTGCCGTCGGCGACATGGGCGGGTAGCCTTCCCGGAATTCTATCGTCGCGCTCGTGTGCGGGTGATGGGTGGCAACGATCGCTCGCATTGCAGCACGAGCCCGGTCCAGTTGGTCTTGAGAAATTGTGCGTATGCCACCGTTGACGATCACTTTCCGCGGCACGACATTCGTCTTGCCGAACGCAGTGCCACGATTCCGGGCAGAATCATAATTAACTTCAGTGCCACCCTGAATGTTGCCGGCATTAAATGTCAGGTGTTCCTCGCCACGCACCTCGTCGTAAAACGCGTTGAGTATGCGCGCCGCCTCAAATATCGCCCCGGCGCCGGTCTCGTCGTTGAAAATGTTCGATGAGTGCGACTGCTTGCCTTCCACTGTCAGAATCCACCGGCTCGAGCTGCGCCGCGTCACGGTTGCCCAATCCATGCCGTCGAAGGTCATCGCCTCCTCGAACCCGAGGGCGATGTCAGCCCACTGTCCGGCTTCAATCAGATCCTTTCTCGACATAGACAATGGCCGCCCTGACTTCTCTTCGTCGCCTGTAAACGTGACGACGACCGGAATATCGATTAGTGCGCCAACCTCGTACAACGCCCGCAACGCGTAGACAATGATGGCGTTACCGGCCTTCATGTCGTATATGCCATGACCGGTCGCGATGTCGCCGTTGCGCACAAACGGCTTGCTGCCGTCGTCAGCTTCGAAAACGGTATCGAGGTGACCGATCAATAGTATTTTTTTGCCCAGCCCATCTTTGCGACCGAAAAGATGCCCTGCCCGGTTCATATCGGCGGGCATGTCTACCCACTCGGTCTGCAAGCCGACCGCATCAAGCTCGCGTTGCATCACACGACCGACCGCACGCACTCCTTCCGTATCCATCGTGCCACTCGGAATGTTCACGGTTTCCTCAAGCAGGGCAATTGCATCCTCGGCGTGTGCGTCAATCCAGTCCGCCATGCGTTGCTCGTCGGCGTTCAGCGCCTCGGCTGCTGCGAGCGAAGCCGAAAATGCCAGTGCCACTGTTAACAACAAACGGCTCACTGTTGAATGTCCATGTGGCGTGGCACACGTATCTGCTCAACCATGTGCTGAATGCGCTCAGGTGGCGGGCTGGTCATGAAGCTGACGGATATCGCCACGATAAAATTCAGGCTCATGCCGATGACGCCTATTCCCTCTGGCGAGATACCCAGGAACCAGTGGTCCGCCGTATTGACTCCCCATGGCGCACCCGCCCATTTGAGAAACAGTCCTTTGAAGAACTCGATGTAGCCGTAGGTAAACAGCAATCCGGTGAGCATTCCAGCGATAGCGCCTTCCCGATTGACCCGCTTGAAGAAGATGCCAAGCAAGATAACCGGGAACAACGACGCCGCGGCGAGACCGAACGCGAACGCCACGACCTGTGCCACCCATCCCGGCGGATCGAAACCCAGGTAACCGGCGACCAATACGGCGAACGCCGCCGCAATTCGACCCGCTCGCAGTTCATTCTTCTCGGAAATATTTGGTATGAAAATACCTTTGATCAAATCGTGTGAAACAGCGGCGGAAATAACCAGCAACAGGCCAGCCGCAGTCGATAACGCCGCCGCGATACCGCCCGCCGCGACCAGCGCGATGACCCAGTTAGGCAAACCTGCGATTTCGGGGTTTGCGAGTACCATGATGTCGCGATCGACGCTGAGTTCGTTGCCCTGCCAGCCGTACTGCGCTGCCTTGGCCGCAAACGACGGGTTCGTATCATCGTAGTATTGCACGCGCCCATCGCCGTTCTTATCGTCAAATTTGACCAGACCCGTGCGTTCCCAGGTGTTGAACCAGTCGGGACGCTCGTCGTAGGCAAGATTGCCGTCGGGCGCTCCCACTTCACCGATCTGAATCGTATTGATCAGGTTGTAGCGTGCCATCGAACCGACAGCGGGCGCGGTCGTATAGAGAATCGCGATAAACAGTAATGCATAACCCGCCGATATTCTGGCGTCCCGCACCTTCGGCACCGTAAAAAATCGAACGATGACGTGTGGCAGGCCGGCGGTGCCGACCATCAGCGCCATCGTAATGCAGAACACATCAATGCGACTCTTGGTGCCCGACGTGTACTCGTGAAAACCCAGCGATGTCACGATGTCGTCAAGTTTGTCGAGCAATGCCGTTCCGGAGCCCACGATTTCGCTGCCAAATGCGAGTTGCGGAATGGGATTGCTGGTGATCTGAATCGCGATGAAAATCGCTGGCACCGTGTACGCAAAAATCAGCACACAATACTGTGCAACCTGCGTGTACGTGATGCCCTTCATGCCGCCGAGGACCGCGTACACGAATACCACGGTCATCCCAATAACCAGGCCCCATGTTACCGGCACTTCGAGAAACCGCGAGAACACGATACCAACGCCGCGCATTTGTCCGGCGACATACGTAAAGGATATGAAGATCAGGCAAATGACAGCGACAATGCGAGCGGTCTTGGAGTAGTAGCGCTCGCCGATGAATTCAGGAACCGTGAACTTGCCGAACTTGCGCAGATACGGGGCCAGCAGCAGAGCCAGTAATACATAGCCACCGGTCCAGCCCATCAGATAGACGGAGCCGTCGTAACCCAGGAACGCGATCAGGCCCGCCATCGAAATAAACGATGCAGCACTCATCCAGTCCGCCGCTGTGGCCATGCCATTCGCCAGCGGCGACACGCTTCTGCCAGCGATGTAGAAATCACCGGTAGTGTGCGCACGCGACCAGATCGCGATGCCTATATAGAGGGCGAAGCTCGATCCAACGACGATAAACGTCAGTGCTTGAAGACTCATAACTGCGCCTTAATCTTCATGGACGTCATGCTCAATATCAATACGATTCATGCGCCAGGCGTAAAAGAAGATCAGTAGCACGAATATGTAGATCGATCCCTGCTGCGCAAACCAGAAACCCAACTTGAAGCCGGCGAATCGGATGCTGTTTAATTGTTCAACAAACAACACACCGAATCCGAACGAGCACACAAACCAGATGACCAGGCACAGGCCGACGAGCCGCAGGTTCGCGCGCCAATACGCCAGACGTTTGTCCTTATTCATGATATCTACCGTTCTTGTTATGGTGGCTCAATGTAGCAGGGAGACGATGATGATCTCAACGCAAGAACTCGAAAAGAAGGCGCTGGATGTCAACGGCAAGCGGATGGCCTACGTTGAGATCGGTGCAGGAGACCCGATCGTCTTTCAGCACGGCAATCCGACATCGTCCTATTTGTGGCGAAATATCATGCCGGGGTTGTCCAACCGTGGCCGTTGCATCGCCGTTGATTTGATCGGCATGGGCGACTCGGAGAAGCTGGACGATGCGGGGCCGGACAGCTATCGATACGCCGAACACAGGACGTACCTCTTTGCGGCGTGGGAACAGTTGCAGCTTACTGCCAACGTAACTCTTGTCATCCACGATTGGGGTTCGGCACTGGGTTTTGAATGGGCGATGCAAAACCCGGAGAAGGTGAAAGGCATCGTGTATATGGAGGCCATCGTGCAGACTATGACCTGGGACGACTGGCCTGAGGCCATCCGTCCGTTGTTTCAGGGTTTTCGCTCCGAGGCCGGCGAAACCATGGTGCTGGAGAAAAATATTTTCGTCGAGCGCGTTCTGCCCGGATCGGTATTGCGTGGCCTGACCGACGATGAAATGGCGGTTTATCGACGCCCGTTCGAGACCGCGGGCGAAGACCGGCGCCCCACTCTGACCTGGCCACGCCAGATCCCTTTGCAAGGAGAGCCCGAAGACGTATGCGCCGTGGTCGACGCGTATGCAGAGTGGCTGAGCCAGTCCGACCTACCCAAGCTGTTCATCAACGCCGAGCCCGGCGCCATCCTG
This sequence comes from Pseudomonadota bacterium, assembly GCA_022567295.1. GTDB lineage: Bacteria > Pseudomonadota > Gammaproteobacteria > Steroidobacterales > Woeseiaceae > UBA1847. Next base: position 58,948 of record JADFHE010000010.1, on the reverse strand, counting down.
ACCGGCGCGCAAAGAGAATTTTGCCGCAGCTTTCCGAATCAGACCGAAGTCACTGTCGCTGGCAGTCACTTTATTCAGGAAGACTCGCCAGCCGAAATAACCGCGGCCATCAACGCCTGGCTGCCATAGGAATCACAGACAAAAAAAGCGGCTTCTTGCGAAACCGCTTTTTACAAACCTACGTTAGCACGTGGTCCTGGCCCCCTGAGTCCCCCGCCAAGTCGTACCTGAAGGTGTCTAGCATTCTTCTGCGAAGTCCAAGTGTTGCTGAAAGACTACGCTTGTTGAGGTGAAAATTCGCAGAAAACCCACAGTTTGTCAATCCTTTATAACTATTCGAGGCGTTTCAGACACATTTCAGACAATTTTGTTGCATAAACACAACACCAAGGGAGGGGCTGCATTGTCTGCAAAATCAACGCCTAACGCGACCCACCTCACTCTTCGTCCCTGACTGGGTTCGCCAGCACGCCGACTCCAGGTATTTCCACTTCGACTAAGTCACCGTCACGTAGCCACAGCGGAGGCGTGCGAGCTGCGCCGACACCTCCGGGGGTTCCCGTCGCAATTACGTCTCCCGGGAGTAATCCAGTGAATGTTGAACAGTAGGCAATCAGCGCAGGAATATCGAAAACGAGGTCAGCCAACCGGCCCTCCTGCATGACCTGACCGTTCACGCGAGTCGTGAGTTTCAGGACTGACGGATCCGGAATATCCTCGCGTGATACGAGCCACGGCCCTGTCGACCCGCTGCGATCAAAGTTCTTGCCTGGCGTGAACTGCATCGTGTGATTCTGCCAGTCGCGCACAGATCCATCCATGAAGCAGCAATAACCCGCGACGAAATCGAGAGCATCGGCGCGAGAGACGTGCCGGGCCGGCTTGCCGATTACGACAGCGAACTCGCCTTCAAAGTCGAAATGCTCCGACGCTCGCGGACGCACGATGGGTTGATCATGGCCGACCTGGCTGCCAGAAAAGCGCACGAACACGACCCATCTCTTCGATATGCGATCGATAATTTACTCCGACACACAGAATTTTATCCGGATGCGGGATGAGCGGGAGAAATTCAATGTTAGCGACCGCGTGCGACTCGCCATCGTCATTCTCTAGCAGCTCTGCTACAGCGTCGCCCGCGATCACCGCACGCAGATCCGTATACCGGGACCGAAACGCGTTACCAGGTTCACGCAGCACGTTATCTTCCAGCACACCGTAAGTCTTCCGCCCGCCGGCTTCGAAGCTCGTTAGTCTCATCGGCTGTTCCTGCCCTTTTATCCGCATGTCGCGTGATAAAGTAATCGGATGACAACAATAAAACACGTTTCGCCCGCCGTCGCTCTTCTTGTCCTGGCAACCACCTTCGTCGCGCACTCCGATACCGCCTTCTACAACATCAAGGGCTACACCTCAACGAACGGCGGTATGCAGTCGTTCTCCGTTCTGGTTTTCGACGACGCGGGCCGCGTGCTGGCTACGGGCGACGATACGTTGCTTACCTCGTTCCCGGACGCCGCTCTCCTGAATGGCCATGGCCATGCAGTGCTGCCAGGCCTGACGGATGCGCATGGCCACGTCGTCAGCCTGGGTACGCTCCGATCGAACCTCGATTTAGCTGGCAGTCCGAGTATCGCAGCCGCGGTCGGTCAGATTGAGGCATACGCGGCGTCGAAACCGCGCACTCGCTGGATCCTCGGCCGCGGCTGGAATCAGGTTCTGTGGCCGGTGCAGGAATATCCGCGCGCAGCCCATATCGATGCGGTGGTCAGCGATCGCCCGGTCTGGCTGCGCCGCGTGGATGGTCACGCCGGTTGGGCGAACAGCGTTGCGCTGGGACTCGCTGGAATCGATGACGATACGGCGGATCCCGTCGGTGGCAAGATTATCCGTGACGAAAATGGTCACGCTACCGGCGTGCTAATCGACAGGGCGATGAGGCTGATCGCTTCCAAGGTACCTGTCACGAACAAGAATGAAATGCGTGCTGCTATTCACTCTGCTGTGGATGCGCTGATCGCCGAAGGCATCACCAGTGTACACGACGCGGGCATTAATCTGATGAACGCTGAGGTCTATCTGTCGATGGCGGATAACAACGAATTGGATATGCGTATTTACGCGATGATCGGCGGTGCCGGCGCAGTCCTCGACGCAATCGGTCAGCCGATAAGGGAATACGGCAACGACCGACTGGAAATCGCGTCTGTAAAAATCTACTCCGACGGAGCGTTGGGCAGCTGGGGGGCCGCCATGCTCGAGCCTTACAGCGACGACGCCGAAAATCGCGGCCTGCCTTTCTGGACCCAACCGGAACTCGACCAGCAAGTCGCCAAAGCCAATGACATGGGCTTTCAGGTTGGCATTCACGCGATCGGTGACAGGGGCAACCGAATGGCACTTAACTCGTTTGCCAAGGCACAGGGCGGGATACCGTCACCACTGAGAAATCGTGTTGAACACGCGCAAATTATTGCAATGGCCGATATCCCCCGCTTCGCTGAGCTGGGCGTCATTGCGTCAATGCAGGCGACGCATGCGACCAGTGATAAGAACATGGCTGAGGATCGCGTTGGGCCCGACCGCATCCTCGGTGGCTATGCCTGGCGCCGACTGCTGAATTCCGGAGCCGTGCTCGCGAACGGCTCTGATTTTCCGGTCGAACTCTCAAATCCGTTTCATGGGCTGTATGCAGCCGTCACCCGACAGGGACGAGACGGCGAGCCCGAAGGTGGATGGTATGCCGAGCAGGCGTTGACAAGATCGGAGGCCCTGCACTCTTTTACATTGGCCGCCGCTTATGCCGCGAATCAGGACGACCGACTGGGCAGCCTGGAGCCGGGCAAGTGGGCAGATTTCATCGTTATTGATCGCGACTATTTCGAGATTCCGACTTCGGAAATTGACGACATCAAAGTACTGCAGACCTGGGTCAGTGGTGAGTTGGTGTTCGATGCGGGGGCAGCAGAATGATCGTTGAGCAGATTTGGACGAACAATGCGTACCGCAATTTTAATTATCTCGTCGCGTGCCCTGAGACGGGCGATGCGCTGGCGATTGATCCGCTGGACTACAGGAAATGTCTTGCCGTTGCTGCGCGACGCGGCTGGAAAATTACGCAAATCCTGAATACGCACGAGCACGGCGATCATACGGGCGGTAACAAGGGTGTCGTCAAAGCGACCGGGGCAAAAGTGATCGCGCATCAAGACGCCCGCAGCAGAATCCCGAATATGGACCAGGGCGTCGGCGCCGGCGACATAATCAAAGTCGGCACAACCGTCGAGTTGGAGTGTCTCGACACACCCGGTCACACCATGAGTCATATCTGCCTGTTATCCCAAACTGATCAGCCCGCACTGTTCAGCGGCGATACGATGTTCAACGCAGGTGCCGGCAACTGCCACAACGGTGGCCATCCCGACGAACTGTTTGACACTTTTGAGACGCAGCTCGACAAACTCGGCGACGATACGTTGATTTATCCAGGGCATGATTACCTGCTCAACAATCTTGCCTTCACTCTGGATCGCGAGCCCGATAATGCTGTTGCCGCCGGGATGCTCGACCAATACAGAAATCAGGATCCCGAAAATGCACTGGTTACAACCCTGGCTCAGGAAAAAGAGATCAATACTTTTTTGCGGCTGCGGAGTTCATCAGTGATCGCAAAACTGGTCGAGGACTTTCCTGCAGTCGGCGACAATCCAGACGCACGCGCTGTATTTCTGAAGTTGCGCGAACTCAGGAACAGCTGGTAGCAAGGCGCTCCGCAACACTTTGTATCTCGGCCCGAACGCTGCCCGGTCGCGATGCCAACCACAAGCAGAGCAACGCCAGGTAAAGCTTGCGCTGCTTCTCCAGGCTGTCGCGCCAGCGCTTTCCGTCGCCATCAAAATAAGCGTCCAGCAATCGAGTCATTTGCTCTGCGCTCAGTTGGTGGTGTTCGACGACCGTCGCCAGGTCGAAGAACGGATCGTTGTCGCAGGCATACTCCCAATCCAGAAACATCAGGTCCGGCGTCGTAATCAAATTCTCTGCAACGAGGTCGTTGTGGCAACAACACAGGTTTCGCGGCAACCGCATGCTGGCGATGACTTCAGTGCACAGATTGATCATCTCGGGATCGAGTCGTTCGATTCGCTCGACGTAACGCCTGGCCGCGACGCTGGCATCGAATGACCGGCCGGTCAGGGGTAAGGCATGCAGTCGTTTTAAAGCGGCCGCAACAAGCTCCAGGTTTCCTTCCTTGTCCAGGCAGGGACGAGCCCAGACCGTGCCTTCGACGAATTCGCTGAAATAGATACAGTCGTCGGCCAGTATGACGCGAGGTGCCAGACCTGCTTTCGCCGCCGTTTTTTGTACCTGGGCTTCAGCTTGGCGCGAATTGAACGGTTCGCTGCGTGCGAATTTATCTATCTTCAATACGCCAGTGAGATTACCGTGGGTCACTCGATAGGTTTTGTTCGTCAGGCCGCCAGCCTGTTCGATCCAGGTCGCATCTTCCCAACCGGGAATGGCGGCGAGCACCTTATCGGGATCACGATCCATGGTTACGCTTCTTGCCGGCGCATCGATCTCGTCCAACTGACGAGGCCGAACGGAATCATGATGACGTAGACAATGAACAGCAGACTCGTCAGATGTAAATCACGCGACCAGTAGATGAATACCGACGCGACGTCAATCACCAACCAGTACCACCAGTTCTCCAGCACTTTGCGCGCCACGAGAAAAGTGCCCCAGATCGCGAACCAGGTCGTCAACGAGTCGACATACGGAAACGCCGCGTCACTGCGACTGCTCAACAGGAACCCACTCACTGCGCTCAACGAGACAACGGCCCCAATCGCGATCAGATGCGCCTTCAGCGGCCAAACCACGACGGGTAGATCGTGGCCCTCGCGACGACCCGTCTTCCATACAGTCCAACCGTAGCCCGCCATCACGAGGTAAAATGCGTTAAGTGCCGACTCCATGTAGAGCTTCGCCGTAACGAACAGCCAGATGTAGATTGCGGTACTGATCGCCGCGAAGATCCAGCAGACAATGTTCTGGCGAATGGCGAATCCGAGATAAGCGATCGCCGCCAACACGGCGACGACCTCAGGCACTGATTGCGCCTGCGCCTGATCTTTGATTAACGCGAGCAGGCTCAATTGACGGGGTTATTCAAGATCTTGATCGCGAAAACGCACTTGGATACATTGTCGAAGGTCGTTCGTATTTCTTCGCTGAGTACGGGCATAACGACGTCAAACTCCCCTCGAAGTTGAGTGCTCATTCGATTGCGCTCAACTTCGACGCCATCGTGCTGCCCCAGCCGCTCAATGATGTTCTTGATGGGTGGAATAAAATCCTCATCCAACGGATAGAGACTGATATCAACTGCTATCTGCATAAGCTAAAACCTCCTCTCAATCGTGATCCCGATCTGACGTGGGTCTCCCAATCGCGTGTACAGCGTATTTGGAAAATCAGGTGGCTCATTACCAAAGTAGAACCCGCGCACAGCGTAGTTCCTGTCGAACAGATTTCTCACCCAGAGAGACACAATCCAGGCCTCGTCTTCATAGCCGATGCGGGCATTGACGAGTTCAAACGGTTCCGACTTCTGGTCGTGACTGACGTCAAAATAAAACGTGTCTTTTGCTGTCGCATCGACGCGGGCGAAGGCACCGTTTGCGGCTCGGTAGACGATGCCACCGGCAAAGGTGTATGCAGGCGCGTGCGCTTGATCGCGGCCGTCAGGTCCGCTTATCAAAGCCGGGAACTCACCGAGCGTTGCATGCAGCAAACCAATGCTCGTGTACAGTTCCCAGTGGTCACGTGGATACCAGCGAATATCGGTCTCAAGACCGAAAGTCTCACCTTTGTCGACGTTGATGGTGGCAAAGCCGAACGACGTCGGATCGCCCTGAAATATTTGAAATGATGTGCGTACCTGCTGGTCAACACGGCGGCTGCTGAATAGTGACGCATTGAATCGCAGGGTGTTGTCGAGCAGCGTAGCTTTGACGCCGACCTCGACGGTCCATAATTCTTCGGCCGCGAAAGCCCGCAGGTCGGGAGGAACGTCGCCAAGATTGAATCCGCCGGCCTTGTAGCCCTTGGACAGACTGGCGAATACCGTTATCGATTCGCGAAGGTCGTGGCTAATGCTCAGTTCCCCTCCCCACAGGGATTCGGAAGGATTGGCAACCAGGCCGGCAGTGTCGATGTAGTCCACAGCTCGACGTTCGAATCGAAGACCTGCATTCAGCCGAGTCGTGTCATTAAAATCGTGATCGAACTGACCAAACAACGCAATATTCGTTGCCTCATAGTCACTGGCGAAAGAATCGTCGAGACTGTCCGCATAATCATTAATGGGATCGTAGTAATCACCGAGATTAACGGTCTGCAGATTATCTTTGAGGTTGAGAGCATAGATACCGACCAGCCAGCGATCTGAGGAAATACGGATCTCCTGACTCAAGGTCTTGCGCTTCCGATCGCTTACAGAAGTAAAGTCGTAGGTGACGGGTGCCCAACTGTCGTCATTGCCCCAGTCGGCATCGAAACTGAAATCGATATCTGAATCTGCCATCGCCGTGACCGATGCCAGCTCAAGACTACCGGGTCCCGTCCAGTCCATTCGCAGTGAAGCACCAATGCTTTCCTGGGCATCTTTGCCGGGCTTGTCGGATAACATTGTGTAACTATTATCAAGCGCGAACGCATCGTAGCCGTTGTTAATATCGCTATATAGCACTGCCAGTTTCGCCGTGAAACTATCAGACGGTACGAAATTCAGGCGCAACTTTACGGCTGTTTCGTCACGGCCGTTGGTATCGTCGCGATTCAGGTACGAGTTAGTGCGGTGGCCGTCGCTCTGGTGGGTTTGTGCGCTAAATCGAAACAGCAGCGATTTTGCGTCGTTCAAGGCGCCACCGAATGCCACACCGATCGACGACGCGCTGTCACCCGCGGCCGTAACCTGAACGCGACCACCGCGTTCACTTGATGGCGTCGTCGATTGCAGATATATCAATCCGCCCAGCGCACTGGCCCCATAGCGGCTGCCCTGCGATCCACGCAACACTTCAACCGATTGAATATCAAACAAAGTTGCAACCGTCCCGATGCCACTGAAATCAATATCATCAATCAGAAATCCGATCGACGGATTCGGTGCGCCCTGATACTGCTCCAGCTCTCCGACACCGCGGATTTGAAAATAGCGCGCGCGATTCCCATCACCGGACCAGTTCAGGTTCGGCACAACATTGACGAGTTCCTCGAAATGCTGCACGGCCATCTCCTCGATGAAACTAGCGTCCATTGCGCTGATGCTCGAGGGCATTTCGGCGACGGTGCGCTCGCGGAAATCAGCGGTGACAACGATTTCGTCGATGACATTGTCCGCGAAGACGGACAGCGGGGAGAATAGCAATGCGGCTGACAGCCACGACCTTGCGAATATGTTCATGATTCCCTTCCTACGCCGGCATTAACCGGATCAGGTACTAAGGGTTCCCGTACTGCCAGGGCGTCTGGCGAAACTGCGGATCTCAGGCCGAAAGGCCACCCCTGTGAGGCGGGCATGATAGCACTAGTTACAGCCGTGCAATGAGACTGGATGTATCCCAGCGTTTGCCGCCGAGATCCTGCACCTCGGCATAGAACTGGTCGACGAGGCGCGTTAGCTCAAGCGTTGCGCTATTTTTATCGGCCTCATCGAGCGCGATAGCCAGGTCTTTACGCATCCAGTCAACGGCAAAGCCGAAGTCGAATTCATCGTTGACCATCGTCTGCCATCGATTCTCCATTTGCCACGACTGTGCGGCACCCCTGGAGATCGACTCAATAACGACGGCCGGGTCCAATCCAGCTTGCTTGGCAAAGTGCAGTCCTTCCGCCAAACCCTGCACGATGCCAGCGATACAAATCTGGTTAACCATCTTCGCTAGTTGCCCGGCGCCGACGGGACCGATATGCGTGACCGCCTTCGCATAGCAGTCAATAACGGGCTCCGCTCGTTCGAAATCATCCGCGGCACCACCGACCATGACGGATAACTGGCCGGATTCGGCGCCCGCCTGGCCACCCGACACAGGCGCATCAAGAAAACCGACCGAGTGCGAGCCAGCTATGTCGGCAATCTCACGGGCAATGGTGGCTGATGCGGTTGTGTGGTCGACAATCATTGCACCGCTGGCGATTGACGCCATGACACCGCAGTCACCGAGCAAGACGTCGCGAACGTCATCGTCGTTGCCGACACAGGAAAACACGATCTCTGCATTTTTAGCCGCACTCGCCGGGGTTTCTGCAGACTGGCCACCAAATTCTGCGCACCAGGATTCCGCCTTTGCCGCAGTACGGTTATAGACGGTCACCTCGTGGCCAGTGCTGGCCAGGTAGCCGGCCATGGGATACCCCATGACACCGAGCCCGATGAATGCCGCGCGCATTTATGCCGCCTTGTTTTTCTTGCGCGGGTCGAGACCGAGAGATCGCGCGATGATTTCCCGCATGATTTCCGAGGTGCCGGCATAGATTCGGGAAATGCGGGCATTAGCGTACATGCGGCTGACCGGGTACTCATCCATGTAACCGTTGCCACCGTGCAACTGCACACAGTCGTCCGTCACCCGGGCCTCGAGTTCACTGCAGAATAGTTTTGCTTTGGCCGCATCTTCAGCCGAGAGATTGCCCTCGTTGTGCTCGAGTACGCAGCGGTCCACAAAAGACTGCGCTACATCCATCTGTGTACGCATGTCCGCCAGCTTGAAGCGCGTATTTTGAAAATCTGCGATCACCCGGCCAAACGCCTTGCGTTCCTGGGTGTATTCCATCGTCGCCTCGAATGCAGCTTCGGAATTGGCGAGATACTGGCAGGCACCCAATAACCGTTCTTCTGCAAGAAAGTGCATAAGATGGTAGAAACCGCGATTCCACTCGCCCAGCAGGTTGTCCTTCGGCAGTTTGACGTTATTAAAAAACAACTCAGCCGTATCCTGACTCTTCATACCCATTTTCTTGAGATTCTTGCCGCGTTCGAAGCCTTCCATACCGCGTTCCACAACGAACAAGCTGAGGCCGTGGCGACTCGTATCGGTGCGCGCAACGACGACGACGAGGTCGGCCAGAATACCGTTCGAGATAAATGTCTTCGAACCATTCAGCAGGTAATGATCACCCTTGTCCTCAACCTTGGTGCGTATACCTGCGACATCACTGCCCCCGCCAGGTTCGGTGATGGCGACAGCCAGCACGTGCTCACCCGACACACATTTTGGCAGCCAGCGCTGTTTCTGTTCATCAGTTCCCAGTTCGCCAATGTACGGGCCAACCAGTCGACTGTGTAGCGTCATGAAAAATCCAGGATCACCGTGCTTGGCAATTTCCTCAATCAATATTTGCTCAAATCGAAAATCATGGACACCTGCCCCACCGTACATTTCATCGGCCCACATGAGCAGCATGCCCTGTTCGCCGGCCTTCAGAAACGCTTCACGATCAACAATGCCCTGCTCGTGCCAGCGGTCGCTGTGCGGCTTCACTTCATTTTGGTAGAAGGCCCGCGCTGCGTCGCGGAACATCTCGTGTTCGTTATCAAATATGTTTCGGTCCATCAAGATTCTCGGTTATCGGTCTATTTTCCAGTGAAATTGGCTTCGCGTTTTTCGAAGAATGCGGCGACGCCCTCTTTGGCATCGTCGGATGCCCGTAATTTTTCCTGTTCTTCTGCTTCCATCGTGAAGCAGCTGAACCAGTCGTTGTCCATCGCGTACCGCATCACTTTCTTGGTTGCAGCGAGTGACAGGGGTGCTCGCTTGCTAAGTTCTTTCGCCCACGCAATCGTTGCGTCACGCAACTCATCTTTCGCCACCACCTTGTTCGCGATGCCAAGTTCCAGACAGCGTTCGGCGCTAACTCGCTCGGATTCAATGCTGAGCTGATAGGCCCGGTGATAGCCGAGCTGTCTGACGAGCAACCAGTTGGCACCACCGTCAGGGACTAATGAAATCGTTGTAAACGGCGACAACAAAAACGAGTCGTCCGCCATTACCAGGAGGTCACAGTGCATGGCGAATGACAAGCCGATGCCGGCCGCGAATCCCGGCACCGCAGCAATGACGGGCTTCGGGATTTGCGCAATAGCCGTCAATACCGGTGCGTACTCAAACAGCAATTTTCCTTGCGTTGTTCGATCACCGACGAAGCCCTGCTTCAGGTCGGCGCCAGCGCTGAATGCCCGGCCTTCACCTGTCAGCACTATTATTCGAACCGAATCGTCGCGTTGCGCTTTTTCAATGGCCAGCAACAAGTCCGCACACAGCTCCGTCGTAAAACCGTTGAGTGAGTCGGGCCGGTTCATCGAAATAATGGCGACCGCGTCGTGCTGATCGTAAATTACTGTGTCCATCATGAGCTTGCTCCTACGCGGCAGTTGCTGCGAGTGACGACCGCAGCTGCCTTTTCATTTCGGCATTTGTCGTCGAAAAATTGAAGGTCTTTGGATTGGTTAGCCACAGGTAAGACATCCCGGAGATGTATGAAACGTAATGGCTTGCAACCGCGTCAGCTTCGACGTCCGCGCGAATCTCACCACCAGCCTGTCCCAGCCGTACCCATTCGGCGACATCCGAACATTGTCGTTTGTGTATGCCGATCGATGTGTCCGGGAACTCGGACCCCGGGCTGGCTGATCCACAGTGCAATATTTGCAGCACGCGGCCCTCGCGTGGTGAGTCTTAGACAAATTTTCGTATCGCGTCGAGTGCGGCACACATAGCCTCAATGCCGACCTTGTCGCCCACACCTCGAGTCAAATACTCGAGCCAGTTTCTCGAGATGGACTTACATATTTCGTCGTACAAGCCGGCTTTGGAGCCGAACCGGTAGGTGGCCAGACCGCGGCTATAGCCGGCCGCCTCGCCGATCATCGCCAGCGTCGTTTTCTCGGTACCGTATTTTAGAATCAGGTCCAGAGCGGCATCCAGCATGGCGTTATCGGAGAGCGCCGTGCGCTCCGCCTGTGTCAGTGATGTATTGGCTTTATGCAACGGGCATATTTACTTGCTATCAACAAGCAAGTCATTATACGCCGCCCGGCAGGCGTTACAAGTCCGCGCTACATGTTGCGTCGATACTCGCCACCAACGTCATACAGCGCCGCCGATATCTGGCTCAGCGAGCTGGATTTGACCGTCTCCATGAGCTCGGCGAAAACGTTGCTGCGCTCACGTGCCTTGACTTGCAGACGCAATAGAGCTGCGTCACTGTCGTCGCTGTGGGCCGCCTGAAAGCCGCGCAAGTGACGTAACTGGTCTTGCTTTTCAGAATCCGTGGAGCGGATGAGCTCCAGTTTATGCACTTCATCTTCCTGCCCTGCTTTCGGCAGAAACGTATTCACGCCAATGAGCGGCAGCGTTCCGTCATGCTTCTGACTTTCATAGTAAAGGCTCTCTTCCTGAATTTTGCCGCGCTGATACATCGTGTCCATCGCACCGAGGACGCCGCCGCGTTCCGAAATACGCTCAAATTCCTGGTAGACGGCTTCTTCGACGAGATCCGTCAGTTCGCTGACAACGAACGAACCCTGCCATGGGTTTTCGCAAAAATTCAGACCGAGTTCTTGAGAAATAATTAACTGGATTGCGACGGCGCGGCGAACAGACTGTTCCGTCGGCGTAGTGACCGCCTCGTCGAATGCGTTGGTGTGAAGGCTGTTGCAATTGTCGAACAAGGCATACATCGCCTGCAGCGTCGTACGAATGTCATTGAAACTGATTTCTTGCGCATGCAGGCTGCGACCCGATGTTTGAATGTGGTACTTCAGCATCTGCGAACGCGCGCTCGCACCGTAACGCTCACGCATAGCACGTGCCCAGATACGGCGCGCCACGCGACCGATCACCGTGTACTCGGCATCCATGCCATTGGAGAAGAAAAAACTTAAATTAGGCGCGAAATCATTTATGTCCATGCCGCGAGCCAGGTAGTACTCGACGATCGTGAATCCATTGGACAGCGTGAACGCCAGCTGGCTGATCGGATTCGCTCCCGCCTCAGCAATGTGATAACCGCTTATCGATATCGAATAGTAATTGCGTACCTTATTGTCAATAAAGTACTGCTGCATATCCCCCATCATCTGCATCGCAAATTCGGTCGAGAAAATACAGGTGTTCTGCGCCTGGTCCTCTTTCAGAATGTCGGCCTGCACCGTGCCGCGAACCGTAGCGAGCGTGTCTTTTCGTATGCGAGCGTAGGTATTGGCGTCGACCACCCGATCGCCCGATATACCCAGTAAACCCAGTCCAAGACCGTCATTGCCATCGGGAAGATCACCTTCATAGCACGGTCGCTCGCGATTCTTGAACCAGGCGTCAATCGTCTTCTGCGCATCTTCCCACTTGCCACTCTCACGCAAGTATTTTTCAATCTGCTGGTCGATGGCCGTGTTCATGAAAAATGCAAGGATCATAGGTGCGGGACCATTGATCGTCATGGATACTGACGTCGTTGGTGCACACAGATCAAAGCCCGAGTACAGTTTCTTCATGTCGTCGACGGTGGCGATTGACACTCCGGAGTTGCCGACCTTGCCGTATATGTCCGGACGCTCATGCGGATCCTCACCGTACAAAGTGACCGAATCGAATGCCGTCGACAAACGTGCCGTGGTCTGACCCTGTGACAGGTAATGGAAACGTCGATTGGTGCGTTCCGGAGTACCCTCACCAGCGAACATCCGCGTCGGATCTTCGCCAAGACGTCGATACGGATAGACGCCACCCGTATAGGGGTAGGCACCCGGAAGGTTTTCCTTGGACAAAAATGTTAGTAACTCACCCCAGTCCGTGAACTCTGGCGCTGCGATTTTCGGAATGTGTTGGTGACTCAGGCTCCTGAGATAATTGCTGCCGGTTATCTTGCGGCCTCGCACCGTATAGCTGTACTGGTCTGACTTTACGCCAGCCTTGCGCGCCGGCCACTCCTGCAACAAGCGAATCGACTCGGCAGACAAGTCCGAGATGGCTTCCTGGTAGCGCTGCCGCAGCACGATGAGGCTGCGATCCTTGCCTTCGAGCACATCGTCGCTCTTGTACAGCTCGAGTTCGTGCGGGAGATTCGAGTCCTCCAGAAGCTTCAGAGACTCGTAAATATGCTGCGCGCGACTCGCGACGGCGGCCTGAGAATCGACCCGGTTGTTAGCCACGCGGCCCTGTTCTGCTATTTCGGCAAGGTAACGGATGCGAGCGCCGGGAATTGCCGCTGTCGATCGCGGTTCTTTGTTGCTGGTGTCGATATCAGGAGTCCAGTCACTTTCATCCAGCCCGGATTTTTGGACAACACCGCGGCAAAGCTGCTTGAACATCCAGCTGACGCCCGGATCATTGAACTGGCTGGCAATGGTCGGAAATACCGGAATCTCGTCGTCCGCTACGGCGAAAGCGACGTGGTTGCGTTTCCACTGTTTTCGAATATCACGCAGTGCGTCTTCCGCGCCACGCTTGTCGTATTTGTTCAGTACGATCAGATCGGCGAAATCGAGCATATCGATTTTTTCCAGCTGGCTGGCCGCGCCGTACTCACTGGTCATGACGTAGACGGAAAAATCCACCATGTCGACAATTTCACTGTCACTCTGGCCGATACCCGCCGTCTCTACGATGACCAGGTCAAATCCCAGTGATTTAAGAAACAGGATGTGGTCGCTCAGCATTTCACTGGTGGCAAGATGCTGCCGGCGTGTTGCGATCGAGCGCATGTACACGCGCTCGGAACGCAACGAATTCATGCGGATACGATCACCGAGCAGCGCGCCTCCCGTGCGGCGTCGTGTCGGGTCGACGGCCACAACAGCAATACGCAGATCTTTGAAACAGGCCAGGAACCGATTCAGGAGTTCGTCGGTAACGCTGCTCTTGCCCGCACCACCGGTGCCAGTAATTCCGATAACGGGAACCTGCCCTGCCTGTACTTGCCATTGCTTGCGTAATGTCGACAGCTCGATATCGCTGTACACACCCTCTTCCAAAGCAGATATGGTCGCCGCGATGTTTGTGATATCCGCGCGGTCAACGGTGGTTGGCGCTCCTATCGTTCGCCTTCCCGTGACCGTGCGCTTGACGAGATCCTCAATCATCGCCTCCAGTCCAAGCTCCATGCCGTCATGTGGATGATAAATGCGCTCGACCCCGTATTCCATCAGCGACTTGATCTCATCAGGAGTAATCGTGCCGCCACCGCCACCGAATACCTTTATGTGGCCGGCTCCCGACTCACTCAGCCGATCGATCATGTAGCGAAAGAATTCGTTGTGGCCGCCCTGATACGAACTAACCGCAATCCCGTCGGCATCCTCTTGAATCGCAGCACGCACAATGTCATCGACACTGCGATTGTGCCCGAGATGGATTACCTCGGCGCCACGCGCCTGAATCAGGCGCCGCATGATGTTGATCGCGGCGTCGTGGCCGTCAAATAATGAGGCTGCTGTCACAAAGCGCAGCGGCGCTTCGCGAGTCTTGCCGGAGACGCCTGGCAGATCGCTGGCTACGGTACTCATTAGCCGAAATTCCTTAAAAATCAGTGACTTTTGGAGTTGCAATTATTTTAATCTGGATTAAAATAATGCAGATCGACTCAGAACTCAAGTGCCCGCGTCTCAGTGGGCCGCCCGGGAATACGAATTACCATGGCGACAGACGCCGAAGAAACGCGATTTCAGCTGCAAAAAGGTCGCATGCTCAAAGCCGCCGCGCAGTGCTTCAACCAGAAGGGATTCAGCGGCACTTCATTGCGTGACGTAGCCAGTGTGCTGGGCCTTACGGATGCCGCGCTCTATTACTACGTTCGCAATAAGGAAGAACTTGTTTACCTTTGTTATGTGCGTGCGGCTGATCTTGGTCGTGAGGCCCTGGAGCAGGCACAGGCTGACGGCAACAACGGGATGGACGTCATGCTGCGGTATTTGCGCTACCACATCGAGATGATGGTAGGTGACCGCGGCCCAATTGCCATCATGAGCGAGATTCCATCACTCGATTCCGAGCATCGCGATGAAATTCTCGAGTTGTCCAGAACCCACAGCAAGAACTTTGAAGCAGTACTGCAAGCTGGTATCACAGATGGCAGCATTACGTCCTGCAATATTCGCATGACCGGCAACGCCATAATGGGATCGATCAACTGGATTCCGAAGTGGTACCACGGCGACCCGGATATGGGAATGAAACTCGTCGATGAATTTCCGGAAATACTGGCGCGTGGACTGCACGGCGAACGATTACTCGCCGAAGCTTAGTCGCGCCTCAACTCGGCGCTCGAGTTCATGCACATTGACATGGTCCGGGTCGATTTCCAGGTCCTGAAAATCGCCAACCTCCTTCAGCAACCGCAGCCGATCTTCGAGCTTATCTCGTATACCGCTGTAGTAGTCGAATCCGGTCCGCACTCTGCCGATTCGAGTTTCGACAATCAATATCGGGCTGCTTCGACTGTTGACGCGCGTACCCGTCTTAATTTGAAGTTCGCTCACGTCACGCTTGATAAACGACAGTAGAATAACCAGGTCACAATATTCGCGGCGTAGCTTGCTGTATAGCGCATCGGAACGGAAAATTTGCTCGTCTGTCAAATTCCGCGTGAGTTGATCGCGAACTGCAATAAATTCTCTGGTGCCTCGCTCTGCCGCCAATCGGTACCAGGCCGATGCTGCTACGTAATCTTCGTCAATACCCTTTCCGGACAGATACATGTAACCGACCATATACTGTGCATACTTATCGCCGAGTGGCGCCAGCTCATTCCGGTAAAGGAAAAATGCCCGCTTATAATTACCAGCATCAAATAATTCGTCGACCCTGCGCTGCGTCGCCATGGTCCTGCTCTCGGGCACATCGACCGATAAACCCGAAGACTTTTGCGCAATCGCAAAGCCCGACGCCAATAACAGCACCGCGCACCCGGCACCGTAAAAGATTCTGTGAAGTGTGGACAAGTTAGTGACCGATATTTCCTACTTGTGACTGTGTGTTGGAGTACCGGACCCGGTCAAAGTTCCGGCTCAGTAGCCATTCTGTCGCTGTGTTCAGTCCTTGAATTCAGGTCGTCTTTTGCTCAGGTTGGCGTTCACAGCCTCAACCTGGTTCTCAGCACCAATGATGCCAAATTGTAGATGTGCTTCGAAAGCCAGCGAGTCCTTTTCGGACATCTGCCACGCCCGATTGACCAGTGATTTAATGCCACGAATTGCGTCCGGCGATTTTTCTGCGCAATTGATCGCAAATTCGCGACTGGCGCCTATCGGATCGTCTTCTACAGCCGTGATCAACCCCAGTGCCAGGGCCTCATTGCTGCCGAGTATGCGGGCCGACCAGGACAGTTCCTTGACGCGATCCGGCGCCACGAGGTGGCGCAAAGTGGTGCTAATTCCCATGTCCGGGATAATTCCCCATTTGGCCTCCATAATAGAAAATTTCGCGTCCACTGCAGCGTAACGTATGTCGGCACCCAGCGCGATCTGCATTCCGGCACCGAAAGCAACACCTTCAATCGCACAGATGACGGGAATCGGTAATTCGCGCCACGCATACGCGGCGCGCTGAAAAACATTAGCGGCCGATGGTTCGATGCATGTCTTCAGCGCTTCGCCAAAATCAAGTTCGGAATCCGCCAGTACACTCAGATCGATCCCGGCACAGAAATTTCCACCGGCACCACGAAGAACAACAGCGCGTATCGAGCGATCGCTGGCGACGCGATCCGCTGCTTCGCCAAGTGCCTCGAACATTCGCACATCCAGAGCATTGAGCTTGTCCGGTCGATTCAGTTTTACATCGGCAACGTGGGCATCGATGGCTATCTCTATTCGGTCATTCAATGCGAGACCCCTGATTCAGACGGCCAACGTGCACTTGCCATTTCGCAACACGATCGTGCCACGATCTTTTACGGTACACCGGAAAGATACGATATTGCCATCCTGCCACATGTCCGTGGTGATCGTGTCACCCGGAAAAACAGGCGCCGAAAATCGAGCCTCGAAGTTTTCGATCAACGTGTAGTCGTAGTCACAAATCGTCTTGAGTATGGCGCGACAGGCGATACCGTAGCTGCACATACCGTGCAAAATCGGTACATCAAAACCAACTTTGGCCGCCTCAGCCGGATCCGCGTGCAATGGGTTACGATCACCTGTGAGCCGGAACAGCAGCGCCTGATCCTCACGCGTTTCGATATCGCAGCTCAAGTCGGGGTCGCGATGGGGTGCCCGATGAGGTTTCGGCCCTTTGCCTACCGGACCACCAAAGCCGCCGTCTCCGCGAGCAATGACGGTGCACCCCAACGTAAATAACACGGTGTCATCGCTCGCCAGCCGTCCCTCTGCCTCAAACAGGATCAATGCCCCATTGCGCGGACCCCAGTCAAAAGCGCCAGACACTCGCTTGTTAATCAGAAGATCCGCCTTGAGTGGCAATGGCCGGTACAGCTGCATACGCTGCTCCGAATGCAATATCTGACTGTAGTCCCAACCCAGCCCTGGAGGAAACATGTCAGGTACCAGTACGGTCGCCAGTGTCGGCACCGTCTTGAATGCCGGTCCTTGCTCGAAGACGTAAGGCAATTCCTTGCGATCGAGGGGATTGCGACCCATCCCAACGCTCAGAGCGTAGAGGATCGCTTCGGAATCGGAGTAACTGAGTGGCAGGTCGATGACCTCTGTCGCCATTAGCTCATCGTAGTCAAGCGGCATGATTCGTCCATTTATCGAATGTTCTGATTGTACATGGACTTACATTCGAAATATGCCGTATGGCGCCTCAGCCTTTATCGATCGATTCATGGCCGCTGACAAACCGTGAGCCAATACGCGCCGCGTGTCAGCGGGATCAATAACGCCGTCGTCCCAGAGGCGGGCACTCGCGTAAAACGGATGTCCCTGAATTTCGTACTGCTGACGAATCCTGTTTTCGTAGTCCGCTTTTTCATTCTCGGGCCAATCCTCGCCACGCGCTTCGAGACCGTCGGCTTTTATTGTAGAGAGCACCAGTGATGCCTGCTCACCACCCATTACTGATATACGTGCATTCGGCCACATCCACATCAAATTCGGGCTGTACGCGCGACCACACATGGCGTAATTGCCGGCGCCGAAGGATCCACCAATGATAACCGTGAATTTCGGGACGTTTGCGGTTGCCACGGCGTTGACCATTTTCGCGCCGTCTTTGGCAATTCCGGCGTGCTCTACGCGCTTACCGACCATAAATCCTGTGATGTTTTGCAGGAACACCAATGGGATACGTCGCCTGTTGCAGAGTTGTACAAAATGCGCACCTTTCTGCGCGGACTCAGAAAACAGAATGCCGTTGTTGGCTACGATACCCACCGGGTAACCGTCAATGTGTGCGAAACCACAAACCAGCGTCGCCCCATAAAGTTTCTTGAACTCCTGGAATTCCGACGCGTCGATGATGCGTGCAATCACTTCGCGTACGTCGTATTGAAACCGGTACTCGCGAGATACGATGCCGTATATCTCATCCGCCGGGTACGCCGGATCCTGGGACTCGCGCCTGCCAGCAAAAGGTTCGCGCGTTACGTTCAGGTTGTCGATGATATCTCGAGCAATCGACAGCGCATGCGCATCGTCATCCGCGAGATGGTCGGCCACGCCCGAGATTCGGGCATGCACGCTGCCACCACCGAGGGTCTCGGCGTCAACATCCTCACCGGTCGCCGCCTTTACCAATGGTGGGCCTGCCAGAAAAATAGTGCCCTGATTTCGAACGATAATCGATTCGTCGCACATCGCCGGGACGTACGCTCCGCCCGCTGTGCAGGAACCCATCACCACGGCAATTTGCGGAATTCCGGCCGCCGACAACTGCGCCTGGTTATAGAAAATCCGGCCAAAATGGTCGCGATCCGGAAACACTTCGTCCTGACGGGGCAAGAATGCACCGCCCGAGTCAACCAGATAGATGCACGGTAACCGGTTCTCAGCAGCGATTTCCTGAGCACGCAGATGTTTCTTAACGGTTAACGGATAATAGGTGCCGCCCTTTACGGTCGCGTCATTAGCGACGATCATGCACTCGATTCCGTGAATCCGGCCAATACCCGTAACGATGCCCGCACTCGGAATGTCATCGGTGTACACACGCCAGGCTGCCAGCCGGCCAATCTCGAGAAAGTCGGTGTTGGGATCCAATAGCGACCTGATCCGATCCCGAACCATCAACTTGCCGCGCGACAAATGCTTTTCGCGGGAGCGTTCAGGGCCGCCCTGCATTACGTAGTCATCAACTTCCTTGAGTTCTGTGACCAACCCCCGGTGCGCTGCTGTGTTTTTCTCGAAATCCTCTGACAAGCGATCGATTTTCGTCTTGATTATTGGCACGTGTATCCTATTGGGTCGCGTTAAATAACTCGCGGCCGATCAGCATTCGCCTGATTTCGCTGGTCCCGGCACCTATTTCGTAAAGCTTCGCATCGCGCCAGAGTCTGCCTGCCGGAAACTCGTTGATGTAGCCGTTAGCGCCGAGTGTCTGAATGGCCTGACCGGCCATCCAGGTCGCTTTTTCGGCTGCAACTAGAATACATCCTGCAGCGTCGAAGCGGGTAGCCTGTGAGCGGTCGCAGGCTTTCGCTACGGCATAGACATACGCGCGACAGGAGTTGAGGGCCGTATACATGTCTGCGATTTTGCCCTGCATGAGCTGGAATTCACCAATCGCTTTCCCGAATTGCTTGCGGTCGTGTACGTAGGGCATGATGAGATCCATACACGCCGCCATGATTCCCAATGAGCCGCCTGACAGAACCACGCGCTCATAATCCAGCCCGCTCATCAGGATGGCGGCGCCCTTGCCCTCCTCGGCCAGCAGATTACTCACCGGAATCCGACAGTCTTCAAATAGTACCTCGCTCGTATCGGAGCCGCGCATGCCGAGTTTGTCCAGCTTTTGCAGAGTGGACAGCCCGGGCGAATTGCGCTCTACAAGGAATGCGCTGATACCACCCGACCCTGCGTCCGGGTCGGTCTTTGCGTAGACAATCATCAGGTCCGCGCAGGGTGCATTGGTGATCCACATCTTGGAGCCGTTCAGCACAAACTCAGCGCCATCTCGCACGGCCGTAGTGCGCATTCCCATTACGTCGGATCCGGCGCCCGTCTCGCTCATGGCCAGTGCGCCGAGAAACTCGCCAGAGACCAAGCTCGGCAGGTACTTCTGCTTTTGCTCCTCATTGCCCCAACGGTGTAGTTGATTGACACAGAGGTTTGAGTGCGCACCGTACGACAGGCCGACGGATGCCGATGCCCGGCTGATCTCTTCCATCGCGATCACATGCGCGAGATAGCCCAGATCGGAACCACCGTATTTTTCCTCGATCGTAATGCCCAACAAACCGAGATCACCTAGTTCTGGCCACAGGTCGGCCGGAAATTCGTTACTTGCATCGATCGTCGCTGCACGCGGTGCAATGCGATCGGTAGCGAAGTCGCGAACAGTATCTCTCAGCAGGTCAAGCTCTTCGCCATGACCAAAATCGAATTCGAACATCTGTGCAAAACTCCCATTGCGATGATAATTAATTGTCCCGACTTATGCCCAGATTTTGAATACCGTCCGCGTGGTATTCGTCGACTCAGGAATCAGTCAGAGCATCAATAAAACTGGAGAATAACTCGTACTGGGACGTGATCCCCAGCTTGGCAAATAAATTGCGTTTGTGAACCATTACTGTCCCCGGGGCTATACCGAGTTCGCGGGCTGTCGATTTGGATGAATGACCGCGCAACAGTAGTTGCGTTATCTGCCGTTCGCGATGCGTCAGCTCGCCTTTACCGAAGTTTTCAAAGCAACGGGTTAGTCGCTGGTGCATGTCACGGTGATTGTCATCACCTGCGGCGACGCTTTCCCTGCTGTCCCATACCCTTTGCATCGCAGACCGTACGATCGGCTCAATTAGCCGCAGGCGACTCAATTCGGCACGCGTGAAGCGTTTTTCCGTACGACCACAGACGACGACGAGAGCACTGGTCGACGACACACCGAGCAGGAAATCCATTTCGTCCACCAGATGAGTACGTTCAATGTACTGACGATAGTACTCACTGGAATGAAACCGATCGGGCTGTGAATCGCGGAACCGACACATCGCTGGTTTTTCCGTGCGCAACGCTAATTGATACAACGGGTCCAGAAGATATGGGCCGGCCAGATACCGATCAAGGTAATGTCGCACCCTCTGCGGAGCAAGTGAATGGTGCAGTACTTCGGGCGACGCATCTTTATGAAATGCCAACAGGCTAGTGCCATTGTTCGAGACGGTCGAACAGATGAACGAAATCAAACCCTCGGCAACGGACTGGCCATCGTCTGCGCCGACCAGGTCGGCGACTTCCGTGTGCCAGGCGGGACTGTTAAATACCGAATGCAAACGCCGTTGCCTTGTCAGGGTTGATACAACGCCGCCGCTGCGCTCGCTTCAACGTCAGCCACCACGATGTAAATCAGCCAACCACCGGGCAAGTCCGTATTGCTGCCGCGGGCATGACAGATGCCGCAAATCGCTTCGCCATCGCCGGGTGACATCATCGTGTAGTCCGAGTAATCACCCATGCTGGTATCCTCGACTTTCCAACCTACGACTTTTTCGTAGAAATTGCGAAGACCTGTAGCATCGTCAACCGTAATGTCGATCCAACCGATTTTTCCTATGCCATCGGACATCCCCGCTACCCCCAGTGGTCCAATTAGAATGAGGTGAGGAAAGACGCCGCATTGCCACCGATTGGCCCGTCACCCGTTTGTGCGGTGCGCAGGTACTCCCTGCCCTGCGGGTAATGCTCCGTTTGCGGATTGTAGATTCTCGATACCCGGTTCCGGTGATAAAGCTTGAGCTGTGCCATGAAGGGAATGACGAAAGCAGGGTCGTTGCCGCTAAGCTCAGCATGCAGGGCCGGCAGTCGATAAAATGGCAGATTCATGTTGGCATGATGTGCATTGTGATAACCGAAGTTAAGCGTCAGCCAGTTCAACTTCGGAAATCGCAGCGACAGTGTATTGCTGAACGTGTGCTCCTGCTCCCAGTCGCTGTCACCTTTGTGCGGTGCCGTTGAGGTTTCAAACAGTGTCGTGCTGTACGGGTAGTCGTGCTGCACGCTGTCCATGAAACGCAATACATGCACCATGATGAGATAGGCCAGCATGTAAAGCAGCGCAACTTTCGGCGCCAGAATGAAAACGGCGGCGAACAAACTGCCGCGAATCAAGATAACGGTCACATTCCTCAGTCGCTGATTACGGCGCTGTGGAATAACGAATGATGTAAACACCATTACAAAGTGCATGATCAGATCATGGGCCGGTACATATGCCCACTCCAGGACACGGGTGATATTGGTCAAAACAGGATGGCGCTCGAAGAAATCGTCGTATGCGAACCAGACGACATCGTCATTGTCTACATGATGTCGAAAATGCTTATAGCGCATATCTTCGTACGTTCCGTAGGCAGCGCCGCACAGCCAGCTCATGACACGGCCTAGCTTGGCATTGTTACGACTGCGTTGAAAAATCAGGTTATGACCGCACTCGTGGATCAAGTAGGCCGCAATCGTCATCGCATGCGCGAGCAACAGAGTTGCCGCTACGTTGACCAGCCAGAAAGAGTCAAAAAGTCCGACGATGCCCAACGCATAGCCACCGACTGCGTAGCCTATGGCTGCGCTGTAGTAGCGCCAACCTGCTGGATCTTTGAGAAGACCCGGGTTTGTGCTCATCGTAATTTCCACCTTTCAATATTGCTTAGTTGTACACATAGCAGAAGCCTATTGCTAGCATACCGCGAACCGATCGCGAGACCCGGAGTTGCAGCCAATGAAGTTAGTCACAGCCATAGTTAAGCCGTTTCGTCTGGATGACGTGCGTAACGCTTTGAGTGAGGTTGGCATTCAGGGCATGACCGTAAGCGAGGTCAAGGGCTTTGGCCGCCAGCGAGGCCACACAGAACTCTACCGGGGCGCTGAGTATGTTGTTGATTTTCTTCCGAAAGCCAAAATAGAGGTCGCCGTGTCAGACGATGCCGTCGAACGTGTCGTCGAAGCCATTGTCGAGGCTGCCAAGACCGGCAAGGTCGGTGATGGCAAAATATTTGTTACCAGTATTGACCAGGTATGGCGTATCCGAACGGGCGAAACCGGCGATAGCGCGCTGTAGCAGGGCCCCGCCGGTACTACAACTTGAGCCAGCCAAAACCAGCGCCGCGGCGATAGTATACAGCCACGGCGCGCCCGTAGATTTCATCTTCTGAAACCGCACCAAAAAACCGCCCATCGACCGAGTTGCCGCGATGATCACCGATCGCCAGCACCATGCCGTCCGGAACACCAGCCTCGAGCATTGGCCCGCCGCCATCCTGCAGATTCAGCGCAACAACTTTGCCGCCAATGACTTCGATGTCGCCGTTTACCGGCGTCGCCATCCATTGACCGTTAATTGCAAGATGGCCATCGCGAATCATTACCCGGTCGCCGCCGACAGCGACAATGCGCTTGATCAATCGTCTGCCATCCCGAGGCGAATCGAAAATGACGATATCACCTCGACGCACCGGATCACCGTCGATCATGTCGACGTTCGTGAATGGAAT
>JADFHE010000010.1:0-35186 GCA_022567295.1 Pseudomonadota bacterium | reverse complement strand
TACCCGGTCGCCGCCGACAGCGACAATGCGCTTGATCAATCGTCTGCCATCCCGAGGCGAATCGAAAATGACGATATCACCTCGACGCACCGGATCACCGTCGATCATGTCGACGTTCGTGAATGGAATGCGAAAGCCGTAAGCGCGCTTGTCGACGAATACGCGATCACCGTTAGCAGCTGTCGTGCAACAGTGCGAGGCCTGCCCGCCAGAGTTCGAGTTTACCTGAGAATGACATTGCGGCATACGCGGGACTCGTCGATGGCAATCCAACCAAACGAAGATGCTGCCATATCGCTCGCGGCACCATCCGATTGAACAGTTGCTCTGCTTTCCTGCCGTTGAACGCAATAAGTTCAATACGCGAATATTCATCAAGGAAAGCCGGGAAATTGTTTGGGCGAGCCGTTGCAATCTTTATATCCGCGTCCATGCTTCCCGGTCGAACCGAAGCATGTAATACATCCCACAATGCCACTTCTTGATCGCTGAGTTTTTCACATCGTTGCGCGTAGTCGCCAATGATACCGAAAATGTCGCGCATGATAGGCCAGAACGCGTTCTGTGAATGCGCGTAGTACTCGTGTTCTGCAAGAGACTTTTGCCCGGGCAGGCTGCCAAGCACCAGCACTCGCGCATCGCTTCGGGCGATCGGCAGAAAACCCTCAGACGATTGCAATCAGACTTCCTCGTAGCGCATGGATTTCATGATTCCAAGCTGCTCCGATTCTGAAATCCCTCGTCCCAACCAATTGGCGTGCGGTCTGAAGGCCTCCCTTGGCGTCAACACCGATACACCCTCTATCCGACTATCGTCACGTAGAAAGTATGCATTGGTGCCGGTCAGGTCACAGCCAATCAGGTAAT
Organism: Pseudomonadota bacterium; assembly: GCA_022567295.1. Lineage (GTDB taxonomy): Bacteria > Pseudomonadota > Gammaproteobacteria > Steroidobacterales > Woeseiaceae > UBA1847. The sequence continues at coordinate 34,319 of JADFHE010000010.1, read as the reverse complement.
AGCCCTTGCGTCTTCCCAGCGCTTCGAGTGCGGTCAGTGACGCACCGTGAAAGAAACCGCTGGGATGTTGTGCATAACGTTCAAACGCATCGTCATACGGCACTGACCATGACAGGTCGGGTCCGAGGCCTGCGTTATATTCGATACACACGACCCGCGGCGAAACACATTCCAGTTCCTCCCAAAACCAATAGTCATTGCCGTCTACATCGAGCGATAGAAAGTCGATATCGCGCGGCACGCCGTTGCTCGTAATGAGCTCCTGCAGGTTGCCGCGTGTAATGAACGTCCGCACGGCTTTGACCCGCTCAATACCAAATTTTTTCGCCGTATAATTGAAGAAGTCAACGTTTTCGTCACTACCATCCATCAACAGGCCACTAAAATCTTCGTGGATCATAAGACGCAAGCAATTGCACTGCACCGGACCGAATCCGAATTCAACAAACCAGCGTGACTCATAACCGATCGCATCGAACAAATAGCGGATAACGCCATCTTCACCATTTTGTGACAGCCAGCTGTACTCGTAGCGGTCGAGACCGGGCATGCTCTCCTGAGATGCCGGGGGCCAATCGTTGCGATCCGCCTTATTCCACTTGGCAAAGACTTTGCAGGCGCCTATGGGAAACGGAATCAGAGTCCGTTGCAGCCATTTTTTGGCGCGGCGGACACGGTACTTCTTGACCGGGATATCCGTCATTGATGCATCAATACCCTTTTTCCGGATCGACAACATTCAGCAACCGATCGCCGGCGATATAGCGCCGCAAATTTTCGATTAGCAAGATGCGATGCCTGTCGCGTTCAGCACCAGTTCCGGCAACGTGCGGCGTGATGATTACGTTCTCTTTGCTCCACAACGGACTGTCCACGGGCAGTGGCTCCGGCTCTGTGACATCCAGACCGGCGCCGGATATCTGACCCGACTCCAGCGCAGCAATCAAGTCCGCGGTTATCACTGTTTTACCGCGCCCTACATTGATGAATATGGCGCCTGGTTTGACAGCAGCAAAAAATTTCCCGCCGAACAAGCCGTTGGTTGCGTCAGTTAGTGGCAAAGCGTTCACGACGACATCCGAGTCAGCTGCCAATTCATGCAATTCATGGGACAGGCCCACGTACTCAATGAAGTCAGGTCCATTACGTGAACTGTTGCGAGTCGCGGAGACACGCATTCCCAATGCCGCGCCCAGTCTCGCAACCTCCGTCCCGATTCCACCCAGGCCGACGACCAGAAGTTTCTTGCCCGCGATCGCCGTCATACCTTCAGTCGCAGCTTCTCGATCGGCCCAGACCCGGCTTTCCATTGCGTGCACGAATTGCGGCAGATTTCTGGCCAACGACAACATCATCGCGATGGCATGCTCGGCGATTACCGGCGATGACATCTTTTGCATATTGGTCATCATCACATCGCCGTTCGCGACGTCAGCAACCGACAGGCAGCGTTCGGCACCCGCCCAGTAAATCTGCACCCATACCAGTCGTTCAGCCACAGCGAAGAGTTCGTCATCGCAGAATCCGACAATTGCATCGACATCCCTTACGTATTGTAAAGCCTCGGCCATCGTTTCGACCGCAATGATTTCTACATCAGCTGACTCCTCAATAATTCCATCAAGGTCCATACCGATATCCCAAATCAGAATTTTGTGGGCGCCACGCCAATCTGGCACGTCGCGAATCGCGACATCGCCTTCAGAAATCCCTGCCTGACGTACGAGCTGGTCGATCGACAGGTCGGCCTGAGTGATTAGCGGAACCAAAAATACGGCCGCCACCCAGAATAATGCCAGTTGTTTTTTTCGCATCGCGTGAGTTTACGCGGTCGTACGCCCCGGCAACAACGCTAGCCGGCGTCTTGTTTCTCGAGGAGCTCTGCTATACGACGGCGATGCTCCCGGTAATAGCCTTCGCGGTCCGCGTAGAAGCTGTTCGCAAAACCATCGGGAGCACCGGTTTGTGGGTCATGAGAGGCACCCCATGCGGCGATCTCCAATAGTACGGGTGTGAGGCTCTGTCCCTTATCGGTCACGGCATAAATCTTCTGACGAGCATCGGTTGGATCTTTTTGCCTGACCACGACACCCTGGCCCTCCAGACGGCGCAATCGCTCGGCAAGGATGTTCGACGCGATTTTCTCATCTGAATCCTGAAATTCCGCAAAGCGCGTCTTGCCATGCAGTATCAGGTCGCGCAGAACCAATAACGTCCAGCGATCCCCAAATAAATCAAGGCTGTAGCTAATCGGGCAATTGGATTTCTCGCGCCGCGAAGAATGGCTCATGGAAGCAGTGACCGTTGCTTGCGATGACCGGATTGTTATGATATTACTTTCAAATTGCAAGTTATTATTGCTGTTCGCTGCTCGTAGTGAGGTTCGGCGCCGTGACGGATATTGTTGATGCGGCTACGTGGCTGACGGCGCAGCGCAAACTGTCAGCAGCGGAAAAGGCACTGCAGACTGAGCGCGACCAGCTCGCGCTTACGTACCCTATGGACTGGGTACGCCGGCACGATGAGTATTAAGACCGGTTATGCCGGGAAAAAGTCGATCGGTTTGGTGGTAGTGATCGTTTCGACATCTTTTGCGTCGAAGCGGAACAGCTTGACGCGCTGCACCAGCTTGCGCTCAAGTTCCTCGTCACCCAACTCGCTGGAAATAATCTCGCAAAACGAGACCACCCCATTGGGATCAATTGTCAGTCTCAGAACCAACTTGCCTTCGAGTGACGGATTTCGGCGCAACGCACGATTGTAAAGGGCAAAAATCGCGCCTTTGTTCTTGTCGAATACAAGTTCGATTTCCTCACGCGAGCGAGATGCCTTGCCGCTCGACCCGGATCGTCTGGCACCACCGCCCGCCTGACCTATTCCCGCGACCGGACTGGCGACTCGCGTAGTTGAGCGGCCGGCAATACCAGATCCGCCTGTATTACGGCTCATAGCCGCCGTGTTGATACCGCCGGATGCTGAACCGACTTTCGACGTGATCATCGAACGCTCATTGCGCACGGCTCGTCCAACCGATGCGCTCAACTCGCGGCGGTCAGCAACCTGGTTAAGTAAATCGTTATCAACCAGATCCGCCAAGTCCGCAGCGAACGGCATCATTGCCGCTTGCGCTTGGGCGCGGGCAACTTCCGCACGGTCAGGTACTGGCTCGGGTTCCGGCTCAGGATCGGCCTCTACGACTCTCTCCGGCTCGGGATTGATCGCTTCGGGTTCCGGCTCCCGTTCCACCGGTGGTGGCGGTGGTGGCGGCAAGGGTTTCTCTTCAAGCAGAAGTTTGACAATGCGTGGCGGTATATCTTCAACATCGAACGGATCCGGCTCGGGCACGGGAATGAACGGCCACACAATGCTGAGTACGAGACAGATCAGGAATATTATTCCCAGCAGGCGCTGGAATTTCTTGTCCTGACTCCTGCCGGTTGTCCATGGCAGGTCATACTCTCTGTAAAATGGCAGATCCAATTCCGTCACTCCCGAGCATCGTCCGTGTGCATCATCGTGCAGCCTGAATGTTGTCCAGCTTGTCTGAACTCTTCTGCAGCACGGCTAGCGAGATCTGTCCGTAGTCTGACGCCGCACACGTCGCCATGACTTTTTTGAGCAAACGGTACGGGATATCTTTGTCCCCCATGATCGTCACTTCCCGAGCCGCAATATCATCATTCGCTTCACGACGCAGCACACGATCGTTCTGTGACAACAACGCTTCCCGCAATTCGGGAATATCATTGCCTCTGGTTGCCATAATGTCGGCGATTTTGGCTACCCGCGTTCCCTGGACGATCAAATCGACCTTGCCGATCAGAATAACAACCGTCTCCCTCGCTTTTTTCTCGGCAATCGACTCTGGCAGCTGCAGGTCTTTCGCGTTTGGAAGTGTCTCTACGTCGGATGAGTTAACGAGTAGGAAGAACACAAGAATCGTGAAGATATCCATCAGCGAAACAAGGTTCAGTGTACCGGCACCTTTGTTGCGCTTGTGGTGCTTTTCCATGCGTTTTGCGCGACCTGACTTAACCACGTCTAAGCACCTCCCTTGAGTACTGGTGCGTCACCAATCGAAATATCGGGAAACAATTCAAATCGTTTCACGGACGCTGCTTCCTCGTCGACTATCTCAACTACGCGTACCGTATCCATGATCTGCACCAGCGTATCGTAGGCAATGTCCTGTTCCAGCAGGATCGCTGCTTCGGTCTTCTTCGGATAGCGTTTCTTGAGTTCAGCCAGCTTGGCACGCAGAGCTTCGTAATCGTAACCGTCATCGGATTTCGGGTAGACACCCAGCAGGCCCTGATTGCGGTCACCGACTTCGATTTTGTCGGACCGAACGATGATTTCTAACTGGAATACCTGATCCTGCTGGTCCGCGGGCTCATTAGAGGAGCCTGGCAGATTCAATTCCAGAATCGCCATTCGCGAGAACACCGCGGTAATAAGCAGGAACGGAACCAGAATCACCATCAGATTCATGAATGCCGTGATGGAGAGTTCAGCCGTTTCGTCATTTTGACGACGGCCGCCTCTGCGGTTACGAATCACGACCTACGCCCCGACGTTCTTCAGCTGACGTTCGGTAACGGCATTCAAGAACTTTACGCTGGCCATCTCGAGACTATCGACAAGCGCGTTAGTTTTTGTCTGCAGCAATGCATGAATTAACAATAGTGGAATCGCCGCCATCAACCCGAACGCCGTCGTATTCATAGCTGTCGAAATTGACGCTGACAACATGTCCGCCTTATCGGCGGGATTTGCCTCCGAGACCGCTGTGAAAGCAGCGATCAGACCGATAATCGTTCCGAGCAAGCCAAGCAATGTCGCAATATTGGCAAGAGTCGCGATGTAATGAGTGCGCTTCTCAAGCCGCGGCAATACTTCCATCAGGCTTTCTTCCATCGCTTTCTCGATGTCGTCCCGTCGACGTGCCGACTTCACACGATACAAGCCGTAGGTCAGAATCGAACCGATGGCCGCTTTGGATTTCGCCGTGTGCTGCGCCGCTTCCTGGAAGTTACCGGCCTTCAGGAAAGGCACAATCTTCTTCCACAAAGCACGATTGCTTGCACCCGACACCGTCAGGTAGGTCCAGCGCTCAATCGCGATTGCAATGCCGAAACCAAATACCAACAGGATCGGGATCATGAATGCTCCACCATCCTGAAAAAATCGCACGAAAGTGCTCATAGTGCTCATTTGTCTGCTCCTCTAAAAACAGTCGTTGCGGGTTTCAAACCGTGTCATCACATCATTCGGGCGCAAGGCGCCCTCCTACTCTTGTTTATTGCCGTACAGGTCATTGTAAAAACCGACCTGCCTTAAAAATTCTTCCCTGTCGATCGGTGCCAGTACCTCATCGAGCAGCGTATTTACAGGCTTGCCTATCAAATCGCCCGGATCCGCTTTCTGCCAGGGCACGATGTACAACACCTTCGGCAACTCCAGGTTGCCCGTTATCTCTGTGCGACCCAGTTCGATTGAATCCATCACACGATTACCGGTCGTACGTCTCGTAATCGCGCTGCTTACAACTGCGGTATCGACCGCAGGTCCGATATCCTCGACTTCCGGCATCTCAGTCGCCGATGTGTTTACGGCCGGGCCTGCCTCTTCAATTTCTTCCTGCGCGAATGCGGCATTAGCTGCCAGCAATACGGCAAACGTAAGCCCGGTTGCCAAAACTGATTTTCTGCGTGTACTCATGCCCGTCATTCCGTCACATTTGCCGTACGCTGATCCGCCGCAACGCGCCGCGTCAGATCCGAGATCCACATCGCGACCTGCTTGTCTTCACCGACTAAAATCTGATAGGTCTTGAAATGTCGCAGCGCTGTATCCAGGCGCTGTAAATACAATTCGTTAAGAACGCCCAGGTTGTAGTGTGCCAAGGCGTACTCGGGTGAGACTGTGACGGCCTTCAAATATGCGGCTTCTGCCTCCAGAAACTTGCCGTTTCTGCGAAGTAGCATGCCCAACTGGTTCAAAGCGGCGGGATGATCGGGCTGCAGCGCCAGTGCCGCATCGATTGCGGCCTCCGCAGCAGCGTCATTGCCGTTGCCGGCATGGATGATCGCGAGATTCACGTGGGCGCCGGGGTATTGTGGGTATTGCAGCAAGAATGCCTTGAATCGCAGCTCAGCATCGACGTAGTCGCCGCCAGCCATCGTCGCAGCAGCCTGCTCAAACAGTGTCAACACGGCTGGCGGAATTGCTCGTGCAGTTCTGGCGCCCGCATCAGGCACGCCCGAACCCCCGGATCCTTGCATGTTATCCGGTCTTTTCAGTGATGCGGATCCTGCACAACCGGCAAGTACCAGCAATGCCAGGACTACAGCAATCAACTGCGCGTTTTCAGTACAGCGCCGTAATAACATCTTCACTGCGCTCCATTTTCGCGTAGCGTGCTGGCATCAAGCGAGCCAGTCGCTCAAAACTGACCTGTACCCATTCGTCGTACACGCCGTCCGGTGCACGACGGGCATTCGCCATGTACAGATCGATGGCTTTTTCCTCGAACGGAAATGCCTGCTCTTCAAGCAAAATGTCGTATTGTTCCAGCGCATCGGCTTCGAGGTTTACCGGGCGGTCAGACTCCATGAGATCGGAACTGAATCGCTCATAGACCTCGCCGAGGCGGAATGTCGCGGCGGTCGTGACTTCGGCCACGCCGTACTCGGCAGCACCGGTGTAGGCGACAATCACATCCTCCATCAGCCCCTTCTTTAGTTTCAGGCTGTTGGCAAGCGGCTGTGAAAGTCTCACAACCTCGAAGCGACGACGTACCGGGTCGGCCAGCTCAAGCGACGCCTTGGCCGCCAGGAACCGCGTACGGTCTGAACGTTGTGCCCCGGCCGTCGCGTCAATCGCCACAAGTTCTTCAAGACGCGCGGTAACCTCTCCTTCGTCACCTGCCTGCCGGGCAATTTCAAGCAACCTGAATCTGGCTTCAATGGATTCGACCAACGGATTCGGATAGCGCGCCAATATGTTCTTCAATACTCTTTGTTCGCCCGGCAAAGTACCCGTCAGTTTGTAAAGACCGGACGCCTTCCATAATGCTTCGCGACGCATGTCATCACTGCTGGACCGGGCATCAGCGATTCGTTCAAACTCAGCGGCGGCCCGTCCCGAGTCGCCCGACTCCAGGTAGGTAACAGCAAGCTTCTGTGTTACGTCGTCGGCGAACTCACTGTCAGGATAGTCCGTCCGGAATTGTTCGAGCACGCCGGAGGCACGGTCCCAGGCCTGTAAATTGATTAATGCCGCCGCGGCATCGTATTCAGCCGTCGCACGAATGTCGGAATCCGGCACCACCTGGCCGAGCCGCATAAAGTGAGCAACGGCCGCTTCCAGGTCGCCACTGTCACGCGCGTGTTCACCTTGTTTGTATATGGCCGATGCTATGCGATCCTTGATTTCCTGACCGGACTCGACGTCATTCGCCGGCGTAAGTTTCCGCAAGCTATAGTACGCACTCTCGGCCGCGGAGAAATTTCTCAAGTCAAATTGTGAATGCGCGATAACCGTCCAGGCAGTTCGTGAAAGCCTGGCGTCGACGGCAGGCTGCTTCGCAATCACAGTCTGGCCGATTGCGATCGCTAATTCGAACTGATTCTGTTTGAACAGATCTTCGGCTACTGCCGTCAATACAGCGCCGGATTCCGGATGCTCTGGATAAGTGTCCGCGAATTTCAGACCGCTATCGATAGACTGGCTGTGCCACTCGCTCTTCTCCGTTCCCGCCAGCACATTTTCGTGCTCGCGATAGGCAAGAATCGCCGCGTAACCGGCTTCGGCTGACTTATCGTGAGCGGCGTACTCGTATGCCGTGCGCTCATACTCGACCATGGCCGTCGCAAAGTCTTGGCTTTCGAACAAGACTTCCGCCAGCAGGAAATTGGTGTTGGCACTGTCCGGTTCGCCCGGGAAATAGCCGAGGTACAAGCGATACCAGTTCGCCGCTTCCTGGAAGTTGCTTTTCCGGCCGTCTTTCTGGGCCTCGGAGTGGTAAAACTGCGCCAGGTCCATGAGGTTCACCTTCAGGTGCGTCGCAACCTCAGTATTTTGTTCGCGCGGATTGTTTACCCAAAATTCACCGTCCATACCGTAGCGCTTGACGAAGTTCTTTTTGCCCTCAAGGACCAGACTGGGAAATCCGCCCTGCTTATACGCCTCGATAACCTGGTCTTGCAGTAACGGTGACTTCGGGTGATAGGGGTCTAGTTCAACGAACGCTTCGTAGCTGATCGCAGCATCGTGAAAGCGCTCTTTTTCAAGATACAAATCACCGAGGTTGCGATAAATTACATAGTCGTAATGCGGGTTGTTGCGACCGGCGAGGAATCTGGAGATGCTGTCGGCACCCTCCATGTAGGAAAAACTTATGCTGAGGACGCGAAACGTATCTTCGACCAGCTCGCGCTCGGCACGTTTAAGACCTTGCAGCCGCTGGCCGCCATCTTCGATTTCGATATGTCCAACATGACGGTCCAGCAGGTCAAAAAACGGACTCAGACTTTTTTCGTACCATGCCAGCTTGAATCGCGACCAGCCCAGCTTGTAGAGCGCTTGCTCATAGAATCGGGATTTCTCGCCATAATTGACAAGGTCCCGATAAGCCGTCTCCGAGTCATTGTATTGTCTGCGCAAGAACAGCATTTCTCCACGGCGAAATTGCACCTCGTCAGTAAGCAGGGTATCCGGATACTTGCTGATCAGTTCGTCAAGAACTTCAAGCGCCTCGTCAGTTCGACCGCCAATCTCGTAGGCGCGGGCCAGCTGGTATAACACGGTGTCATTGCGGCGATAATCGGGATATGCCTCGAGCAGCCGCTGATAAAGACCAACGACATTTTTGAAACCGGCGTAGTCCAAGGCATCAATATTCTCTACAAGTTGCTGCGCTTCGGTCGCCTCCAGCTCGAGATCGCCCAGGCGGCGCATTGCTTCTGCACGCAGCTCCGGATCGTCCGATACCAGATCGAGAAACGCTCGATAGTTCTCACGGGCCAGGTTCGAACTGCCTAGAATTATCTTGCCCGGCCGAATATCGACCTCTTTGCTCTCAAGACTCTTGATCGTGTCCTTGTCTTTCACGCGCGCAGCGTAGACCGGCACGACGGCAAGAGAGACGACCAATATCGTTGACAAAACGGCAATGGAATGGCGAATGTTCATTGTGTCGCCTCTCCAGCCATTGCTGCAACGTCGTAAATCGCCGCCAACGCGAAACGCGCCTGTACCGTATAAATACCCAAGCGCTGCTTACGTGCCTGCAATTCACTAACCGCGATTGACTGCAGGAAGGCACGTTGCTTCCGTAGTGCATCATTAACGCGAATCGTCATGCCATCGATACGTGGTTCGAGGTTGTGAACGCGGTCACTGAATTGTGCAAATCGCAGCGGTTCGCTGCGCATACTCTCATCGATCTTCCGCCGCGACCGTCGTGCCGCAACGAGACCCTCACCGGCGTCATTGAGATTGCGCCGAATACGCCACAATCTGTCTTTAAATTCACGCTCCAGCCGCCACTGCAGCACGCCTTTGAGCAGTTGGATTTTCCCATGAACTTCCGCCGCTTCAGGAAGATCGACGCGTACTGCCAGGGTGCTTTCAAGCCCTGTTATTACATCCCACATCTCAAACTCGGACTGTGTAGCAAGTGCGAGCCAGTCGCCAACTTCTTCAATGTTATTCAGCGTTGACTCGAACTCCAGTTTGCGATTGATCATGAAATCGAGATCGGTGAGTAGAAGCGCATCTTCCGCGCCTGGCAAACGCCCGAGGTATGCTTGCTGGCGTGTCTCAAGCATGTTGCCGTAAACCTCGATATCGTCCTTCCAGCGCTCAAGATTGCGCTGCAAATAATTCAGGTCACGGTAGTTCTTGAGACCTTCCTGGAATTCGTGCGTCGCGAGCAGGTGAAAGAGGTATCGAGCCTCAGGGCCTTTTGGCAGCTCTTTGAGCCGCCAGTACCAACCGGTGCTGTCGAGCGGATCCGTCGCCAGGAACTGATTGAACATATCACCGGATTCGATATGAGCAATGGTTCGCTCCAGGCGATTCGTTTCCTCATAGAACGCCTCAATGGCATTCAAGTAATGGTCAGCCGCCTGACTAATGGAATCCAGCTGCGCCATTGCGTAGGGAATTGCCAGCATCGACTCCTGCACGGCAGAATCCAGCAGATCGCGGCTACGCAGTTCCATCCAGGGCACGAGGGCGCGACGGTAATTGTCTAACTCCGCATCGGCCCAGCCGACACCCAACAGCGCTTTGTTGGAGAACGGTCCATCCAGCCGGACACGCTGCAGTGGCGCCTTTGCCCCAGCCGGTCGTCCGTCCTGAAGTAATGCAAAGCCGAGCGCCAGATTGGCTTTGTCGCGCAACGATGTCAGCTCCTCGTTGAACGGATTCGTATTGCCAAGATCGTCAAGTAGCGCTTCTGCTTCCGCGACACGGCCGCTGCGTACGAGCGCGACGCCAATGTTGAATTTTGCGTAACTCGCCCATTCAGTTTTACCCTGCCAGTCATGCAACAGAGCTATCGCCCGATCGTAGTCACCTGCGTCGATTAGAATCTGTGCTCGCAATAAAAGCGCTTCGCGTTGCAGGTTTTTTGGCAGTTCATCCTCGATATAGTCCAGGGCCTGCTGTGACTTTTCGAGGTAACCACGCTGATACCAGATTTTTGCGAGGAAGAACCAGGTGCGGTCCCGAATGTCCGCGGACGCATGGTCAGCCAACATCCTTTCAAAAATGGCCGCGGCCTCCAGATGATGGCCGTACGACAAATACATGCCACCGAGCAGCAACTCAGCCTCTGCATCGTGGCCGGCCAGCTGCTGCTGATTCTGCGCAGCCAGCAATCTCACAATCGCCGGAAAATAGTCCCCCTGGTAGAAATAGAACAGGACTTCGCCGTAATGCGGGTCCTGAATGACGATTGTTTCCCTGTCGGACGTTGCCGCATACGCAGCCGGTGTTATTAGCACCAGCCATACTAATAGCGAACGGAGACAATCAGCTGTGAAGTGACCTCGGGACAAGAATCACTCCCATTCTTTGATGATAAATTCGGGTTGCTGCTTTTTGACTCGATCCGTGATCTCAAGCTCGACGTACTTCGCGCCTATGCCCTTGTTGAAGTTCAACGTCGCGCCGCGACGGTAGTCGCGAACGTGTGGTCCCTCGCCAGTGAAAATTGCGATTAGCTCGTGATCACCTGTTTTCAGATTCGCCATGTGCACACGATGGACACCACCGCGGACCAGCGCGTTGACCTCACGCTCCGTATAGAGGTAGTTGGTTACTTCTTTGCCATCGATCTTGATATTGACTGAATCCAGTGCAAAATATTCACCGACATCCATGGAGACAAAAAACGCGACCTGCGAGTTGGCGGGAAACAACAACTCTTCCTCAAGCAAGAACAGATCCCGGTTAAGATCGAGGACTTCCTTCTTCAGCGTCTGCACTTCCATATCGAGACTGCGGAACTCGTCACGGGAGGCCGCTTCGTCGCCATCCTGTGCCACTGATGTCGCACTAATAGCGAGTGCCGCTATGGCCATTAGATTGATCAAAGTCTTAGTCACTAGCTATTCTCCTGCCGACCGGCCCAATCGTTACTCTCTGAGCAATGAGCGAACCTGATCGAAATATTTATCCTCGTATCCGGGTTTGTATCCGTGGTGTACGTAGCGCACGTTGCCTTCTCGATCGACAAGTATCGTGACCGGCATCGCTTCTACGTTATAAAGCTTGCTGACCTCTTTGCGTGTATCAAACAGGACCGGGAAGCTCACGCCCAGATCCTCGACCATCTGCATAGCGCGACGCGGATCGTCATCGATATTTACGCCCAACAGATTGAAGCCAACGCGTTCGTAACGCGTGTACAGCTCGTCGAGCAGCGGCATCTCCTGGCGGCACGGGCCACACCAGGTCGCCCAGAAATTAATCATTACGACATCACCGCGATACTCCGAAAGACGCAGGTTTTCGCCTGTAGAGCTTTTCAGAACGAAGTCCGGCGCCGATTGGCCTTCCAGGCCCGAGGACGCGAGCGATGTCGCAGCAATCACAGTTATCATCAATCCTAAAGTTAAGTTCTTGATTTTCATCAAACCATCCCTTGTCTTACTTGCCCGGTTCCTTCCGGTGATCGGGAATGGTGACAGCCGAAGCCCTCCCGAGCCGTGATAATCGTCACAAATGCCCGGATTTCCTAAACATAATGTCGACAGGGTAAGTGGCAGAAATGCGCTGCAATGCAAACAGATTACGTTAAATCGGCACCAGTCCCAGAGATTTCTTCGTCTGCGCACGGCCGACCATGATAAGCGTATCAGTATGAATTTAAAGTGAAAATCCGTCGTCTTTCGGCGACAAACGCAGTTTCCTTGTGCGTCACTGGGCGGCGGGGACCGCGGGCTGTTGCAGCCCGTCAGAATAGAAAACCTGACCCTCAGTATCAATTACGATGCTTTCGTAGTCAGGAAGTGTCGCAATCAGCCGCAACCCTTTGTCCACGCCCATGACGAACACGCTCGTCGACAATGCATCGGTGACGACAGCATCCGGCCCAAAAACGGTGGCACTGTGTACCTCCCCGGCCGGCAACCCGGTACCAGGATGAATGATGTGATGATAACGAACGCCGCCCTCATCAAAATATCGTTCGTAGTCGCCAGAAGTGGAAATCGCCTCATTTTCGAGCGGCACCGAAATGGCGACTTCGCCGTCTCTTCGAGGATCGCGAATCCCAACCATCCATGGCTTGCCACGCCGATCACCTAGTAACCGCGAATCACCACCGGCCGTGACGATGGCGTGCTGTATCTGCTTGGAGCGTATGATGCCGATGCCTCGCTCAACGACATACCCTTTCGCTATGCCACCAAGATTGATTCGAACGCCGTTTTTCGTGAAGCGAATCGTCCTGGCCGCGTCGTCCAGTTGTAAATAGCGAAAGTCGATATTCAGACGCTCGGACTCCACGGTTTTCTTGTCGGGTCGTTGCCGTCGTCGAAAATCGTAATGCTGCCCCACACTGTCGTAGGTTATGTCGAACGCGCCGTCGGTCAGCAGCGAGATATCCAGTGATTGCTGGATAAGCTGATACAGCTCTGCTCCCACCGCGACCGGGACTTGTGCGGCCATTCGGTTGATTTCGGAGATTTCACTATCCTCTCTGTACGTACTCATGAGGTGGTCGATACGAACCGCCTCGGCAAAAACCTCCTCAAGAGTGGCGCGACCGACCTCAGGGTCATCGCTCCAGAGGTAGACGCTAACCTCGGTACCCATCATCGCCCGGGCATCGCCATACCAGTCTGCAGTGGCGGCGTATGGCAGACTCAGCAGCAGCAGCGTTGCTAGTTTTGACCCGGACCTGAGGTTATGCTTCGGTTCACAATCTTTATGGAAGGAGCGGGATAATGGTTTCATTCTTGATTTTCCTGGGCGTCATAGTCGCAATCGTCTTGTGGGGCGTTGGCATTTACAACCGTCTCGTCAATGAACGCAATCGCGTGCGGAACGCTTTCGCCCAGATCGATGTGCAATTGACCCGACGTTACGATCTGATCCCGAACCTCGTTGAAGCGGTCAAGGGATACATGAAACACGAGCGCGAAACCCTTGAGGCCGTCATTCAGGCCCGCAATAACGCCGTTTCCAGCCTTGACGCCGCCAAGGCCGACCCGGCCAATGCGGAAGCCATGAAGAAGCTCGGTGCATCCGAAGGTGCTCTGACTGGCGTCCTGAGTCGACTGTTCGCGTTGTCGGAAGCTTATCCTGATCTCAAGGCGAATCAAAATATGATGCAGCTTCAGGAAGAGCTCGCGAGTACCGAGAACAAGGTCGCATTTTCGAGGCAGGCGTTCAATGACGCGGTCCTCGGTTACAACAACTCGGCGGAGAACTTCCCGAACAACGTCATTGCCGGGTTTTTCAGTTTCAAGCTCGCCAGTTTCCTCGAAATAGAAGCAGAGGAAAAACGCGACGCTCCGAACGTTTCATTCTAGGTGAATTTTTTTGCTGCCCAAGACCAGGCGCGCCGTTCATCGCGGCGCCTGGTCTTTGCTTACATTGTCGCAACCGTCCTGATCGTCCTCGGCGTAACGGCCATTGTCGGTTTCGCGTTATACACTGTCACCCAGACAGGCAGTGATTCATTCCTAGACTTCGCACAACACCGAGCGCTGTTCCTGCTGGGCATCGCAGCCGTAACGACGCTGTTCATATTGGGCTCCAGTCTCTTCAAGACTTCGATGCTGTCTGCCGGCGGCGGTCGCGTAGCCGTGGATATGGGCGGCACGCTCGTACCGACAGATGTGCAGAATCCGCAACGCCGCCGGTTGCGTAATGTCGTCGAAGAAATGGCTATCGCGTCCGGCGTCCCGGTCCCCGATATCTATGTTCTCGAAGAAGAATCCGGAATTAACGCTTTTGCGGCTGGATTCACTCCGAGCGACGCGGTCATTGCTGTGACTCGAGGCACGCTTGAAATCCTCGACAGAGATGAGTTACAGGGTGTCATCGCACATGAATTCAGCCATATCCTGAATGGTGATATGAAACTCAACATTCGGCTTATGGGTGTGCTGTTCGGCATTATGGTTCTCGGTTTGATCGGGCGAATGATCGTACGCGGTGGCTATCACGCGAGTATTTTTTCCAGTCGCCGCGGCCGCGGCGCGCCTGTTGTTCTGGGTGTTGGGCTAGGGCTAGTAATTCTCGGCGGCATCGGCGTGCTTATTGCTCGCATAATCAAAGCCGGAGTATCGCGGCAGCGTGAATATCTTGCCGATGCGTCCGCTGTGCAGTTCACGAGACAAAGCGAAGGCATTGCAAATGCATTGAAGAAAATTGGCGGATACAGCGAGGGATCGAGCATCAGTGCGGCCGATCCCGAAGAAGTCAGTCACATGTTGTTTGGCAGCGGATCCCGCCTTTTCGGACTGTTCGCGACACACCCGCCGCTGGTCGAACGCATCCAGGCACTGGATCCGAACTTCAAAGAAAGCGATATTGTGCCGGTCGATCCGCACCGACGTCGTGCAATTTCCACACACGATTCACAGCACGCGGCGTTCGCCGGCGACCAGGTCAGAGCTGTCCCGAGTGCAGGAAAGACCGTACTTGCCAACACTATAGCCGCGACAATAGGACAACCGGATAAGCAGCACATCGAGTTTGCACGCAATTTACGGCGGTCGATGCCAGCACAATTGTACGACGCGGCACACTCATCCGAGTTCGCTTATTTGCTGGCAGTTGCACTGGTTCTCGACCGCTCTGGAAAAGTCGTTGAACGGCAATTTACGCTGTTGCAGGAGCAACTGGGCAAGGAACGCGCACAATTAATCCGCCGCTACTATGATGAACTGTTGACGATAGGCGCAGAGTTTCGGCTGCCATTGTTGGAGATCGCGTTTCCAGCGCTGAAACTGCGGCCTGCTCAGGAACTTTCCTACCTCGCATCATTGACCACCCGGCTGATCGAAGTTGATGGTGAAATCGAGCTGTTCGAGTTTTGTTTCTATCGGATCATGATGAGTAATCTCGGCCGCGCGATCGATCCCACTGGCAAACGCGAAGCCAGGCGTTCGAAACGTGGCGATTTGCGGATGGCAGCGACCAGTCTGTTGCGAATTCTTGCTGACTACGGCCACGATTCGGATGTCGAACGGATAGCCGCGTTCGAAGCCGGATTGGCGACACTTGGTTCCTGGGCACAGGACGAACAATACAGCTCGGATCGAAAACTAACTGTCACCCATCTAAATCACAGTCTCGACGTGCTATTGGGCTTGAACAGCAAAGGACAGGAGTCGTTGCTGCAAGCGGTTAGTGCGACCGCAGCACACGATGGCATCTTGTCCATTGCAGAGGCGGAACTGACCCGAGCTGTCTGCGCGACACTGAATTACCCATTGCCGCCTATTCTTTTGCAGAGGTAGTGCCCGCGGGGCCCGGCTAGCGTATTATTGAACTCCTGAGCACGCTGGAAATCAGAATCATCATGAAAACGAACCCTGTTTATGCCGCCGTGGCGCTTTTCGCCATGCTGATCACTACCTCGGCCGACGCAGCTACTCGCGAAGAGCAACGCGTGGGAGACGCCGCCGATGTTCTCGAACAGCTGTTGAGAATACCGGAGAAGACTGTACCGCCCGCATTGCTGTCTCGTGCGTACGCCGTTGCCGTAATTCCCAACGTCGTCAAGGCGGCATTCGGCGTAGGCGCCAGACGCGGCAAGGGAATTCTTGTCATCCGTCAAGACGACAGTTCGTGGAGCAACCCGGCATTCATCACAATAACCGGCGGCAGCGTCGGCTGGCAGATCGGGGCACAGTCCACAGACATCATATTGGTCTTCAAGACACGCAAAGGTGTCGACGGCATCGAGAATGGCCGCCTGACCCTTGGCGCAGATGCATCGGTGGCTGCAGGTCCGGTGGGCCGGCACACCGGTATCGCAACCGATATTCAGTTCAAAGCCGAAGTTTATTCGTATTCGCGCAGCCGGGGTCTGTTTGCCGGTATCGCCCTCGAAGGCGCTGGCATCACTATGGATCGCAAAGCAAATGCCGCTTTCTACGGTTCCAGCAGCATGACGCCGGAACAAATTTTCGTCAGCTCGCCGAACATAGCGCCTGACATCGCGAATACGTTTGTACAGATTTTAACGGCACAGACCAGTCGTCTTCCAATTCAGCCAGGAATGACGATAGACCGCGCAACACGGGCACAGGCGGAAGAGGCAGAAGTTCGTACATTCGGCATGCCCGACGCGGACGACGAAACTGACTGACCTGATTTCGCAGCTGCAGCAATTCGCCGGGGTCATTGGGCCGAACGTCTACCTGCAAGCGGTAATCATTGCTGTTGTTTTTGCTATCGCGGGCAAAATCGCCGACTGGATAATATCCCGCGTTATTGGCCGCTTCGCTCGTCAATCATCGAACGACTTTGATGATCAGCTCGTCGCTCTGGTCCACAGGCCGATTTTCGTCTCGTTCGTATTACTCGGCCTGTCGCTCGCAACAAGCCGCATCGGGCTACCAGCAGCACCAACATTTGTCACACTTGGCATTCTGAAAACGATTGCGATTTTCGTCTGATACAACACGCTGACGCGACTGATGGTATTGATCGCCAAGACGTTTTCCCGGACGAGAGATCGCCAGGTCGTGCAGACGGGAATGTTGTCACTATTACACAATGTGATGAAAATCATAGCGGTCGCATTAACCATCTATTTTATCTTCCTCGCCTGGAACATTAACGTAACTGCCTGGCTGGCCTCCGCCGGAATCGTCGGCCTGGCGCTCAGTTTTGCGGCCAAAGATACGTTGTCAAACCTATTCGCGGGCGTTTCGATCATCATGGACGCGCCCTATAAGGAGGGCGACTTTATCATTCTCGACTCCGGGGAGCGCGGCGTTGTTACCGACATTGGCCTGCGCAGTACGCGAATTCTGACGCGTGACGATGTCGAAATTACGGTTCCCAACGGCATTATCGGCAACGGTAAGATTATCAATGAAGCTGGCGGTCCCCCTCGGCAACACCGTATTCGAATTGCCGTCGGTGTTGCCTATGGAAGCGACGTTGATCACGTAATCGACGTTTTGGGCAAGGTCGCAGCCGACCATCAGGAGGTCCTTGCGAGTCCCAATCCTCGCGTTAGATTTCGTTCGTTTGGGGAGTACAGCCTTGATTTTGAGCTTCTAAGCTGGATCGCGAAACCCGTTGATCGTGGACGAATCACTCATGAACTCAACTGCGCGGTCTACAAAGCGTTGAATGAGAATGTCATCGAGATACCGTTTCCGCAGCGGGATTTACACGTACGAACGATGCCGGCAGACAACAACTAGTTGCCGCCCTCCTCTTCGTCGGGCTGCGCGACAATGACGGGTGCATTGCCACCATCCGTCGCCGGCACCACTTCAATGAATCCGGACGGAATGTCTTGTTGTTCGTCACTCGTCGGAATTACCGCTAGCGGTGTATTGCCGGTATCGGCCTCCACTTGCGGTGAGCCGTCATCCACAGGGAGAGCAACACCGAATTGAGCAAGATACTCAGCCTCTTTTTGCAGACGATCGGATTCGGCGGCACGTCGCCTCGCCTCTGCGGCGGCTTCCTGTGCTCTTCGCAAGGCCCGACGCTTTCTTTCGGAGCGCTTATCAAATTCTGCGCGCCGGGCCGCCTCTTTTTTTACCTCTATCTTTCGAACCGCTTCCCGAGCATTGACGCACTCAGCATCGTAGCGGCTTCCCTCCCGATCCTTGGAACAACGCACTATCGCCGCCTCGAGCATAATCGGGTCGTCGAGAAAATTAGTGACCGTCCGTGGCAGACGTTCCTCTGTGCAACCGGCCAAGAGCCCGATGCCACAAAAACAAAAAATCAGATGCCTAAGTTGACTGTGCATTGTTCCGGCGTCGTAGGTAAACTGCTTAAATCGTAGAAATTTCATAGTACTGCGTCCGCAATGATAGCAAAGATAACGATCGGCATAGGAAGCGCGAGTTCGCAGTTTTGAGCGGAATAACCTGAATTTCGCGCTATAGTGGCCAGAACTGACTTGCAAGGATGATATTTTGTCAGAATCCAGCCAGTTCTCGCTCCTCGGCCAACGCCGCTTTGCTCCCTTCTTCGCAACACAATTCCTCGGCGCCCTGAACGACAATATTTTCCGTAATGGCCTGGTGATCCTGATCACCTTTCAGGGCGTACGGGTCATGAATATGGATCACACCGTGCTGGCGAATATCGCGGCGTTCCTTTTCATTTTACCGTTTTTTCTCTTTTCGGCGACCGCTGGACAGTTGGCGGACAAGTACGAGAAATCCATGTTAATGCGACGCATCAAGCTACTCGAAATCGGCCTGATGTCGCTCGCAGCGATCGCGCTGCTCGCAGAGCATTACTCGTTACTGTTGTTTGTTTTGTTCCTGATGGGCTGCCAGTCGACGCTGTTTGGCCCTGTAAAATACGCCTATCTTCCACAGAAGCTGCAATCTCACGAATTGGTCGGCGGCAATGCATTAGTCGAATCCGGAACTTATGTGGCGATTATTGTCGGGCTCATCATCGGTGTCGAAATAATCGATTTTGAATCGAACCGGCAAACATTAATCGCGGTTGTCTTGATCGGCGTCGCAATAACGGGTTTTCTCGCCAGTCACCAGATACCCATTACCGAGGCCGTCGATCCGGATCTGAAAATCAACTGGAATGCCTGGCAAGAGACCTGGCACATCATCAGTTTCGCGCGCGAAGAAAAAAGCGTATTCCTGTCCATACTCGGAATCTCTTGGTTCTGGTTTTTCGGTGCGGCCTTAACGATTCAGATTCCCGCCTATACGGCCGATATTCTCCACGGCAATGAATCCGTCGTCACGTCGTTGCTCGTTGCGTTTGCGGTTGGCGTCGGGCTTGGCTCGTTGCTTTGCGAACGCATGTCCGGTCACCGAATCGAACTCGGTCTCGTGCCGTTTGGTTCGATCGGCATGAGCCTGTTCGCGGTCGATCTTTACTTCGCACAGCCGGAAGCGGCTGTCAGCACAGTCTCGTCGATCAGCGATTTTCTCAGCCGCGCCGGCAGCTGGCGAATTCTCGCAGATCTTGCTTTGCTCGGTGCATTCGGTGGCTTCTACAGCGTGCCGTTATACGCGCTGATTCAAAAACGCTCGAAACGCCGTCACCTGTCGCGAATTATCGCGGCCAATAACATCCTCAATGCCCTGCTGATGGTTAGCGCCGCGGTGATCAGTGTCGTAGTTCTGCAGCTTGGACTTTCAATTCCGGAATTGTTTCTTATCATTGCCGTATTAAACGCGGTGGTAGCAATTTATATTTATTCGTTGCTACCCGAATTTCTGATGCGCTTCCTGGCTTGGTTAACTATCAATATAGTCTACAGAATTCGACCGATCGGGCTCGAAAATATTCCGCAAGATGGTGCGGCGATCGTTGTCTGCAATCATGTCAGCTTTATGGACCCGATAATTCTCGGTGGTTCTGTCACTCGCCCTATGCGCTTCGTCATGCACTACAAAATATTCCAAATACCACTCTTGAGCTTCATCTTCAGGACCGCGAAGGCGATACCAATCGCTTCGCGGTCGGAGGACGAGGACTTGATGAACTCGGCATTCGAAAAAGTCGATGCGGAACTTGCAGCAGGCCATATTGTCTGTATTTTTCCAGAGGGAGGACTAACGCATGACGGCGAAATACAACGATTCAAACCCGGTATCGAAAAAATTCTAGCGCGACGGCCGGTGCCTGTGATACCGGTTGCGCTCGGCCGCCTGTGGGGAAGTTGGTTCAGTCGACGAAAAAGCGGTGGGATCCACAGAATCCCGGGTCGCCTGTTTGCTCGCGTACCGGTTATTTTTGGCGAGCCAGTAGCCCCCCTGGACGCTACCGCAGAAAATCTCGAACTCCTGGTCAGGACCCTTCGGGGCGAGTTGCGTTAATACGGTTGCGCCACTCCTGCAGCAACGTGTTCTTGTTGCCGAATAATCCGGTGGTCGTCGAGCCAGCAAAGTTCAGTTCGACGAGTTCGACAAAACCGCTCTTCGCAACTGGCAAATACATTCTATGCCCCGCCTTCGACTGCAGTGTGCCATTGCCATGAACAATTCTTGCGCCGTTCAGTGGCCGCGGCACGAACAGCGCGTCCATCCAGACCAGGCCGGATACCGACGAACTAACGCGATGAACCCATCGCGGCGTCCCAAAATAGGCTTGTGTACCGTTTAGATTGAACGTGACCTCGCGCACTCTTGACGGCAATTGCAGATTCGCATCGCCAATTCTCCCCTCTGACAACATGAATTGACTCGCGAGATTATTCTGATCGACAAGAATCAGGAAATTGCCTCGCGGCGATGCCCGCAGCAACCGGATTCCCTCCGGGCCTTGCCAGACTTGCTGCATACTCCAGTTATTGTCTGCACCGCGGCTTAGCAATTGCAGAACTCCGTTTTCGTCTCCGAGATACAAACGATCTTCTGCAGCAAATGTCAGATCATTGTAAGTGCTGCCGGCGTCGTACTCGAAAACGATCGTGCCGTCATGGGTGTCGATAACAGAAACACGGCTGCCACTGAGTAATCCGAGATACGCTGCATCAAGCGAGAAGGCCAATCGCGAAACTGGCGGGCCGGATATTTCTACAATATACGGCAACGGCTCTCCGCTGCTTGCACTCCACACGCGCACGGTATTGTCCGCGGCCACACTCGCGACCAAGCGGCCGGACGAGTCGATACTCAGCTGCCGAACTTCACTGCTGTGTCCCATAAAGCTGACGTCGTCGCTGATCTCCGCAACATCTTCCAGCGACGCAGCAGATGGAATCATGTGAACGTGCCCGTACGGATCACCGATAACGATGTATCGTCCGTCGGGCGACGCGACCACGGTGCGGTCTCCTGCAGGGTTCCAGATAGTGTGGCCGTCGGACTGCTGAGTGGCCTCGCCTGCAACAATTGCACCCGGCGCCCGCCAGATTCTCGGCTTACTGTCGATACTGCCTGTCAGCAATATTTGTTCATCGCGACTGAACGACAGGAAATCATCAGCCTGCCCGGTATTACGAACACCGAGCGGCGGGCCGATCAATCGGCCATCGTCGCTGCGGAAAATCTGAAAGCCGGTTTCCGGCCGCCCGGCGGCAACAATGTTACCGGAGGGTGAAAAAGCGAATTGCCAGTAGCCCCTGCCGAAGTCTTCGAACAATGGTCTGTCCGGTTTATCGATATCCCATAGCGAAATTCCAACGTCGAGATACACGGTGGCCATAGTGGACCCGTCTGCCGACAGGCGGACGATACTTGGCTGTGCCGGCAGATCGAACTGCCCCAGCAACTCTGCCGTTTGAAAATCCCACACTCGTACTGCCCGGTCAAAGTCGGCAACCGCGACTCGACGACCTGCGGCGTCTATCGCGACCAATGCCGGGACCCCGGCGACAATAACCTCTGCAGCGATCTCGCCTTCATCCAAACTCCACAGTTCGAGCCGTGTCTCGATATCGCTGCGACGCTCGACAAAAAGATTCGACCCATCGGGCGTCAGTACTGCTCTGCTACTGGCCGCACCAACCGGCAGACTGGCAATCTTGTTTCCAGTAGTCGTATCCCAGAGATTGACGGCGTCCTGAGTCGCCGTAACCAGACGGCGAGCCGCAGCGTCGAGACCAATCAATACTTCTCTTTCCGGCAGCGCGATCGCCCGGACGGGTTCGGCGAATACCAGATCCCAGATCCGTGCGCTGTCACTTTGCATCGCTCGTGCGACAGCGTATCGGCCCGAACGGTCGAACCAAATGTTTTCTGTCTCCCGCTCAACCGGATCCGGAATATTCAGGCCACGTTGAAACTGTTCTACGGCACCTTGAGAATTGAGCTTCAGGTTCCAGCCTACCAGTTGCCCGGCGACACCAAGGCTCTCGTCACGAACACTAATGCTCCATGTCCCGCTCAGTGTTTCGCCCAGCAGGTCACGAAGCTGCCGATCGGGTATGTGAATATCGTCATTGTTCGATGCACGTTCCATGCCGGTCTCAATTTCAACGGCATGGCCTGACGGCGCAATGATCTTGATACGCAGATCCGACAGCCGCGAATGGCTGATATTCAGCGTCAGTCCAATGCGGCTAACTGACCCTTGCCGGTCAACGATGACGCGCCGCACCAGCGGGCTCACTTCCAATGCAGTTACTGACCACGCCTCCCGGGGTTGAACGCCCTGGGGCGTCAATGAAAACTGCGATATCTCGGCGCCAACCGCTGTCGTCAATACCATCGCAACAGGGTCGAAGACCGCCATTCCACCCGGAAGCTCAGGAAGTGTCGTCAACAGATACGGATAGTCATCACTAACGAGGGACGCTGCTCGCCGCCGGCGCAGTGAAGTGGCCAGAATCAGCGACTGAATTTTCGCGATTAACGCCGTATCACGGTCTTCCTGGCGCAGCGCGAGACTGGCCTTGCGATCCCAGAAGCCCGCTTCAAACTCTTCCGCGAGACGCCCGGAATCCGGCAGGTTGGCTGCCAGTTTTGCGAGCTCCCGAATCTCCATTTCATCGTCCGACGCGAGCGCTCGCCTCTCCAGAAAACCACGATAGATATGGTCGGCCGTTTCCGCATGTCCCGGAAATGATCGAAAGTTTTCGTACGCTCTAGTTGCGATTGGTAGTTCCACAATGTCGGACGCAAGCGTCCGCACGTACGGCTGCGGCAACCATTGTGTGTACCAAAACGGAATTAACGCGAGCAATATCAAAACGCTTGCAATTATTGCGGGCACCTTGAAGTGCGTCGGCAGATTTTCGTTCGCCCAGTGGGCTGTGAAAACCGTTTCATAGAGTCGATTGCGAACTTTTAAGTTGCTCTCTTCGTCAATCACTAGCAGGCCGATCGCCATCAGCCGCCTCTGCAATGCGGAACCAAGATCGGCCGGTACCGCAATACCCTTGCGAATCTTGCCGTACAAATTCAATAACGGTTCAAAACGCCTCTTGTCATTTACTATTCTCCGATGGATATGACTCATATGCGGTTCGTTGTGCAGCGCCGTGCGACCGGCCAGTTGATGCGTTGCGAGACGATCAACCAGTTCTTCAATGTCTTCCTCTCCCGAATCCCTGGAAATTGCACGCGCCAACTTCTGACTCAAATATGGCTGGCCGTTGGTCCAGTAATAAATGCGATCCAACGCGACAGCGGCGGCGTCGCGGTCCAGAGCCAATTCGGTTGCGAACAGATCGAGGTCTTCTCGCGAAAAATCGTCAAGCAAGACCTGCTGTGTCACGTTAAAAGGTGAAAGCTCAGCTTCCTCCATCAAACTAACGGGATCACACTCACCAAGCAGAACGAAACACAGTCGGGAAAATTCGGGATCCGTAGTACGCGCATTGTGTGCTGCACGAATACTTGTCAGTAGTTGGTCGGCGTACGGCAGGTGCTCAATACATTGTATCTCGTCGACGAATACAACGATTCGCTCGGGGACGTGCCGCAAAATAACTTCGGAATAAAATTCGAACAACCGTTGTCGGTTACTCAGGATCGATTTGTCCTGCCACCATGATTGCAAATCGTAACGAATGCGCAGTTGCCGTAGAAGACGATAGGCGACGCTGTAATACCAACGCCCGGCCTCGGTCCCACCATCCCGATCGCCAATCTGGGCGAGGTCGAGAATCGCAACTTTACAACCGTTGCTCTCAAGGCGAGCTGCCGTTGCCGAAATAAGACTGGTCTTTCCGCTGCGGTCGGGCGCCACGACATGGGCATAGCGACCAGACATCAGCGCATTATACAGCTGTTCGTCCGCACGCCGCCGTACATAGCCCGCCCGCACTGCGTGCAGAGCCACGCCGACGCTGAAAAATTCGCCGGTCGATTCCGGATTTGCGCGTTGCTCACCCGGTTTTTTGTCGGTGGAGTCCGCAGCCACAAAGCATCCCATCAGAGCGATTGATGTATTCTCTGTATTTTCCAGGGCAACTGCCAGTGCAAGACAATAAGTTGTTGAAAAAAGACTTATTTGGCGAAGTTTGGCGGGTCGCCGATGACGATGGCCTGGCCGTACTGCGCGATACCCGCCCCGCCCGTTGGTGGCTGGCGTGGCTAGCCCGTAATCTCCTCAGGCGGGAATCGCGAGCGCTGGCCGCCTTGACCGGTATCGAAGGCATCCCGCAGCTAAGAAGCAGCGACAGGCACACGCTTTTGCGCAGCTATATGCCTGGCGTGCCACTATTCGAAGGCCGGCCACAGGAAGCCTTGTACTTCAAGGCCGCGGCGCGGCTGTTGCGGCAAGTTCATCGCGCTGGCGTTGTTCACAACGACCTAGCTAAGGAGCCCAACATACTGCTTCGCGACGACGGCTCTCCAGCATTCATTGATTTTCAGCTTGCGTGGTATTCAAGGCGTCGAAATCGCCTGTTTCGCAGCGCTGCGCGAGAAGATATCCGCCACCTCCTTAAGCACAAACGAACCTACCGAGCGGACCTGTTGACGATGCGCGAGCGTGCGATCCTGAAATCACCGTCACCGTTGTCGCGAGCGTGGATGTCGCTTTTTAAGCCGGTTTACCTTTTCTTGACAAGACGCATCCTGGGCTGGTCAGACCGGGAAGGCGCTGCCGACAGGGGCCGTTCAGACTGACGATCGATGTATACTCGCGCTGCGGCGAAATCAGAATCAAGGGGACACCGTGGATTATTGCCATCAACACAATTTAGTCGATCCGGCGATTGCCGGCCAGGAACGGACGTTCGGCATTCGCGTGTCTTTACCCGTCGGCGATACGCTGAGAAAAGTTCTTGGCAATGAGTGGGAGCAACTGCATTGGTACGCATCTGAAGCGGAACGGGATACGGCGTTCGATGACATGGCGACACGACACGGCTACTCCCGAGATACCGATACCCCGACTCAGATTCTGGAAAAATTGACACGCTAGGGGTGTAACAAGCGGCAACTACCGCGGCGACGGGCCGATAAACAGATAGAAATTAGTCTGTCCATTTTCCGCGAAACCGGCGGCGAAATAGACCGACCCGAAATACGAATCCAGGCCGACGAAAATACTGCCGTTCAGCTGCATTGTGTCAAACCCGACCTCAGCTCTCGTTTGCCAGACATTGCCCGCTTCGGCTGACACGCCGACGTAAACTGGAGTGTCAAAAACTCCACCCGTGGTGTTACCCAATCGCCGATAGTAAACGAGTTTCGTCAGCGCAGCATGAGGGCCGCTGATTTCGCCAAGCTCAAGACCCGACAACCGCAAGAATCCACCCAGCGAAAAAAAGTCCTGCACGGTATTGTCGGAACTCAGGGTTGTCGCATAACTGAGACCCAGTTGCAGACTATTTTTGCCACGGCTCCAGGTTTGCGAGAACTCGCCCTCGATCGTATCGAACTTGTGATCGGCACCGAACCCTGGGCGCGATAAATTCCAATGAATATCCGCAAACATTCCGCTGCGTGGAAAGCGTGAGTTGTCCTCCGAGTCAAATCGCAGTCGAGCGATTAGTCCGCCGGTCTGAAAATCGATATTTGGTAGTGTCGGATCACCCACCTTCACTCGTGCATCACCGGCTCCTCTGTAGGTGCCGATTCTGAATTCGCCCACTGTGCCCAGCTCACGACCGAAGTCCAGACTAAACTCTCCCTCGGAGACCCGGTATCGCGCGATCGTATCGTTCATCGAAAAAGCGTTCAGATTAGACTGACGTAACTCCAGCCGCGGTGCGATGAACCATCTTGAGTCGAAACTAAGCGGCTGGTAGAACTCGGTCAACAACGCCGGATCCGTTCCCAGTTGCAGGTCCGTTCGCCACTCAGCACCCAAGCGGTTGAGCCCGGACTTGGTCAGACGCGCCGCCAGGTTGAAAGCCGTCGATCCTTCGAAATCATCTTCGAGTGATACGCCGAACTGCAGAAAATTCGGGCCCCAGCTTTTCGTGGTTGCCCGGTACTCAACACCCGTCGCGCCATCCTCCACTAACAGCCGGTACCCAACATGCTCATAGAGTTGCAGGCCGTGCAGCCTGCTTGCATTCTGCGCCAGAATCACAGCATCGATTTTATCTCCGGCCTTAACGCTCAATCGCGATTCCAGCACTTCGGATGCAAGTTTGCCGTCGTGAACTACGCGAACAAAGGCAAGCGTTTCGTCCTTGTCCGGCAACAGCGAGCGTTGTGCAAGGTGTGAGCCCCAGTCGGCTGCGTTCAGCGACAGCTTCTTCAGCCTGCTCGCCTGATTCAAAACGGCCTCTCGGCCCGGCTTGATCGTTGTGGCGATGTCGGCAAAGTTTGCCGATGCATAGACCCCGAGTTCCGGCCTTATCAGTATGTCCGATTCAGCGAGCGTGTCGATCTGCCGCAATGTCTCCTTACGGATCAGAATCGTCAGCATTTGTTCCGATATCGTCAGAACCGAACTCAACTCCTCTGATTTGTACAACGGAAACTCGACATCAACGGCGATAATGATATCGACGCCCATTTCTTTCATTACATAGATCGGCAGGTTACCGATGACGCCTCCATCTACGAGCAGCCGCCCATCTACCCGCGCGGGTGCAAAAACGCCGGGCACCGACATGCTCGCGCGAATTGACGTAGTGAGGTCACCGCTGCCCAGTACGACCGCTTTGCCGGCCACAATATCGGACGCAATCGCCCGAAATGGAATAGGCAAGTCATCAAAATCGGTGATGTGCGACGCACGCAGTGTCAGTTCACGCAAAAGCAAGTCCAGTTTCTGGCCCTGAATGACACCCTTTGGCAGCACTAGTTCGCTACCGCGTAAGCCGAGCTCAAAGTTGATAGGAAATTCGCGCTCATCCTGTTTGCGACGAAAGCTTAGGTATTCGCGAGCCGGCCTATCCGACAATGCGTCAGTCCAGTCGAGCGAGCTAACCAGCAGCTCCAGATCCTCAGCATGGACGCCGGTCGCATACAAGCCGCCGACAATCGCTCCCATACTGGTGCCCGCGATCGCATCAACAGGTATGCGCAGGCGCTCAAGCTCCAGGAGCACGCCTATGTGAGCAGCTCCTCGCGCGCCGCCGCCGCCTAACACCAGTCCGATGCGCGGTCGCGAGATGACGTCTTCCACAGTATCCGCGGATTGCGCACCAGCCTCCTGCAGTAACATCGAGGCACACGTCAGAACCAATCCGGCACAAGCGATGGAGCGTGAAATCTTGATCATTCAGAAACTCGACTGGGTTGATACTAGGTTACGCGCAACGAGTCGGCGTAGTCGACCAATAGTTGAAATTCACGTTTTTGTTGCGCGGCTTCCCAGCCGAACTCCGCGGCGGCTGCCGATGCGACGGCATCGTAAAGCGACCTGCCCTGATCCGCGTCGAGGCCAATCATCATGCGCCGAAACACAATGTCAGTCAGTGTTGTCGCGAACTCCTCGCGTATTGAGAACACAACTTCTGCTGCGAGGTAATTGCCATTACCGTCCAGAGATACTTGCAATGCCGGATCGTCCGCGGCCATTTCAACGATGCTGGCAGCCCGTCCCCCATAGATAGACAACAGCCTCGCGGTACCCTCTTCGGTCAGCAACTCTGACACTTTGAGCCGCTCGCGGGCCCTATCCACACCCCACGCGCCGGGAAGAAGCGTATCGCGCGTGCGGCACTCCGGTAATTTACGGTGCAGGACCTTTGCCAGCCGATCGACGGTCTGTTCGGCAAGATTCCGATACGTCGTCAGCTTACCGCCGATGATTGAAATCAGACCTTTTGCGATTTTCCGATTCGACTTGATAATGTGACGTCGAGTAATTGCAGATTCCGGGCCTTTCTCCCGATACGGCAGAGGGCGGACGCCGGCGTACGCGAAATGAATGTCGTCGATCCGCAGATTGGCGTTCGGAAACACACGATTAGTCTCCGCGACGAGATAATCGACTTCTGCCCGGCTCGCTCGAATATTGTCGAGGCTTTCTTCGTATCGAATATCCGTGGTGCCTATCAGCAACTGACTGTTCCATGGAATGATGAAAAATGGACGGCCATCGGCAGCTGCCTCTACGTAAAAAGCGCCCTTGGGGGCACCGGTGAACCGGCCCACTACGATGTGGCTGCCTTTCGTGCCCCCAATGAAGCGCTTGGCCCGGCGCGGGGCGGTCTTGAGAACCTTATCAACCCAGGGACCCGCTGCGTTCACGACCGACTTGACGGCAATTTCGGACTCAGCGCCTTCGCGATCGACGAATACGACAGTGTCTACGGCCCTGTCGCAAGCTCGAATCTCGCGAACCTCGCAGTAGGTCTTGATCTCCGCACCTGCCGAACGCGCAGCCAGGAGGTTTTCCAGAACCAACCGTTCCGCAAACGTAATCTGCGCGTCAAAATAGCGCGTGGCACCGAGGAGTCCGTCGTCGCGCAAGCCAGGTTCGTCGTTCATTATCTGTTCGCGATCGAGCATTTCGTGACCCGGCAGCGACTTGCGAAACGAAAGCAGGTCATAGGCGATCATACCCAGACGAATCAAGAGCAGGCCTCGGCGCGCACCGGAAAATATCGGAATATTGATGCGGATCGGTTTGACGAGATGTGCCGCGATACGGCGCAAACAGCGCCGTTCGTGCAGGGATTCGTAAACCAGGGGAATCTCACCATACTCGAGATAGCGCAGGCCGCCATGAATCAGGCGACTCGAAACCGCTGAGGTGCCGCTGCACATATCGTTCTTATCGAGAACAATCACTCGCAAGCCGCGCAGCGCAGCATCCCGTGCGATTCCGGCGCCATTGACTCCCGCCCCGATTATCGCAACGTCGTAGCACGGCAGCGGCACAGTCATCAGGGTCGAACTTGCCCGGTCCCGCGCACGACATACTTGTAGCTCATCAGCTGTTCTGCGCCCACCGGGCCGCGCGCATGAATGCGCCCCGTCGCGATACCGATTTCTGCGCCCATGCCGAACTCGGCACCGTCCGCAAACTGCGTCGATGCATTCTGCAGCACGATCGCGCTATCCACATCGCGGAGAAATTGTTCCGCCGCATCAGAATCACTGGCGATGATGCTCTCGGTATGGCCCGACCCATAGCTTGCGATATGGTTGATCGCCGCCGCGATGTCCGCAACAACGCGGATCGACACGATCGCATCAAGGTACTCGGTCGTCCAGTCTGCTACCGTCGCCTGCGTTGCTTCGGCAACGATTTCCATCACGGCTTCGTCACCTCGAATTTCACAACCGGCCGTTGTCAACGCGCGACACACGTCAGGCAACAGTTGCTGCGCGACGCTGCGATCGACGAGGATCGTTTCCGCCGCACCGCATACGCCGGTGCGACGCATCTTCGCGTTCAACACGACATTGCGTGCCATTTCCGGGTCTGCCGAAGCATGCAGGTACACATGACAGATGCCTTCAAGATGGCCGATTACAGGTATGCGTGCCTCTTCCTGCACACGTTTGATCAGATTTTTGCCGCCCCTGGGAATGACTACGTCCACCCACCTGGCCATTGATGACAACAGAAACCCCACCGCATCCCGATCACGGGTCGGTACCATCTGCACGCTATCGACGGTAATTCCTGCGGCAACCAGGCCATCTCTCATGCACGCGTAAATCTCGTGACTGGAGCGATAACTTTCGGAGCCACCCCTGAGAATAACCGCATTGCCCGATCTAAGACACAAGCCCGCAGCATCTGCGGTAACGTTTGGCCTGCTCTCATAAATGATGCCAATGACACCCAGCGGCACGGACACGCGTTGAATATTAAGGCCGTTCGGACGATCCCATTCGGCAATCACCTTGCCAACAGGATCCGGCAATTCGCTGATCGCTTCCAAACCTGCCGCCATCGCCTCGATACGCTCAGCATCGAGCATAAGGCGATCCAGCATCGCAGCGCTGAGATCGCGACCCCTTGCTGCGAGCATGTCGGTCTTGTTTGCGGCAAGTATTTTTTCGGCGTTTGAGCGCAGCGCCGCTGCCGCCGAGATCAGGGCCGCATCACGTTGCTGCGTGCTGCTGGTAGCAAGCTCGGCAGCCGCCGTACGCGCCGCCACGCCGAGTGACGTCATTACAGCCGCGATGTCCAGAGCGTCATCAGTCATTGTCGAACAATACCAAATCGTCCCGATGCACCATTACGGACCGGCCACGATAGCCCAGCGCATCCTCAATTTGCCCAGACTGGCAGCCCGCAAGACGCAATGCCTCGCTGCCAGAATATTCCGCCAGCCCGCGCCCAATCTCGACGCCCGACGCATCTTTCAGCATGACCACGTCGCCGCGTCGAAAGTCCCCTGCGACGGCAGTCACACCAACCGGCAATAAGCTATTGCCAGTGCGCAATGCCTGCACGGCACCATCATCGAGCTGTAGCTCACCACTGACTTTGAGCACCCCGGCCAGCCATTGCTTGCGGGCCGCCGCAGGCGTTCCGGACGCATGAAATACCGTGCAGCGTCCGCCGTCTTTTAACGCTTGCAGCGGGTGCGAAATGACACCACTCGCAATAATCGTTGCGCAACCGGCGCGCGTCGCGATACGCGCTGCCTGCACCTTGGTCGCCATTCCCCCCGTGCCGACGTCCGATCGAGTTTCACCCGCCATTGCCAGCGTGTCACTCGTAATACTGTTCACTTCGGGGATATGTACTGCGTCCGGGTTGCTTCCCGGGTCCGCCGAATACAACCCGTCAACATCCGACAGGAGAACCAGCGCGTCGGCCATGACCAGCTGTGCAATGCGGGCAGCGAGACGATCGTTGTCACCGTATCGGATTTCCACCGTTGCAACCGTGTCGTTCTCGTTGATTATCGGTACTACCGATCGCTCGAGTAGTTTGCCGAACGTCCTGCGGGCGTTCAGAAAGCGACGCCGGTCCTCGGTGTCATCGGGCGTCATAAGTACCTGGGCGGCCACTATCGAATGACGTCCCAAGGCTTCCTGATACGCATGTACGAGTTGAATCTGCCCGGCTGCGGCCGCCGCCTGCAAGTCCTCGAGTCGCGCACGACGTTTATTGATGCCGAGTACCGAGCTGCCTATCGCGATGGCGCCTGACGATACGATCAAAACGTCGTGGCCATCTCGTGCGAGGACGGCAACGTCATCGGCAAGCATTTCCAGCCAGTCGCGATTCAGTTGCCCCTGCTCATCGACGAGCAGCGATGATCCGACCTTGACGACCAGTCGGTGATATTCGGAAAGCACCAACCCGGACACAGGCTAGCTCGCGTGCAAATGCTGACGATCAAATGACGTCAGCGTGACCTCACCTTTCGATACGGCGACGGTGCCACTCCGTGCGACCGCCGAAATTTCGCCGATGTCAGCCGCTTCGGCGACAAAGGCGTCAATATCTTTCACGCGTCCAGTCAACTGGATGGTACAGCTCACCTGTGCCTCGTCGAGGATTTCGGCACCAAATTGTTTCACTAGCGACATCACACGAGTCAGGCCACCCGTTCCAAGCTTGATCTTGACGATGGCAAGCTCCCGCTCGAAATGTTCGCCGAGCGTCATATCGTGAATATTGACTACGTCGACAAGTTTTGCGAGTTGCGCATTCAGTTGGGCAATCGCAGCATCCGAACCCAAAACCACAAGCGTCACGCGAGATACTCGCGGATCATGAGTCGGCGCTACGTTAAGTGTTTCAATGTTGTAACTACGAGAGGAAAACATGCCGGTCATGCGCGTTAGAGCGCCGACTTCGTTTTGCAGAAGAACTGATATCGCGTGTCGCATGAGTGCTCGAACCTGATCGGACTAAAGGATTACGAATGAAACTATCTGGACTGTATTTATCGCGGATGTTGGCGCAGTAGGTCGAGTATTGCAATGCAATAAAAATTAGTAAACACTCGCGCAAAATTCCTTACTTAAACACAACATGGCAAAACGATGCATGAGCAAACGAACACGGCCCGCATAGACAAGCATCCACTCGCGGGAATAACGATGAGTGGTGCCGATACCGTTATTCAGGTACTGGCCGACGAGGGTGTCGAAACCCTGTTTGGCTACAGCGGTGGCGCCATACTGCCCATCTATGACGCCGTGTTCCGGTACAACGAAACCAATAAACGAGGCGATGAAATTTCCCCTATGCGGTTGGTTGTTCCGGCGAATGAACAGGGCGCCGGATTCATGGCGGCTGGTTATGCTCGTGCCAGTGGCAAGGTTGGGGTGGTTATTGTCACGTCCGGACCCGGTGCTACCAACACGGTCACGCCGGTTCGCGACAGCATGGCCGATTCTGTTCCGCTGGTCGTTATCTGCGGTCAGGTTCCGGTCGCCGCTATCGGGACTGATGCATTCCAGGAAGCACCCGTTACCGCCATCATGGGCGCGGTCGCCAAGCACGTATTCCTGGTCACGAATCCCGAGTTGCTCGAAGCAACCGTTCGCAGCGCATTCGAACTCGCGCGCACGGGTCGTCCCGGTCCGGTCGTCGTCGATATTCCCAAGGATGTGCAAAACTGGGAAGGCGCGTTCAAAGGTCAGGGTGTCCTGCCATTGCACGGCTACCGGCGACGACTTGCGGCAGTAACCGAGAATAAGCTCAGTGACGCCGCGTGTGAGCGCTTTTACACGATGCTGTCCGAAGCGGAACGCCCACTGATTTATGCGGGCGGTGGCGTCATCAATGCGAATGCTACGAAGGCGATGCGGCACCTGGCGAATGAGTACGGAATTCCGATTACGACGACTCTGATGGCGCTGGGTGCCAGCGACACCAAGCATCCACTCGCCCTGCATATGCTGGGCATGCATGGCATCGCCTCGGCAAACTATGCCGTCGAAGACTGCGATTTCCTGATTGCCATCGGCGCACGTTTCGACGATCGCGTGGCAGCCGATCCTCCGAAATTCTGCCCACGGGCCAGAAATATCGCGCAGTTCGACGTAGACTCCGCTGAGATCGGGAAGGTGAAACGAGTCGACTGGCATCATGTTGGCATTCTGAACACGGACTTGACCGATATTCTCGAATATGGCCGTCGCATCAAGTTCAAGAAGTCGTTCGACACGTGGCATCAGGAAATCGCGAAGCTCAAGAAAGAATACGCACTGAATTACGATCGCGACAGCGAACTCATCCAGCCCCACGCCGTCATCGAAGAGATCAACAAGCATACCAAGGGGGAAGCGATCATATCGACGGGCGTCGGACAGCATCAGATGTGGGCTGCGCAATACTTCGATTTTCGCGAACCGCGTCTCTGGTTGACGTCAGGCAGCATGGGAACGATGGGATTCGGTTTGCCAGCAGCCATCGGTGCACAGTTCGCGCGGCCGGACAAAGTGGTTATCGATATTGACGGCGACGCCAGCATTCGCATGAACATCGGCGAGCTCGAAACAGTGACAACCTACAATCAACCGATCAAGGTTGTCGTGCTGAATAATTTCGGCGATGGCATGGTTAGACAGTGGCAGAAAATGTATTTCGACGGCCGCATGTCGGGCAGCGACAAGTCACTGCACGCAAAGAACTTCGTCAAGGCGGCAGAAGCAGACGGCTTCAAATTCGCCAAACGTCTTGAGAATAAAGACGACCTACCCGCAATGATTCGAGAACTCATGAATTTCAAGGGCCCGGCGTTTCTTGAGGTCATCATAGACCGCGATGCCGGTGTGTACCCGATGGTCGGGCCCGGACAAAGCTACGAGAACATGATTACCGGCGAGTACATCAAAAGCCGCTCGAAACCCAGCGACGACACGCCGGGTCCGAGCGAGATGTTCTGA
>JADFHE010000063.1 GCA_022567295.1 Pseudomonadota bacterium | reverse complement strand
CCGCGAACACGATCGCGCCACACCGTGAGCAGCAACGCTGTCAAAATGGCGAACGCGACGGCAGCCGCGGAGTAACTAAGCAGAGAAATTTGAAAATTCACAAAGTACTCGAAGAAAGAAGCCCAATCTGCGAATTTCAAAAGAATACCAAAGTCCGCGTGTGTCCGACGCATTTCATCGCTAGAATGCCGACACTCGTCAAGGAAAGACCGAAATTATGTCAGTAACGATTCACCTTATTGCAGCCGCACGTCCGAATTTCATGAAGGTCGCACCGCTCTATCATGCATTGAAGGCCACGGACTGGGCCGAACCCGTGCTGGTTCATACCGGGCAACACTACGATCGTAATATGTCCGACGCAATATTCGAGGACCTGCGGATTCCCGCGCCCGACTTTCACCTGGGCGTCGGCAGCGGATCGCACGCCGAGCAAACCGGCAATGTGATGATTGCCTACGAGAAAATTTGCCTGGAACATCGTCCGGACTGGATCGTCGTCGTTGGCGACGTGAACTCCACCGCCGCCTGTGCAATGGTCGGCGCCAAACTCTGGATACCGGTCATTCATCTTGAGGCTGGCCTGCGAAGCGGCGATCGCAGCATGCCCGAAGAAATCAATCGCCTTGTCACTGACGCCATTGCGGATGTCTTGTGGACTCCATCGAAGGACGCCGATGAAAACCTGGCAGCGGAAGGCGTTTCTTCCGACAAGATCGACCTGATCGGGAACATAATGATCGACTCGTTCGTCATGCTGAAGGACAAGATCGAAGCATCGAACGCTCGCGAGGAACTGGGCTTGACGTCCGGTGAGTACGCGCTGGTCACACTGCACCGCCCGTCAAACGTTGACAGCCACGATTCTTTGCAGCCAATTGTCGATGCATTGGCCAAAGCATCAAACAGTCTACCCGTGGTGTTCGTTGCGCACCCACGGACGATAAAGAACCTCGCAGCGTTTGGCTTGAAAGATTCGTTCGAGCAATCACCCGGCGTTACGCTACTTGAACCACTGCCGTACGTTCAATTCATGAGCATAGTGACAGGCGCTCGCATGGTAATTACCGATTCCGGCGGCCTGCAGGAAGAAACGACCTATCTCGATATTCCGTGTCTGACGCTGCGTGAAAATACCGAGCGGCCGGTTACGGTTACGCAGGGAACCAACAAGCTGGTCCGGGCAGATACTCTCGCCGAGAACATTGCCCAGGCCCTGGCTGGCGACTGGCCCAAGGGGGTGTGCCCTCCCCTTTGGGACGGCCAGACGGCACAACGCGCCGTGAAATGTTTACTGACTCGTGAGCACGATCGATCTTAAGGACAAATACGAAAGCAGTCATTCTCCTGGCGCTGGTCATTACCACCGCCATTCTGGCGCACCTGTTCATGCCAACCGACTGGTCGCCATTAGCGATCGATATCCTTCATTCCCTGCACGGGCCGGGATTCGCGGCCATGGCGCTGGCCATTTTCTGGTACTTGCAAAGTCGGTGTCTGTCCAACATCAATTACGGTTTGGCTGCGGCCATTACAATGGGCATCGGCCTGATCTCGGAGCTCGCACAAATACCGGGTCCGCGCGATGCACAGATCAAGGATCTCATTGTCGACGCGCTGGGTATTCTCGGCGCATTGGGTGTGAGCGCTGCTTTCGATAAAAAATTCCGATCCGCAATCAGGGCGCCTGCGCGTCTTTTATTGCCGGTCGCGGCGGGCGCTGCATTGACAATAGCTTGTTTGCCAACACTGTGGCTGACCTACGCGTCAATTCAGCAACGATCTGCATTTCCTTCCCTGCTGACGTTCGAACACGCGTGGGAGGCAGCGACGTTTGGACAGACAGCAAACCAAAGACCGGATGTCGTTGATGCACCGTTCCATTGGCCGGCCAGCGGCAAGAAAGTGTCGCGCTCGTCTGAGGACGGTCGATGGGGAATCTTTCTTAGCCTTCATCCCGCTCAGGATTGGCGAGGTTACTCGCAATTGAGTTTCGTGGCGGCATCAAATGGCGAGCGATTCGCCATGGACATTGGCATTCGGGAAAAACACAATCGATATTACTCCAGCATATGGGTCGAGCCCGGTCCGCAACGATTCACAATAACGTTTGATGACATACGGGCCGCGGCGAAGGATGGGCCATTCGATTTTTCCCGCGTTGAATCGGTCGTGTTTAGCGCCGCCAAACCCGGCGGCGCTCAGGAACTTTTGCTAGACGATATCCGTCTCGAACCGTAGGAGCGCCCCCTGGGCGCGACCCTACAAATCAACGTCAAATGGATTCAGTACTCGAACGGAACCGTACTTCTGCCCCTGGCTGAAATCCTCCGACAAAATCACGTCGGCCTCACTTTTCTGTGCCGCAACAATAATGAGGGCATCCCAAAACGAGATCTTGTACCGGCGCTCCGCGTCGATGGCCTCCAGTATGGAAGTGCCGTCATTCACCACCGGGTCCCATGCCATATAGTCCGCGACCAGAGATCTCGCCGAACTTATCGAAATCGGTCTCTGAGCCTTGCGCCGAACGTTGATATAAAACTCCTGCAGGACCTGAGTACTTAGAGCACCACTGCCTTCTGCCCAAAGTCGGCCGATTGTCCGGCGCGCCTGTGCGTGCTTGTCCCCGGCCCCACGATCGTAGGCGTAAACAAGAATGTTGGTATCAACGAAGGTTTTCACGGTCATGCAGGGCGCCGCGATCTGCCGGGACCTTCCATCCCAAGTCGTATCCGCGTTTTAATTTGCGCAGCGCACGTCGTCTGGCAACGGCGTACACCTGATCGTCTCGAACCAGCTTCTCCAGCTGGTCGGCAACAATCCGACTAAGCGAGGTACCTCGGCGGGCGGCGAGTACCTTAGCATCCCTCGCAAGCGTGGCATCGACCTTAACGGTAATGTTCGTCGTTCTCTCCATACGGATGGAGTCTAGCACAGTTACTGTGCTAGACATAAACTGTGCTGATCTTATAGGAGCACCCCCTGGCATGTAGGAGCGGCCCTTAGGCCGCGACAACTGTCGCGCGCAGGGCGCGTTTATGCCCTTTGGGTGCTCCTACGGATCCAATACAGCCAAGACTTCTTTTGTTTTGTCTGCCAATAACACGGCGTCCCCACGCGTCTCAACATTCAGCCGCACCACCGGCTCGGTATTCGACATGCGAATATTGAATCGCCAGTTGGAAAACTCGAAGCAATAACCATCGATGTCATCAACGAACAAGGCATCATCAGCGTATCGATCGTGCAGAGCCTTCAGTGTTGCTGTCGCGTCCTGCACCTGCCGATTGATCTCGCCGCTCGCCGGGTACATAGCCATGCGCTTGCCAACCAGTTCGGAGAGCGACTTACCAGAAGTAGAGATCAACTCCGCAACCAGCAACCACGGAATCATGCCACTGTCCGCGTAGAAGAAATCACGAAAGTAATGGTGCGCACTCATCTCGCCGCCGTAGATAGCATCTGCCGCACGCATCTTTTCCTTGATAAATGAATGGCCGGACTTGCATTGCACCGCCTCGCCACCAGCACCCGCAACAATATCGAGTGTGTTCCAGATCACTCGAGGATCGTGAACGATCTTTTCGCCGGGATTTTTCTTCAAAATGGTTTCGGCCAGCAAACCCACGATGTAATAGCCCTCAATGAACAGACCGTTCTCGTCAAACAGGAAACAACGATCGAAATCGCCGTCCCAGGCGATGCCCATGTCTGCCTCGTGCTCTATGACAGCCTTTGAGGTCACCTCTTGATTCTCCAGCAGCATCGGATTCGGGATACCGTTTGGGAACGCGCCATCCGGCGGATAGTTCACCTCTACAAACTCGAACGGCAGTTTGTTTTTGAGCCCGTCCATCGCGATGCCGGCACCGCCATTGCCTGGATTAACGACCAGCTTGAGGGATTTCAGCGCCGGGACGTCAACAAACGACAGCACATGGTCAATGTACGAAGTGAAGATGTCGGTCGGTGATCGATGTCCCGCCTCGGCGACGATCACTCGATCGTCTTTCTCGGCTAACGCCCGAATATCCTGCAGACCCGTATCCGCACTGATCGGACGAGCCTCTTCGCGAACCAGCTTCAATCCGTTGTAATCAGCCGGATTGTGACTCGCAGTCACCATGATGCCGCCATCGGCCCCCAGGTGAGCGGTCGCAAAATACACGATCTCCGTACCGCCCAACCCGATATCCAGGACTTCCACGCCGGCATCGGTCAAGCCGCGACAGACCGCGTCGGTGAGTTCGTCACTGGAAAGGCGTATATCCCGGCCAACAACGACACGCTTCGCGCCCAGAAACTCAGCCGTGGCGTTGCCGATGCGATAGGCAACATCGGAATTTAGCTGGTTCGGAACTTGCCCACGGATGTCGTAGGCCTTGAAGCAATTGATGTTAATAGGCATGTGATGTTTTTCCTGTAGGAGCGTGCCCTGCGCGCGACCTGTCGCGCGCAGGGCGCGCTCCTACGTGTTCGTTCCTTCCCGGCCGTAGTCGTCCTCAAGCCGCACAATGTCATCTTCGCCAAGGTAATCACCGCATTGCACTTCGATAATGTGCACATCCTCGTCAAAAGGATTCGCAATTCGATGCACGTCACCAACAGCAATGTATGTGGACTCGTTCACGCCCATCTCGAATACATCGTCATTCTTCGTGATCTGCGCTTTCCCCCGGACCACAACCCAATGTTCTGCACGGTGCGCGTGCTTCTGCAGCGACAGCACGCCGCCGGGTTTGACTATCAGGCGCTTCACTTGAAATCCATCAGCATTTTCGAGACTGTCGTAACTACCCCAGGGCCGGAAAACCTGCCGGTGCAGACGTGTCTCCTCACGATCTTCCTCCTTGAGCTGATCGACAATCGCTTTTACGTCCTGTGCATTGTCTTTGCTGGCAACAAGCGTTGCATCCTTGGTTTCGATAACGATCACGTCGTCCAGACCGACCACTGTGACGAGGCGGCTTTCGGCCTGTATGAACGACCGTTTGCACTTGTGAATCACGACATCGCCATCAATGGTGTTACCGTCCTCGTCCTGCTGCCGAACGTCGTGCAATGATGCCCACGAACCAACATCACTCCAGCCGGCATCCAGTGGCACCATTACGGCGGCTTCCGTTTTCTCCATGACCGCATAATCGATCGAATCCGTGGGGCACGCGAGGAATGCGTCCTTGTCCGGCCTGACGAAGTCATCATCGTCCACCCGTTCCTTGATACTGTCTCGACAGGCCGAATACATGTCCGGTGCGAATTCCTCAAGTGCCAACAGGTACGCGCTCGCGCGGAACAGAAACATCCCGCTGTTCCAGAAATGCTCGCCACCGTTCACGTATGATTCGGCGGTTTTCAAATCCGGCTTTTCGACGAATGATGTCACTGCAACCGGTCGATCGCCATCTGGCGTGGCCTGAATGTAGCCATATCCCGTTTCCGGCCGGGTCGGGACGATGCCGAATGTCACCAGCTTGTCGTCGTCCGCTGCCACCATGCCACGTCCAACGGCGGCCTGGAATGCATCGACATCCTTTATCACGTGGTCCGCAGGCATGACGAGCAGCATGGTGTCTTTGTCTTTTTCGAGAGCCAGGAATGCGGCGAGTGCGACAGCAGGAGCCGTGTTCCGTCCCTCGGGCTCCAACACGATTTCACACTCCAAACCCATGTCCCGCATCTGTTCGGCGACCAGGAAACGATGCGCTTCGTTGCAGACAACCATGCACTCGCCAGAGGTACCTGACATTCCGTCCAGACGCTGAGCCGTTTGCTGCAGCATCGTCTTGTCACCCGTTAACGGCAGTAACTGCTTTGGGTACATCGATCGTGACGCTGGCCACAGCCGCGTTCCTGAGCCACCCGACAGAATCACTGGAAGTATGGCCGTCACGTTCGGCCGCGTCCGATCGCGTAGTACTGCAGGCCGAGATTCTCGACGTGCTCCGGCTCGTACAGATTGCGACCGTCGAATATCACAGCGTCGCCCAGCTTGTCTTTCAGCACGTCGAAGTCCGGGCTCCTGAATTCCTGCCACTCGGTGATGATGACGAGAGCGTCCGCTCCGTCGACGGCACCATAAGCCGTATCGCAGAGCTCCAGTCCTTTCTGGTTCGGATAAATTCGTGCGGCCTCCTCCATCGCTTCGGGATCGTAGGCTTTGACTTTTGCGCCTGCTGCCCAAAGAGCTTCCATCAGGTCGCGGCTCGGTGCTGCTCGCATGTCGTCGGTGCTGGGCTTGAACGACAGGCCCCAGAGCGCGATGGTCTTGCCCTTGAGGTCGCCGTCGTAGTGCGATTGCAGCTTCTCGAAGACGCGCTGTTTCTGCCGCAAGTTGACGTCTTCAACAGCATTTAACAAAGTCGCATCGTAACCGGCTTCCGCCGCCGCTTTTGCCAGCGCCTGAACATCTTTGGGAAAACACGAGCCACCGTAACCCGCACCCGGGTAAATGAAGTGATAGCCGATGCGCGGATCGGAGCCAATACCAATACGAACGTGTTCGATATCGGCGCCAAAACGCTCTGCAAGATTGGCGAGTTCGTTCATGAAGCTAATCTTGGTTGCCAGCATCGCATTCGCCGCATACTTGGTCAGTTCGGCTGAACGAACGTCCATGGAGATAACGCGGTCATGGTTGCGGTTGAACGGTTCGTACAGTGATTTGAGCAACTCGGTCGTGCGGGGATTGTCGGTACCGATGATAATTCGATCCGGTTTCATGAAGTCACTGATTGCAGCGCCTTCCTTCAGGAACTCAGGATTGGAGACGACATCGAACTCGACCGACTTGCGTCGACCATCCAATGCCTTTTGTATCTCTGCCGAGACTTTATCGGCCGTACCCACGGGTACCGTGGACTTGTTGACGACGATTCGGTACTCCTCCATGTGCTCGCCAATCGATCGCGCAACAGCCAGGACATGCTTTAGATCGGCCGAGCCGTCCTCATCCTGGGGTGTGCCAACCGAGATGAACTGAAACAAGCCGTGTTCAACTGCCTTTTTGGCATCGGTCGTGAACTCAAGACGACCCGATTCCCTGTTGCGGGCAATGTAGGCCTCGAGGCCCGGCTCGTAGATAGGAACCTCGCCCTTATTCAGGCGATCGATCTTTGCCTCGTCGATGTCGCAGCAAACAACGTGGTTGCCCATTTCGGCCATGCAGGCACCCGTGACGAGGCCTACGTAGCCGGAGCCGAATATTGTTAGTCGCATATTTTTTGCTTGGAACTGTTATTGGACTTGCGATTATACAGATTCAAA
The DNA here is from genome assembly GCA_022567295.1 of Pseudomonadota bacterium. Taxonomy (GTDB): domain Bacteria; phylum Pseudomonadota; class Gammaproteobacteria; order Steroidobacterales; family Woeseiaceae; genus UBA1847. The sequence goes on along the minus strand of JADFHE010000063.1, from coordinate 1,232 downwards.
CCAGTTCGATATGGAGTTCACGGCCAAGGACGCGTGCGGCATTCATAAGCGTCGCGAGTTGAATGTTATCGTTCTCCGGATCGAGAATTCGGTCAAGTTGACTACGGCTGGTCCTCATCGCCTTCGCCATCTGATTCTTGCTAATCTGCCGCTTCGTCATAGCTTGCTCTAATTGCCAGGCCAGAACACGTTTGACAGCGATTGCCGTCGTTTCCTCCAGAGTCCCTTGCTCTTTAAGGTAGTCCTCGAACGTCGACCGAACACGCCGTTTTTTTTTGCTGCTCACGATGTTATCTCCTTCTTACGTTTCAGAGCGAGGTCCAGTGCCGACTTTGGTGTTTTGCGAGCCTTCTTTACGAAGCCGTGAAGTAATACCATTTGCTCATCAACTACGGCGAAAATTATCCTTGCGATCCGTCCGCTACTGATATTCGAACGAATTTCCCAAAGCCCGAAACCAATTGATCGGCAGAGCGGCATCCCAATTGGCCAGGAAAATTCCGCAGTCGCAATGTCGTATCCGATCAACCGCCGATCTTTTTCATCCAGAGCAAGCAACCACATCCGTACAGGCTTGTTCCCACTTCGAGATTCATAAAACGTGGCCGGGAGTTTCTTCAACTCGACACTAGTACCTTGTGCGGTACTATGTACCATATATAATACATTTATGTCAATTTGATACTGGATGTGTGACCGGATTATGGGATCAGCGCCAATAATGCGGTCGGCGCATTAACCAAGACTAGGCACGAATGTCGGAATTTCACCGACAATTAGCCAGAGGTCATTCTAATTAGTGTTATGGCGCAGTGTGCCTGGCATTCTGCAACTTTAAGTGCTTCTCAAACGGCTGAAAATCTTTGTCGGAATACAGAAGGGGAAGTTTGTTCTCAATGCAATAGGTGGCGATGATGGTATCTATCGTCTTACGCACGGTGACGCCTTTCTTTCGCAGAGTCCGAAAATTCGCTGCACTTTTTAGCGCGATGGTCGTGTTGAGCATGTTCACGATATTCAACGACATCAGGAGATCCCTGGCCTTCGCAAAGTCATTATCTGTTTTGAATCCCTGCAAGACTTCAACCAGCATCAGGTCACCGGCAGCGATCGGTGTTTCCCCCAGCAGGGAATCCAGTTTTTCCGCAGCAGGTGTCATCTTGCCGCTAAAGTAGTCGATCCATACACTCGAATCGACAACGATCACCTGTCGGTTCTCATGTCATCAAGAT
>JADFHE010000040.1:10021-28765 GCA_022567295.1 Pseudomonadota bacterium | reverse complement strand
GTCTGGTTCGGCGAGTACCTGCTACTGTGGCGACCACCGAGTGGAACGCCGGTATTTTTGTTACCCGGATCACGCGGCGCTGAAGTCATCTGGCTTCGTCAAAGTCTTGCCAATATTGACGCGCAATACGTTAGCCAAGACATTGACGATGACGGTTACGATAGCGATCTCGAACGCATTGTGCGCCGCTTTCAACGAGACTATCGCCTCGACGTCGATGGACTGGCGGGACAACAAACGCAAATTGTCATCAATTCCTTGCTCGGGCCTGATGGCTCGCCGCAACTGACAACTACACGGCTTGCCAGGGACTAACACATGTCATTCATACTCGACGCTCTGAAGAAGTCGGAAACTGAAAGGCAGCAACAAGGCAGTGCCGAGTTCGCCGCAATACCGACAAATCCCGGGTCTGTGTCGCTGCCGCGCTGGTTGTGGATTGTCGGATTATTGCTCGCAGTCAATCTCGCGGTTCTGATCGTATTGTTGTTGCTACCCGACAGCCCGCCGACACAATCGGGAACACTCAGCAGCGCGAGCCAGGCCACCCCGCAACAGCAACTGCAATCGAGCTTTACCGATCAAGTCGCTGCAGCGAGTCAGAATCTGCCCGACAAGCAGGACGAACCGGCGACAGCTCGCGTACCGGACAAGCATCCTGCCGTTCAGCCCGTACTGATTTCGCAGAACCCGTCCGCAATACCATCGGGTGAAATCTATCCGACCGTTCAAGAAGTACGCGCAAGCGGGTCGCTCGCCCTACCTGAGCTACATCTCGATATTCATGTATACAGTGACGTGCCCAAGGACCGTTTCGTCTTCATTAATATGACGAAACTGCGTGAGGGATCGCAACTCGAAGAAGGCCCGATTATCGTCGAGATTACACGTGACGGTGTCATTCTGGGACATCAGGGACTGTCGTTCCTGCTGCCGCGCGAATAGCGCCGGTCCTGGCTGTTGAGCAAGTCCTCTGGCAAACGCATTGATGGCGATGTTGTTGCCAAGGCGCTGATCTCCGGAATTCACCGCGTTGTCGCTCAACAGGAATTACTAAACCGCATCAATGTTTTCCCGGTCGCTGATAGCGATACAGGTACCAACCTAAGCCTGTCTCTGGGTTCAGCTTTGCCGATACTGCGGAACGGTAAAGAAAAACATCTCGGAACAATGCTCGCCGCGATCGCCGACGCGCTGCTGGACAGCGCCCGAGGAAACTCCGGTGCGATCATTGCGCAGTTTTTCCAGGGCATGAGTGATTCTGCCGGCGAAATCAGCTACTTCACGGCGGACCGGGTACGCTGATTGTCTCGATCCGGCCTGCAATGTCAGTCGATGATCTCACCGTCGACCTCGACTAGCTCTGCACCCTGGTTACGCGCATTGTTGACCCGCCGGTTCACGGGCCAGGCACGCAGTGCCGGCGTTTTTTCGGCCGCGCTCTCAAGGTAATCGATCGAACCCGACAGCCACTCACTTGCCGTCTCGCGCTGCAATATTACCGGCATGCGGTGGTGCAGCGGCCGCATGAATTCGTTCGCGGCGATTGTTATCAGCGTGGTTGATTGCAAAGTCTCGTCAGTATTTCTGTCCTGCCAGTTTTCCCACAGTCCCGCTAGCGCAAACGGCTCCCCACTTTTCAATGAAATGAAGTACGGAATCTTTACATCGCCGTCACGGTGCCATTCGTAGAATCCATCCGCGAGCACTACGCATCTGCGATGCCTGAACGCCGCACGATAGGACGGTTTCTCGGCGACAGTTTCGGCGCGAGCGTTGATCATCCGATTGCCGATCGTGGTGTCCTTCGCCCAAAAAGGCACCAAACCCCATCTCAACATCACTAGCTCGCGCTGCTGTAAGTCGTTGTCCCGGATCGCCGCGACGAACTGCGTCGGCGCAATGTTGTAGCGCGCCTCGACCGCAAGCGCACCGTCCACACCAAACAGAGCCGCCGTCGCTTCACTGGGCGAGTAGAAGGCGAAGCGGCCGCACATGTTATTCGCGAATCCCCACGCCCCTGCGCATGAGAAAAACGCAGGCTGAAAATAGCAGCACAATGAAACCAATCAGAATCGTGTAGGCGTGCATGATACTGATATCCGATGTTCCTAAAATGCCGTAACGGAAAGCGTTGACCATGTAGAGAATGGGATTGGCCTTCGATACGTTTTGCCAGAATTCCGGCAACATCGAAATCGAATAAAACACGCCGCCCAGGTAGGTTAACGGCGTTAATACGAATGTGGGAACGATCGAAATGTCGTCGAATTTTTTTGCAAACACCGCATTAATGAATCCGGCAAGCGAAAACACAATAGAGGACAACAGCACAATTGAAACCATAACTAACGGGTGGGCAACTTCAAGGCGCGTGAAAAACAGCGCGATGACAGTCACCAGCCCGCCTACGAGTAATCCGCGCAGCACGCCGCCTGCGACATGGCCGATAATTATTGCTCCATTCGACATCGGCGATATCAGCATTTCGTCGACATGACCGATAAATTTCGCGCCGAAAAATGACGACACCACATTGCCATAGGAATTCGTGATAACAGACATCATGATCAGACCCGGAGCGATGTACTGCATGTAATCAAACCCTTCCATGGTGCCTATGCGCCGGCCGATCAGATTGCCAAAAATAATAAAGTAGAGCGTCATCGTAATGGCAGGCGGTACAATTGTCTGAATCCAAATGCGCAACACCCTGATAAACTCCTTGCGGATAATCGTCGTCACAGCAACAAGGTTCAGCGCAACATTCATGCCGTATGTCCAGTGCTATGCTTGTTCTTCACCAAGCGCATGAATAACTCTTCAAGACGATTCGCCTTGTTACGCAGGCTCACAACCCGGATATTGTGTGCGTCGAGCTGCTTGAACAGATCATTGATATCGCGCTCGGGGCCCTTCTCGACTTCGAGTTCACAATCCTCCAGCATTTTTGTATTGAAGCCATCGAGTTGGGGCGCCTCGCACACTGCATTTGCCAGGCTGAGGATCAACACCTCGTGCTGCAACTTGCGCAACACGGTACTCATCTTCGTATCCTCGATGATCCTGCCCTCATCAATAATACCAATGTGGCGACACAGTGATTCCGCTTCTTCCAGGTAGTGCGTTGTGAGGATTATTGTCGTACCGGCCGCATTGATTTCCTGAAGGTACTCCCACATTGAGCGGCGAATCTCAATATCAACACCCGCAGTTGGCTCGTCGAGGATCAGCAACCGTGGCTCATTCACCAGCGCCCGGGCAATCATTAGCCGGCGCTTCATACCGCCAGACAAAGTGCGCGATATATCGTCACGTCGATCCCACAAGCGCAGAGCACGCAGGTATTTCTCGACCCGGCGCCGGGCCTCTTTGCCGCCGATTCCGTAGTAACCCGCCTGGTTGGTGACAATGTTGCCTACCGTGTCCCAAAGATTGAGATTGATTTCCTGCGGTACAAGCCCGAGGCAGGATTTGGCGGCTTCAAGTTCTGTATCGATGCTGTGACCGAAAATCTCCACGTCACCGGCCGTCTTGTTGACCAGTGAGCTGATGATTCCGATCGCCGTGGTCTTGCCTGCGCCGTTCGGCCCCAGCAAAGCATAGAAGTCGCCGGCCTCAACATTGAGGTCGATTCCTTTCAGCGCCTGGTTACCGTTATCGTAGGTCTTGCTTAGATTTCGTATTGTGAGGGCATTCATAAGGTCGCGTATTGTAACCACGACGCATTGCTGTCGTCACACCTTCTTGTCCAGCACTCGCATTGGGCCGGACATGCTGCATGCGGCGGCCGGGAGCTGCGTGTAGTGATCAACCCCGGTGCGTGTCAGTAATCTTTGCAGCGCCGACAAGTGAGATGACTTGCATACGTTGCGCCTGGAACTCGTTCCATCGCTAAGCAATCGCTCACCGGCTGCGCCAGCATAACTCAGCCTGGATACGATCAGGTCACCGCGCGCACCCACTCGGTCGAGCAACGTTACCAGCGGCAGATCCGTAATCTTTGCGCACCACGAAATGGATGCACCGCTGATAATACGTGCCGCGTAGGGATTGCGGCGGCTAAGCTGCCAGAGAAAACTCAGCGCCGCCGTCTGCAGACGTCGCAACTCAGGGATCCTTAGTTCGGGTTCGGCCAACAAGTCGCTCTGCCGGTTTTCCGCCAACGCTTTGTCCCACCACTCGAGATCGTTTTCTCTGCATGAAAACAACAAGAATGGCGCCGCCGCCAGGCGCCCGCGCTGCGGACCCTTGAGATCGGATGTCGCCTTAATGAATGCTGTATTTAATGCCAGGACGTTTGCGTAATCATCGTGGTCAGGGCCTGGATATTCGGTAAATTGTTGCATGCGATATCGCTCCCATGTCATTTGTCACCCGTTTCTGTAATTACTATATTTTGTCTTGTATGACCATGTATGGATACTATAGAGTATTGCAATACTATATATGGTCGTTTCTATCACAAAGAGCAAGAAATGAGATTAACAGATGACCGCTATTCCGGGGAGCGCAGCCAGTTCGAACTCGCCCTTAGAATGATTCGCCACGAGGCCCGGACCCGCACCATTCGAGAATGCACGGGATTGTCCGACGACAGGATACGCAAGCTGTATACAACCTACTTTCGCAATAGCAGCGTATCCGGCATCAAGCGCCGACGGGGCAAATCACCGCGTCAGATAACACGCTTCGTGAAAAATTCGCAGAATCAGATACAGGCAACGACGCTGGTGGCGCTGTTCTCGGCAGGTCTCCTGGTACGTATCGATCAGAACGACTTCGTGCATCCCTGTTGGCCACGCCCGGATGTTGAATTCGGCCATCGCTTGTGCCGCGCTTACGAAACCTACTTGATGTTACACAGCAGGCCGCAATTGAGTTTCGAATGGGCCTGGAATCTGCTGCACTGCATCTCATATAATGACGAGCTGTACCTGGCAAATTGCAATCACTGCAGCGCGTTTTACGTGCAGGACGCTTATGCGATAGATCATGCCATTTGTCCCGCCTGTGTGATCGTTGGTCGTGTTCATTAGTGAGTTACACTCACTGAATGGATAATCACAACGTGTTTGCCGGCGCATTCGTCGATCGCAGCGGTGAACGGCGCAAGGATGCTGACTGGCTGGATGAGGCGCTGAGCGATGCTGGCGCGCGTTTCGTTCCGGTTTGGGGTGATCACTGTCTGGTAGGCGGCGATCCCTTGCACCTGATGTTGCTCGAGCGACACCACATCGAGAATTTCCTCGATGAGCCCAACCAGATTTTCCTCGGATTGTTTCGCGGCAAGCCGGCGTTTGCTGTTGCCGTGGGTGTCGGCGGCCGTCCACCGTATACAGATCTGGGCGAGTTTCAGGATCTGCGCTATCTCGGATCTGTATTACCCGCCGACGAGGCCAACCTCGCCGCACATGCGCGAGGACTGGTTCTATGGCACGCATCGCAGCTATTCTGTGGCAGTTGCGGCTCCTCGGCACGACCGGATGCTGGTGGCAACTCGCGGCGTTGTCTGAATCCGGAATGCGGCCGCGAAATTTTCCCGCGTGTGGATCCCGCCGTCATTGTGCTCGTATCTAATGGTGATCGATGTCTGCTGGGTCGCCAGGGAGGGTGGCCTGAAGGACGGTACTCGACGATCGCGGGCTTCGTTGAGACTGGCGAAAGTCTTGAAGACGCCGTACGGCGGGAAGTGTATGAGGAGACCAACATCCAGGTCGCTGCCGTTCGCTACCACAGCTCGCAACCCTGGCCGTTTCCCTCCTCGCTGATGCTCGGCTTCGTCGCGGAGGCCGATGCGTCAGGAGATAAGGAAATTCGCCTGAACGATGGAGAGCTTGAGGACGCACGGTGGTTTACGCGCAAGGAATTGCGCTCAGGTTTCCCCAAGTTGCCGTTTCGGATTTCGATCGCACGCCGGCTCGTCGATGGCTGGATTAACCTTGAATCAAGCGACTGATCATGTGCCTGGTCGTCCTTGGCTGGCAACAGCACCCTGATTTTCCACTCGTCGTCGCCGGTAATCGCGATGAGTTCCATCAGCGGCCCACGCAAGAGGCGCATTGGTGGCCAGATGAGCCGGATATCGTCGGTGGCCGGGATCTGCAGGCCGCTGGCACGTGGCTGGCATTACATCGCAGTGGTCGATTCGCGACCGTGACAAATTATCGCGACGCCGAATTGTCGTCCGCAAAATTTCGTTCACGAGGTCATCTTGTCACGGACTTCCTGCTCGGGAAGGACGACCCTCTTGATTATCTCAACGCCATCGACGGCCTGGCATACGCGGGCTTCAACCTGCTGGTCAGCGACGGCAGGACACTGGCGTGGCTCTCGAATCACAGTGACGGTGCAAAGCTTCTTGTCCCCGGTATTTATGGCCTTAGCAACGCCCTGTTGGACTCTCCATGGCACAAAGTTGTACGGTGCAAGGCGGCACTCGAGCGGCTGATCGCAACAGACAAAATCAACGAGACAGAACTGCTACGACTGCTGGGAGATCGCAAAAAGGCCCCCGTAGACGAAATAGAAAGCGGTCGCTTGTCTTTCGAAACGGCGCACTCAATCAGCGCACCGTTCATCATCTTGCCGGACTACGGCACCCGCAGTTCAAGTATTGCGTTTTGTGACGTCTCGGGGAAATGGCGTTTTCGCGAGCGGCGCTTCAACGCGAAAGGAGAAACTACGGGCGAAACCGCGTTCTCGTTCTGCTCCGATCCTCAGGAATAGATCGCCGACAACCACTGACTGATATCGGCTATCTCCTGAGGACAGACCGCATGAGCCATCGGGTATTCATGCCAGTCGACCGAATAACCGGTTTCGATCAGCTTGTCCGCCGAGGCACGGCCCCACTCCATGCGCAGTACCGGGTCGAAACTGCCGTGCGCCATGAATATCGGTAGATCTCGACGGCTGGTCGCATTTTCTGCATCGTCGGGCATGGCCATGTAGGTTGACAATGCCATGAGACCCCCTATGTCGTGCTGCGTCTGCAGCGCCGTATGGATAGCGACGGCACCGCCCTGCGAGAAGCCGGCAATAATGATCTTTCTCGGTTGGATACCACGCTCGACTTCGCGAGCTATCAGCCCTTCAAGAATGGCACTGCTTTCCCTTATCCCATTCTCATCCGCACGACTCTCGGAATCGAAACTCAGAATGTCGTACCAGGCACGCATGGCCATGCCACCGTTAATGGTTACCGGGCGTACCGGCGCGTGTGGAAACACAAATCGCAGCTCGACGCTCGCCGGGAGCCGCAGCTCAGGCACGATCGCCTCGAAGTCGTGACCATCGGCGCCCAGGCCGTGCAACCAGATGACGCTGCCATCCGGATGCTCTCCAGTGAGTACCTCGACCGTGTCGCGTGTTTGCATGAATAAGCTCCGGAACACGTCAAAGCCGCGCAGTGTAGCGCAGAAAAACGTCAAAAACGCGCAAAAAGGGCTTGACTGTATATGCACATAATGTTCAACTTATGCGCATACTTATGCGAGATGACCCGTGCCCAACACTCATCACGAACAACGTCGCGAAGCGATACGCCAGTTGCTGCTGGCAAGACCTGCGGCAACGCAAGGCTCACTGGTAGCCACATTGGCAACCGCGGGATATGCGGCCACGCAGTCGAGCGTCAGTCGCGACCTGCGCGAACTCGGTGCAATCAAGACTGTGAAAGGCTATGAGTTGCCGGCCGAGAAACAAAGGGGTGACGAGCAGCTGGCGGGGGTTGCGGAACTGATGCGAGCGATGCAGCCGGCCGGGCCTAATCTGCTGGTCGTCCATACCGCCATTGGTGCCGCTCAGCGCGTAGCCCTCGCGTTCGATCGCTGCAATTGGCCGGAAGTGATCGGCAATATCGGCGGCGATGACACGGTATTTGTTGCTACCGAGTCCGGTGTTGCACAGAAGAGCCTGATTACCCGGATCGAGCGCTCAACGCGTTCCTGATCTGTTCGAGGCCCCAATGAGCAAGGACACATCACCAATTATTCTGGCGTTCTCAGGCGGACTGGATACCTCGTTCTGCGTGCCATGGCTGCGGGAAAACACGGGTCGCGAGGTGATCACGGCCTGCATTGATACGGGCGGAATGGATGCTCAGGCAGCCATCGCTCTGGAGGAACGCGCCTTGGCACTGGGTGCCATCGAACACGTGCTGATCGATGCGAAACAGGATTTTTTCGATACCGTGATCAGGTACCTGATCTACGGCAACGTGCTCCGAGGCCAGGCCTATCCTTTATGCGTCGGTGCAGAACGCGGGCTGCAGGCAGAGCGGCTGGCGCAAATCGCGATGCAGCGCGGCGCGACCACGGTGGCTCATGGCTGCACTGCAGCCGGCAACGATCAGATCCGCTTTGAAGTCGCGCTACGCACACTGAATCCCGCGCTCGACATCCTGGCGCCGGTACGCGACAACAATTGGCTACGGGAGGAGCAACTTGCCTATCTCGAGCAACACGGTTTGCCGGTGCCCGCTCAGGGATCCCGGTATTCGATTAACCGTGGGCTCTGGGGCATTTCCATCGGCGGCGAGGAAACGCTGACATCCGAAGCGTCCATTCCCGAATCCGCCTGGGTCCTGTCAGCCAAAGCCTTCTCCGAACCGCTGCAACCAGCAAGCCATACGCTGGGTTTCAAAACCGGCGTCCCGGTCGCACTGGACGGCGAAATGCTGCCGCCCGTCGACCTGATTGAAAAACTCGAGACCCTCGCAGGCGGCTACGGTATCGGACGTGGCATACATCTTGGCGACACGGTGCTCGGCACCAAGGGCCGTGTAGCCTTTGAAGCGCCCGCAGCGATTACGTTGATCACAGCCCACCGAGAATTGGAAAAACTGGTATTGAGCGCACAGCAGCAGCGCGTAAAAGACAGCGTCTCCACCCTGTACGGTGACCTCGTACACGAAGGAAAACAACTCGATCTCGCCTGCGACGACATCGAAGCACTTCTGACGTCATCGCAGGGACGTGTAACAGGCACCGTCACGTTCGGCCTGCGCCCCGGCCAGTTATTCATCGAAGGCACGACCTCGCCGCACTCGCTGCTCGCGGCAACCAAAGGTGTGTACGGCGAAACGGCTGGTGAGTGGACGGCCAGCGACGCACTGGGATACGCACGAATATTATCGATTTCCGGATCACTACAGACTCGGGCGGCGGGAGACTGAAATGAAAAGCGTCGTTGTCGATAAAATTGCGTCGGTCGCGCAGCACAACGATCTTGCCTCCGAACTGCGCTTGTCTCCGGACATCCCCTGCGAAGAAGGCGTACTCATCGCTGTCCGCGTTCTGAATAATAAGTCGCGCTACAACCAGCTTGAGCTGACGTCGGGTCGCATGGCTACAGTTACTATGGGCGATGTTGTCGTCGGCGCACTGGGGCATCGCAATGCTTTGCGTGGTTACTCCGGCCACCTGCCGACCGAGCTCCGTAAGGGCGACAACGTTCAGCTTCTGAACATCGGCGGCGTTATCGGCATTTGCGACTCTGCTAACCCGGAGGTCGGCGCACCGTTTAATTGCGAAGTACTCGGTACGGTTCTCGAGTTTCCATACCTCGGTGAGCGTATCGGCGTTCCTGCCCGCGCAGGATCGTCGATACTGGACGAGAGCGCCCCGCTGGAAACCCACGGTGTCCCGGTCATTGCGCTGGCCGGCACCTGCATGGATTCCGGCAAGACCGCTGCAGCGTGCGCTATCGTAAGCCGCCTGCGGCACTTAGGGTTCAGCGTTGCAGCGTGCAAAGCAACGGGCGTGTCACTGCGGCGCGACATCCTGGCAATGGAGGACGCCGGCGCCATCGACACGATGATTTTCTCGGACCTGGGTGTCGTGACGACGACCGCCAACAATGGCCCTGCGCTGACGCGGTCACTGCTGACGGAGCTCGCCGCCAGAAAACCCGATGTGATCGTGCTGGAACTCGGCGACGGTCTGATCGGCGCCTACGGCGTTGCAGCCGTACTTGCGGACCATCAGATTCGCGAAGCATTCACGGCTGTCGTGCTATGCGCGAACGATCCCGTCTCCGCCTGGGGCGGCGCGAAAATCCTGCGTGACGAATATAAAATCGAGCCCGCCGTCATCACCGGACCCGCGACAGACAACGATGTTGGCGTTCAGCAGATCACCGATCGCCTGTCATTACCCGCGATCAATGCGCTCTCCAGCGGCGTCGCACTCGGTGACAAGATCGCGGCATTGCTTGGCGGCGAACCGAAATGACTTCCTTAATTCAGGCCGTTGTAATTGGTGCTGGCGGCTATGTCGGGGGTGAGTTGCTGCGGCTTATTGCGAGTCACCCGTCCTTTACTTTGGCTGGCGCCGTATCGGACAGCCGGGCCGGGCAGCCAATTGCCGACACTTTTGGTCATTTATCTCAAGCCTTGTCCGGGAAGGTCTTTATCGCACGGAACAATTGGCTGGATGAAATTCAGGATGGCAGCGACATCGCAATTTTCTCTGCAGCACCTCACGGCGCATCGGCCGAGATCATCGCGGCAGTACTTGATGCTGGCAACGAGAAACGGCTGACCATGCACGTCGTTGACTCATCGGCCGATTTTCGGTACTCGGAGCAATCGGCATGGGAAGCCGTATACGGCGCTGGTCACGGAGCGCCACAGCTGTTGCCGCACTTCACGTGTGCCGTGCCTGAACACGTCGATTCGATCGCCACGCCACACGTTGCGCACCCGGGTTGCTTCGCGACGGCGACTTTGCTGGCGACAGTGCCGCTGATGCGATCAGGGTTGACCGAAGCAGAAGTTTTCGTATCCGGAGTCACAGGAAGTACCGGGTCGGGGCGAACACCACAGTCCGGAACGCATCATCCGGAGCGCAACAGCAATCTGTTTGCGTACCGACCATTGGCGCACCGCCATGCACCCGAGATCGCCGCTCTTGCAACAGCCGCAAGCGGCCGCGAGACAACCGTGCACTTCGTGCCGCACTCGGGACCGTTTGCGAGGGGCATACATATCACGTTACAGGCCAAGGCGAAGACCACCGTGAGTGCAGAACAATTGCGGGATGTTTACGTGGCGGCCTACGCCAACGCGCCGTTCGTCGAGGTGGTCAAGGCAACACCGAATCTCAAACACGTCGTTGCCAGCAACATGTGTCACCTTGGCGTTGCCGCCGACGGCGATTCCGTAGTCGTTATGAGCGTGATCGACAATCTCGTCAAAGGTGCCGCGGGCGGTGCGATTCAATGGATGAATCGTCTCTGGGATTTGCCTGAGACCTCGGGCCTGACAGCGCCCGCACCGGGGTGGACCTGATGGCGACAGTTGCCCAGCAGTCCATCATGGCCGATCCGCGAATTCGCGAAGCCAATGTCACTGTGCCGGTCTACAAGCAACTGCCGTTCGTACCCGAGCGTGCGAGCGGCTGCGACATATTCACCAAAGATGGCCGGCGCATCCTCGATCTTTACGGCGGCCACGCCGTCGCTGCGCTCGGCTACGGCCACCCGCAACTGGTCAAGGCCATCACCGAGCAGAGCAACCAGCTGTTGTTCCAGAGTAACGCGGTGGCACTCGAAATTCGGGCACAGGCCGCCGAGAAGCTGACCCAGGTCGCACCGCAAGGCCTCGATCGCGTGTTTTTCGTGAATTCGGGCGCTGAAGCCAACGAGAACGCACTGCGGATGGCCTGCAAGACGACCGAACGCAAGAAGGTATTGGCGATCACACAGGGTTTCCACGGACGAACAGCGGCAGCGGCTACGGTAACCTGGAATTCCGATCGCTGGTACGGCTTTCCATCGAAACCATTCGAAGTTGACTTCATCCCACGTGACGATATTGCTGCAGCACAAGCAATGATCGATGGCGATGTTGCCGCCGTCATTTTCGAACCCGTGCAGGGTGTCGCCGGCGCTTACGATCTGTCGACCGAATTTCTGACCGCGCTGCGGGTGGAAACCAGCAAACACAATGCCATCCTGATCGCCGATGAAGTGCAGTCAGGCATCGGCCGTTGCGGCCAGTTTTTTGCCGTCCAGACACATGGCATCGAGCCCGATATTTTGACCAGCGCCAAGGCGCTGGGCGGTGGCGTACCGTGTGGTGCGGTTCTGTGCAGCCACGCAATTGCCGCGAAGTTTGGTCCCGGAGATCTCGGCTCGACGTTCGGCGGCGGTCCCCTTGCCGCGGCAGCGATCGCCGCAACGATCGACGTCATCATCAATGAGGACCTGCTCATGAACGTGCGACGATGCGAAGCCGCGATACGGGAAAAATGTATCATCGGTCCTGTGACCCGGATTCAGGGCATGGGGCTGCTGCTCGGTTTGGTTTGCGACCGCCCAGCCATCGAAGTACGAGACGCATTGCTCGAGCACGACATTCTTGCTGGTACCAGTGGTGACCCGGAGGTCTTGCGCATCCTCCCGCCGCTCGTGCTCGAACCCGGACACATCGACCATCTGGCCGAGGCGCTGAGAGATGTCGCGCCTGCAACCGACTATAGGAACAAATGGTGAAAGCGTTTAACGACCTCGCTGATTTTTCAAATGAAGAGATTCAGGCTCTGTTAGAGCTGGCGGATCGCCTGGACTCGCGTCCTGAGCCTGAGGCACTGAAGGGCAAAGTACTATCGCTCTTGTTCCTGAGTCCTTCGCTAAGAACGCTCGCGTCGTTTCAGGCCGCCATGACGCGCCTGGGCGGTGGTTCTTTTGTCATCTCACCCGATATGTCCATTCACGGTCTCGAGACCCGTCCCGGCATTGTCATGGATGGAGCTGCCGCAGAGCATATTCGTGAAGCGGTTCCGGTCATTGCGTCCTACGGCGATGCGATCGGCATTCGTGCTTTCGCGGAGCGAAAGAATATCGAAGCTGATCTTGCGGACAGCGAGTTCAGATCACTGACGGATCTCATCGACACGCCCTACATCAACATGGAATCGGCAATGAATCATCCCTGCCAGAGCCTTGCGGACTGGAAAACGATGGATGATCTGGGCGTGCCGGCCAATGGCGGTAAATTCGTCTTGAGTTGGGCCTATCACCCACGTGCGCTACCACTGGCCGTGCCCGCGGCAACTCTGCACATGGCGGCCAAGCGCGGCATGGATGTTACGGTGCTGCGCCCGGAGGGATTCGAACTGCCGGATGCGTTAATGCAAAAAGCAGCGGCGGCGGCTGACACCGCCGGCGGCTCTGTCACCGAGACCGATAATCGCAGCGAAGCCATGGAGGGTGCGCATATCATCTACGCGAAGTCCTGGTCTTCGACCCGCCACTACGGCGACAAGCTCGGTGACAAGAAGCTACGTGAACAGCATCTTGACTGGTGCGTGGACGAACCCTGGTTCGACAACGCGCGAGACGAATGTCGCTTCATGCACTGTCTGCCGGTACGGCGCGGCGTCGTCGTTGCGGATAACATTCTCGACGGCCCGCGCAGTGTCGTGATACCCGAGGCACGCAATCGCATGCTCGCGCAGATGGCCGTACTGCATCAGATGCTCGGGGCCGCGTCATGAGTATCAAAAAAAATCGCGCCATCGTTGTTGCTGCGCTCAAACACGCCGCGCCGTACATTCGCCTCTACAAAGGCAGGGTGTTTGTCATCAAAGCTGGCGGTGAAGTTTTCACCAGCGCCGGGAAAACCAACGCTTTGATGGAACAGGTAGGCATCTTGCATCAGATCGGCATCCGCGTTGTCCTGGTGCACGGCGGCGGCCCGCAGTCCACGGAGCTGGCCGCAGCACTTGGCCTCAAAACGACGCTTGTCGACGGCCGTCGCGTTACCGACGGGGACTCTCTGAATGTCGCAACGATGGTATTGAACGGCCAGATCAACACGCGCATCCTGGTGGCCTGCCGCGAACTACAGATACCGGCCGTCGGCATCAGTGGTATCGACGCCGGGCTGATTCGCGCTCACAAGCGTCCTCCGGTCGAGCGCGACGGCCACTCGACCATCGATTACGGCTTTGTTGGAGATATCGATTCCGTCGACGCGGACATACTCACCAAACAACTCGACAATGGCCTGATGCCCGTCGTCAGCCCGCTATCCTGTGATGAATCGGGAACCATACTGAACATCAATGCCGACACGGTTGCCGCCGCTATCGCTGCCGAGCTCAATGCTGAAAAGCTGCTACTGACCACGGACGCGGCCGGAATTCTGGAAGACGTCAACGACCCGAGTTCATTGATCAGTTACATCGACCGTGCCGCACTCCAGAAGTTACGCGACTCAGGAAGTCTGACCGATGGCATGCTCCCGAAGGCAGCAGCAATTGACGCCGCGATCGCAAACGGTGTGCGACGTGTGCACGTCATATCCAGCAAGGTCCCCGACAGTATTCTGCTGGAGATTTTTACGAATGAAGGCACAGGCACACTGGTCGTAGACGATATCGGCGGACTGACGCCGGCTGAGCAGAGCCAAATATCATGAGCAGACTCTGGGAAAAGGGGTTACCCCTCGACCAGCGCGTCTTGCGCTACACGGCTGGCGAAGATCACCTGCTGGATGCGCGTCTTGTCCCTTACGATGTACGGGGATCCATTGCACACGCCGAAATGCTCGCCGATCAAGGCTTGATCAGCAGCGCAGATCGCGATGCGATATGTGACGGCCTTACGGCACTCGACGCCGGTTTCGCAGCGGGTGAATGGCAAATCGGCCTGCAAGACGAAGACGCGCACACGGCACTCGAGACGAGGCTGACAAACACGATCGGAGCCGCAGGCGGGCGACTGCATCTCGGTCGCTCCAGAAACGATCAGGTTCTGACGGCGCTGCGCCTGTATCTGCGCGACGCCGCCAGCGACCTCGCCCTGCGCGTTACCGCATTGCGCGGCGCGCTCGACAAGCTTGTGAAACGTCAAGGCGACGTTGAACTACCAGGCTACACGCATATGCAACACGCCATGCCTTCGTCCGTCGCGTTGTGGTGTGGTGGCTTCGACGAAGGATTTGCCGACGCCGCAAGCGGCCTGCAGACCGTTCAGATGCGCATCAATAAGAATCCGCTGGGCAGCGCGGCCGGCTACGGCACGCCCGGGCTGCCGCTGGATCGCGATGCAACCACCGAGAAACTCGATTTCGACTCCACGCAAGAACCCGTCACAGCGGCGCAGCTGTCGCGCGGCAAGGCCGAAAGCACCCTGCTGTTCGAGATCACATTGCTGATGCAGGACCTGAGCCGCATGGCCAGCGATCTGTTGTTGTTCTACACGCAGGAGTTCGGCTACATATCACTCGCGGCAGAGGTTACGACTGGCTCGTCGATCATGCCGCAAAAGTGCAATCCTGATGTGCTCGAGTTAATTCGCGCGTCCGCAGCAACGGCGCAGGCCTGTCTGGATGAGTCGCTGATGATAACGGCGAAATTGCCATCCGGATATCACCGCGACCTGCAGCGTCTCAAATCGCCACTGTTCCGCTCCATCGATTTGGCTGTCGAGAGCGTCGATATCATGGCCTATCTGCTGGACGGGCTGAAGTTCCTGCCGGACAACATTAAACTCGATGCAGGCATATTTGCAACGGCCGAAGCCTACCGGCTGGTACGCGACGACGGCATTCCATTTCGCGAAGCCTACCGACAGGTTGCGAAACGATACTCAAAATGATGCCCCATTGCGCGCTCGTGCCTCTATAATTGAGCCATCGCTAACTGACGTTACACAAGGGTCGACGACATGAAACGCCTGACGTTCCTGATGGCTGCATTCGCATTTATTCTGCTTTTCTCGGGCTGTGGCCAAAGTGGCCCGCTGTATGTTCCTGGCAACCCGACCAAGATGGCTGTTCCACCGTCGCAGCAGCCTGGCGGCGAAAAAGAGCAAGAAGAAGAAGAGGACGACCGCGATTCGTCCGAGACGGAATAGCTGCAGGATAACTGATGACCGACCTCGTCCTCATCGACGGGTCATCGTATCTGTACCGTGCCTTTCACGCGTTACCGCCGCTCACTAATTCTCAGGGTGAGCCAACGGGGGCCTTGCATGGCGTCCTGACGATGATCCAGAAACTGTTGCGTGAAGAACAACCGGCACATGTAGCCGTTGTGTTTGACGCACCGGGCAAGACATTCCGCGATGAACTTTACGCGGAGTACAAGGCCAACCGGCCACCGATGCCCGACGACTTGCGGTCGCAGGTGCAACCCATTCTTGACGCCGTTGCTGCGATGGGTCTGCCACTGTTGCGGGTCGAGGGCGTTGAAGCCGATGACGTCATCGGCACACTGTGTAAACAAGCGGCAAACAACGGCCTGACCGTTCTCGTTTCGACCGGCGACAAGGATCTCGCGCAGCTCGTCAACGACAAAGTCACGCTGATCAATACAATGAACGATTCGAGGATGGATCGTGACGGCGTCAAGGCGAAGTTCGACGTATACCCTGAGCAAATAGTCGACTACCTGGCTCTCGTCGGCGACACATCCGACAATATTCCGGGCGTGCCAATGGTGGGGGCCAAGACAGCTGCAAAGTGGCTCAATCAGTACGCCAGCGCCGACAGCATTGTCGAGAATTCGGAGGAGATCAAGGGCAAGGTCGGTGACAGCCTTCGCAATAGCGTCGAGCAGTTGAGACTGTCACAGGATCTCGCAACCATACGGAGTGATCTCGACCTTGGGATCGGAATTTCCGATTTGTCACCAGCCGTACCGGATACGGCCAGGTTGCGAGAGCTCTACGGTCACTTTGAGCTGCGTTCTTTGCTGGGCCAGCTCGATGAAGAAAATGAACAGCCCGCGCGAGCCATCGAAAACAGCGACGAAACCGACTACGAAACCGTATTGACCTGGGATGCGTTCGACCGTTGGTTTGAAAAAATCAACCACGCTGAGCTCACGGCCTTCGACACCGAAACGACCAGTATCAATTACATGCAAGCTGAAATCGTCGGCTTGTCGCTGGCGGTCGTGGCGAATGAGGCTGCGTATATTCCGCTCGCACACGATTATCCAGGCGCACCGGATCAGTTGCCGCGTGATGAGATCCTACAGAGACTCCGCAATTGGTTGCAAGACGATAGCAAGAAGAAAGTCGGTCACCACTTGAAGTACGACGCTCACATTTTGGCTCGCTACGACATCGCACTGCGCGGCATGCAATTTGATTCAATGCTCGAATCGTACGTCCTGAACAGCGTAGCGACTCGTCATGACATGGATTCAGTTGCGCGCCACTACCTTGGGCGCGAAACAATTCATTATGAAGATGTCGCCGGAAAAGGCGTCAAACAGCTGACTTTTAATCAGATTGACCTGGCAACCGCGGCGCCTTACGCCGCCGAGGACGCCGACATTACATTGCAATTGCACCAAACCTTATGGAAGCAGCTTGGACAACACGCAGCATTGCGGCGTGTCTATGAAGAAATTGAGCAGCCATTGGTTCCCATCCTGCTGGAGATGGAAGAAACCGGCGTTCTTGTTGATCGACAAATGCTTAATACGCAAAGCGGTGAGCTGGCGAGGAAGATGATCGAACTGGAAGCCAGGGCACACGACCTGGCTGGTGGCCCGTTCAATCTCAGCTCGCCAAAACAGTTACAAGAAATTCTTTTCGAGCAGCTCGAGTTACCGATCATCCGCAAGACGCCCAAAGGGCAACCCTCGACCGCCGAAGACGTATTGATCGAACTGGCAGGCGACTATGAACTGCCCGCCGTCATCATTGACTTCCGCAGCGTCAGCAAGCTCAAAAGCACTTACACCGACAAGCTGCCGCTGCAGATTGCCGCCAGTACCGGACGCATACACACATCCTATCATCAGGCCGTAGCGGCGACCGGGCGCCTGTCATCGACCGACCCAAACCTGCAAAACATTCCAATTCGTACTCCCGAGGGCCGCCGGATCCGACAGGCATTCATAGCGCCTGAGGGACAGGTACTACTCGCCGCTGATTACTCCCAGATTGAGTTACGCATCATGGCGCACTTGTCCGCTGACCCGGGCCTTATGAATGCCTTCGCCGATGAACAGGACGTGCATCGCGCAACTGCAGCAGAAGTGTTCGGACTGTCGCCAACCGATGTGAGCGACGATCAACGGCGCTCCGCCAAGGCAATCAACTTCGGTCTGATGTATGGCATGTCGGCATTTGGTCTCGCCAAGCAACTCGGCATTACGCGTGGCGAAGCCCAGGAATATGTGGACCTCTATTTCGATCGTTATCCGGGGGTCAAAACATACATGGACGGCATTCGCGAGAAGGCCAGCGCCGATGGTTTTGTCGAGACCGTCTATGGCCGGCGACTGTATTTACCGGAGATCAACGCGCGCAATGCGAATCGCCGCCAGTACGCCGAGCGGACCGCCATCAATGCGCCGATGCAAGGCACGGCGGCCGATATCATAAAGAAAGCCATGATCAGTGTGCAGCAATGGCTGCATGACGAGCAGCCCGGCGCCCGCATGATCATGCAGGTCCACGATGAACTCGTGTTCGAAGTGGACGAGAACAAAGTCGACGGCGTCCGGGATCGCGTCATCGCCATAATGAGCGACGCCGCAACGCTCTGTGTACCGTTAAAGGTCGATGCTGGTATCGGCAAGAACTGGGACGAAGCGCATTAGATCGAAACTCGCGTTAGACTTTGTCTAAGTAGTTTTTCAATATCTTTCAAGGAGTTACGAAATCCAGTGAACTCATTTAGCTTTGTGGCCTCTAATCTTGTGAGTGCGTAAGTCACTCGCCTGTTTACCTCCCTAAACAGGCGTGCAACGCGGTTTCCCCAAGCCGCTTGCT
>JADFHE010000040.1:0-9924 GCA_022567295.1 Pseudomonadota bacterium | reverse complement strand
TCTTTCAAGGAGTTACGAAATCCAGTGAACTCATTTAGCTTTGTGGCCTCTAATCTTGTGAGTGCGTAAGTCACTCGCCTGTTTACCTCCCTAAACAGGCGTGCAACGCGGTTTCCCCAAGCCGCTTGCTTCTTCTGGCTCCGGGGTGGCGGCTACAACCGCTGCTTCGGGGCTATTTTATTCTGCTGCTTGCAACGACAGGAATTCATCAAGTTTTGCGCGAGCTTCAATTTCTCCGCGGCGTGTCAATGCGGAAAATTGCTGCACTGTCGCAGTACTACCCAGTTCGCGACGTACCTCTAACAACGCCGTCGCCGCCTGTCCGCGTTTGAGCTTGTCTGACTTGGTCAGTAACACGTGAGTCGGTAACGAAACCTGCTCCGCGAAGGCCAGCAATTGCTGATCATATTTTGTGAGCTGGCGTCGAATGTCCATAACCAGTAACAGGCCACGCAGACTTTTGCGTGACTCGAAGTAGTCGGCCATGAGGTTGCGCCAATGATCACGCATTTTCTCCGATACGCGCGCAAACCCGTAGCCCGGCAGATCGATGAGCCGCTGCTGCTCCCGAAGACTGAAAAAGTTCACGAGCTGCGTGCGGCCCGGCCTCTTGCTGGTCCGCGCGAACTGCCGCCGGTTGACAATGATATTGATCGCGCTCGACTTGCCGGCATTCGACCGGCCGGCGACAGCGACCTCCGAGCCCGTGTCCGGGACGAACTGGCTCACCGCATTGGCACTCTTGATGAAATGAGCTTCCGGGTATTGCGACATGGGGGTACGCCCTGCGGATTATGTGTATAATTTGGCGCTGCTGAGCACAGGACCGGTTGGTTAGTTTGACGGGTTCAGGGGCACGCAGCAAGGTGGTTCAGACAGTCAAGGAACCTGACAGCCCTCTGCCAGAATTCGGCGCGACTCAGATAAATGAAGAATTACCGGGCGATTGCAAACGCCGCCGCAGGGATGTAACGGTTACACGATATGAATATGAAGCTCACACCGCTGTTCGCACTCGCCGGCCTCGCGCTGGCAAGCACCGGGATTCAGGCAGAAAGCCTCGTCGAAGGATCGGCAGAAGCCGGCAAAGCAAGAGCACTTACTTGTACCGCCTGTCACGGTCCTGAGGGTAACAGCGTAAGCCCGATGTGGCCGAATATCGCAGGTCAGAATGCGCCCTATTTGCTTGCTCAGCTACAGGCGTTCAAAAATGGCAACCGCAGTGACCCGCTGATGACGGGTCAGGCCATGATGTTGTCAGACGATGACATGGCAAATCTCGCCGTGTATTTCGAAAGTCTGCCCGCTGCCGTCCAGGCGGTTGCGGATGTGAAGCTGCTGGATCGCGGCGAACCACTGTATCGCGGCGGCAATCAGGAAGATAAAACATCGGCATGCCTTGCCTGCCATGGCCCGACCGGTCGCGGTAACCCCGCGGCCAAATATCCGGCACTGCAGGGACAGCACGCTGCATATATTGCCAAACAACTCAATGACTATGCGAATGGCGTGAGGACCAGCGATGGTAAAACCCGCGTCATGCGAGATATCGCAGCACGTCTCGATAAAGACGATATTGCGGCACTTTCTTCCTACGTACAGGGTCTCAAGTAAGCATGAAACAATTTTTCTGGTTAACTGTGCTGGGGCTCGTTCTTGCCGGCTGCAGCAAAGAAGACGCGGCCGAAACGTCAGCAGATGAGGCTGCCGCCGTTGCAGAGCAGGCAACCGAATCCGCTGCCGAGGAAACGAGCGATGCAACGCAAACTCTGGAGGTTGTTGAGGAATCGGCGGCCGAAGCCGAGCCCGAGGATCAGACGATCGTTCTGGCACGAGCGGACGACGAACTCGCCGCAGTCCGAAACTGGCAATTCAAAGAGGGTAAGAATTACACGCGGATGATTCCCACGCAGCCAACCGTTGGCGGCGCGGACAAGATAGAGGTTGCCGAAGTCTTCATGTACAGCTGTCCGCATTGCTATGACCTCGAAGCCTATATCAACCGATGGGCTGAGGATAAAGATCCGAGTATTCGTTTTGTTCGAATTCCGGCCTCGTTCAACCAGCTTGCTGTACTGCACGCCCAGCTCTATTACACCGAAATCTTTCTGGGTAAGAGTGGCAAACTCAAGGACCCCATCGCATTTCGTAACATGGTGTTCGAGGAGTACCATCGCCGCTCAAATCGCCTGACATCGCAAATGGCGATTCAGCGCCTGTTCGCCCGTGCCGGTGTCAATGCAGACGATTTCAACCGGATCTGGAATTCGTTCGAGGTTAATCAGGCGCTACGAGTGGCCGCAGATCTCGCTCGCCGCTACAACGTCACGAGTGTTCCCATGGTGATCGTGAACGGCAAGTACCGGACCGACATGGGAATGGCAGGCAGCTATCCAAAGCTGATTGAACTCATTGACGAACTGACCGTTCGTGAAGGTCTTCGGTAACCACCCGACCGTCACCACGCCTAGCCCTCATCCTCTGCGATGATTTTCAGCGCGCCATTCGCGTTGCGGCGCCAGTACAATCTCTTGGTGGACTCGGTCTGCAGGTCTCCTGCAATTACAAGCTGTCGAAAACGGCTCAGGTAAACGCCTTCTTCCTCAGGGTAGCCGAGCAGCAGCAGGCCGTTAACGGAAATCGCATCTATGCTACGAAAGTCGACAGTCTGCACGCTGAATGACAACCACTCGGCCTTGTCCATGCCCCAGTGTTGGAAGCCCTCATCGTAGAAGGACAGATACGCATGCAGATCACCCGCAGCCTTACTGCCTACCCACTCGGCGACGGCGTTTTCCAACTCAATGCGCAATGCGGCGGTCTGATTTGAAACTCCCCAATCTATTTTTTGTGTAACCAGCACTGGCGTAACGTTGTCCCGGAACTCGGGCGCCAACATTATGAGATCGTCATTCTGCAACACAATGCAGCCATCGGTGTCATTTGCAGGTCGCTTGCCGTCCCGAGGATCAACACCGTGCACCCAGATGCCGTCGCCGCTGCGACCCGCCCGCAAGTCCCATGCATTCGGATAATCGAGTGAATAAGCCATTACCCCATACTTTTGATGAAGTCGCGATGTATCAAGTTTCTCAGTGACAAAGTACACGCCGAGCGGGGTGCGTCTATCGCCCGAACGTTGCTTGCCGACCCCCGCCTCGCCAATCGACATGTAATGACTGCCGCTATAAACAATTGCGTCGCCCGAGCGATCAAAGCGATGAAACTCAGCCGTTGAGGTTTCCGCTATAAACACGGTTGCAACTGACTCGGGAATTCGTATTAGCGATGCAGGCAGTTCCTCAGTCGCGAATGTAATCGACGGCGCGACGAAGATGATGGCTAACAGGTACAAGCGAAGCATGGCCCAATATTACAGCGTTGACGCTCCCATGCTAAGGTCTGCTGCATGTTGAATCCGACTGCTGGCACAACGGTGAATCGCGCCTTTCTTTCCGTCGTTTTTCTAATTCTCGGTTCGGCTGCGGCTGCGGCTACGGCCACCGATCAGGCCTTTCGGAATCTTGCCGATGAGTACATAAGCGACTTGACGAACTTCTCGCCGGTGTCGGCGACTCTTATCGGTGATCACAGTGCAGATCACGAGCTCGATAGCGTCGATGCTGCTGCTCGGGCGCAGAGTCGCAAACTCCTCGTCGAATACATGACTGCGCTACACGCACTGGATATGGACGAATTGTCCAGGGCCAATCTGGTCGACGCCGAGATTCTGATGAACCGGCTTGAGTCCGATCTTTGGAGCATGGACGAACTACAAGAGTGGGCGTGGAACCCACTGTATTACATTAGTCTGTCGGGCAACGCGATTTACGGCCTCGTCGCGCGGGATTTCGCTCCGCTAGCGGATCGCCTCAGGAACGCGACTTCGCGGCTCTCACAAATGCCGCGCTTTCTCGAACAGTCACGAGCATCAATCCAGCCTGAACGTGTCCCGAAGATTTATGCCGAAACCGCCGTGCGTCAAAATCCAGGGGTAGCGTCGATCATCGACACAATGATAGTTCCCGAAATGGGCGTGCTATCAGCGGCAGACCAGAATCGACTCAATACTGCGATCGAAGCCGCCAAACAGGCTGTCGCCGATCACCAGACCTGGCTTGAAGAGGAATTGTTGCCGCGGGCAGCCGGTGATTTTCGCATCGGCGCGGAACTCTATGACGCCAAGCTCGCATTCGCGCTGAACTCACCGCTGAGCCGCAAAGAGATTGCAGCGCGCGCCGAGCGAGAATACGAAGCAGTACGCAATGATATGTACGCGGTCGCAAAATCAGTCTATCTCGAAAAACACCCGCATACGGCATTTCCGGACGATCCCGACGAGTCATACAAACAGGCAATCATTCGTGCAGCGCTTGAAGAGGCCTACCGGAAACTTCCACCCAGTAACGGCATCGTCGAACTCGCAAAGCAACAACTGCAGCAGGCAATCGACTTTGTCATCGAGAAAGATATTGTCACGATGCCCGATGAGCCCGTGGAGATCATCATAATGCCCGAGTTTCAGCGCGGCGTGACCGTTGCTTACCTGGACCCATCAGGGCCGCTGGACCGGGATCAGGCTTCTTTTTATGCCGTAGCACCACTACCAACCGACTGGACAGAGGAGCAGGTTCAGTCATTCCTGCGGGAGTACAACTGGTATTCGATTCAGGACCTGACCCTTCACGAGGGCGTACCCGGACACTATTTACAGATCGCGCTGAGCAACCGATACCCGTCGACACTGCGTTCAGTACTCTGGTCAGGGCCGTTCGTCGAGGGTTGGGGCGTGTATGCCGAGCAGATGATGATCGCGGCGGGCTATCTCGATCACGATCCGCTCATGAAGCTCATTAACCTGAAGTGGTATCTGCGCAGCATCACCAATGCGATCATCGACGCTGCGATTCATGTCGATGGCATGACGCGAGACTCCGCAATGAACCTGATGATAGAAGGCGGCTTCCAGGAGGAACGTGAAGCCGCGGGCAAATGGGTGCGAGCGCAACTTAGCTCGGCGCAGTTGTCAACTTACTTTGTCGGTTATCAGGAGCACATCGAGATGCGGGCTGCCGTGCAGGCGGCGTGGGGCGAGGAATTTACGCTGCGCCGTTATCACGACCAGGCGCTGAGTTACGGTTCGCCACCCGTTAAATACGTCCGTGCACTAATGCTCAATGAGGCGATTCCGCGCCGATGAAACAATTGGCATAGGACATTTAAGCAGGCAATGAGGCTATTTCGTCCGGCGAACCCAGGCAAGCTTATTAATATTCTCGAATTTCATTCGGTAGCCACCCAAACGCCCCGTCGATATAGTGACTGACGTATTCACCTTCGGCAAACGTGATTTGGTTCCCTGTGTTTCTCGCCAAATCTGGCCATTATCCAATTCAACGGAGAAACGCCCATCATGGTTTTTCCAAGAGCGCACTATCGTCGCTTCAATTTTTTCAACGGCACTCGATTCTTCTTCCGGGGTAGATCTGGACGCAATGCCTTCGCTGCCAAAATCGTCGATCTCGGGTGAGGCCGGCGGCGCAATAACTGGAGCATCAGAAGCGGATACCGATGCAGGTGGACTTTTCACGGCCGGCGCAACAACAGGTGCTTCAGAAACGGATACCGATTCAGGTGGACTTTTCACGGCCGGCACAGCGAGCACTGATTTCAGCTTGTCGACAATAGTATTGAAGCAGGTCAGTCTCTCGGTTAGATCGATTACGTCGTCACACACCAGAAGCTGTTCCGTGATTTCGCCTTCAGCCAGACCTTGCGCAACGGCTGGCGCAGCGCTGGCAATAGTTAGCAGGGCGGCCAAAATCATGGCGGTTTTCAAGTTCATTTGTGGTCCCCTCATAAAAAAACCGGAGCCATACGGCTCCGGTTCTATTCTTACTCATTAACCCGAAGATTAAAAGCCAAACACTATTCGTACGAAGTACGAACGTCCGACCACGTCGTAACGTGCTGAGGTAACCGCGTTGTTACGCTGTGGACCAGCGCCAGTCGAGATCAGCGGAGGCTCTTCGTTGGTTACATTGTTGATACCTGCCGTTACAGTCGCGTTCTCCAAGCTGTAAGTCAACGAGAGATCATGATGCCACTGACCCTCAGCGGCCGTTACAAGGCGCGTTGGCCCGACGGCCGGATTAACTAGCGCGTCCTGCAAAAATTGGAACTCAGTAAACTCATCGAAGACGTCCGCTGGATCCTGGCCCACGGGCCCACCACTTATGATCAGACCGTCTGTGCCAGTGATCACTGGGTTTGCACGACCCTGAGGGAACTCAGTGTCATCCCACCAGCGAGCCTGCCAGACGACGTCCCAATCACCTGTAGTCACGACAAGTGTCGACTGGAAGGTTGCTTCGGGGTTACCGATACGGCCAACATTGTCAACGATTGCCGATCCATTGGGCAATGCTTCGCTCGGCGGGAACTCCTGCGACAAGCGCTCACTGAGGAGCGTTGATCCGGTTGCCCAATTGATTGCCATCCCGCCAATATCCATATTGAGACGCGTTGTAATGTCGAAACCTGTAACGCTTTCCTCACCGGTATTAACAAATCCTGCGCGAACAAAACTGATGAAGTTTCCATCCGGCGGAGATGTCGGACGATTTCGCTCTACACGCGCACAGAACGGACTGGTCAGTCCCGGCTGATCAAAGTAGCAACGATTGACGATCGTACCGGCATCGAGTGCTCGAACTGTATCTTCAATTTGAATGTCGAAGTAGGTAACTGCGATATCAAAATCGAAGCGATCGCTCCAGGGTTGTCTCAACGTTATTGTCGTCGTAAACGACTCTGACGTCTCCGGGAGAAGCCCTGCAGCACCACCAACCGAGGTCGGAATAGCAACAGTAAATGATGTACCAAGAACCGGATCTACACCGGACAAAAGGCAGTTAGCTCGCAGCTGCTCTTTTTCCTGGCCGTCGAGCAACATATTAAACCCTTGGGAATGACACGGGTCCGAGTTGCCCGCGAGCGCACCCGCCTGGTCGGCCAGGAATTGTTCACGCAGGTTCGGTGCGCGGAAGGATGTATTGAACGAGGCGTTTAAAGATACCCATTCGTTAATATCCCACAATGCACCGACTTTCCAGACAGTTTCTTCACCAAAATTTTCATCGTCCGTAAAGCGTAGGGCGGCATCCAACTGGAGAAGGCTCGCCCACGGCGCATCGACAACTACCGGCGCTGAAATCTCACCATAAACGTCAAACGTCGTGCGCTCACCGATCGTCTCGCCTTCCTGCAGCGGATTTTCGGCTGCATTCAGGCCCAGAACACCGGCTGCACTGTTTTGCGAGGTAATCGCATCCTCACGGTATTCAATACCAAACGCAGAGCCGACATCACCACCGCCCGGGATACTGAACAAATCACCGGTAATATACGCCATGAACTGTGAAAGCTCGGTAACCGTACGGTTAGTACGATTCTGCACCAGGTAATTACGTTCCGCATCCGTTGCGAAGTGGCCCGAATGCACACCGGGGTCGTTCGCCATTGACGGATTGAAGAGATCCAGTGGCACGCAAGTTGGCAAAGTAAATTGACCAACGATATCAGACGCTATTACCCCACCACAAACAACGTTACCTGACGGGGTATTAGTCCACACTTGTTGACTTGTGTTTATTATTTCACCGAATGTCGGTGAATCGTCGGCGGTACCATCAATTCCATCGTCACCGTTATCAGTATCCAACGCGAGCACGAACCTCAAATCACCATCCACCGTGCCGAAGCCGCAATTCGCTCCTATACAGGTATCTTGGATCGCAATGTTACCAACAGTCTGCGTCGCAAAGAACAGGTTGTTCTCCAGCAGAATCGGCTGCTTGACGAAGCCCGTAGCGCGATCATAACTGGCCGCGACATCATAGCTCCAGCTTTCGGTGCCGAACAGGTCGCCACGGATACCGACCACAGCACGAGACTGCTGCAACTCAACGTCAAATGTCTGCGGCATGTCGTCATTCGTTAAGATCGTCCCTGCAGTACCCGGGAACGGGTTCATCGGGTTATTGGCAAACAACCCGTCACCATTTGCATCGGAGACCGGTGTACCGGCCGCATCAACCGATGTTCCAGTTGCCGGATCGAAAAACACGGGAACGTTGGTTGTATCGACGATCGGCACCGTTCCGGGAAGTGACGGGAAGATCTGCTCGTTGGCGCCGATTACGAAGTTCTGGCGGTTGAAGTAGTAACCTTCAAAGTAGAGTTCAGAGTTTCCGCCCCAACCTGGATCCAGGTGGCCCGTTGATACCAGGGAGAAGCGCTCGAACGGGCGCCATATATCGGCGATGCGACGATCGTACTGATCATTACCAACCGAATCTGTGAAGCGGAAGCGGTTGTAGCCGTTTACGGTTCCCACCCCAGGAAATGTCGGGCCCAAATTTGGGTTGGTATTATCCGGAATAACCAGGAAAGTCGAAAAATTCGGCACGCCGATGTCCGTCGTTCCCGGTGTATACAGGAAGCGATTGCGGTCGCTCGCAGACAGTGTAGTGAAATCACCGCCCGACCAAGTCAGATCACCGCTGGCAAACCAATCTTGGCCATGAAAAACCCAGTCGTCCGGGAAATCGCTGGCACATTGTGAAATGATCGTGCCGTCCATCGTTTGACTGTAACCACGACGCCCACGGCGTAAACACTGTGAGAAACTACGGTCGCCGGCCGTAACGCGCAACTGCCGGGAATACTCCATGCCGAGAGTGATGTTACCTGAGTCGTTACCAACACCGGCAACCATGCCGGCCTGGTATATTTCGCCGCCTTTCTCATCAGTCAATTCGGTAGTTGCCGTGAACTGAACGCCTTCGAAATCATTCTTCAGGCGAACGTTAACAACACCCGCTACAGCGTCAGCGCCGTAAACGGTCGAAAGTCCACCCGTCAGAACATCAACGGCCTCGACCATACCGATCGGGATAAGATTGATGTCCGGCTGCGGAGGAGCTCCACGAATACCAGCCAGTCCGAGACGTTTGCCGTTTATAAGAACCAGGGTTCTTTCACAGCCCAGACCTCGGAGGTTGACACAAGAAGAACCAATACCACCTTCCGACGGTGCCTCTGACGCGTTCGTCTGCCCCGCGTTAGCGTTTACACTGGCATCAACTTTCTGGCCGCTCACGGCCGTTGATTTCTGCATTAGCTCCGAAATGGATGTAATACCGATACGCGCTGCATCTTCGGTACTCAACACCTGAATCGGCGTCGTCGTCGAGAACGTGTCTCGCTTAATGCGAGATCCAGTTGTTACAATTTCTTCTATTTCCTCTTCATAGTCTGCACCGTCATCCTGTGCGTACACAGGTGATATACAGAGCGACACCGCCGCGATCAGCGGCCACGAAGGCAACAGACGCAACCAGTTTTTGCTAATGCTCATTTCTTGAACTCCTTAAATATCCCCAGCCCTGATTATCAATTGTTGTTGGGCTTGTCGAAGGACTTTCTATTGCGAATGATCACTAATCCGACTGCAACTCAATCAAGGTGCAATTCATGAGTAGCCTGAAAACAAGGCTATCCAGTCAGCAGAGATCGCGTGGCGTCTAATCTACTCTATGTTCAGCAAATTTCAAGCAATCGTTGTTTTGGCGCCGGATGGCCTTAGCTTCGGATCAAAGAAAATGAAGTTTTTTATTTAAACTCAAAAAGATACAGAGGATAGACAAGTGTTGCGTTTTACCAACGCCCGTGACTCGGTAACGCGTTGCCCTGAACCGGGCGGAAAAATACAGCATCAAATACCGATTCTTCATTCAAATCGAAGCGCATCAACGGGATTCATTCTGGATGCCTTCATGGCTGGCAGCATGCCGAACACGACACCAATTGCGGTACAAAACAACAGCCCGATCACGGCCCACTGCATCGGCACGACGCCCT
>JADFHE010000062.1 GCA_022567295.1 Pseudomonadota bacterium | reverse complement strand
AACGCGCCAGCGCGCAACAAAAGTGCGAGGTCGTGCGCTTCTCCGGGCCGCAGTCCGCTGATCTGGAATTTGTTCTTAAAAATTCCCTGAATCGTTGCGGTGTTGATTATCTCTTCAGTCTTGACGATACGATATTCGATTTCGTCGCCGCGCTTCACAGCCTCGCGTCGCGTTTCAATAAACACCGTGGACATCGGTTTTCCCAAGTTTTCCAAGGTCGTCTGCAGCATGCTTTCACCACCCGCAGAATCGAGAGTGATCGATACGATTGGCCGACCCTGATTGAATCCCGAGGAGGCATCAATAATCTGATCGCCTGAAGCGATGACCTTGCGTTTCAGAACCTCTGATGACTCGCCTGGCCGTCCCGGGTAGCGCCGTGAGCCCGGTTCCGTTCCCGACTGATCGACGAGTCTGAATTCCAGTGTCGCGGTCGCCGTCAATATATCGTTGATTTGATTCGGGTCCTGAACACCTGGAAGCTGCACAACGATCCGATCAGCGCCCTGCCGTTGCACGAGAGGCTCCGCCACGCCCAATTGATTGACACGATTGCGCAGCGTCGTGATATTTTGGCCAATCGCAAAATCCTGCCGCGCTTTGATTTGCGCATCGCTCATACGGACCAGCAGCGATATTCCTTCCGTGCCATCCGTTACAAGCAGGTCCGCGTCGGCTCTTTGTACCAGCGTGCGGGCTGCTTCGAGATCGGCAGCGTCGCGCAACAGAACCGTAATTATTTGATTGCTCAGATCCACACGGTGCCGAATCTCCTTTTCACGCAAGCGGTCGTCTATTGCCTGCTGGTAAAGCGTCATTCGAGTATCGATGGCTGCAGCCATATCGACCTCAAGCAGCACATAGACGCCACCGCGAAGGTCGAGACCCAGACTCATCGGACTCAATCCAAGATTACGCACCCACTCGGGTAATTTGGGGGCCAGCGTTTGCGCAATATTGGCATCGTCACCAAAACGAATTCTCAGGTCCTGGTCGATGGGCGTCATGTCCGTGCCGGCCTCAAAACGCAAAACCACACGTCCGTCCTTAAGATATGCGGCCTCGGGTGTGACACCGT
Source organism: Pseudomonadota bacterium (assembly GCA_022567295.1). Classification (GTDB taxonomy): domain Bacteria; phylum Pseudomonadota; class Gammaproteobacteria; order Steroidobacterales; family Woeseiaceae; genus UBA1847. The sequence goes on along the minus strand of JADFHE010000062.1, from coordinate 7,608 downwards.
TGTCTTTCACAAACCGGACAAACTCATCCAGGCGGGCTTCGTCGTAAGCAACTCCATCGTTATGCGCGATCTGGATGGCCGGAACGCTGCCGTAAAGGTTCGGCAGCGCCAATAAGCAACCTGACATCAGGATGACGAGAACCAGGGTATTCAGCCAGACAGGATACTTATTCATTGTCGTCGGTATTTCAGGCTTCGTCGTACGTACCCTTCGGCACGACCATCGAAACGCTGGATTTCTGAACTTTGATCTCGGTGTTTTCGCTGATCTTGACGACGGCATAATGATCGCTGACAGCAGAAATCTTACCGAGGACGCCGCCAGCGGTCAGTATTTCGTCTCCCACTTGAAGGCCAGCAATGAGTGCCGTATGTGCTTTTTGTTTCTTCTGTTGCGGACGAATCAACAGAAAGTAAAAAGCAGCGAACATTATCACCATCATGATGATAAAGCTGGTGGGATCGCTCTCCGATTGAGCGCCTTGTGCATGGGCATTCTGAATGAAGAAATCCATCATTAGTTTTGCTTCTTATGTGTAAGGTTGGGGACCTGTCCGAGAAAAACAGCGCGGTATTATGGCACAAGCGAACGAAATGCGGGCGACATAAGCGAACGCAAGTCCGGGTATCTTCGTTTTGCCTATTTGCAGTAGACAGCGTGCAATTCAGTGACGAATTCGCCCAGATTTCCCGTAACAATCGCGCTGCGAATTTTCTTCATAAGTTCTTGATAATAATATAGATTATGAATGGTCGCGAGACGTGGTCCCAGCATTTCTCCGCATTTCGCCAAGTGCCGCAGGTACGCCAGCGAGTAATTACGACACGTGTAGCAACCGCAGTCAGGGTCAGGTGCAGACGTGTCGTCGCGATAAGCCGCGTGCCGAAACTTAATGTTGCCCCGTGACGTGAACAGCTGTCCATTTCGGGCATGCCGTGTTGGAATCACGCAGTCGAACATATCGACCCCGCGCATTACCCCCTCAGCGATATCGACCGGCGTACCAATTCCCATCAAATACCTCGGGGCGTCCATGGGCATATTGGGCATCAACGCATCAAGCACCGCGTGCCGGTCTTCCTCCGGCTCGCCTACAGCAAGACCGCCAATCGCATAGCCATCGAATCCGATATCAACGAGGCCCGCGCAGGATTCGTCACGAAGACGATCGTACATACCACCCTGCACAATTCCGAATAACGCTTCACCACGATCCGGCTCGGATTTTTTCAGTTCATCGAAGCGCTTCCTGCTACGCGCTGCCCAACGCAATGACAATTGCATGGAGTCGCGGGCTTCTTTTTCTGTTGCTGGATACGGCGTGCATTCGTCGAAGATCATTGTGATATCGGCGTTCAATTCATGCTGCACGTCCATCGACTTTTCCGGCGTGAGGACCACCTCATCGCCATTAATTGGCGACTGAAAGCGCACGCCCTCTTCAGAAATTTTTCGCGCCGCGGCCAGCGAAAAAACCTGGAACCCACCCGAGTCCGTGAGTATCGGTCGCTTCCAGTGCATGAATTCGTGTAAGCCGCCGTGAGCGCGAATCACCTCTGTTCCGGGACGCAACATCAAATGGAATGTGTTCCCCAATATGATTTCTGCGCCATCGGCTTCGACCTCTTCCGGCGTAACGCTCTTAATAGTCCCGTATGTGCCGACTGGCATGAATGCAGGTGTCTGAATATCACCGCGGCGCAATGTCAGCGTGCCGCGGCGCGCAGCGCCGCACTCGCTTTTGACTTCAAACTTCAAGTTGGCCATCCGGCGTCAGGAACATGGCGTCACCGTAACTGAAGAAACGATACTTCTCACGCACGGCGTGTCGATAGGCATCAAGTATTCGCTCTTTCCCCCCGAATGCCGCAACCAGCATCAGTAGCGAAGATTCAGGCAGGTGGAAATTGGTGATCATGGCGTCCACTGTACGAAACTCGTAGCCCGGCAGAATGAATATGTCGGTCTCGCCGTCGAATGGTGCAATCGCTCCGTCTGCCGACGCACATTCGAGCGCCCGCACTGATGTCGTTCCGACGGCAATGACCCGGCCACCAGCCTGCCGCGTTTCTCTCACGGCCTCACAACAGCTTGCGCCAATCTTCACACGCTCGCTGTGCAAACGATTCTCCTCAATATGTTCCTTACGCAGGGGCTGAAACGTCCCAGCACCGACATGCAACGTGACCCAGGCATGATGTACGCCTGCAGCCCGAGTCTCTCTGAGCATCGCCTCATCGAAATGCAATCCGGCTGTTGGTGCCGCTACGGCGCCCGGGACCCTGGCAAAAACCGTTTGGTATCGCTCGACGTCTGCGCTGTCAGCCTGGCGCCCGATATACGGCGGCAGCGGCACTTCTCCGTGAACTTCGAGAAACGGCAAGATGTCAGCCGAGAAGTTCAGCGCAAAAAGTTCGCCATCGCGACCGACCACTTCTGCAATGACATCATCCGCGAGCAACAATCGACCACCGGGTTTTGGCGGCTTGCTGGCCTTTATTTGCGCCAGCGCGGATCGGTCCCCTCGTACACGCTCGATCAGAATCTCGGCACGGCCGCCCGTCTCTTTGGTCGCCGCCAGGCGCGCCTTGATGACACGGGTATCATTAAATACGAGCAGGTCACCCGGCCGCAGTAAAGAGGGGAAATTGCCGAATGTCCGGTCGTGAATGCCGTCAGCGAGCTCCAGCAGGCGACTGCCGCGACGATTGGCGGCAGGATACTGGGCGATCAGCTCCGCGGGGAGTTCGTAATCAAAGTCAGCAATGAACATGGGCGCGCATGGTAACAAAGCCATGTGCGCCCTACTTTGCCGGCCCCGGTTTTCTGGACCGGGGTTTGTGACCTAGGTCGACACCGTCTCGGTTGGCGCTCTGGGGGGCGTGGGAACCCGGGCCGGTTTTGCGGCTGGCGGCGCAAACAGCAAGCCGCGATAGTCTGCAGGAATCTCGACCTCGATCGTACGCTTCTTCTTATCGCGCAGGATGCCTAGCTTCAGCTTCTCACCGCTTTGATAAGAACTCAGGATGCGCATGGCGTGCCGCACACTTTTCGGCTCGCGGCCGTCAATAGACTTGATGACATCGCCGTCCTGCAGATCGAGTCCGTCCGCATCAGGTGCACTGACAACCAGCAGCCCCGAATCGGTGCCAAAGTACTTCCCTAATCCTGCATTGAGTTCGACGAGTTCCATATTGCCCCAGGCGCTGCCTGCCAGCGGGAAGCCAAGATGCAAGCGAAATCTCTCGATAGACTGCGGAGCAAATGCGAGGTCCGGCACGTCCGGTATGTGCGAATGTTCGGCGCCCGGCATCCAGGAGAAAACGTGCATCTCCACAACCCGCGGCGACAGCTCCACCGATCCCGCCTTGCCGTTACGCAAGTAATCGATTTTCAACTCGTCACCCTCTTCTACGCCCTGCATAAAATCGAGCAGAAGATCATTGGCATCGTGGCTACTCGACGCGCTCATGGACTCATCGTTGACAGCCGTGATTATGTCTCCGGCCCGCAGGCCTGCATCGTCGGCGGCGCTTTCGGGCGTCACGCCGCTAACTTCCACACCTGCGACGGGTTCGTTCTTGTCGACCCCATCAATTGTGATGCCGATACGCGGTTTGTTCGAGAATTCGAAGCGGCGTACAATCTGCGCGATTTGTGGCAGACGTTCGCGCGTTATTTCCGCGATCTCACGCGCCGCCACTTCCATACGCTCTTCGGCTTCACGGAGCCGCTCGGCCATCTCAACCTCGCGAATTTCAGTGACGCGCGCTACTTGCTCTGCATCGGACTGCGCAATCGCCTGGCCTGCAAACAACAGGATCGCTGCAGCTGGCAAAATTACTTTCCATATCTTCATTGGGTACTACTCCTGGTCAATACGCGGCCCGTTGCGCCTGCGCGTAACGCAACTGCAGCAGCAATTTCATCAATCTGACGCGTTCGCGCCAGAAAATTTCTCGATCTCCGTCAGCCCATGCGGCTACGGAGTCATTTAGCTGATAGTCGATCGCGGCAATACGATCCTCGATCTCTGACATCGTCGCGACTGTGCTAGCTCGTGCTACCCGAGGTTCGGCGGGCAAGGCGCGTAAATCGCTCTCGAGCTGTCGTGATTGCACCTGCAGCGCTCTCAAGTTGGAGAGGTCGGTCGTATTCGACAGCGGGTCTTGCGGCACCACACTACTAGCAGGACCCACACCGGTCTGGATGCCCGGCATCATCACGACTGCAATCAACGCGGCAGCGGCCAAGCCAACACCGGCAACCCATTTCATTTGCCTGCGAGCCTGCGGGTGAGTCAACAAACCTTCCGCCTCAGCTTGCTCACGAATCTTGTACCAGACGTCGCGCGGCGGCATCGTATCGGCAAGCTCACGAAGCCCCTTCTGCAATGCGGTCATCTCGTCCGCTGTCAGTGCACAAATCATCCGATTGTCCTTTTTGTCACTGTCCTGCTTGTCACTGTTCATTTCAGCAACTCCGTCAATAACTTCCGACGGCAGCGCCATCGGGCTGAGCGACGTGATTGACGCTCAGCATCGGTCGCAATCGGAGGTATGCCCTCGACAGCTGCGACTTCGAAAAACTTTCCGTCTTGCCCATCAGGCCCGCGATCTCCTTATGCGTGAAGCCTTCGACATCGTGTAACCAGACGACAGCCCGGCTGACGTCCGGCAAGCTGGCCAGTGCGGCGTCCAGATCCATCGCGTCGTCGGGATGGCTCGAAATTCCGTGGCTTACCGGCTCCCCGGCCGTCATGTCATCCCAGTCGTCAGCAAGCGACTGCCCACGCTTGGTCCAGGCAGAGCGCAGGAACATCAGTGATTTGGTTACCGCTATGCGCCGGATCCAGCTGCCAAGTGCCGCCTCACCGCGGAACTGGGCGATTGACCGCATGACCTCGATGAACGTCTCCTGCACCAAGTCCTCGGCATTCGCTGGCGCCTTGGTGAATCGCAGGCAAATCGAGTACACCGGCGTCGAAAACGCACGGTAGATAATCTCGTGAGCACGCACGTCTCCGAGGGCCGCTCGCTTGACAATCCCCCGATCAATCTGAATATCCGCAAATTTGCTCATTTCTGGAATATTAGATGCTTACTGTGCTGAAAGGGTCGCATTATTTTGCGGATGCGTTCATCGGCGAATATACTGTGCGCCGTTCGAGCCAGGCTCAGCCTGCTCGAACATGCCCACCACACCATGCCGGGGTGGCGGAACTGGTAGACGCGCCGGACTCAAAATCCGGTTTCTTCACGGAAGTGCGGGTTCGATTCCCGCTCCCGGCACCACTATTACCAACGGCTCGGGCCGTTTTTGTATTTCCCGTGGTCTCGAGAAACTGCGCGATAGGCTTCCGGGCAGCTTCCGCGCAGCAGTTGTGAAAGCTTCAAGCCGCTATTGGGCGCAAAGCAGCCGCTCCACAAGAATTTTTGGCAACCGAAATCTGAATGTCTGCTTTTCCCGAAAGCGGACGTTCAGGAACAGCGAAAACTAGTGAAATGAAGGGCCGCTTTCGGCCAATAGCGGACGTTCACGCGATGCTAAAATCCTCCTACTAATGAATGGTATCGACTTCATACCCATCGAATGTGGCTCATTCTCTCTCCGGGTGCTGTCCAGTACCGCAGGCTCGCCCAAGCACGTTACGTAATGAAGCACCGCTGACTGTTGTCAGTTAACCGATGGGTTGCAGCAAAGTTTGAAACGGCGGGTGGTCAAGCAGAGGCCTGAACGTCGATTCCCTGTGAATCCAGTCGCCCAGAGGTGTCCCCTCAGAGAGCGCCCGTCGCAGGAATACCATGGCCTGATCCTCGTTTCCCAATGAAGCGGCGATGCGCGCCTGCCAGACCGAAATGCCGCCAAAAGAATACGGTGAGTCTATGCCCTCGAGTCGTGATTTGATGCGTTCGGCACGCGCGCGATCGCCTTGCAGGGCCCAGGCGACGCCTAGTGCGCCAAGGACGAAAAACCGCCCCGGATCTTCCTGCTCGAGAAGTTCAAGCAACTCGATTGCCTCGTCCTCGCGGCCGGCCGAGAGCAATGTAAAAGCCAGACTGAAGCGTCGTGTCTCCTTTTCCTTCGGGGACAGGTTCTGATACCAGGTGACGGCCTGCGCTAAGGTTTCGCGGCCGGCGTCTACCTTACCGTGCGCGATCAGTTCCTCACCCGTGGCGCGAAACAGGCCACCTACTGTCCAGCCCGGCTCGGTACCCATATTGATGCTGGCATCGAGCAGACTTTGCACGCCGTCCGTATCGCCGAGCGCGGCACGTGCACGGGCCTCGGTAAAAATCACGCGAAGCGAGTCCGGATACTGGGCGCGGGCTATCAATGCTTCATTTAGCTCTTCGTCGTGTTCGCCAAGCATGTGCCTGGCGGCAGTCAGGAGTTCCCAGTACTGAGTCCAGCCGATCAACACGCGGCTCGTGTCAATCGTCTGCACGGCCTCGATGGCTTCTTGTGGACGATTCAATGCAATCGCATACGCTGCGCCGTCAAATACCGGGCCAAACTCCGGTGAAATCGCACTGGCCCGGTGAGCCGCCTGATACGCGGCTTCCATGTCACCATTGGCTGCGGCGATTAGTTGGTCCAACCGGTAACTCTCGTAAGGTGACAGTTCATCGCGTCTACTCTCCAATTCGCTTACCAACAGTTCCGATTCGGCCCACTCGCCGACATTGCGATACGAAAAGATTAATAGAATGCGTGGCAGGTGATAATCCGGGTCTAGTTCGATCGCGCGCCGGAAGTGCCGCCGGGAGCCGACGAAATCGGAGCGCCAAAAAACCTCCAAGCCCTCAATGAATGCTCTGTAGGCCGCGTAGTTTGGCAGGTGGCCCATCAGTTCGGCTGGCTGTTCGATGCGCGGATCGATGATCGAAGCGATGGCCCCCATAATCTGCTGGCGCAAGACATCGATCGCCTCGCCTGGCCTGTCGTATGGGCCTTCTACGGGTTCGATCGCAACATGCTGGCGACTCTTGACATCGTTGCTCGTGTCGATGATCTGGGCATGAAACTGAATGGTGTCACCGTTGCGGTAGTAGGTGCCGGCGACCGCGTGCGTGGCGCCTGTTTCCTGCGCGAGCCTGGTCACTGGATCGCCCAGCCCGACAATCGTTCGCGATATATGCAAGGCCGTGTTGGGTGGTACGACGTCCACAATCCCCATTCGCTGCAGGCCCTCGCTGCCCAGCATGACGCCGTTTGCGCCTTTTGATTCCGTCAACCCGTCGGTGAAGAAAAACAGCCGGTCGCCCGGAGCAATCGATCGCACATCTTCCGGGTGTTCGCGCAAACATCGATCTTGAACACCGATCAGCATGTTCTGACTCGCCAGCACTTCAATGTGTTCGTCATCGCGGCGAATCAGCAACGGGCCGGGATGTCCGGCTCCGCTGTACGTGACCATGCCGTTCTCCAAATCAATTTGTGCGACGAAGAAGCTGAGAAATTGCAAGCCCGTGTCAGAGAAATGATCGACGACAAACGAATTCAGATTCTCGACAATCTGCATAGGTCGCAGTTGTTGCATGACCAGTTGCCGGACATAGCTACTAACTCGCGTCGCCAGCAATGCTGGACCGATTCCGTGGCCG
>JADFHE010000039.1:26143-29330 GCA_022567295.1 Pseudomonadota bacterium | reverse complement strand
TCAAATTGCGTGCGCGTCAGCTCACCGTTAATGAACATCTCCTCAACCTCGCCGATGTACACGGTCGCCACAAACACGTTGTCACTGATCATCGACAGCAAACCGTTCGCCATGTAGAACAATGCCTGTTGCGACTTGGCGTCCTCGACAGACATTACCCATTGGATGATCGGCGTGAACAACTCCTGATGGTCGATAACCGCAACGATCGCGAAAAACACGACCAGCAATGCCGTGAACGGCAGCGCCTCTTCGAAGGCGTGCCCAAGACGATGCTCCTCGGTAATGCCGTTGAATGCCGTCGCCAGCACGATAACCATTAACCCCACCATGCCGGGTGTGGCCAGCCCGAATCCCAATGCGACGATTAACAACAGTGCCACGACCGCCTGTACGACAATGATCGTTGCATCGGACTTGGTGCGTTCCCGCGTCATCTGGTCGTCGAATTCTTCGAGCACATCCCTCACTTTCGGCGACAGCTGTACGCCGTAGCCGAACGTCTTGGTCACCTCAAGCAACGCACACGTCATCAAACCAACGACCAGCACTGGCATCGATATATGCGCCATCTTCAGAAAGAACTCGACGAAGCTCCAGCCCATGATCTCGGTAATCAACAGGTTTTGCGGCTCGCCGACCATGGTCGTCACACCACCGAGCGCCGTACCGATGGCACCGTGCATCATCAGCGTGCGCAGAAAGGCACGAAAATTTTCCAGGTCCTCGCGATGCAACTCGATGACCTCGTCATCGGTGCCATGATCGTGGCTGTGATGGCTTTTCTTGCCGGACGCAACCTTGTGGTAGACGCCGTAAAAACCGACAGCCACCGTGATAATCACGGCCGTTACGGTCAGGGCGTCGAGAAACGCAGACAGGAATGCAGCCGCAAACGAGAACATCAGCGACAGCAGGATCTTGGAGCGCACGCCCAGCAGGATCTTGGTGAACGTGTAGAGCAGCATCTCTCTTAGGAAGTAGATGCCCGCCACCATGAACATCAGCAGCATGATGACTTCGAAATTTTTCTCCGTTTCGTGCAGCACGTTTTCGGGAGATGCCAGCCCCAGGACGATGGCTTGAATGGCCAGCAGGCCACCTGGCTGCAACGGATAACATTTCAACGCCATCGCGAGCGTGAAGATGAACTCTACGACGAGGACCCACCCAGCCAGGAAACCGTCGATCGAGACCAGCACCGGATTCAGGATCAAGAAGCCGATAATCGTGAGTTTGTACCAACTCGGAGAGTTGCCGAGAAAGTTCTCGCGCAGCGCCGCTGCCATCGTATGGGCCATCGATTTATTATCCTTATTGTTCGAGCTTCCCCCGAAGCGAGCCCTTGATTCTAGTCAATATCCCAGACGCACGCACCGGATTCGCGGATTTTGTCGAGCATGGCGTCGTGAGCGGCCGCCTCCTCGGCGGACGGCTCGATGACAGGCAGGTCAACTGTAGGAGCGCTCCCTGAGCGCGACCTTTCGCCTGTAGGAGCGCTTTTATGCCCTTGTGGGTGCCCTGAGCGCGACCCATCGCGGGCAGGGGCCGCTTCTACGTCCAACGACAAGTCAGCCTGCCCGCCCGTCATGGCCAAATACACAAATGCCAGCAGCCTGGAGTCGATCAGTGCGCCGTGGATATCGCGCTTGCTCGCATCCACTTCATAACGTTTGCACAGTGCATCCAGGCTGTTGCGTTGCCCTGGATGCAAACCGCGCGCCATCGTCAGCGTGTCGAGAACGGTTGCGTGATCCGTGATCTTAGGCTCAGGGTGTTGCATGAGCATGAGTTCCTGCTCAAGAAAGCCGACATCGAAGGGCGCGTTGTGAATGATTAATTCTGCGTCTTTGATGAAGGCCAGAAAGTCTTCAACGATCTCGGGAAAGCGCGGCTCGATTTCAAGATCCGCCCGGCTGATGCCATGCACGCGTTCCGCGCCCTCGTCAATGTCGCGGTCCGGGTTCAGGAAGCGATGAAAGTCGCGGCCGGTCAGGCGACGATTCACGAGTTCCACGCAGCCGATTTCGATAATGCGGTGACCCTGGCCCGTGGACAGGCCCGTGGTTTCAGTGTCGAGTACTACTTGTCTCATTTCGGTCCCTGTAGGAGCACCCAAAGGGCATAAACGCGCCCTGCGCGCGATGGGTCGCGCCCATATGGGCATAAAGCCGCAGGGCGGCCTCCTACGGCGGCAATTCGTCGATCCCCAGGTTTGCCAGTTCGTCGGCCGTCTCATTGCCCGGATTGCCATCGTGGCCTTTCACCCAGCGCCAGTCGATCTCGTGACGGCCAACGGCTGCGTCGAGTTCCTGCCACAGATCCTTGTTCTTCACAGGCTTCTTCGCCGCGGTTTTCCAGCCGCGATTTTTCCAGTTCGGCAGCCACTCGTTAATGCCGTCCATGACGTATTTGGAGTCCGTGTGCAGGATTACCTTGCGCGACCCTTGCAGCGCATTCAACGCTTTGATCGCCGCGGTCAGTTCCATGCGGTTATTCGTGGTGTCGGGCTCGCCGCCGTGCAGTGTCCGTCGATGCCTGCCCGCGATGAGCAGGGCGCCCCAACCGCCCGGGCCGGGATTTCCCCTGCATGCCCCGTCGGTGAAAACATTGACAATAAGCTCAGCGGTTTTGGTCAAAACGAATGGAGGAAACTCTTGTTGATGGTTCGGCCAGCCCGCCAACGACTTTCGGCTGGCGCCGCCAGAGCGGTCGCACCGGTGTCAATGTGCTGACGCGTTTCTGCGCCGAGAGCATATAGCAAGCCGCAAGTTCCGGCCACCACGACTGCCCAAGCTGTTCCCATTTGTTCGATCCGCGTGCTTTATTGCCCGGCAACGGCCAACGGAAAAAATACCGCGACGTGCCCTCGATGCGCATGTCCAGGAGTTCCAGCCAGTCTTTGAGCCGTCGATCGGAGATCAGGTGATCCGCGCCCGGCGGCATGCCGGCGCCGGGAAACAAGCGGCGCAATCCCCACAGACCGGTCGGTTTGAAACCCAGAATGACGAGTCGCCCGTCGCGACGCAGCACCCGGTCCACTTCACGCAGGACGGCGTGTGGTCGATCGCTGTAATCCAGTGTGTGCGGCAGCAGGACGGCATCGACCGAGTCGCTTTCGATCGGCAGGCGACGCATGTCGCCTATGGCGCAGGGTCGGCCGAATGAGGTCGCAGCAATCAAAGAG
>JADFHE010000039.1:17496-26043 GCA_022567295.1 Pseudomonadota bacterium | reverse complement strand
TGGTCGATCGCTGTAATCCAGTGTGTGCGGCAGCAGGACGGCATCGACCGAGTCGCTTTCGATCGGCAGGCGACGCATGTCGCCTATGGCGCAGGGTCGGCCGAATGAGGTCGCAGCAATCAAAGAGCAGTGTTGAGTCCGCGTGAAACGCAGAAACGTTCGATTGTCGCCCCACAGGCCGAGTTGCAGGCATTGCTCGCCGAAAATACCGTCAAGGGCATCCTCGACCACACGCACTTCGCGCTGCAATAACGCCGCTCCAAGTGGCGTTTGCAACCATTTTTTCGTCATTTGTGAACAATCCGCTTGCACAACGTATCTGCCTCAGTAGGATGGCCCGATGCTTAACTTAATGTTATCGCCTGTCCGGCAATTATTGCAGTTATTTTGCCAGAGATTTATGACCTTTGGCGCCGCTGGCGTCACCTTTCTACTGTTGGCGGGTCCGACGGCTACGGCCGGGACGGCACTGATCACACGTGATGCCGGCAGAGATGCGCAGCCAACCCTGACGCTGATCTCGCCAGTCGCGGGGCTGGATCTGGTATCCACGCCGGTTGGGCCGGACGACGTTCTGGCAAAGCTGCGCCGCGAATTCTCCCTCACATACCGCGACAACCACCGTACGGCCGCCGAGAAAAAGTGGTTTGTTAAACACCCGGAGTACCTGAACCGCGTTTTCACGCGTGCACAACGTTACCTTCCTTACATCGTTGCGGAGCTCGAGCGCCGCAACATGCCGCTCGAGTTGGCGCTGTTACCGATCGTCGAGAGCGCTTACGACCCGTTCGCGTATTCGCACGGTCGCGCAGCCGGACTCTGGCAGATGATCCCCGGCACAGCAAAACGATTCGGCGTCAAACAGAACTGGTGGTACGACGGACGTCGCGATGTTGTCGAGTCCACTCGCGCCGCGCTCGACTACCTCGAATTCCTGTACGACTTCAACAACGGTGACTGGCTAAATGCTATCGCTTCGTACAACTCGGGCGAAGGTAATGTGCGCCGTGCCGTGCGGCGCAATAACAGCAGGAAGAAACCGGTCGACTTCTGGAGTCTCAGTCTGCCGAAGGAAACCAGCATGTACGTGCCGAAGTTACTGGCACTCGTCGAGATCGTTGCGGACCCGGCGAAGTACGATCTCACATTGCCGGTCGTCGTTGACGAACAGCAGTTCACGGTCGCTGACATTGGCGGCCAGCTGGACCTCGCGCTCGCGGCGGAACTCGCCGGCGTCGATGTCGACACCGTGTATCAATACAACCCGGGCTACAATCGCTGGTCAACGGATCCATCGGGGCCGCACAGCCTGGTCATGCCGATCGATGTGGCCGAGCGATTCACAGCGGCGCTCGACGCAGTACCGAATTCCGAACGCGTTCGCTGGCAACGTCACAAGATAAAGAATGGCGAGGCGATCTCGCAGATAGCGGAGCAATACCACACGACTGTGTCGACCATTCGTGCAGCGAACAATCTGCGCGGTAACACGATTCGCGCGGGACACCATTTGATGATTCCGGTCGCGACCAAGCCCTTGAGTGCGTACAGCAAGAGTGCCGATGCGCGGCTGGCCAAAACGCAGAACCGCACGCGCCCGGGCAATAAGGTTGACCACGTCGTGGCGCGCGGTGAGTCATTCTGGTCAATCTCTCAGCGTTACAAGGTGACCACGCGACAGCTCGCCGCCTGGAACGGCATGGCGCCACGCGACACATTGTCCATTGGCAAGAAGCTGGTTGTGTGGACAAATGCGGCTGTCGCGGCACCGCGGACCTCACCAGCACAAGCCCTGGGCAACACGACTCGTAAACTGAGTTACACGGTCCGCAGCGGTGACTCGCTGTATCTGATCGCACGCAAGTTCCGCGTTGGTATCGATCAGATTGCACGCTGGAACGGCATCGACAAGAACAAGTTCCTGCGGCCGGGGCAGAAACTCACGATGTACGTGGACGTAACCGCCCAAAGCTCGTAGGAGCGCGCCCTGCGGGTTTATGCCCATATGGGTGCGACCTCTTTCCGGCTTGTGTCGCGGACTGCACCTTTTGGCAGCCTGTCGGCTGCCGCGGCGCTCCGCACGACGCTCATTGAGCTGTCGATTTCCGACCTGATCTCACCATCTATCGTCACAGTAGTCGTCGGCTGACAGGAACACACGGACCTATGGAAGGGTTGACGGACGAGACCTTTGTTGCCGAGACCTAAAACGAGCGCAGCGAGTAGTCCGGTAACAAATGGTGTCGCCCGGCGGCCGGTGCTCCAATATATCCGAGATTTTCCATGTAGAATACCCGCCTCATTTTGACTCGGGAAAACACTATGGGCTTTATGGCCGGCAAGAAGGCACTGATCGTCGGTGTCGCCAGTGAACGTTCTATCGCAACCGGTATCGCCGTGGCATTTGCCCGCGAAGGCTGTGACATCGCCTTCACATATCAGAACGAAAAACTCCTTAGCCGTGTTACCAAGCTCGCCGAACGTCTGCATCAGAACACCGACCTGCTGTTCCCGTGTGATGTCGCTAGCGATGACGAGATCGACGCCGTATTTGCGGCGCTGGGCAAGAAATGGGACGGTCTGGACATCATTGTGCATTCCGTTGGCTATGCCCCGCGCGAGCAACTTGCGGGTGGCTTCGTTGAGTCGATCACGCGCGAGGGTTACCGGATTTCGCACGACATCTCGGCCTACAGCCTGGCCGCTTTGGCCAAAGCCGGGCTACCGATGATGGAAGGCCGCAACGCCGCCATGCTGGCCATGACGTATTACGCTGCCGAGAAGGCGGTACCGAGCTACAACGTCATGGGCCTTGCCAAAGCGAGTCTGGAGGCCTGTGTGCGCTTCCTGGCCGCCGATCTGGGGCCGAAGGGGATTCGCGTCAACGCAATCTCTGCGGGCGCTATTAAGACGCTGGCGGCCGCTGGCATCGGCGGCTTCCGCAAGATGTTGAGCTATGCCCGGAAAGCGGCACCGCTGCAGCGCACCGTTACGACAGAGGAAGTCGGCAATACGGCCGCGTTCCTGTGCTCGGATCTCGCCAGTGGCATTACGGGCGAGATCACGTTCGTCGATGCCGGCGCCAACATCATGGCGATGACGCTGGACGACACGTAGGAGGCCGCCCTGCGGCCGACCTATATCCGGCTTGTGTCATGAACTGAATCTTTTTGCAGCCTTCGGCTGCCGCTTCGCTTCGCGCGCAGGGCGCGCTCCTACAGGGCGACGTTAGTTTCTTCGCCTTCCAGGCGCGCAACGATCGTGGCGCAGCACGCATCGCCCCAGACATTGATGCTGGTGCGGCACATGTCGAGGATGCGGTCGAAGACCATCAATACACCGAGCCACTCAAGCGGAATTCCGATGGCTGCCAAAATAATTGCGATGGCCACCAGTGACGCTGACGGCACACCGGCGACACCGATCGATGTCATTAAAGCGATGGCAACAATCGTAAATTGCACGCCGAATGTAAGGTCCATGCCGTAGGCCTGAGCCAGGAACAGCGCTGCCGCACATTCATAAAGAGCCGTACCGTTCATATTCACGGTGGCGCCGAGCGGCAATACAAAGCTTGAGGTCTTGTTCGAAACGCCAATCTTGTCCTCAACGCACTCCATCGTAACCGGCAGAGTTGCCGACGATGACGCGGTCGAGAAGGCTGTCAGCATCGCCTGAGAGGCACCGATGAGTGTTTTGATGGGCTTTACGCGGCCGACGAAACGCAGCAGCAACAACAACGTGCCGAACGCATGAATGGCAAGAGCCAGCAGCACCGCGACCGCGAACATCGCCAACGGTCCAGTGGCCTTGAGGCCCGCCTCGGCGATAACGGCTCCCACCAGCCCGAAAACGCCAATCGGAGCGAACGTCATGATCCATTCGGTCATTTTCATCATGACATGAAACAGGCCGTCCCAGAATTTGAACAACGGGTCAGCGTACTCGTGGCTCAATCTCGTCATGAAATAGCCGAACAGGATGGCGAAGAAAATAAGGCCCAGCATTTGCCCGTCGGCAGCGGCTTTAATGACGTTTGTCGGGATCATGCGCACAAAGATTTCGGCCACGTCACCGACGCCCTTGTCGCCGACTGTCGCGGCGACGTCAATGTCCGGCGCCTCGAGCGCCAGCAATTCGCGAGCGGGTTCGCCATCGACAATGCCCGGTTGAATAACATTGATGACCAGCAGTCCAAGCAAGATGGCCGCCAGTGTCGTCGTTGCGTAGAAAAGCAGCGTCTTGCCGCCGAGTGAGCCGAGGTTGCCGCCTGCGCCGATACCGGCGACGCCTACGATGATAGAAGACGTTATCAGCGGCACGATAATCATCCGCAACGCATTCAGAAACAAGGTACCGATGTAGCTGAACATCGTGACGAATTCGACGCCGAATACGCCCGGATGAGCGCCGCTGGTCTCTTTGACCTCAAAAATCCACAGGCCAGCCGCAAACGCCAGAACAATCGCGATCAGAATCTGCCAGTGCAGAGCAAGCTTGCGCATACATCCCCCATGCGGCTTAGCGCCACTGTGGTGTTCTTGTTATACGGAGCAGCTTACTGGAACCGGTCTTGTGCGGCCAGCGCATCCTCGTTGATGATGATTTCAGCGTTCGCACGGAGCGCCTGAACGAAGGCATTGAAATCACCGATTCCGACCTGATCCACGAGTTGAACTTTGCCGGCGTCGCGTTCGGCCAGCGGAATGCTCTCGGGTCGGCCCGCAATCACAGCGTCAAGGCTGTAGACCGTGTATTCACCGGCGTCATTTCGTGTGCTGCCGAGTGTCGGATTGCCCTGCGTCGGCTTGAGCGCGGTGAAAATCGCTACAGCGACAAATTGATCCGCATCGGCAGTGTCGCGCCGCATGACCGCCGGCGCCGCAACCTCGGCACCCACCGACACTGCCGCCGCCACAAAATCTTCGCCCGCTTCGATCGCGTCCAGCATCTGCCGGGCCCGGCCCGCCATGAGGTCCTCCGACTGATTTCCGGTCAGCGTCGTGACAATCTGGTCACGAACGTTGTCCAGCGCGTCGCGGGTCGCCTCATTGTGTTTAATCACGGAGAAGACGACGGTGCGACTTACGCTCAGCTCGGTTACTTCGGATAGCTGCACGCCGCTTAATACGGTCGGACCGAAGATCGCATCGACAGCCAACGGATTCGCAGCAAATGGTTCGGCACTATCGCGCGCAAATCCGGCAACCGTCTGCACTTCGCCTCCGACTGCCTCGGCCAACACGCGAATATCTACTGCATCAAACAATGCATTCGATAATTTTCGTTCGAGTTCCAGGAACAGTCCGTCTGCTTCTTGTTCCTGCAATTCGGTTAATAGCGACGCGCGCACTTGCTCGTACGGCAACGGACCGGATTCCAGGATTCGGTCGAGTCGAACAATGTGAAAACCGAAGTCACCTTTCACCGGACCCTCTACCTCCCCTTCCTGCATCGCGAAAACTGCGTCGCCCAGCGCATCCGGCATCTGCGTGCGAGTCAGTGCGCCGAGATCACCACCATTTGCGGACGTACCGCCATCTTTGGAATACTGGCGAGCGAGCTCGGCAAAAAATTCGCCAGCGCGCACGCGAGTCAGCATCTCATCGGCAACGATCTCGGCACCGGCCTCGTCATCATCAAAGAGAATCAGAATATGCCGCGCCTGGCGCTGCTCATCCTGCTCATAACCATCCTTGTTGAGCTCGTAGTATTCCTGCAATTGCTCCTCGGTCACTCTGACGTCTGCTGCAACTGCGTCGCGAAGAATTTCGACGTACTCGATGTCGGCCGTCTCCGGTAGATTGAACATCGCCACGTTGTCGTCGTAGAAAGACGTGATCATTTCATCAGTCACGTTGATTTCGCCGGCAACGGCTGCGGCCGTAATGGCAGCGGTTGTCACAATCCGATGTTCAAACGCGAGGTTCAGGAAGCGACGATAGCCCGACGGCGGAACGACAGACGATCCACGTATCGCGAGCTGCAGTTGCAAGCGACGCATCGCCACCTTGCGTGAAGCTTCATATTGTGCCGGCTCAATACCGTTCTGAGCCAGCAGCGTTTCGTAGGTTTCGCGGTTGAAATTGCCATCAACCTGAAATTCGGGGATTCGATGCACGATGTCCGTCAGCTGCTGATCGCTGACTCTGATACCCGCCTCATCGAGATAATTGTCGATGACACGCTGCTGAATCAATTGCTCGAGAATATTGGTTCGCAGTCGCAACCGGTAATCCTCCGGCAGTGCAGCGAGCTGCGGGTTCGACTGCAGCCGTTCACGATAAGCCGCCTCAAACTGGCCGATACCGATATCGATGCCGTCGACCTGGGCTGCGTAATTAGAGCCGATCGTAGCGAAGTTCGCTCCACCGACGAACACGAATGACAGACCAATTACGCCGAGCACTGTCAGGGCGACCCAGCCAGTAAGTTTTTGCCGAATTTTTTGCAGCATATCGAATGCGTCTTTAAAAAATCCCGGGTCCCCGCTAGAGGGAATCGGGATTTGGTTAGTGGCGGAGCGGACGGGACTCGAACCCGCGACCCCCGGCGTGACAGGCCGGTATTCTAACCAACTGAACTACCGCTCCAAAGTCTGGTGGGTGCTGACGGGATCGAACCGCCGACCCTCGCCTTGTAAGGGCGATGCTCTACCAGCTGAGCTAAGCACCCGGACTGGATAGAAAAAGCCCGTATAAACGGGCTTTTTCTTACCCTGTAGCCCCGCGGGGCGCGCTAGTTTACGGCATCCTTCAGGCCTTTGCCAGCCTTAAATCCAGGCACATTACTTGCCTTGATCCAGATGGTTTCGCCGGTCCGCGGGTTGCGTCCTGCGCGAGCTGCGCGGGCTTTAACCGAGAATGTTCCGAAGCCAACGAGCGAGACCTGGCCGCCGTCGGCAAGCGTTCCCTGAATAGTTCCGAGTATCGCGTCGACTGCTTTGGTTGCATCAGCCCGTGACAATCCTGCTGTACCCGCAACCGAGTCTATGAGTTCCCCTTTGTTCATGCTATTCACCCTTGCAGATTGATTAAAGAATTGGTCATCAATCCAGCGAGCTCCCATCGTGGCGCAATCCGCTGAATAGTCGAAAGTGGCTCCGTGCATCCACAAACAACTACGGGGCTTATACCAACTGGCTTATAAAGCGTCAAATATCCTTTAACCACGCGGGTTTCAGCGTGTTAGTGCGGACGCACCGAGTCCTCGGATTTTTGCTTGTCCGACGACGATTTTGACTTGGCTTTCTGTTCCTTTTGGGCCGCTTGCGGCATCGGCATGCGAACCAGCGCATGCTGCATGACCTGGTCGATCCATTTAACTGGAACTATGTTCAGTTTGTCCTTGATGTTCTTCGGGATTTCCACAAGGTCCTTCCTGTTCTCCTCAGGGATCAGCACCTTGTCGATACCCCCTCTGTGAGCCGCCAGAAGCTTCTCTTTCAGCCCGCCAATAGGCAGTATCTCGCCGCGCAGCGTGATCTCGCCGGTCATGGCTACATCGCTCTTTACGGGGATGTCGGTCAATGCCGACACCAGCGCAGTACACATGCCAACTCCCGCACTCGGTCCGTCCTTCGGAGTGGCCCCCTCGGGCACATGGATGTGGGCGTCGACATTCTGATAAAAGTCCTCATCGATACCCAGCATCTTGGCGCGACTGCGCACGACGGTCATCGCGGCTTCGATCGATTCCTTCATGACATCGCCCAATTGGCCCGTCTGCCGATGCTTGCCTTTGCCCGGAACGACGGCCGCTTCGATGGTTAACAGCTCACCACCGACCTCGGTCCACGCCAGACCGGTCACCTGACCTACCTGATCCTTTTCCTCGGCCTTGCCGTATCGGAAACGCCTCACACCCAGGTACTTTTGCGTGCTCTTGGACGTCACAAGTACCCGCGTGTCGCGCGGTTTCAAGAGCAGCGATTTCACCACCTTGCGGCAGATCTTCGAAATCTCCCGTTCGAGGTTACGAACGCCCGATTCGCGCGTGTAGTGCTGGATAATGTCGCGCACAGCACTCACGGTGATCTTGAGTTCCTTCACCTTCAATCCATTGACCTTGAGCTGCTTGGGCACCAGGTACTTGAGCGCGATTTGGGTCTTCTCATCCTCGGTGTAGCCCGGGATGCGAATGACTTCCATACGGTCGAGAAGTGGCGGCGGAATATTCAAGCTGTTGGCCGTACAGACGAACATGACGTCTGACAAGTCGAAATCGACCTCCAGGTAATGATCCGCAAAGGTCGAGTTCTGCTCGGGATCCAGAACTTCGAGCAAAGCGGACGACGGGTCGCCGCGAAAATCCATCGCCATCTTGTCGACTTCGTCGAACAGGAACAGCGGATTGCGAACTCCCGTCTTCGAGAGGTTCTGGATGATCTTGCCCGGCATCGAGCCGACGTAGGTGCGGCGGTGACCACGGATCTCGGCCTCGTCGCGCACGCCGCCCAGCGACATGCGCACGAACTTGCGATTCGTTGCGCGCGCAATACTTTTGCCCAGCGAGGTCTTACCGACGCCTGGCGGGCCCACAAGGCAA
>JADFHE010000039.1:5264-17397 GCA_022567295.1 Pseudomonadota bacterium | reverse complement strand
TGAGATTCTTGAGGACTTTGCTGCGTTTCTTCCACGGCGCCTTCACCAGCCAGTCGACGTAATTACGCACGACGGTCGCCTCGGCTGACATCGGCGACATGAGTTTCAGTTTGTTGAGTTCGGAGACGGCCTTTTCCTTCGCCTCCTTCGGCATACCGGCCTTCTCGATCTTAATTTCCAGATCGGCCAACTCGTTCGGCACGTCGTCCATCTCGCCGAGTTCTTTCTGAATCGCCTTCATTTGCTCATTCAGGTAGTACTCGCGCTGGCTCTTCTCCATTTGCTGCTTGACGCGGCCACGGATGCGTTTCTCGATCTGCAATACGTCGATCTCGCCTTCGATAATGCCGAGCACCTGCTCGAGACGGGTTTTCACGTCCTGGATTTCGAGGATGCGTTGCTTCTCGGACAGCTTGAGCGCCATGTGGGCCGCAACCGTATCGGCCAGCCGGCCCGGTTCGTCGATACCGCTCAATGAGGTCAATACTTCAGGCGGAACTTTCTTATTGAGTTTTACGTACACTTCGAACTGCGAAATGATCGAACGTACCAGCGCGTCGACTTCGCGCTCGTCAACGCGATCATCTTCAGGCAGCAACGTAATCTCGGCCGAGAAGTGATCATCGACATTGATGCGATCGACGCGCGCCCGCTCGCCACCTTCGACCAGAACCTTGACCGTGCCATCCGGGAGTTTCAGCAGTTGAAGAATCGTCGCCAGCGTACCAATCTCATATAAATCAGCAGGTTGTGGGTCATCCAGATTGGCGGCTTTCTGTGCAATGAGCAAGATCCGTTTGCCGGCTTGCATCGCCTTGTCGAGCGCAATGATGGACTTTTGGCGCCCGACGAACAGCGGGATAACCATGTGTGGATACACCACGACATCGCGCAGCGGCAACACCGGCACGTCGGACGTGTCGTCGATGACGTGCTCGTCCGGTGCTGGATCGATCGACGAAATCAAATCTTTATCTTGATTTTCGGGTGAGTCGTTATCAGACACCGTGAAACCCCTAATAAAATTAACAAACCATAAAAGCTGGTTGTAAAAATGCGGCCAATTGGACGCAATTCAAGCTTCGGTATTCGATGTCTTTTACGCGCCTTCCGACCCCGTTGGTCTGGGCGCCTCCTCGAGATCTACGGTCGGCGATTCATCCGACTCGTAAATGACGTACGGCGGGTTCTCGCCAATGACAACCGCCTCGTCGACGACGACCTTTTTCGCACTGTCCGCAGACGGCAGGTCGTACATCGTATCGAGCAACACGTCTTCGAGAATAGTGCGCAGGCCGCGAGCACCCGTCTTGCGATCCATGGCCTTTATTGCCACGGCACGCAACGCATCATCGCGGAACACAAGATCCACGCCTTCCATCTCGAAGAGTTTGCGATACTGCTTTGTCAGCGCGTTCTTCGGCTCGAGGAGAATCTGCACCAGGGCATCCTCGTCCAGTTCCTCGAGTGTCGCAACGATTGGCATACGACCGACGAATTCCGGAATCAGCCCGAAGCGAATCAGATCTTCCGGTTCCACGTCTTGCAGCAGCTCACCAATGCTCTGCTCTTGCTCCGTCGTCCTGACGTCGGCCACGAAGCCGATACCCGTCTTTGACGAACGGTTTTGAATTATTTTCTCGAGGCCCGCGAACGCGCCGCCGCAGATAAACAGGATATTGCTCGTGTCCACCTGCAAAAATTCCTGCTGCGGATGCTTGCGGCCACCCTGCGGAGGTACCGATGCGATAGTGCCTTCGATCAACTTCAGGAGTGCCTGCTGCACGCCCTCGCCGGAAACGTCCCGTGTGATTGACGGGTTGTCCGATTTACGGGAGATCTTGTCGATCTCGTCAATATAGACAATACCGGTCTGCGCTTTTTCAACATCGTAGTCGCACTTTTGCAGCAATTTCTGAATGATGTTCTCAACATCCTCACCGACATATCCGGCCTCGGTGAGGGTGGTCGCATCGGCAATCGTGAACGGCACGTTGAGAAAGCGAGCCAGCGTCTCGGCCAGCAGCGTCTTGCCGCAGCCGGTCGGCCCGATCAGGAGAATATTGCTCTTCGAGAGCTCGATGTCGTCCTTGGGATGTTCGTTCAGGCGATCATTGAGCCGCTTGTAGTGGTTGTAGACGGCGACCGCCAGAACCTTCTTCGCGCGCTCCTGGCCGATGACGTACTCGTCGAGTACGGCATTGATTTCCGTCGGTTTTGGCAGCTTGTCGTGCCCGGCCTCGCCGGTATCCTCGAGCTCTTCGCGGATAATGTCGTTACAGAGCTCGACACATTCGTCACAAATAAAGACTGACGGGCCCGCAATCAATTTGCGAACTTCATGCTGAGACTTGCCGCAAAAAGAACAGTAGAGGAGTTTGCCGTCCTCGTTCTTGCCGCGGGATTCGTCGCTCATACAGTGCTGGCCTTTGTGACGAATAGATCAGGCAGTTCAACCTGCCCGTATCAATGGGTTAATAGTTTACATGGGCACAATCAAGGTGCAAAGCCATAGGTCACATAAGTGACGAATGGCGTTATAACAAATTGATATTTAAGGGATCAGTCGTCGGAATCGCCGCCCATTCCCTGGCGATCGGTCAATACGGTGTCGATCAGCCCGTATTTAACCGCATCCTCGGCACTCATGAAGTTATCACGCTCCAGATCCTGCTCGATCTGCTTGAAATCCTGGCCCGTGTGTTTGGCCATGATTTCGTTCAAGCGGTGCTTCAGCGCAATGACCTCTTCGGCGTGAATGCTGATGTCCGTGACCTGCCCCTGATAACCGGCGCTGGGCTGATGCACCATGACCCGCGAATGCGGCAATGCATAGCGTTTACCTTTGCTGCCGCCCGTCAGTAGTAGCGCGCCCATACTGGCCGCCTGACCGATACAAATCGTCGAGACATCGCAATTGATGAATTGCATTGTGTCGTAAACGGCCAGTCCCGAAGAGACCGTGCCACCCGGCGAATTGATGTACAGATGGATGTCCTTATTCGGATTCTCTGATTCGAGGTACAGGAGCTGTGCCACGATCAGGTTCGCCATTTGATCCTCAACCGACCCGACGATAAAGATCAATCGGTCCTTCAGGAGCCGGGAATAAATGTCGTACGCACGCTCGCCACGAGCCGTCTGTTCGACGACCATTGGCACCAGATTCAATGCGGTTGGACTCATAGTATTACTTTCCGTCATGCGCTTGGGGCATCATTATCTCACGAAGCAGGCGCGTTCATGTACTCTTTGAACGATATCTTTTTCTCTTTCGTCTTGCCATTTTCGATGATCCACTCGATGGCCTGTTGTTCGACGACTATTGGCTCGATCTGTTGCATGACCTGTGGATTGCTCATGTACATGTTCGCCATGTCTTCGGCATTTTCGTAGCCGGCACAGAGCTCCTCAACGTGAACCCGTATCATCGCCTTGTCCACGGTCAGTTCCTTGTCCACGATCACCTGGCGCAACAACAGCCCCAGCGCAACGCGCTTCTCAGCCGCCGCTGCGAAATCATCGAGCGGCGGCGCCTGTTCCGCGTTCTCAACGCCCATGCGCCGCATCGCTTCGCGCTGCAATGACTGCATCTCCTGATGCTTTAGCGCCTGTGGGATGTCCAGCGGATGGGATTCCAGCAGCGCATTCATCACCTGCTCGCGCAAATCGCCCTTGATCTTCTGCTCGGCCTCTCGATCCATATTCTCGCGAACATCCTTCGTGAACCGTTCAATGCCGCCATCGACGACGCTAAACGCCTTGGCAAACTCGTCATTGAGCTCCGGCAGTATTTCCGCTTCAACGCGATGCACGTTGATCGTGAAATCAGCCTTCTTGCCAGCGAGTTCGTCAGCGTGGTATTGCTTCGGAAACCTGACCTTGAATGTCGTTTCGTCGCCGGCTTTGACGCCCAGCAGGCCTTTTTCGAAGTCCGGCAACATCTGGCCAGCACCCAGCACCACCGGATAGTTCTTGCCCTCGCCGCCCGGGAATGCCTCGCCCTTGAGCTTGCCGACGAAGTCAATTACAACGCGATCCCCATCCGCGCTGTGACGGTCAACCTCTTCCCAGGTCGCTTTCTGCTTACGCAGATTCATCAGCATGGCGTCGACATCTTCGTCGCTGATCGTAACCTCCGGTTTTTTGATCTTGATTTTCTCCAGATCCTTGAGCTCAACCTCAGGCATGATTTCGAATGTCGCCGTGAACGCGAATGTCTTGCCGTTGTCGGCCTCAGTCTCGATCGTCGGACCACTGGCCGGATTAAGTTTTTCCTGTGTGACCGCGGCCGAGTAGCTCTGCTGCAGAACTTCGTTCAACACTTCCTCTCGAACCTGCTTGCCATAGCGCTGCCGGACAACCTTCGCCGGCACCTTGCCCGGGCGAAAGCCCTTGATCTTGGCCGTGCGGCCGACCGATTTCAGGCGTGAATCCACTTGTTGTTCTATTGGCGCGAGAGGCAGCTCAACGCGCATGCGGCGTTCCAGAGTACCTGTCGATTCGACAGTGACTTCCATTCTATAAATTCTCTACAAATTAAGTTACTTGGATTGATTCGGACCTGGTGCGAAAGGAGAGACTCGAACTCTCACGGGTTGCCCCACTGGCACCTAAAGCCAGCGCGTCTGCCAATTCCGCCACTTTCGCATTTCAGGTGCGAAGTTGACACCCGCACTACCTGTCCGGCCGGGCATTATACAGTGACAAAGTTGGCGATTGGAACCACCGTACCGTAGGAGCGCGCCCTGCGCGCGATCTGTATCCGGCTTCGCTTCGCGCGCAGGGCGCGCTCCTACTACGCCAGGAACCGCAAGCGGTCCGCGAGCATCGCGTCCACACTGTGCATCCGGCCGGCATGAACCGCCGCCAGCACCACGAAAATCATTAGCCAGATGACATCATGATTCTGGCCGTCGAGAAACCCCTGACCTTTGGTAAACCAGAAGATCGTCATCATGACGGCACCGGCCACCGACGCGTAGCGCGTCGCCAGACCGACAATCAGGCTCAGCCCAATGAGAAATTCTCCCCACGAAACCATCACAGCGAAGAAACCGTTGTTGGGCAGCACCACGGACTCCAGGAATGGCCGCATAAATCCAAAGCACTGATCCAGTCTGGCGCTCACGAAACCCGCCAAACCGTCCGCGAAATCCGGGTTTCTGAGCTTGCCGAAGCCATGATCGACGAAGAACACGCCTGTATAAACCCGCAACAACGTAATCGGCCAGAGATGAGTGGGCTTTTTGCGAGTAAATTCGTTGAGGCTGGACATCATTCCCCTCCGATCGAATTTTCAAGGGTTCGATCATACAACGAATGTCAGCCGTTCCCCATTGGCTAATGGCTCACCGATGCTTAGTATTGGCGTATGAGCAGCCGCGATAACAACGATCCAGAGCAACTCGGCATGAACGTGTCGGGCCTGCGCCGCTCGGCGACAGGTTTCGCACTCGACCGTGAGGACTTGAGCGACAACCCGATCGTGCAATTCGAGGACTGGTTTCGCTACGCGTGCGAGACCGTGCCGATGGACCCGAACGCTCTGTCGATAGCGACCGTCGACGACCAGAACCGGCCATCGAGCCGCACCGTGTTGTTGAAGTATTTCGACGACAGAGGATTCGTATTTTTTACGAATTACGAAAGCGACAAGGCAGTACATATTGACGCCAATCCGAATGTCGCGCTGCTGTTCTTCTGGTCTGATGCCGCGAGACAGGTGAAGATCCGCGGCCGGGCCGAACGAATTTCGGCCAAAGAAACACTGAAGTACTTCATGTCACGCCCGCGCGGCAGTCAAATTGGCGCCTGGGTCTCGGCGCAAAGCAGCGTGATCTCCTCGCGCTCGCTACTGGAAATCAAGTTCCAGGAAATGAAGCAGAAGTTCAGCAAAAAGGAAATTCCGCTACCGTCATTCTGGGGTGGCTATCGCGTCGTTCCCGAGGAAATCGAATTCTGGCAGGGCCGCCGCAACCGCCTGCACGATCGATTTCAATACACAAAACAAGACGACGGCAGCTGGGCGATAGCAAGGCTGGCGCCCTAGTTCTGGCCGTTACGTCGCTCGCCTGCGGCGCCCGGCGCGACCGCGCCGTCCCGGGATGACTTCCGGCGCGGGTTTGTCCGGTGTTGGCGGCAACTCCGGCAACTCGGTCTGATCCACGAGCCCGTCCATAACCAGCTCACGCAGGGCGGCATCGATTGCGGGATCCGTTGCAAACGGCTCGTATTTGGCCAGCCGGGTTTCGACCTCCTCACACGCCCGTTCGTAGAGTTCCATCGAGCCACCGTCTTCCCAGTTCTCACGATTCAGACGATCGATGACGGGACCGGTCAGGTACAGCTCGTTTGGCCAGTGCTCGAGTGTGTGCGGCGCCGTGATCAGGTGATCTTCGCGCATTAACTGATCCACCAGGTCCTGTGTCGGCAGATCACCCAGCGGCTCGATCTCTCTTACGAAGTGCAGTGCCTGTCCACAAACCTCGTTGTCAAACACCAGCTTCGGCAGACTGAATGTCAATACGAAGTCGAGCATGCCGGGTCCTGATATCGAGTTCACTCCCGCGATCGCGGCAAGCAAGGCACTACTGAAAGTCTCACCGCCCGCCTGGGCATCGAGCAACTTGCCATCGCTCAGCGCCATATAGGCCTGTGTCGGTAAATTCATTGATTTGGCGATCTGCACGTAGGCCACGTTCAGATGCAGCGCCTCTATCGCGGCCATGGGCGAACTCGCCGCTTTCATGTGGAAGGTCGCCGGCGCGCCGCCGAACAGAACCGGCGTGCCGAGCCGTGCGATTTGCGCCATCGTCAGACCGGTCAAAACATCGACGCAATGAAATACCAGTGCGCCAATCAACGTGACGGGTGCGATCAGACCCATGAGTGTGACCGGCACAATTTCCATCGGTATGCCTGCCTCGGCACAGTCGAGCAGGTTCTGACAGGAATCTTCGCCGTAGCGGAAGTTGCCGGTTGCCGTGATGGTGAAGATCGACATCGGCTTATTAATCAGATCGGCACGGTCGTTGCGGAACATCTCCAGCATCTGGGCCATGCGGGGCACGCCGTGTTCGCTAAACGCCCCGGAGACAACGGGTTTCTTGGATGTTGTCAGCGTCATGTACAGACGCCACGCATCTGACACCTGGGATTCGATGTCTTTGTTGGTCGAAAATGCTGTCGACAGGTAGGCAATGTGCTCCATGCCGTCGCAAAGCCGCGCATATTCGATGAAATCGTTCGAATCGGCAAGGCGTGTCTCACCCGTTCGATGGTCCAGTATCTTGAGGCCACTGGAACCGGGCACGTAGTGAACGTTGTTGCCGCCAATATCCGTGTATGGCTGGCCGTCGCGATCGTAAAGCGTGAACATTTTCGGTGTGCTCGCAATCGCGGCGTCGACAACATCCGGCGTAAACAGGATGCGCTTGCCGTCGACATCGGTCTTAAGTCCGCTGTCGAGCAGTCGCTGCCGCATTTTCTCGCCGCGGATTTCCATCCCGGTTTCCGACATGATGCGTTTGGCCTCGTTGAGGATTTTCGCGATGAGCTCGTCGGAGAGGACACTTAAAGTTGGTCGCATGATTCTTATCCGCTTCAGATTTCTACCGACTCGAGTTCCAGCTTGCGCCGGGACACGTAGTCGACCAGCGCTTCGTCTATCGCCGGATCAAGTGGGGGTTGTGTGTATTCCTGCAGGAGTTGCTTCCAGATTGCATTGGCGCGCATACCAGAATCGATACTGCCCGCTTCCTCCCAGGACTCGTAGTTCTGGCGATTCGACACGATCGGTGCATAGAACGCCGTCTCGTACCGGGCCAGCGTGTGGCTGGTGCCAAAGTGATGGCCGCCAGGCCCGACTTCGGCAATCGCATCCAGGGCCAGTTCGTCGTCGTTGACTTCGATGGGACGCAGATACTCCGCCATCATCTGCAGCATCTCGGCATCCAGGATGAGTTTTTCGAACGATGCCGTCAGCCCGCCTTCAAGCCAGCCGGCCGCGTGATTGACCATGTTGGCACCGCCCATGATCGCACCCCAGAGCGACATCTCACTTTCGAACGCAGCCTGGGCATCGATGCAGTTGGACACGGTCGTATTGCTGGATCGAAACGGCAGCCTCAGATGGCGGGCAATCTGGCCGCTGGCCTGCGCCGCTTTCGTGTACTCGGGCGTACCGAGCGCCGGCGAGCCACTGCGCATGTCGACATTCGAGGCGAAACTGCCGTACATGACGGGGGCGCCTGGCCGCACCAGCTGTGTGTACGTAACCACGGCCAATACCTCCAGGGTTTGCTGCACCAGGGTCCCGGCCAGCGTTGCCGGACTCATCGAACCTGCCAGAGTAAATGGCGTGATGCAGCACACCTGGCCAGCGCCAGCGAGTTCCTGAACCGCTTCCGTCATCGGTATGTCGAGCTGTAGCGGCGAGTTGGTGTTGATAATGCCCAGCAATGCCGGTTCTTCCAGCAGCCCGGCGCGGTCGGTCTCAAGTGCAATGCAGGCCATCTCAATGGAGTCCCTGCTGCGGGCCCCACCGAGCGCGTAAGACTGACAATTCTTGTCGGTGAACCGTATCTGCGCGAGGTACAAATCGAGATGCCGGGACGGTGCCGGCAGGTCCATCGCCTCGAAGGGACCGCCGCCTTCCTGATGAATAATGTTCAGGCTCTGTATCAAACGCAGGTAGTCGCACATCTCAGCATAGGTGCCCGGCCGGCGACCCTTGTCGAGGTCACTGCAAAATGCCGGGCCGCCAACAGACGCGAAGAAAACGTGTTTACCGCCGACGCGCAGGTTGTGTTCCGGATTACGCGCCCTGAGCCGAAATTCCGCCGGCGCGAGCGCCAGTTTTTCTTTGACCATCTCTCGATCGAAGCGCACCATTTTGCTTGCTTCGTCGACGTCGGCTCCGGCTTGTGCCAGTTGTTTACGACTACCGGGCTCCAGGAAGCGCATGCCGTTCGTTTCAAGAATACCCAGCGCGCCGTCAATGATCTGTTCGAGCTGTTCTTCAGCCAGGATTTCTGTCGGCCCGTACGGATTCACAACGTCGCGCCACGCAAGCTGTTCGATCTTGTTGGCAACGCGTTTTTGCCGGTGGCCTCGCCTTGTCATCGTCGTGCCTTCATGCGTGGTCCAGAAGAAACTGCTTGCGCCATTGCTCCGACTTTTCGACCTCGTTGAAGCAATAAATGTGATGTCCTGCAATATTGAGAGTCGGGTCGGCCAGATAAGGCGACAGATTTATCAACAGATCGTCGGGCCGGTAACTTTTGTGCTGCAGCAATCGCGCCGCGATTTTGCCGCGATTCTTCAGGTATCGAAGCGAATCACCAACGCCGATTCGCAGCGATGTCTTGATCAGTGTACTGCGCTCGGAAACGCCCGGCAGTCCCAACCAGGCTGGCAGCGTTACGCCGACATCACGAATCTTGCGCATCCAGTTGCCGATGATGTCCGCATCGAAACACATCTGTGTCACGAGGTAGTTCGCGAATTCCTGTTTCTTCAGTAGCTCTGCCGTCAGCACCTCGTCGCTCACCGATGGATGTCCCTCGGGATGCGCGGCTACGCCGATCTCTGTAAATCGATGTTCAAATGCAGCAATATCGCGTAGCAACTCCAGTGCCGTCGAATACTCGCCGATCGGTTTTGCTGCATCGCCGCCCGGTACGAAAATACTGCTGATCGGCGTGTCGTCGAGACGCGCCATGATTTCGCGAAGGTGCGCCTTGTCCCTGACCATTTTCGCGGCCACGTGCGGCACGATCTTAAAGCCACGATCTGCCAGTCGTTTCGACATGTTCAAAGTTGCATCGACGCCTTTTGTCGGCGAGCAAGTGATGGCAACGTATGAGCGGGGTTCGAGCACGTCGAGCTTCGCTTCGATCGTCGCTGTCGGAAAGATCTCCATGTAGGCCTCGCGCACGGATTCGGCGAGCGCGTGCTGATGCGTTGCTGACGTTATCTTGTTCATTTCGAACGACCTGCTCTGCGCCGGCCGCCGCGCTTCCTGACGATAGCGGGTGTTGACTGTCCGCTGTTGGGAATCGACATGGACGCGACAAAGTGCTCCTGAAATTTTGGCTCGATGGCGGTCTCGATTTTTTCGACCTTGCGCACCTGTGACTCGATCAATTTTCTGGACTGCTTGTCCAGCAATGCAATGCGGGCACCGGTTCCGGCCGCATTGCCCGCCGACGACACCTGCTGCAGATCGCACTCGGGAATCAGGCCGAGCACCATCGCGTACTTGACGTCGATGTGTGCACCGAAGGCGCCAGCCAGTCGTATTCGATCTACTTTTTCGACGCCGAAACGTTCCATTAACAGCTTGGCGCCCGCGTGCAATGCGGCTTTCGCCAACTGGATCGCACGCACATCATTTTGCGTGATACGAATATCGGGTTGACCTTCATGCAGGACGTAGGAAAACGTTCGACCATCGGCAACGACACGCGGCGACTTGTCGGCCGAGGCCGCATTGATTTTTCCGTCCGGATCGATGATGCCTGCCAGGTGCATTTCGGCGATCACCTCGATAATGCCCGAACCACAAATGCCCGTAACGCCACTGGTTTTGGTTTGCTCGTTGAAGTCGGGATCGTCCGACCACAGGTCACAGCCGATCACCTTGAACCGCGGTTCCAGCGTTTTCGCATCGACCCGCACGCGCTCGATGGCTCCGGGTGCGGCACGCTGTCCTGAGCTTATCTGTGCCCCCTCGAACGCCGGGCCCGTTGGGCTCGACGCGGCCAGTATTCGCTCGCGGTTGCCGAGTAGAAGTTCGGCGTTCGTCCCAATATCGACAATCAGGGAGACCTCATCGCGCTCGTACGGTGCTTCAGCCAGCAAGACGCCTGCTGCGTCGGCGCCGACATGGCCGGCGATACACGGCAGAGCATAGACTCGCCCGCCTGGATTAATATTGATGTCGATCATCGCCGCGCGCAATTCGACGCTGTTGTCCGTCGCCAGTGCAAACGGTGCTGTCCCCAGTTCGACCGGATTTATGCCAAGTACAAGGTGTTGCATGATCGGATTGCCGACGATCGTTATTTCCATGACGTCCGTCGGATCCTGCCCCACCTCCGCCACCACTTGAGTGACCAGTTCATTAATCGCTTTACGAACAACGGCGATCAGGCCAGCTTCGCCACCCTCGTTCATCATGATGTAGGAAACGCGACTCATCAGGTCTTCGCCAAAACGAATTTGTGGGTTCATGACACCCGCGCTCGCCAGTACTTCGCCACTCGTCAGGTCGCACAGATGAGCTGCAATGGTTGTCGAACCAACATCGATGGCGATCCCGGATAGTTTTTCCTTGAGGCCGGGCCATACGGCAACAATTCGTTCCCCGTGACGGACCGCGACCGTCACCCGCCGCTGGTCTTTTTTAAGCACCGCCTGCAGCGTCTGTGCGACATGCAGATCACACGACAGATTTGACAGCTGCCATTGCTCGTTGAGTGCCTGCCGCAATCGTTCGAGATCCCCCATCGCCTCATGCATATCTGGCTCGCTGACTTCGACATAGTAGCCATGCACGACAGGGTCGATCGAGATGTCGTGATCTTCGTGCGGTTTGCGAACGACCTGATGATGAACTTGTGAGCTGGCGGGAACATCGATGACCACGTCGTCCTGCAACAACGCCTGGCAGCTCAGTCGCCGACCTGCTGCGATACCGCGTCGTGCATCAAAGCGTTGTTCTGCCTCGCCGACCGCGCTGACGCTGGCGGTGCTCGACGAAATTCCGTGTTTCGCAAACTCGCCTTCGGCGATCTCAATCTGGCATCGACCGCAAATCGCACGGCCGCCGCAGACAGAATCAATGTCCACACCGAGACTGCGGGCCGCGTCCAGAATTGGCGTCGAGCGTTCGAACCGGCCACGCTTTCCGGACGGCATGAAGACGACCAAAGCATCGTTTTTGTCCTCGTCGGTCATGCGCTGTCGCTAAGCTCGACGCCGGCGTCGCGTGCCACGACCGGGGCGCCGCTCGCCACCCGCGGCGTCCGGGTCACGATTTGCCGCGATCCAGTCTGCACACTCAGCGTCGTGCCCCATGACAACATTCGCGCCGAGCACGGACTGCATGATCTCTGTATGCAAAGGG
>JADFHE010000039.1:0-5165 GCA_022567295.1 Pseudomonadota bacterium | reverse complement strand
GGGGGCGCCGCTCGCCACCCGCGGCGTCCGGGTCACGATTTGCCGCGATCCAGTCTGCACACTCAGCGTCGTGCCCCATGACAACATTCGCGCCGAGCACGGACTGCATGATCTCTGTATGCAAAGGGTTGGTGATCGCCGAGGTCATGCCACTCGCGATCGCCATGGCGATAAACGCCGTGTTCAGTGCGTTTCGATTCGGCAGGCCAAAACTCAGGTTCGACGCACCACAGGTCGTATTGACCTTGAGTTCAGTGCGCAAGCGCCGCACCAGCTCCATTACCTGCCGGCCCGCCGTATTGATGGCGCCGATGGGCATGACCAGCGGATCGACGATAACGTCGCTGGCCGGGATGCCGAAGTCCTGCGCGCGCTCGACGATCTTCTTCGCAACATCAAAGCGGACATTGATGTCCTCCGAGATGCCGCTGTCATCATTGGAAATCGCAATAACCGCGCAACCGTATTTCTTGACCAGCGGCAGGACGGCGTCGAGACGCTCCTCCTCACCCGTCACGGAATTCAGCAAGGCCTTACCCTCGTACGCCTCGAGCCCGGCTTCCAGCGCCGCGATAATTGATGAGTCGATACACAGTGGCACGTCCGTCACGGATTGCACGAGGCGAATACTCTCTGCCAGTATCGCGGGTTCATCGGCCAGCGGAATTCCCGCATTGATGTCGAGGATGTGCGCACCCGCTGCGACTTGTGCCAGCGCGTCCGCTTCGACGCGGCTGTAATCACCGTTTTTCATTTCTTCGGCCAGCAGCTTACGGCCCGTGGGATTAATGCGCTCACCGATCACTACAAATGGTCGTTCAAAACCAATGACCACTTCTTTCGTCTTCGAACTGATTAGCGTGTCTGTCATGCGTTTTTCTTCCGTTCCTCAGCGCGCCGCCTGGCTTCTTCGATGAGACCTCCAGCCTTCACTATTGACTCCAGAAACTCGTCGTCGAACTGAGTTTCGAGTTCAGCAACACGTGCATCGACCAGCGCTTGCAGATCGCCGCTCACTGTCTCCGCGACGCGTCGCCAATCTTCGAGATACGCATCGCTCGATCCGCGCCCGGCGCGCATGGCGGCACGATCGATCGCGGTCGCGAATCGCGGTGCCAACTCTTTCTTGACACTGTTCTTGCGGCCAGCACGCCCAACCACCTGCGCAGGAATGTCCCGCCAGTAAATGCAAATCAGTTTAGCCACTGAACTACGTGTTCCTTGATTTCATGTTCAACTTTTCCAAGACCCGTGTGGTGGTGCTCGTATTCCAGGCCGAGATAACGGGCACAGTCCTCGGCCTTCATTTCCAGCTCCGGCGACGCCACTTGCGACAGGTATACAACTCGCCGGTAATTGCCAAAGTAAGCCGACATCAATTCCGGATGCTGTTCCAAACCAAGTCCTTTTTTTACGAGGCGATCGAAATGCCTGGTTAAAAAGTCCGTGAGGTAGAACGTGCCTAACTCGGCATCAGCCAACGCATTGAATACTTCGCTTCCGGAGAAGAATTCGTAACAATGCGCGCCCGGCAACCGCGCGACACCGTATTCGGCCAGCACCTGATCCAGCATTCCCCCGGTTCCACAATCGGCATACGCTACAAACAGATGCTCATAGGCGTTGCGATACTTTTCGATTTCCGCCCGGACCGCAGCCGGTATTTTTTCCGGTCGGTTGTGCAACTCGGCCGGCAAACACTGAATTTTGATGTGTGACCAGCCGTTGAGCTTCTTTAGCTGGACAATTTCCTTCGCGAGTGCGCCGCACGCAATGATTAGTACCGTTGCTTTCATTAGTTGGTTCTGTAGCGCGACACCATGGCACTCAGGATGCGCGACGTTCTTGTACGAGTTTCTTGGCGACTTCCACAGCGGTCGCCGCATCGCGACAGTAAGCATCCGCGCCCACGGCCTTGCCGAATTCCTCATTCAGCGGTGCGCCCCCCACCATTACAATGTAATCGTCGCGGATTCCCCGCTCGATCAATGCATCAACAACGACTTTCATATACGGCATGGTCGTCGTCAGCAACGCCGACATGCCAAGAATATTCGGGCTATGTTCTTCAAGCGCTGCGAGATAGGTATCAACGTCGGTGTTGATGCCCAAATTGATGACTTCAAATCCAGCGCCTTCCATCATCATGCAGACGAGATTCTTGCCGATATCGTGAATATCGCCTTTGACCGTTCCGATGACCATTTTTCCAACCGGTTCTGCTCCGGTCTCTGACAGTATCGGCTTCAGGATGGCCATACCGGCCTTCATCGAATTCGCCGCCATCAGTACTTCGGGTACGAAAAGAATACCGTCGCGAAAATCGATACCCACGATGTTCATGCCGCCAACCAGCGCGTCGTCAAGCACCTTCTTCGCCGACCAACCGCGGTCAAGCAAGATATGCGTGCCTTCCGCTATTTCCTCAGCGAGGCCATCGTATAGGTCATCGAACATTTGCTCGACGAGCTCTTCGTCCGAGAGCTCAGACAGAACGATATCCTCGTTGTTTTCAGTTTCTTCCGACATGCCCGCCTGTAACATTGTTAATGATTGAATTAACTGGAAATTTTACCGGATCAGGCGGCTTTCGCGCCAGACAGCATTTCACAATGTGGCATACTTTATTGCCGCGTCGAAGGTTTTTTCCCACGTAGACAAGGACTTACAGAAAGTCGTTGTACGGCATTCGAAGCAATGATTCAATCTGGATGAGGAAGTACCCGAGTCATTCTGCGGCCAACTCGTTATCGTCTGTCAGTGCCAGGCCTGCTGGCTCGATTCAACCTTGAAGAGAATGTAGTCGCGCAGTTGTTGCGCCCTGTCGTGATCGATATAGGGCAGGCGTACAGTTCCCGAAGCCATATACATACGCAGACTCGCGAGGCCTTTACGCCGCTGGTAGCGGGACTGAGTCACTGTGACTCGCTGAACCTTGCGAAATAAAAGACCAACGGTACGGTAGCCCAGCAATCCGGATCGCCGGATGATTTCGTCGTCGTCGTGCATGAAACCCGCGCGTTTCCAGTTTCGATACACCAAGCCGGATACGAAGGGCAGCCACAGCATGAACAACAGGCTAACAGCACCGATGAATGACCATAAAATGACAGGCGCGAGAACGGCCGGCAACAGGCCAGCGTACAGAATCCGCGAGCGCATGTAATACGGAGCAATCGACGTGAACTGTGTGCTCGTCGGGTCTTGCGTTAATCTTCCGGCCTCCGGTGCAAGAAACTTTTTCCGCAACGAATCAGCAAGCTCGGCCGTAACGACAGGTACGACGAACACTTTCTGGCTTCGATTCTTACCGCTGCTGATTGCCTGCCGAGCCGTGAACCGATAGCGCTTAAAGAGCCTTTGTAACATGCCCTGCTGCAAACGCAGTGTCTGTATCTTGCCCAACTCCATTGAATGCTCGTGGTGCGTTAGTAAGCCGCCGTTTGAGCGCAGTGTGCGGTTGCGCAAGAACAGCTCGAAATTGTGATAGCGCAGAAACGCTGCCGCTATTGAACCGAGGACGAGTATCAGGATCGCGGCGACGAAAATTGCGATGCCGACAGATATGCCGCTGGCCGCATCGAAGTGAATGCCGTTGGCCGCGGCAACCTTTACGAACTCAGTGATGAAAATATCGAGTCTGTCACCAGCCTGCTCGAACAGCGGTCCGATGAATGCAACCACGATCAATGCGCGTCTATCTACCAGTCCGATACGAATCATATCGCGCCAGTCGAGATGCACGAGGGCGGCCATATCGGACTCGCTGTCCTCGTTGTCGGCCAGCTCGTCTGGTTGTAGAGCGCCAATGCGTTCCCGTAGCGAGTCGGCAAAGTCGCGCGTCACGGCTGGCAAGTTGCCTTCGCTTCCAGCGGAACCAGCCGTATCAAGGCTAATAGTCACGAGACCGAGCAAACGATAGAGCGGGTTTTGCTGCGCGTTAATACCCTGGATGCGATCGAACTTGATATCAAGTTGTTTCTTTTTGATAACGCCCTGGCGAATCAGGATCGAGTCATCGCTGATTTGAAAGCGGAAAAACCAGTAACTGAGCAGCGAATAGACGGTGATCGCTATCAAGAAACCGATGCCGCCAATCGTCAGCATGGCAACCAGGTCGCCCCGGGACGCAACCAGCAGGGCAAAAAGCGGTGCCAGCGACTGCCACGCGTTTTTCACGATGAGGCGCACTGTCCGGCCAATGAAGAACAGGATCGCGACAGGCGAAGTTCTCCGCCAGACTCCCGCGTCAGTCGCTTTCAACGATCGCCCCGACTTTGCCGAGGATGAAGATACGCAGGTTTTCAGCGACGTCCTTGTCCAATCCGTCGATCTTCAGGTCGCCACTCGAACCACCGGCTGTGAATAACTGCAGCGTCGCAAGATCGTATTTTCTGTCCAGCGGTGTGGTGCTCGATTCGACGTGCTGGATGCGATTGAATGGCACCGCCGTGACCGATCGCCAGATCACACCCTTACGAAACAGGATGTCCTTGTCACGCAGAACGTAGCCTTGGCGAGGGATCGAAAATCCGGGCCAGACCAGGAGCGCCGTAGCGGCGATCGCCAGCAGCGAGTACAGAATCAGAAACGGTGTCAACGGAAGGTTTGGCACCAGATTTAGCACCGTAATCGCCACGCCGACGATGGCAACACCGATGAGCGTTTGCACCCGTATTCGCCTCGCGTATTGCGGATGCAGCTTCAGCCAGTCGAGGTCATCGGCACGCGGTAGCTCGTCCAGGGAGATTTCGGGATTCTGAAACATCGTTGCTCCACGATCAGTGTCGGCTGTGAACTATTCGTTACACAGCGGCGGGAAAGGATGGTGGGCCCCCGGGGGCTCGAACCCCGGACCAAGAGATTAAGAGTCTCCTGCTCTACCAACTGAGCTAGAGGCCCCACCGTGAAAGTGGGGTGGACGATGGGACTCGAACCCACGACGACCGGGATCACAACCCGGGGCTCTACCAACTGAGCTACGCCCACCACAGTGCTTTCTGTAGCCTAACTTTACGCCGAAATGGCGCGCCCGGCAGGACTCGAACCTGCAACATCCGGATTAGAAATCCGGTGCTCTATCCGGTTGAGCTACGGGCGCATTCAAAACGGCCGTTCTGCCAGTGCCAAAGATTGGTCGGGGCAGAGAGATTCGAACTCCCGAC
>JADFHE010000038.1:18127-30209 GCA_022567295.1 Pseudomonadota bacterium | reverse complement strand
AAGCACCGATACTACTGCGAATGTCGCGCTTTTGGCCCTACGAGAGCGGAAAAAACACAATGCCGCTATACCAATACCAATGAGCGCGGCCACTGGGCCGGATAAAGCGATGGTCACAAAGATCGTCTGCACGAAGTTCATTGACGCCTAACGTTATATCGCTGCATGAAACGCAAGAGAAACTATTGCGATTCGGCAAAAAGAGAGGTTGAGGGACCGCTCGGACCCCTTGGTAGGCTCAGTTTCTTGAGAGATAGATTGAATGGGGAACTGGGCAGAAATTGTTATGGGCAAGAAGCTCATTGAAGTCATAAGTGAAGTATTTAGATCCGAACATTACGCTTACCGGACAGAAGAAACGTACCTTTACTGGATTCGCCGGTTTATCAACTTTTATGGTAACAGACATCCTCGGAACCTTGGAAAGAAGGAAATCCAGGGGTTTTTGAATCATCTCGCGATGAAGTCTCGGGTTTCGGCGTCGACACAGAACCAGGCGTTAAGCGCCATTCTTTTCCTCTACAAGAAAGTGCTTGAGATCGACCTGCCGTGGATGGATGACATCGTTAGAGCGAGACAACCGACGCGGATTCCCGTTGTCATGACAAGAGCCGAGGTCGCGCGGGTTTTGGCATGCCTGGAAGGGCGGTACTGGCTCATGGCGAGCCTGCTATACGGAAGCGGCCTTCGGATGATCGAGTGTTTGCGGCTACGCGTTCAGGACCTTGACTTTGAATACCTGCAGTTGTCTGTAAGGGGCGGCAAGGGAAATAAGGATCGTTTTACAGTATTGCCGGAGCGACTCATTCCCGGCTTGGAAAGCCAACTGGACAACGTCCGACGGCTGATGAAGAAGGACATCGAACTCGGCAGGAATGGCAGTATCTGTTCCCGTCAGGAAAATACGCCTATATAAACCACAATCAGAGCCGGCGGCGTCATCACTCGCACACCTCGGGCTTGTCGCGCGCGGTAAAGGCGGCCGTCGAAGAAAGTGGAACTAACAAGCGTGCAACAACGCATACGTTTCGCCATTCGTTCGCCACGCACCTGATCGAACGCGGCTGTGATATCCGTACCGTTCAGGAGCTCCTTGGTCACGCCGATGTTAAGACCACTCAGATTTACA
The DNA here is from genome assembly GCA_022567295.1 of Pseudomonadota bacterium. Classification (GTDB taxonomy): domain Bacteria; phylum Pseudomonadota; class Gammaproteobacteria; order Steroidobacterales; family Woeseiaceae; genus UBA1847. Next base: position 29,080 of record JADFHE010000038.1, on the reverse strand, counting down.
CGCACGTCCTCAAGCGTGGAGGTAATGCTGTCAGAAGCCCGCTCGATGTTTAGCGACGCGCTAGCTGTTTCGGAGTTATGACTCCAGTCGTAATTTGGCGGAGTAAAGGAGCGCGACGGAATAGGCTTTATGGAAAGCAGCCAGAAGCTTAAAGCCTGCGCCGAGCGAGCTTGTCCCGGTCTCGGCGCTGTACACCGGAACGACTGCGGATCCGAAGTACAGTCGAGTGCCGGCGCCATCATTTTCTGTAGCCGAAGAGACCATCAGCCAGGAACGCGTTCTGCCTCGAAAATCGCACATCAGAATCTGGCGCTTGCTGCGTTTTTCGACGTACCACGCGGCGAATGTCTCGGTTTCCCCGGCGCCCAGTTGTCGTGCCTGATGATCTGTCGATGGTTTCCCGAATATCCATTTCAGGATTATTCGCTCTAACTTGAACAAGGGGGTCGTGTAGAACGCCGCAACATACTCGGCATGTGTCACGGTTGTACGAACGTCTGTCGAATAGCAGTCAGAGTAGTGGCCTTCTTTGACGTACTCAGCCAGGAGAGCGTCGGCAGGAAGAAGGCTTTTTTCGATCGATAACACTGGATAGGATCCGCGTGCTATCGCCCGCTATTCAACCGTAACGCTTTTCGCCAGGTTTCTCGGCTGATCCACGTCCGTGCCCCTGAGAACACCAACGTGATATGCGAGTAGCTGCAACGGCACTGTGTATACGATCGGCGCAATAAGCCTGTCGGCGTGAGGCATCGCGATTACCTTCATGCCGGGCTCGCTTTCGATGTTTGTCTCGGCGTCCGCAAACACATACAACTGACCACCACGCGCACGGACGACTTGCATGTTGGATTTCAACTTGTCGAGCAGTTCATTGTTGGGAGCTACAACGACTACGGGCATTTCTTCATCGATCAGCGCCAATGGTCCGTGTTTGAGCTCTCCGGCCGCATAGGCTTCCGCGTGTATATAGGAAATTTCCTTTAGCTTCAACGCTCCTTCCATTGCGATCGGCCACATCGGTCCGCGGCCGAGAAATAATGTGTGCTGTTTGTCAGCAAAATCCTTGGCCAGCTCTTTTAGCTCCTCACTCATCTTTAACGCCAGATCGGAAGCAGCAGCAGCGTGCGTCAGGTTCGCGACGAATTGCTTTTCTTTTTCAACTGACAATCCCCGGGTCTTCGCCATCATCAGCGTGACGAGAAGTATGGATAGCAACTGTGTGGTAAACGCTTTGGTGCTCGCGACGCCGATTTCAGGTCCCGCCTGCGTCATCATAACGAGGTCGGACTCTCGCACCATCGAGCTGTGCGCACTATTGCAGATCGTCAACGTCCCAAGGTAACCCAAGCCTGTTGCCATGCGCAGCGCTTCCAGGGTATCTGCCGTCTCGCCAGATTGTGACAGCGTTACGAAAAGGGTCTTCGGCGGCACTACCACATGGCGATAGCGGTACTCACTCGCAATTTCAACCTGAGTCGGAACGCCAGCCAACGACTCGATCCAGTACTTCCCAACGCAGCCCGCATGGTAGCTGGTTCCACACGCGACGATGTGAATGTTCTCGACCTGATCGAGTGTCTTGGAGGCTTTCGAACCCAACGACTCCGGGATAACGCGTTGATTTTTAACGCGTCCGTAGAGCGTGTCCGCCAGTGCACTTGGCTGATCGAAGATCTCTTTCAACATGAAATGGTCGTACGGCGCTTTCTCGGCCGATGCACTGTCCCACTCCGTTTCATGGACTTCACGCGTGACCGTGTTGCCGTCGGTGTCCACAATGCGTACTCCGTCGCGTCGAATCTCGGCGAGATCTCCCTGCTCCAGATAAATAAATCGTTGCGTCACCGGCAGTAATGCGGGCACGCCGCTAGCGACGAAGTTCTCTCCATCACCGAGACCGATCACGAGCGGACTGGCGACGCGGCTTACAACTATTCGGTTCGGGTCTTCAGCGTCTACAACGAGCAACGCGTACGCCCCTTCGAAACGCTCGACAGCCTTGCCAACAGCCTCGACCAGGTCCAGCCCTTGTTTCAGGTAATCGTGGACAAGATGTGCCGCAACTTCTGTGTCGGTTTCCGAATCGAACACGTAACCTTTCTGCAGCATTTCGTCTTTGATTGGTTGAAAGTTTTCGATGATGCCGTTGTGAATGACGGCAACACGGCCACCGGACACGTGCGGATGTGCGTTAGCCTCGGTTACACCGCCGTGCGTCGCCCAACGAGTGTGCGCGACACCGATCTGACCCTGCAACGGATTCTCCGCGAGCTTACTCTCAAGCTCGGCAACCTTGCCGACGGTACGGCTCAAACCAATCGAGCCTTCTTCACTGATTACTGCCACACCGGCAGAATCATAACCACGGTATTCGAGTCGTCTCAGCCCTTCGACGAGAATCGGAACAATATCTCTATCAGCTACGGCGCCGACGATTCCGCACATCTATTTTGTTTCCTTCTTTACGGGCCTTGTCCAGCCTTCAACAATTTTCTGTTTTGCGCGTTCAATTGTCAGGCTGTCGTCCGGCACATTTCTGGTTATCGTTGATCCGGCGCCGATCGTTGCTCCTTTACCAACCACAATTGGCGCCACGAGATTCACATTGGAGCCAATGGATGCGTCATTGCCAATGGTCGTCTTGTGCTTGTTGGCACCGTCATAATTGCACGTGATGGTACCGGCGCCAACGTTGACGCCGGTCCCAATCTCCGCATCACCTATATAGGTAAGATGATTCACTTTGCTGCCTTCGGCGATCGAGCTCTTCTTTATCTCTACGAAATTGCCGATCTTGACATTGCTCGCGAGCTCGGCCCCGGGCCGCAGCCTTGCAAACGGACCAATCTCACAATCGCTGCCGGTTGTCGCACCTTCGATATGGCAATTGCTGTGAACGACGGTGTTCATACCCAGTTTGCTGTCACGAATAAGATTATTGGACTCGATTGTCGTGCCATCGCCCAACTCCACGTCGCCTTCGAACACGGCATTAACGTCGATGAAAACGTCTTTGCCGCATTTGAGCGTGCCGCGAATATCGACTCGAGCCGGATCTGCGAACCCAACCCCATCTTGCATCAGCTCGTCAACAAGCCGCGCTTGCAATGCACGCTCTGCTTCAGCCAGTTGTTTCTTGTCGTTGATACCCATTACCTCCACCCAGGTGCTGGCCTTGACGCCATGGACCTTGACTCCGTCCGCGACCGCCATGGCGATCACATCGGTCAAATAATACTCGCCTTGCGAATTGTCGTTGCCGAGGACCGACAGCCAGCTCTTAAGCTTGTCGCCCGGGCACAACATGACTCCGGCATTGATTTCGCGAATCGCCCGTTGCTCAGCACTCGCCTCCTGTTGCTCGACGACACGTTTTACTCTGTTGTTCTCTCGAACAATACGGCCGTAACCGGTCGGGTCGTCGATATCGACAGTCAACACCGACATTTCATCCGCCGGTGTTTGTTCGAGCAAACATGTCATCGTCGCAGCCGTCAACAGCGGCACATCACCGGCCAATATCAAAACACGATTGCGGGCCGGCGTATCCGGCATCGCTTGCTGTACGGCATGACCGGTTCCCAGCTGTTCCGCCTGCAGCACCCAGCGAACATCGGACTCCGGAAACGCCGCGTGCACCGCTTCGCCACCGTGGCCATAAACCACACAGACATCATCGGCTGCCAACTCCTTCGCGCACGTCAGAACATGTGCCAGCAGAGGCTTGCCCGCCAATAGCTGCAAGACCTTGGGCAAGTCTGAACGCATACGCGTCCCTTGTCCCGCCGCCAGAATAATGATGCTCAGGCCCAAGCCGCACTCCCTAGTCGTAGGCAGCGAATCATACAGGATGTGCAGGATCGTGAACTTGCTTCAGCTCTCGTTAACGCGGCTGACGTATTCTTCCGCTATGCGGTTAATTGCCCTTTTTTCATGTCTGCTGGTGACCGCCTGTAACCACGGGATTTACACCCTGAATGGCGTTACCGACGGCGATGCCTTTTACCTGGCGCCCGGCGCTTTTGCCAATGACGACCCGGCGCTCCAGAGCTGGGTTGCTTACAGCCTGATGAAAAGCACCTGTCAGCTCAAGCTCGGCGGCGATAATCCGGCCCGCGCGAACAGCTTCGCGTGCGAATTTACAGCAAGGCAACATCTGGTCCGCACGTGGGAAGAGAACTCACTTAATAATCAAGATATTGCTGATCGTTACCTTGATGTCCTGGATAACGTACTGCAGGCCGGTTTTCTCGCCGAATACACGTCTCACTACTTTGGTAATAAAGACTGGCAACTTCCAGAAGGGCTTCGCGCCGACGAGTTCAGTAGCTGGCGAAAACGGAACCTCCGCGGCCACCGCCCCGAGACCCGAATCATCGGTTCCTGGAACTATAAGAACATCGTCACCGGAGCCATTAACTGAGGCGGCTTTTTTTCGATTGATGCTAGTATTCGCGAGGTTGCACCTTAAGAAGAAGAATAACTATCGATTCTCAGGCCATTATTTTGATCGGCGTCGTACTGTACGTCGCCGTCATGCTCGCCGTTGGCATCTTCGTTGCTCACAAGTCGAGTTCATTGTCCGACTTCGCGGTTTCCGGCCGCAACATGTCACTCACGGTCTGTTCGATCTCGATCGTTGCTACCTGGTTTGGTGCCGGGCCTATGATGGGCTCGGCGGCTACCGCGTACTCCGGTAACGTACTTCAGGTTCTGCTGGACCCGGTCGCGTCGGGTTTTTCATTGCTGATTGCCGGCTTTGCAACGTTTGTAGTGTCCCCGACGGTATTCCCGGACATGCCCGCCAGCTTTGTGGCGTTCTGGGTATCGGGCGCCATTACTGTGATCGTCTCATTCGCGACGCAGAAGAGTGCCCCGCCGCGTACGCTCACCAATGCGGACGGTGAACCTATTGACCTGAACGACCGCTTCGGCACACTGCCGTTATTCCGTCGGGTGGAGCAGTAATGACTACTGGAACGATGATCCTTACCGGGGTTGGCGCTTATATGCTGATCATGATCGGCGTTGGTTTTTACGCCTCACGCGGCTCCACCTCGCTAACCGATTTCGCTCTCGCCGGACGCAAAATGCCACTCTGGCTTTGCTCCGTTTCGATCTTCGCGACTTGGTTTGGCAGCGGTACGATGATGGGCGCGGCAACCGCGGCCTATGAAGGCGACAGGCTGCTCATGTTGGCCGAGCCATTCGGCTCGGCTGTTGCACTGTTGCTGGCAGGAATATTCTTCGCCCGAATCCTTCGCCGAAGCCGGCGCCTGACCTGGCCCGAACTGCTGGGGGCTCGATTCGGCAAACTAGCGGGCACCTTTGGGGCAATCGCAGACTTGGCTGCAAGCATCATCTGGCTCGGCGGCGTCCTGTTTACCTTCGGTGTCTTACTTGAGTCACTGACCGGTGCGCCGATGGCGGTCGGCATCATGGGTGGACTGTTCGTCGTCGTCTTCTACACGATGATCGGTGGCATGTGGGCGGTCGCGATGACGGACTTTTTGCAAATGCTGGTTTTCGTTGTCGGGATGCTCATCTTGCTGGTCGCCGTCTTGTATCAGGCCGGCGGCTGGGAGGTTATCGCTGCGCAAATGCCCGAGCACGCTTTTCGTGCGATGCCCGTCGAGAACAACTTCAAAGACTGGATCGATACTATTCACATCTTTATGGGCATGGGTTTGGCCGCTGTCGCCTCGTCATCGGTAATTCAGCGCGCGCTGTCCGCGCGCACCGAATATGTCGCTAGCAATTCTTTCTACCTTGCTGCGTTCGCTTACGCCACTCTCGGCCTCGTACCATTGATGCTCGGCTTCGCTGCCCGCGCACTAATGCCGGATCTTGACGACCCGAATGCGGTCCTCACAGATCTTGCGATCAAGTATCTGCACCCGGTATTTTCGGCCATATTTATCGGCGCAATCTTATCCGCCATTATGAGTACGTCGGATAGCATACTTCTGAGTTCCGGCACGATTATTAGTACCAACCTGTTGCCGCTGGTGAAAAAGTACCCCGACGAGACCTTGCGGTTTCGTGTTGCTCGCTATTCCATCCCTTTCGTCGCCATCGTATCGACCTACATCGCATTTAATGCCAATCGTGTTGTCGAGGTGCTGGTCGATTCGGTCGCGGTGCTACTGGCGGCGATCATCGTACCGTTCATCGCTTGTTTCTGGTGGCAAAAAGCCAATCGTAGCGGTGCGCTGGCCAGCATGCTCGCCGGCATTATCGCCTGGCGCGCGGCTGCGATGATAGGTACGGAAACTCCACCTGACTTGATCGGCTTTTGTTTCTCTGCCGTCGCCATGGTTGTTGTGTCGTTAGCTACGCAGAAGATGGATCCGGCGCAACCGCTAACCGATGACCGCGGGAATATTGTTGAACTTAATGATCGCGTTGCCTCCCTCGGGCTGCGAGACTAACGGGGGCATAGGTATGAATTCTCAAACGGTAATCTTTATCGGCGTCGCGATTTACGTGGTGTTGATGTTGGCGGTCGGCGTCTATGCCGCGAAACGCAACGATACGGCCGCAGAATTCATCGTCGCTGGCCGCAGAATGCCAATGTTTCTCTGCACGGCCACAATTATTGCGACCTGGTTCGGCGGCGGCACGATGATGGGAGCGTCCGGCTCTGCGTATGATGACGGCTTGCTCGGCGTTATCGCGGACCCGTTCGGTGCTACCGTCGCCCTGTTTTTGATCGGCATGTTCTTCGCCCGGTTCTTTCGACGTCTACGGTTAATGACTTACATCGAGCTCATTGAGCAGCGATTCGGCAAGGTTGCCGCCACTGCCTCAACGTTCACGCATGTCGTTTCGAGTATTGGCTGGGTAGCAGGGATGTTGGTCGCATTCGGACTGATATTCGAATCTTTGACAGGGACGCCGATGCACGTCGGCATCATTGCTGGCTCGGCTATCGTCGTCATCTATACGATGGTCGGTGGTCTGTGGGCCGTCGCGATGACCGACATGATTCAGGTCAGCATAATTCTTGTCGGCATCATCGTCCTGTTCATCGTTGTATTGATCGATGTAGGTGGCTGGGGCGCCATCGCCGAGCGTATACCCGACGGAACATTCAGGATGACTCCGCGCGAAAACACCGGGGAACAATGGCTCAACTACATTCGTATGTGGTTGATCTTCGGACTGGCCGACATTGGCAGCCAGAGCCTGCTCGGTCGTGCCATGGCGGCGAAATCGGAGCGGGTGGCACAGAACTCGTTCTACGTCGCCGGCTTCTGCTATTTAGCCTTTGCCATGATCCCGGTAACCCTTGGCATCATCGGCAGCGTTACAATGCCGGATCTCGCGGACTCCGAATCTGTAATCCCGTCTCTCGCTCTGCACCACCTGCATCCTGTTCTGGTATCGATTTTCGTCGGCGCAATTCTTGCCGCCGTCATGAGCACCTGTGACAGCGCCCTGCTTGCCGCGGCGAGCTTGCTTAGCAGGATTATTCTGCCGCTGGTACGCAAGAACCCGTCTGATGCTCTAACACTCACGGTGACACGATATGCCATTCCGACCCTTGGCATCATTGCAGTCTTTATCGCCTTGAAGGCGCAGGATATCTACGACCTCCTGGTTGACGCCAATATTCTGTCACTGACAGCAACGACCGTTCCTTTCTTGCTGGTTGTCTGGTGGCGAAAAGCGAACAGAACCGGCGCATTGGCGGCCATGGCTTGCGGTTTCCTGACCTGGCTGATTACACGGTCCGTCGCGCCGGAGCTGCCGGGCGACTTAATCGGTATGGGGGTTTGCCTGATCACCATCATCGTCGTATCTCTGTTGACACAGAAGTACGACCCACCCAGGCCAGCGCGCGATATTGACGGCAACGTCGTTGAGTTTAAGGACCGGCTGGGTACGCTCGGGTTTCGTGATTCGTAGGAACGGCTAGCGATTCCCTTTGAGCTTTTGCGCCGCGCGATAACGGGCGCGTGCTTCTGCAAGCTCAGCCTGCGCGCGGGCAACATCGGTCTCCTCCGACGCACCCTTCAGCGCTTCTTCGGCATCTTGCTGCGCTGCGAGAGCTGCCGCTTCATCCAGCTGGTCACTACGTAGCGCCGTATCAGCCATAACCGTCACAATGTGTGGCTGCACCTCGAGCAGACCGCCCGTGATGTAGAAACTCTCTTCCTTGCCGTCTTCATCCTGCACACGAACTTCGCCCGGAGACAGTGATGTCAGCATCGGCGCGTGACGCGGCGCGATGCCCACTTCACCCATCTTGGCGGGTGCGAAAACCATCGCGGCTGTGCCCGAATAAATCTCACCTTCAGCGGATACGATGTCGACTTGAATGGTTGCCATATTTATTTCCTCAGTAGGAGCGCGTTTATGCCCTTGTGGGTGCCCTGCGCGCGAAATGTCGCACCCAAAGGGCATAAACCCGCAGGGCGGCCTCCTATGTAAAGTTCTTCGCGTTCTCGACTGCGTCTTCGATCGTGCCGACCATGTAGAAGGCCTGCTCCGGAAGGTGGTCGTAGTCGCCGTTGACGATGCCGGTAAAGCCACGGATCGTCTCAGTCAATGAAACGTATTTTCCCGGAGAGTTCGTGAAAACCTCCGCAACGAAAAACGGCTGCGACAGGAAGCGCTGAATCTTACGCGCGCGGGTCACTGTCTGCTTGTCGTCTTCGGATAATTCATCCATACCGAGAATGGCGATGATGTCCTGCAGTTCTTTGTAACGCTGCAGTACTGCCTGTACCGCACGCGCGCAGTCGTAGTGTTCCTGGCCGATAATGAGCGGATCAAGAATACGCGACGTAGAATCGAGCGGGTCAACGGCCGGGTAGATGCCCAGCTCGGCGATGTTACGTGACAGCACCAGCGTGGCGTCCAGGTGCGCGAAGGTTGTCGCAGGAGACGGGTCGGTCAAGTCATCGGCAGGTACGTAAACGGCCTGGAATGAGGTAATGGAACCGGTCTTCGTTGAGGCGATGCGCTCCTGCAGAATGCCCATTTCCTCGGCCAGTGTCGGTTGATAGCCCACGGCCGAAGGCATGCGGCCGAGCAGTGCGGATACCTCGGTTCCAGCCAAGGTGTAGCGATAAATATTATCGATGAACATGAGTACGTCGCGGCCTTCGTCACGGAAAGCTTCAGCCATCGTCAGGCCCGTCAACGCAACGCGGAGACGGTTGCCGGGAGGCTCGTTCATCTGGCCGTAAACCAGCGATACCTTGTCGATAACGCCCGAGTCAGTCATCTCGTGGTAGAAGTCGTTACCCTCACGAGTACGCTCACCGACGCCGGCAAACACCGAGTAACCCTCGTGCTCGTGAGCAATGTTACGAATCAGCTCCATGAGCGCTACGGTCTTGCCTACGCCGGCGCCGCCGAACAAGCCGACCTTGCCGCCCTTGGAGATTGGCATGATCAGGTCGATGACTTTAATGCCCGTCTCAAGCAGTTCTGTCGACGCAGCCTGCTCTTCGTAAGATGGAGGGGGACGATGAATTGGCAGGTGCTTGTCTGCGCCGATCTCGCCTGCATTGTCGATCGGCCTGCCGAGCACGTCCATGATTCGACCCAGCGTCTTCTCGCCTACGGGCACCGTAATTGGTGAGCCTGTATTGGTGACATCCATGCCACGCTTGAGGCCTTCCGATGAACCCATTGCAATGGTACGGACAACACCGTCACCCAGCTGCTGTTGAACTTCAAGCGTAATTTCCGCATCATCGATAAGCAACGCGTCGTAAATTTTCGGGATCTGGCCAGCCGGGAATTCCACGTCCACAACAGCGCCAATTACCTGCACAGTAGTTCCAGTGCTCATTTCTTGTTTCCTTAACCGTGTCGGCGAATCCGCCAACTCTATTTACGTAAATTCTTGTCTAACCGCTAACGGCAGCTGCGCCGCCGACAATTTCTGAAATTTCTTGTGTAATCGAAGCCTGTCGAGCCTTGTTGTACTGCAGCTGCAATTCGTCAATGATGTCGCCAGCGTTATCGGTTGCCGATTTCATTGCAACCATCTTCGCCGCCATTTCGCAGGCGAAGTTTTCAACCGCGCCGCGATAAACCTGCGACTCGATGTAACGCATTAATACGTCATCGAGCAGTTCGCCGGCGTCAGGCTCGTAAATGTAATCCCAGTGCGCCTGCAGTTCCTCATCGTCGCTCCCGATGCCCTTCGCCGGCAACAACTGTATGACCACTGGCTTCTGGCTCAGCGCGCTGATGTACTCGTTGTGCACGAGGTACAGGCGATCAATATTTCCTTCGCTGTATGAGTCGAGCATGATCTTGATCGAACCGATTAGCTCATTAACACTCGGCTTATCACCGAGGTGCGTCGCCGTGCCGACGACACTGCCGCCCATACGGCGGAAAAAAGCGACTGCCTTCGCACCGACCAGCGCCATATCGATCTCAACGTTTTCACCCTGCCACCTCGCAATCTCGCCAATCATGCTTTTGAACAGGTTAGCGTTAAGGCCGCCGCAGAGGCCGCGGTCCGTGGAAATTACGATGTGGCCGACGCGCTTGACGTCGCGCTCCGTCAGAAATGGGTGCTTGAAGTCCGGGTTCGCGTGCGCCAGGTGCCCGATTACGCGACGAATGCGTTCCGCATAGGGGCGTGATGCTTCCATCTGCAGTTGCGCCTTGCGAATTTTACTCGCTGCGACCTTTTCCATCGCGCTCGTTATCTTCTGCATGTTTTTTACAGAAGCAATCTTCGAGCGTATTTCTTTTTCGCCTGCCATGTTTATCCTATTTATCGGCCGCAGGGCGGCCGCCTACTGCAGGAGCGCGCCCTGCGCGTTTATGCCCTTTGGGTGCGATTCTTTAATAAGCGCCCTTCGCGGCAAACGCTTCGCAGATGCCTTTTAGCGTAGCGGCAACATCGTCATTGTAATCACCGGACTCGTTAATCGCGTCGAGATCACTCTGGTTGTTCGCACGAGCAAAATCGTG
>JADFHE010000038.1:0-18027 GCA_022567295.1 Pseudomonadota bacterium | reverse complement strand
AATAAGCGCCCTTCGCGGCAAACGCTTCGCAGATGCCTTTTAGCGTAGCGGCAACATCGTCATTGTAATCACCGGACTCGTTAATCGCGTCGAGATCACTCTGGTTGTTCGCACGAGCAAAATCGTGCAACGCGGCTTCGTAGTCAACGACTTTCTCAACGGGAACCTCGTCAATGAAACCCTCATTCACCGCGAACAACGACAATCCCATCTCGCCGATCGACAGCGGCGAGTATTGCTTTTGTTTCATGAGCTCCGTAACACGCTGGCCGCGCTCAAGCTGCCGGCGTGTTGCTGCATCGAGGTCAGAGGCAAACTGTGCGAACGCCGCGAGCTCGCGATATTGAGCGAGTGCGAGACGTATGCCACCGCCGAGCTTTTTGATGATCTGCGTCTGCGCCGCGCCACCGACTCGAGAGACCGACAGACCGGCGTTGATGGCCGGACGAATTCCTGCATTAAACAAGTCGGTCTCGAGGAAGATCTGACCGTCGGTAATGGAGATGACATTGGTCGGTACGAACGCCGATACGTCACCGGCTTGCGTTTCAATAATCGGCAGCGCCGTCAGTGACCCGGTCCTGCCTTTGACCTTACCGCCCGATACCTCCTCAACGTATGCTGCGTTGACGCGAGACGCGCGCTCCAGCAGACGAGAATGCAGGTAGAAAACGTCACCCGGATACGCTTCACGGCCCGGCGGACGTCGCAGCAACAATGACACCTGGCGGTAAGCCCAGGCCTGCTTCGTCAAGTCATCAAAAACAATGAGCGCGTCTTCGCCCTTATCGAGAAAATACTCGCCCATGGTGGTACCGGCGTAAGGAGAGATATATTGCATGGCGGGACTGTCGGCTGCCGTTGCAGCCACGACGATGGTGTGCTCCATCGCACCTTCTTCCTCAAGCTTGCGCACTACGCCAGCGACCGAAGACGTTTTTTGGCCGATAGCGACGTAGATGCACTTAATGCCAGTGCCGCGCTGATTGATGATCGTGTCAATCGCGACGGCTGTCTTGCCCGTCTGGCGGTCGCCAATGATCAGTTCACGCTGGCCGCGACCGATCGGCACCATCGAGTCGATTGCTTTCAAGCCGGTCTGTACCGGCTGGTCAACTGACTGACGCTGAATGACGCCCGGAGCAACCTTCTCGATTGGCGCTGAACGTTCAGCTTCGATCGGACCTTTACCGTCAATCGGTATGCCCAGTGCGTCGACGACGCGACCCAGCATTGCCTCGCCAATCGGCACCTCAAGGATGCGACCGGTTGTCTTCACGGTGTCGCCTTCCGAAATATGCTTGTAATCACCGAGGACAACAGCACCAACCGAATCCTGCTCGAGGTTCAGTGCCATGCCGAACGTGTTTTGCGGGAACTCGAGCATTTCGCCATAACGTGCGTCTGCCAGGCCGTGGATGCGAACAATGCCGTCAGTAACCGCGATTACGGTACCGACGTCGCGCGCTTCCGCGGATGCTTCGAAGTTCTCGATGCGCTCTTTAATCAGTCGACTGATTTCAGAAGCTTTGAGTGCCATTTCTTTATCCTCTTTATTCGATTAATGCGGTGGCGAGGCCTTCGAGCCTTGCGCGCAACGATCCATCAATAACCACATCGCCAGCACGAATGACTGCTCCGCCGATGAGATTTTCGTCAATTTTTATTTCGACCTTTACATCGCAGCCAAGCCGCTTCTGCAGTGCCGAGGCGATCTCGTCGATCTGTTTCTTGCTGAGTTTCGTGGCCGACGTTACTACCGCGTCCACGGTGTTCTCGACTTTCGCCTTCAGCGCTTCGAAGTGCCCGGCGATTTCCGGCAATACGGCTACGCGACCGTTCTCAAGCAGGAGCTTGATGAAATTTGTGCCTTTGCCGTTACTGCCTGCGAGTAATTTGGCGCCTGCGTTCTTGAACAGGCCCGTGAGAAACTGAAGGCGCTGCTTGTCGTCGAACTCCGGATTACCAAGGTACTCAACGAGTGATCTGTCGGCGAGCAACTGACCAGCAATGGCTAGCGACCCGGACCACGGTCCAAGATCACCAGCATCATTAGCAAGTTCGAAAACTGCCTGCGCGTACGGTCGCGCGATTGTGTTGTTGTCGGCCATCGCGAATTACAGTTCCTGAGCAAGCTTACTCAAAATGTCGTCATGTGCCTTGCTATCGATCTCGCGCTCGAGAATCTTCTCAGCACTCGCAATGGCGATAGCTGCAACCTGACCACGAAGTTCTTCGCGTGCCCGGTTCGCCTCCTGCTCAATCTCGGCTTTGGCCACGCTCAACTGACGATCGCGTTCTTTAACGCCATCAGACTTGCCGTCCGTAACGATTTCGTTTGCCCGTGCGTGCGCCTGATCAAGAATACCGGTTGCCTGCGTGCGTGCCCCGGCAACGATATCGTCAGCTTCGGCAGCAGCCCGGACAAGCGACTCCTGACCCTTGTCGGCTGCAGCGAGACCTTCTTCGATCTGCTTCTGGCGCTCTTCGATCGCGCCCAACAGCGGCGGCCAGACGACCTTCATACAAAACCACACAAACACGAACATCGCTAACGACTGGCCGATGAGAGTTAAGTTGATATCCACAGATTGCTCCTTAGCTGTAGGAGGCCGCCATGCGGCCGAATCGCCCTTGTGTGCGACGAACCCAGAGAGCCAGTCGCGCGCAGGGCGCGCTCCTACATCGTTGCTTGTAGCTGACCGATGAATGGGTTTGCAAAAGCGAAGAACAAGCCGATACCGACACCAATCATAGCAACAGCGTCGAGCAACGCGACGACGATGAACATCTTCGTCTGCAGCATCGGCGCCAGCTCCGGCTGACGGGCAGCGCCCTCGAGAAAGCGACCACCCAGAAGGCCCATCCCAATACCGACGCCCAGTGCGCCGAGGCCGATCAGAAGTGCGACGGCGATCGCCGTCATGCCAATAACAGTTTCCATCAGTATCTCCCAAAAAAAGTCAATTACAAATTAGTGCGTTTCCGATGCCAGGCTTAAATACACTATGGTCAACATCATGAAAATAAAGGCCTGCAGCGTAACAATAAGCAGGTGAAAAATAGCCCAGCCCAAATGTAGTACACCGCCACCTATGCCCAGCAGCCAGTGGCCGCTGAACATGATCGCAATCAGAATGAAGATGAGTTCGCCGGCAAACATGTTGCCGAACAGTCGCAGCGACAGAGAGACCGGCTTGGCTATCAGGGCAACACTTTCGAGAATGAAGTTGAAAGCAATAATAAACGGTGCTGCGATCAGGCCTACACCCCTGGTCGGCGGTGCGATCGGGTGCAATGTCAGCTCGCCGATAAAGCCCTTTACGCCTTTGTTTTTAATTGTATAAAAAATGATCAAGACGAAGACTGATATTGACATGCCGAACGTGACATTCACATCGGTCGATGGCACGACCTTCATATACGGTATGCCGATGGTACCTGCCGCCAATGGAATCCAGTCCACTGGAATCAGGTCCATGAGGTTCATCAGGAAAACCCAGACAAAAATTGTCAGGCCCAACGGCGCGATGAGCCGGCTCTTGCCATGGAAGGTGTCCTTAACACTGCCATCCACAAATCCAACAATGATCTCGACCGCGGCCTGGAATTTACTCGGCTTTCCGGATGAGCTCTTTCTTGCTGCCCGACTGAACAGCGTAATGAATACGACACCAAGCAATATCGACCAAAACATCGAGTCGACATTTATTGTCATCGGGTTACCAGCGCACTGATTCCAAATCCACTCGCCCGTTTCCGTCCTACACACCTGGAGATTCTGCAGGTGGTGAGCGATGTACTGGTCGGAAGTTAGAGCGCCGTGTCCGCCTTCAACTGCCATTGCTGTTACTCGTGTCCTGTTCGCTGCGCATCAGGAAGCCTGAAATGGTTACCAGCTGCGTCGCAATGAAGCCTGCAAAAAGTGCCGCTGCCAAGAGCGGCGTAACGAGCGTGAACACGAGCGTGAATAACAGCACGGTCAACGCCAGCTTGCCCATTTCGCCTATCCACGCCGCCCTTATCAGGGCCGCTGCTCCGGGATCCCGGCGTGGTACTACCAGCCGTAATGCCAGAAACGCGTTTGGAACGACGCACGTCATACTGCCGAGTAATGCCGAGTAACCGGCCACATTGCCATAAGCGCCCCAGAGTACGGCGGCCAGAACCACCCCAACCAAACTCTGCCACATGAGCACCCGGGCGATAGTGAGGTCCATTTCTCAATGCCTCCGGCACTAAAAACGCCACGTCCGTCAGTCTTGGCCGGCGGTGGGTGGCGCGTGTGGTTTGGTTTGTCCAGGCGGGCCTAGTTGAGCGTGCGCATTATAGTGGCAGACCTATAGCTTGGCAACATATACAGAACACTGATGACGGGCCCTTCGGCGGCCACTTTTTCGGGAGTTTTAAGGGTTTCTGACGAATTCCTGTCTATGCGACACGGCGCACATTTGGCCCGCATCAGAGCGCGTATAAATGGGCGGGAATACAGGAATAGTTTTTGCCGCCATGCTGTTAATTTCAAGTGAAACTGTTCGCGCCACTCCAGCGCTGAGTGATGTCGTCAGGGAGATGAGCTTCACCCTAAGCTCCTTTGCGTCATCTGCGACATTTGCCAAGCTGATGACGGGCCAGTCACGGCGTATCGTTTTGTTGACCGAATCAGATGTCAGCAGCGAGATCGTTCGCACTTTAAAGACCGCCAGTGAACACCTGTCGTTCGGCATCATCGTCGCGGCTGATCGCGCCTCGCTACGCAGCAGCAAGCAGGCGGAACTCGTCGACCAGCTCGCCAGTTTCGACAACATTGAGTGGGTCGGCAAAGAATTCGATTTTGACCAGCTGAGCGGCTGCGCGCGGCGCTGCCGTCGACGCATGCTGCGAGTGTCGCGCCAGGAGGTAGAGAACGCCCTGGAATGCGGTCAGTTCGTGCTTCGCTATCAACCCAAGGTTGAGCGTAATTCCGGCACCGAATGGTTGACGCGTGAGGCCGAGGCGCTGGTGCGCTGGCACCATCCCGAGCACGGCCTGATGGGACCGCTCGAGTTTCTCCCTGAGGTCGAAGCCTTTGGGCTGATGGGCAGACTCAGCGTATATGTGCTTCGCGAGATGACCCGGCAATTGGTTTCCTGGCGCGATGACGGCATCCACCTCAATGCCTGTATTAACCTGGCCTCCAGTCAATTGGGCGATCCTGCGCTCGCAGACAATTACGCCGCGATCGTTCGCGAGGCCGGTCTGGAATGTCGCAGCTTCACGCTCGAGGTGATCGCGCAGGATCTGGCCGATCCCGACGCTCCGCATGTGCAAATGCTCAAGGCGTTGCGCAAGAAGGGATTCCGAATCTGCCTCGACGATTTCCGTGTCGTGTCGTCTTCGCTCGGTACTTTCGAACAAATGCCGTTCGACGAAATTAAAATTCATGCCTCGGCACTCAGGCGGGCACAAAACGACGGAGAATCGCTGGCCGTGCTGGCGGCAATTACCGGGCTCGCGCACAGTCTGGGCATGTCGGTCTGTGCAGAAGGCGTCGAAGATCAGGAAACCTTTGAGTTCCTGAAGACAATTCAGTGCGACAAGATGCAGGGCTTTCTTATCTCGGAGGCGGTCATGCCCAGCATAATTCGACGGGTTTACTCGGCGAAAAACGACCCGGCAGACGAGGTCGCGTAACCCCCCCCCAAAGGGGTAGTTCTACTTGATGTGTTCTAGAATCCCGTCCAACTCGTCAAGGCTGTTGTAACTGATCACGAGCCTGCCCGCGCCTTTTGGCGTGTGCTCAACACGCACCTTCGCACCCAGTTTGTCGGAGACTTCGATCTCCAGCCGGCGAATATCGGCGTTCTGAGCCGGCGCGTTTCTGGCGGTTTTCGGCTTAGGGCCTTGCAGCGTGCGCTTGACGAGTCTTTCCGTGTCGCGGACGGATAGCCCTCTCCGGATCACCTGCAACGCGACATCAAATTGCTGCGTAGCGTTTGAGATAGACAACAGCGCCCTTGCATGCCCCATCTCCAGCTGCCGGTCCTCAAGTAGCGGCTTCACCTTGTCGGACAAGTCCTGCAGGCGAAGCAGATTACTGACCGCCGCGCGCGAGCGACCCACGGCTTTCGCCGCCTCGGCGTGCGTCAGATCAAATTCGCGAATCAGCCGGTCCAGCGCACGCGCCTCTTCCAGCGGATTCAGGTTTTCCCGTTGAATATTCTCGATGAGCGCCATCGCGATGGCCGATTCATCGGGCACGTCGCGAATAATCGCAGGTATCTCAGCGAGGCCGGCCATCTGTGCCGCACGCCAGCGACGCTCACCGGCAATGATCTCGTAGCGCAGAGTGTCCCCCTTCCTGCCAATGGGCCGCACAACGATCGGCTGTACGATACCCTGCGCCTCGATGGATGCAGCAAGCCCTTCCAATGAGTCCTGCCGCATATCCACGCGCGGTTGATACTGGCCGCGCTGTAAAATTTCAACTGGCAAATTCTTGAGCCCCTCGTTGCCCGTATCGGCAGAATCGGGTCTTGATATCGCCACCATTGGCCTGCTGAGTAATGCATCGAGGCCGCGGCCGAGTCTTTTTTTTCTCGCTGTCATCTGAATTTCACGGTCAAGGACCGTTTATGCCCTCCGGGTGTTGCTGCGGTTATTCATACGGCCTCTGCTATGCGCTCGTCTTCACGCCGTAAAACTTCGCCAGCCAGGGCCAGGTACGCGATCGCACCGCGCGACGAGCGGTCATGCAGCAACACCGGCAAACCGAAACTCGGCGCCTCCGCCAGGCGAATGTTGCGGGGCACCACGGTACGAAATACTTTTCGATCAAAGTGCTCAATGAGCTGCATCGAGACTTCGTTTGAGAGATTTATGCGTGGATCAAACATCGTGCGGAGAATGCCGTACATCTCCAACTTCGGATTGACGGAGTCGCGAACCTGCTCAATTGTGCGCAGCAGCGCGCTCAGACCCTCGAGCGCGTAATACTCGCACTGCATCGGAATGAGTACGCCATCGGCCGCGGTCAAAGCATTAACGGTCAGCATGTTTATCGACGGCGGGCTATCGATCAATATGAAATCGTACAATCCGGCAACGGGTGCGAGCGCTTTCCTGAGCTTGAGTTCGCGGCCGATTTCCTGCAGCAATGTAACTTCCGCAAGCGTTAGGTCCTCATTGCCCGGAAGCACCGCAAAGCCGCCTTGGGGTGCCGAGACAATTGTGTCGGCGGCCGTTGCCTCACCCAGCAAGACATCACAGGCCGAGTATTCGACCTCCATTTTGTTTATGCCGCAGCCCATAGTCGCGTTGCCCTGCGGATCCATGTCGACTAGCAGTACGCGCCGCTGAGTTGCCGCGAGCGATGCCGCCAGATTGACGCAGGTCGTGGTTTTTCCCACCCCGCCTTTCTGGTTTGCTACGGCTATGATTCGCGTCATTGCAACCTGCTCTTTATCTTTGGCGCCGCAACAGTACAGCGTGCCGCGACCCTGTTTCAAAACCCGGCACGCAGAGCTCCATCACTTGATGGCTCCACGGCAATTCTAATTGGGCTAATTGTTCTAGTTCTTCCGCCGGGTAACGGCCTTTCAGCGCGACAAACACGCCGCCCTCTCCCACGTGGCGACCACCGATTTCAACGAGTCGCGGCAATGCGGCCAGCGCCCGCGCAATCACGGTATCAAAGCCATGGCCGGGTTCATAGTCCTCGCCCCTGGCTTTGACGGCGGACACGTTGTCTAAACCGAGCAAACCGGCCACATGCTGGACGAACATTACCTTCTTGTTGTTGCTATCCAGTAACGTGAAATGCCGCTCAGGCTGCACGATGGCGAGCGGCAGCCCGGGAAAGCCCGCACCAGTTCCAACATCAAGCACCGTACCGCCTTCGAGCAGCGGTACCGCCACCAAGCTATCGAGCAGATGGACGCGGATCATCTCGTCCGTATTTCGAACGGCCGTCAGGTTGACCTTACGGTTCCACTTCTCGAGTTCGCTGATCAGTGCGCCAAGTTTCTTCATGGTCCCATCCGGGACCGGCAACCCCAATTGCTGAAGTGCTGTCTGTATCTTTTCCGTCAATCGTCAACCAGATGCTGTTGCAAAAACAAAACCGTCGCCTGCTGATAGACGTCCCGGTTCTCACGCTTTCTGTAGCCGTGCCCTTCGTTTAATGCATTCATAAACCAGACAGTATGCCCTTCTCTTCGCAGCGCTTCGACCAACTGCGTGGCTTCCGTTACAGGAACGCGTGGATCATTCTCTCCTTGAACAACAAACATCGGAATACTGATCCGATCGACGTTGTTCAATGGGCTGATTTTTTCAAGGTACGCACGCATCTCCGGATCGCGTTCATCGCCGTATTCCACGCGGCGAAGATCACGGCGATAGTCCTGGGTATTTTCAAGAAAGGTCACGAAGTTGCTGATGCCAACGACGTCGACAGCGGCCTTTAGCCGGTCGCTGTAATGCACGGCGCTCGCCAGCACCATGTAGCCGCCGTAGCTGCCGCCAAAGACAGCAACGCGGTTCTTGTCGAGGTCCGGCTGCTTTTCTATCCAGTCGAGCAACGCCCCGATATCTTTTACCGAGTCTTCGCGCTGGAATCCATTGTCCAGCCCCACGTACGTTTTACCGTAACCGCTGGAACCTCTGACGTTCGGTTGAATGATCGCGACACCGAGTTTGGCCAGCCACATCTGGTAGGTGCTGCTGAATAACGGCCGGGCTTGTCCTTCGGGTCCACCGTGTATGGAAATCACAACCGGGTACGGCCCTTTGCCGGCCGGTTTGTAGACCCATGCCGGTATCTCACGCGGCTTGCCTTGCACCTCGTCAAAGGTGGGATAGTGGATCAGTTCGGGTGCACGAAAGGTCGCTGTATCAAGACCGCCGATTTCGCTTTCGGTCCAGCGAGTCAGGTCTCCATAGTCCAGGGGGCCGGGGCCGAGATCCAGAACAAACGCATCGCTTGGCGTTTGCGAAGTGTTCAACGTCATCGCCAGACGCCGATCATCGGGACTGAACCGGACACCAAACACGCGACCGGTCGGAACGATGTCGATGCGTCTGTATTCACGTGTCTCGGTGTCGAGAAGATAAACCTTCGACATGCCTTCTTCATTAGTAGTAAACACCATTCGTTCGCGATCATGGCTAATCGTCGCAGCAGTTACATTCCAGGGGATGTCCGCCGTAATAACCTGTAGCGATCCGCCCGGTTCGAGTGATTGCCACGCCAGTCGCTCAAACTCGGCGTCTTGATTGCTTATCAGCCACAGGCCGTCATTGTCGTCATCGAACGCTACTGGATAATTGACGCTCTTGTTTTCCTCACCGCCAGCAACAAGTTGTACAGCGCCGGTGTCCAGGTCGACGACGTGCACTCGCGAATCCGAGACACTGACGTAATTCAGCACCAGCAGCCTGCTGCCGCTTGCAGAGAACTCGCCGGGACGCCACGACGTGCCGTCGGGCGACTCAAGCACCATTTGAGCGTTAGACGAATCATCGGGGTCCATTATCCAGATGTCGTTCGATGCACCGTTGCGCCGTGTACTTTGAAAGGCGACCCGCGTGCCGCGACGGTCCCATTCCATTGCACCGTTTTTGGACTTGCCGTCCGAAAGCATTTCGGCGTCCCCGGTATCGGGATTCAGCGTGAATATCTGCGCCAACTCACTACCGCCCACGTCGCGCGTAATCAACATTCTGCTCTGCCCCGGCTGACGCGAGACACGGCCGATCGGTTCGAAGAAGAACGTCTTTTGTCGCCGTGCGCCGAGCGGCATATCGACCCGGTGCAACGAATCGACATCACCGAAACCTGTTGAAATGAACAGGCCGCTGCCATCTTGCGTCCAGTTGCGGAAGCGCGCGGAGCGAATGTTCTGATAGCGGTTCAGGCCTGCAACAATCTCTCGAGGAATCTCGGGGATGTCCTCGAGGACCAGGTTGCCGTTATTGCGCGTGCGCTGTTCAGCCTCAGCAAACACCGCCGAAGTCATCAGTAGGAGCACCCATATGGGCATAAACGCGCCCACGCGCGCGAAGCGAAGCAGCGGCCGCAAGGTCGCTAAAGACAGTCCGGCCCGCCGCTTCGTCCCCTGGGGGGTGCACCTGCTACGCAACAAGAAGCGCCATGAAGTCATCGACAGCCGTCGCTGCCAGTTTCTCTTGGTCGGCATAAAGTACATTTAATTCGTCCCATTGCCTGGTCGCAAGCTTCGGCGACACACTATCAACAAACTTTTTCCTGAGTGCAGGAATGCCCTCGGCTCGACGTTTACGGTGACCGATCGGGAAATCAACCGCAATGCAGTCAGTACGAGTCCCGTCCGTGAAAAAGACCTGTACAGAATTGCCAATGTATCTTCGCTCGGGGTCAAAGTAGTCTTTGGTGTACTGCTCATTCTCTCTGACTTCCATTTTCTCACGCAGTTCATCGATCCGTGAATCGCTGGCGACATCGTCTTCGTAGTCAGCGGCCGTCAGGCGGCCGAAAATCATGGGCACCGCGACCATGTACTGTATGCAATGGTCACGATCAGCCGGGTTATCCAATGGCCCGGTCTTGTCGATAATTCTAATGCCTGCTTCCTGCGTTTCGATGACGACTCTCTGTATCTCATCGATGCGATCTTTGACCTCGGCGTGCAGCGTCATACCGGCTTCGACAGCCGTTTGCGAGTGGAACTCGGCCGGGTAGGAAATCTTGAAAAGAATATTCTCCATGACATAGCTGCCGTACGGGCGCTGCAACTGGAATTCGTTGCCTTTGAACAACACGTCGTAGTAACCCCATGTCGGTGCAGTCAGCGCCGACGGATAGCCCATCTCACCGGTCACCGCGATCAGCGCCAACCGAACGCCGCGACTCGTCGCGTCACCGGCAGCCCAGCTTTTTCGAGACCCTGTGTTTGGCGCGTGACGATACGTGCGCAACGAACAGCCGTCAATCCAGGCATTGGAAACGGCATTCAATACCGTGTCCCTGTCGCCACCCAGCATGCGAGTTACGACGGCTGTAGTGGCAACTCGGACCAGTAACACGTGGTCGAGACCGACGCGGTTGAAACTGTTTTCCAGCGCCAGCACGCCCTGAATTTCGTGCGCCATGATGGCCGCGGTCAAAACGTCCTTCATGATCAGCGGATCTTTACCCTCGGCGCGTGCCTGACGGCTCAGGTAATCTCCAACCGCCAGAATGCCGCCGAGGTTATCGGACGGGTGACCCCATTCGGCCGCCAGCCAGGTATCGTTAAAGTCGAGCCAGCGATTCATCGCCCCGATATTGAATGCGGCGAGCACCGGGTCGAGCTCGTATGACGTCCCGGGTACACGGGCACCGCCCGACAGTGTCGCGCCAGGCACAACCGGGCCCATGAGCTTCGTGCATGCTGGATAGTCCAGCGCCTGGAAGCCACTTGCGAGCGTGTCCATTAAACAGTAGTGAGCGGTTTCAAAAGCCAGCTCGCTTTCGACCTCGTAGTTACAGACATAGTCGGCGATATCGACCAGCGCCTGATCCCAGTTGGCGCGCTTGGCCGAACGGGCGATTACTTCAGACATTCAAGTCTCCGTGTCGTGTTTGCCAGGTGCCCTGGGGTATTGTGTGCCCCCGGGGTATTACATGCCCTCGGGGTGCCGCCCGCCTTAAGTGCGATTTTCAATTGCGACCCAGTCCTGCAGGCCCGGACCAATATAGTCGGCTGCCGGGCGAATCAGCCTGTTGTCGGCGCGCTGCTCCATGATGTGCGCAGCCCAGCCCGTGATACGTGAACACACGAATATCGGTGTGAACAGATACGTCGGAATTCCCATGAAGTGATACACGCTGGCCGCGAAGAAGTCCGCATTGGCGAACAGCTTCTTCTCATCCCACATGACTCTCTCAACCGCCTCTGAGATCGGGAACAACGTCGTGTTGCCCACATCGTCGGCCAATAGTTTGGAGATCTTCTTGTTGACCGTGTTGCGCGGATCGGAGGTCGTGTAAACGCGGTGGCCGAAGCCCATGATCAGATCCTTGCGCTCCAGCATTTCGTGGACGCCCTTCCTAGCCTCTTCGGGTGTGTCGAATTTCGATATCAGCGCCATTGCCGCTTCATTCGCGCCGCCGTGCAGCGATCCGCGCAATGCGCCGATCGCGCCGCTGACCGCCGAGTGCATGTCGGACAACGTACCGGTGATGACTCGCGCAGCGAATGTTGATGCGTTAAATTCATGCTCGGCATACAGGGTCAGTGTCCTATCCAGGCACTTGCGATGCAGCTCTTTCGGTGCCTTGTCGTGCAGCAGGTGCAGGAAGTGACCGGCGATGCTGTCGTCATCCGTTTCGGTATCGATCCTCACGCCGTCGCTGTGGAATCGGTGCCAATACAGCAGTACAGACGGCAAACAGGCGAGGAGACGGTCCGCGACATCGTTCTGATTCGAGAAATCGCCTTCCGGCTCAACATTGCCAAGAAATGACACGCCGGTGCGTAATACGTCCATCGGGTGGGCATCGGTTGGAACCATCTCAAGCACAGTCTTCAGTGCTTCAGGCAGTCCGCGGTTAGCCTTGATCTTGGTAGTGTATGCGTCGAGTTCGGCCTGCGTCGGCAGCTTGCCATACAGCAACAGGTAGGCGACTTCCTCAAAACAGGCGTGGTCAACGAGATCGTAAATATCGTAGCCGCGGTAGGTGAGCCCTGCGCCTTCCTGGCCGACAGTGCACAAGTGTGTTGCGCCAGCCGTAACACCTGCGAGGCCGCCGGTTTTCTTGCTTGCCGCCATTATTCCTCTCCTGTGTTCAGGCCCTGCTCCTTAAACAGGGCATCGAGCTCGTCTTCATACGCCTGGTACCTGAGGACATCGTAAAGCTCTACGCGAGTCTGCATCGTGTCGACAACCGCTTGCTGCGTGCCGTCGTTCTTGATCGTCTGATAAACGTTGAGCGCGGCAGCCGACATCGCACGATAGGCGCTCAGCGGATACAGCGCCATCGCAATACCGACTTCCGCCAACTCGTCTGTCTTGAACAGCGGTGTCTTGCCGAACTCGGTCAGGTTAGCGAGTACCGGCACATTAATGACGTCTGTGAACTGCTGGTATTCCTCTAAAGTGGTAAGTGCCTCGGCGAAAATCATGTCAGCACCCGCCTCCACGTAAGTGGCGGCACGATCGATTGCGGCCTGCTGACCCTCAACAGCGTGTGCATCTGTACGCGCCATGATGACAAACCGGTCATCGATTCGACCGTCGACGGCCGCCTTCAACCGGTCGCCCATTTCTTCGGCCGCGACCAGGGCTTTGCCCGGCCGATGCCCGCAACGCTTTACAGCAACCTGGTCTTCAAGATGGCAACCGGCCGCACCGGCCCAAATCATTTCGCGGACCGTGCGAGAAATCATGAGCGCGCCGCCCCAACCAGTATCCGCATCGACCAGCAACGGCAAATCGCTCGCAGAGGCGATACGACGAATGTCTTCGCAGACGTCATTTAACGTGGTCATGGCGAGGTCGGGGAGACCATAGGATGCGTTGGCGACGCCGGCGCCCGACAGGTAAATGGCCTTGAATCCCGCTCGTTCAGCAAGTAAAGCGGTGTATGCGTTGATGGTGCCGGCGATCTGAAGCGGTTGCTCCGCCTCGAGTGCAGCACGAAAACGAGCTCCTGCGCTCATATCGAACCCTCTATTGTCCGGTTTTAATCCAGATTAAAACTTTCGGGGACGGGATTCTAAACTACTGGAGGGTCGTTTCCCAAATGGTACAGACGGTCATTTTTCCGTATTGCACTGGCCGAGCGCTAATCGCGCTCGCCAGTAAATACGTCTGTGGCGCAGTATGCGCTCGCATTTATTACTGCCATTCGATCTTACCGAGGGCCTCGCTGGCAAAGATCACTTGCTGACGCAACAAGTAAATCATCACGCCAAGCTCCGAGTGCCGGTATGTCAACACTCGGCGAAAATCACCATTCGCACGTAGCGACGCATACAAATGATTGATTCGATCGTAGTCGACGCCCGGCAACGAGCACGGCGGGAAGCCACTGGACTTTAGGTCCTGTTCGTCTATTGTCGGGCAATTCTTTCGTATCAGGTTCTGAACGTCCGTCGGGATCACGCCGCGAATCAATTCCCGGTAATGCTCGTTCGGGGTCAACCCGGCACTCGATGAATCGGCCTTGTTGTAATATTTGGCCATGCTGGTCCGAAGATCGATGTCGTCCAGCAGGCGAAGATTGCCCGTGCTATGCAGGTCTAGATAGGTACTCTTGTTTGGCGTCAGCGGCCAGACCTCCGCGGCGTAGAACGACGCGAGCAGGAGATCGTGATCGACCGGAGTGTCGCCGTCCAGCCAACCCAGCACGTCCTGGCTAAAGCGCTGTACATCTACGAAGAAGTCGATGCGACCTTGCAGCGCGGCTTTGTCAGACTCGAGGTCCGTTTTGATTCGCGATAGATACTCGTCACGAAGCTTGTCATCCGCTCGGTCTTCAAACGCAGATTCGAGCATCAGTGCAACGAATACACCAATAACAATCAACAGGAACTCACCAATCAGCTTGCCGCGCGCGGTCATGATATTTCCACAACCACACGGCCGGTCACGGTGCCATCGATATAGGCCTGAAACGCACCGGGCAGCTCGTCGAACGAAATGGTTTTGTGTCCGATCGTGTCGAGATGTTTTGGCTTGAGATCGCCACCGATTCTTGCCCAGACTGCGCGCCGCAGCTTAGGCGGCGTGTCCACTGAATTGATGCCCAGCAGGCAGACCGCCCGCAAAATAAATGGCAATACCGTCGTATTCAACGCCATGCTCGCCGCCAGGCCGATGCTCGCAATGTTGCCGCCGTAATTGACGGTGCGCGTTAACCAGGTCAGATAGTCACCACCGAGATTGTCGATCGCGCCAGCCCATTGTGTCTTTTCCATCGGGCGCTTGCCGAGATCAACCTGATCTCGCAGGAGAATGCGGCTCGCACCGATCTCGCGCAGATAGCCCTCTTCGGTCGTTTTGCCGGTGAATGCGACAGCCTCATAGCCTCGCCCGGACAGCATGTCGATCGCGATGCTGCCGACGCCGCCGGTTGCGCCGGTGACAACAATGGGACCCTGGTCCGGCGATTGCCCGTTTTGCTCCATGCGATGAATCGCCAGCGCCGCCGTGTAACCCGCCGTGCCGATTTGCATAACCTCCAGCGCAGACAGTCCTTTGGGGATTTTGACGAGGCTCTTGCTGTCGACACGGGCATATTCCGAGTAACCGCCATCAACGGTTTCGCTCAGGCCGCAGCCATTGACGAGCACCTCGGTTCCGGGCTGAAAATCAGTGTCTTCCGAACTGACAATGACACCCGCCAAATCGATGCCGCCATTCAGCGGGTAACGCCGTAGTATCTTGCCGGTGCCCGTCGCCGCAAGCGCATCTTTGTAATTGATCGTCGAGTGACTAACATGGACGACGACGTTGCCCTCAGTCAGGTCATCAACGGTCAGCTCCTGAAACCCGGCAATAATTTTGCCGTCTTCCTCATTAATGCGATAGGCGCGAAAGCTGTCCATTATTGCCTCTGTTTTTTTAGTCGTTGTAGCCAGGAAACCAGCCCCTTCGAGTTGAGCACAATATCAACCTCCAGGACTGCGTGCATCGCCTCGTCGTCGCCCTTATAACCGTGTGCCCTGAGTCGAGTCGACAGATAGTCAGACATGGCGACCGCTATTGCCGTATAGGCATCATCGGCATCTCTATTCTCCAGCGCCATTGCCGCGTACGCGTCGATACCCGTATGCATATCTACGGCCAGACGCTCAAGATCACGTACGCGGCTGTAGTGCGTCAGATAAATCTGCTCCGGGCTGCAGCCCATAATGAGATCGACTGATTCATGCGCAGCAAGCGGGTCAAATTGGGTCGGCGTCGAGGTTGGGAAAATAAAGGCGCCAGCCGCCGTATCGAGTTCGCGGTAAGAAACGCCAAAGCTATCGCCAGTGAAAACACCTCGCGATGCGGGGTCATTGAGGCTGTAATGATGCAGCGCGTGGCCCTCCGTGTATAGCGTCTGCAATTGGCGGCCGTTGAAGTCAAACCATTGTTCGTCATCGGCGATTATGCAACGCGCTTCTTCCATCGGTTGAATAACGCCATACATCGCGCGCGTCTCTTCGACGCCGTAAACCGCCTCTGTGCCAGCGATCAGTTTCGTCGGATCAATCATGTGTCCGGCGCCACGCGGATGAATGACACAGCGGGCGTTGGGCAGCTCCTGCATCAGGAGGCCCGCTCCGCCAGCATGGTCCAGGTGAATATGCGTAAGGAAAACGTAGTCAACATCACCCACGTCGAGGTCTTGTTGATGCAGCGCATCGATGAGCAACGGCACGCTGTCGTTGGGTCCGGTATCGACGAAGGCCGCGCGGCCGCCTTCAACAATCAGGTGGCTGGCGTCCTGCAGGGGTCGCGCATACTCAGTATCGACGGCCGTGATGCCATCGTTAAGCTGGGTCGTTTGGGCGCGGTGACCGGGCAACGAATCGACTAGTCCGGCTCGGTCGTTTCGAGCCCCTTAAGGCTCGCAAAGTAACGCGTGAGCAATTCAACATCGCCATTCGCGAGCGCCGGCGGCGCGAAATTTGCGCCTGCCACAAGCAATGGTGCAGCGAGGACTAACCTGTTTGTGTTCGTAATCATTTGATTTCTTGCCGGTTTTCTTGCGGCTTACTCTCGCCGGGCCTCGTGTGAGGCCGCTATGGTAGTAACACCGGACGCGGATTTCTAGCGTTAGCACACAGTATCTTCTGGTGCGCGTGCTAGCATCGGCGCGTTCTGATTGTTCGCCTGGGGAATACCGGTGAAGAAAAGTGTAGTTGCTGTGCTATTGCTTGCTGTGCTGGTCGTTATTGTTTCGCCCGGTATCGTTGGCAAACTGGCTGAGCAAAGTGTCGATGATAACCTGAACTGGGCGGCCCGCCAAAGCGGCGAGCTGGTCGTTACCTCACAGTCTTTCGATCGCGGCTGGTTCTCTTCGGAGGGCCAGCACCGGGTCGAATTGGGTGCGGGCCAGATTCGTGCGGCGCTGACATCCATTGCCGGCGGCGGTGACGAGCCGCTTCCCGTGTTGCTTATTGATACCCGTATCGACCACGGGCTGATACCCGTGTCGTCATTGGGCCGCAACGAGGGCTCGCTCGCGCCGGCCCTCGGCAGCGCCGTTTCAACGCTGACGATCGAATACGGCGGTGGTGAGACTTTCGACGTGCCGGGCATCATTTACAGCACCGTCGGTCTCGGTGGTGACCTTGACTCTCATTACATCCTTGACGCTGGCTCGCTGTTTATCGACGATGGCGAAGTTACCTGGCAGCCGATTGAACTCAACATTGCGGCCAGCGCCAAAACGGGCCGTGTAGAATTTTCCGGCGACATCGGTGCGATGACCTTCGGCAACGATCAGCAAATCGTGTCCATTGATGGCCTCACCTTTTCCGGTCAGCAGACGAATACTCAGTATGGATTCAATGTCGGCGATGTCGATCTTAAAATGGGTGCCATGATCATCAATGCCGGTGGCGTGGAAGTCAGTGGCATGCAGGGTATGGCGATGACCGTGTCTTCGTCTGTCGACGATGGCGTTACGGCCGCGGACCTCCGGCTGGAGATGAACGGTCAGACTATCCCGGGCTTTGGCGACCTGTCCGTCATCGCGGACATAGCTTTCGACGGCATCGATGCGGTCGCCCTTGGCGCCGTGACTGAGCGACTTGAAAGCCTGGGCACAGCGTCCGATCCAGGCCAGCTTATGATGTCCGGGCAGGAAGAATTCAAAGACCTTATTGCAGCGGGATTTGCTGTTCGTGTGAACCAATTTGATGTTGTACTGCCGATGGGCACTGTCGAAACAACGATGTCCTTCGTCTTGCCCGATTCCGATCGCGCGACCTTTGAATGGACATCGCTACTGCTCAATCTGGTCGCAAGTATCGATATCAGGGTGCCCGAAGCGCTGATACAAGTCGCAACATCGATGACCCCGCAGGTCGG
>JADFHE010000061.1 GCA_022567295.1 Pseudomonadota bacterium | reverse complement strand
GTGCCACTTCGGAAGTTTTATACCAAGCAAGTCCGTCAGAATTGTTGATAGTGATATCGACTTTTCGAGCTTTCGAATGTGGGCCAAAGTTGCCATGCAGACGCTGACACATACTGCAGTGACAGTTGACCACGTCGCGCAATGGGCCGCTTACCTCATAGCGCACCGCACCGCAAAGACAGCCGCCAGTGGTTAAGCTAATCTCATTGATCATCTCGAATCCCTCGAATAAATTTAACAGTCATTAATAGGATGTTGCAGCGACCTGTTGAATCCGCACCGAAAGCGGCCGTTCGGATCGGCAGAAATTGGGTGAAATTAAGGTCCGCTAACGGCCAATAGTGGTCGTTCTTTGTGCGATGCGATTCTTATTCTCCTCATTCTTTGACAAACGTCCGTTGCGCTATGGTCTGCATCCAACGGACGTACTGTTGTGTCGACCAGCCGCATTCAACAGTGAGGTTTTCCCAGTTCGGTACCAACAGCATTGTCCACAATACATCCGTTGCTCTTTTTGTCGTCCATCCGGGCGCGAGTTTTCCATCGGAATGCAGTGCCTTAATTGCCGCACGACAGCCGTCACGCATAGCCAGCATGCGGTCTTGCCAGGCCGCTGCGGCCGCTTCATCGGTGTCCTGCGCCAGGAGAAGTGCTTTGGCGACGCCGTATATTTCTGGGACGTAGTTGCCCCAAAACTCGATGTATAACGCCAGGCGTTTAACGCCACACTTTGCAGCTCGTGATGGCGCGAGCCGGCGTTCTAGGTCCAGAACCTCATCAAGGTACGTTGTTGTAGCGTTCAAAAGTTCCGCGCGTGACGCGAAGTGCAGGTAGACGGCCTGGCGGGAGATCCCGGTCTCCTTGGCGATGTCCCCCATGCGAACGCCCCGGCCACCGTGCTCCTCGAGCACACGAACGGTCGCTTCAAGGATTCGTGTTCGGGTTTCATTGTTTTTTCTTGACATGATGTAAAGTATGCCCTAAGGTTGACACCGTGTCA
The DNA here is from genome assembly GCA_022567295.1 of Pseudomonadota bacterium. Classification (GTDB taxonomy): domain Bacteria; phylum Pseudomonadota; class Gammaproteobacteria; order Steroidobacterales; family Woeseiaceae; genus UBA1847. The sequence continues at coordinate 8,203 of JADFHE010000061.1, read as the reverse complement.
ATTGACACAGTGTCAATTAAACAGCAGGAGAGAACTATGAAAACCGAAATGAACAGTGTCGATTCACCTGAAGGCATCACCCTCGTTCTAGGTGGAACCGGCAAGACTGGCCGCCGTGTCGCGGAGCGCCTGAAGGCGCGTGGAATACCGATCCGGATCGCATCCCGGTCTGGCACGCCAGCATTCGACTGGAATGACCAGAGCACATGGGAAGTTGCACTCGATGGAGTAACCGCGGCCTACATTACGTACGCACCGGATCTCGCGATTCCTGGTGCCAAGGAGGCGATCCATGGATTTGTCGAAAAAGCCGTGAAGCAGGGTGTCCAACGCCTCGTCCTGCTGTCCGGTCGCGGTGAGAAAGAAGCCCAGCTTTGTGAACGCGTCGTCCAAGATGCCGGTGTCGAATGGACCGTGGTTCGCGCCAGCTGGTTCAACCAGAATTTCTCCGAAGGCGAGTTTCTCGGCATGGTCCTAGAGGGTACAATCACCTTGCCTGCTGCGGATATACCGGAGCCGTTCGTCGACGTAGATGACATCGCCGATGTCGCTGTCGCGGCGTTGATCGAGGATGGTCACAACGGCGAAATCTATGAAGTCACCGGGCCGCGGATGTTGACCTTTACTGAGGTGGCAAAAGAAATTTCTCACGCCGCTGGACGCGAGGTCCAGTTCGTCCAGATTCCGAAGGAGGCCTTTGCAGGCGCAATCGTCGAATCCGGCGCGCCGGAAGAGATTGCGTGGCTGTTAAACTACCTGTTCGACACAGTCCTCGACGGTCGGAACGCCCACGTGTGCGACGGCGTCCAGCGTGCGCTGGGACGGGAGCCAACCGACTTTGCCCAATATGCACATCGGATCGCCGCATCGGGCGTATGGAAGTTGGCAGCATGAACTCGCTTATCCCTCTAGTTGGGACGATAGCGCTGCTCGGTTCTGCATTGGTAGGAGGAGTCTTATTCGCATTCTCGAGTTTCGTGATGAAGGCCCTCGCGCGCATGCCCTCCTCGGAGGGCATCGCTGCGATGCAGTCGATCAATATCGTCATTATCAATCCTTCGTTCCTCGGCGCATTCTTGGGAACCGCCTTTTTATCACTCGGCGTGGTCGTACTAGTGCTGGTAAGCCGTAGTCACCCTTCGGTGATGTTCTTCCTCGGCGGGGCGATCCTCTACTTTACAGGCACCTTTCTCGTCACGATTTTAGGCAACGTTCCATTGAACGACCAGTTGGCTGCTGTTTCGGCGACAGACCCTGTTGCGGTTAAATTGTGGGAGCACTATCTGAATCGGTGGATAATGTGGAACCACGTTCGGACGACTGCGGCAATGTTGGCGGCCCTGCTGTATAGCCTAGGGCTCATGCAAAACGGGGGCACGTAATGTCCGTATATGGACTCCTCCTCGTTTGCAAGCAAGCTGCTGTGGCAGACATGGCACGACTGCATACGTATATCCGGCCTCTTGAGTTGGCATCCGTTGATGCCGGGCCATAATGGTTTATTCGCGCGTCAGCTCCCAATCGCTTCTACGTACTTTTAGGTACTCGGACATTCACGGGTTTGGCCGACGCCGGTTCGACCTGTTTGCCATCAAGCAGTTTGCTTAAGCAATCGTTGTTGAGTTTCTCCTTGGTTTACCTGACTCAGCCAATAGCAAAATCAGGATCGTAGTTTGCGTCGTTACGCAGCATGGCCCAGGCCATGCGCGCGGTTTTGCTTGCGAGTGCGACAGCGGCGACGTTGGGGTGCTTGCGTTTGGCGATACTGGTGACCCATTGACTCAATCGATCGTCTCTGTGCTTGGCCTGCGAGACGACGGCTCGGGCACCGTGTATCAGCATCGTTCTCAAGTAGACGTCACCGCGTTTGCTGATACCCAACAGGCGTTGCTTGTCACCGGAGCTGCATTGTCTGGGTGTTAGTCCCAGCGCTGCCGCCATCTGCCGGCCTTTCTTGTATTGTTCGCCAGTACCAACCGTTGCCACCAGCGCTGTTGCGACCAGCGGTCCGACACCGCGAAGTTGTTGCAGCCGTTGAGTCACTTCACTGCTGTCGGCGATCTTTTTGATCTGTTTGTCGAGCTCGGTCATGCGATCGTCCAAGGTAACAAGATCACCCCAAAGTCCGTGCAGTAAGTTCCGGAAGTGGTCCGTCAGACCGTTATCCGCATCCTCCAACCAACAGGGGATTGCACGCCGTAACGCGAGCAAGGTCGTTGGTGCAACCAAGCCGTATTCGGCGACCAGACCCCGGATCTGGTTCGCCTTTGCATTGCGTTGATCTTTTATCTCTGAACGCACTCGGTGTGTGGCCTGGATATCCTGCTGCTCAACGCTCTTCACCGTCACAAAACGCATGTTCGGTCGGCTCATGGCTTCGCAGATTGCCTCGGCATCGTTGGCATCGTTCTTGTTGCTCTTCACGTAGGGTTTTACGAACTGCGGCGCAATCAATCGGACCGTGTAGCCTCGAGACTGAAGCTCGCGGGCCCAATGGTGTGCGCCAGTGCAAGCTTCCATACCAATCTCGCAACCTGGCTCTGTTTTGTCCAACAATGCCTGCAACCACTGGCCGCGCCTCAAACGCCGCTTCCAGACCGTCTTGCCGTGACGATCAGCACCGTGCAACTGATACACATTGCTTTGCCAAATCCACGCCAACTCTACTAAGCTTCATAACGGACTCCTTCTCTATCCTGTGACTGAGATATTTCGCTTCAACGAATACACAATCCAGTCTGGCACACCGCGATGCCGTAAGGTTGAGGAGGAGTCCATCCCATTGCTTCTGGCCGAGGCTGTGTGAAAACCCGAATTTAAAAAAGATGGTGGTAAAACCCTGCCGAATACACTCACTTCAAGCCCGAATGTGGGCTGCCAGATCGCTGCACGCTGTCAAAGTGAAGCGCTGTCCCATCGGTCGCCAATACTGATGAGTTTTCACACGGCCTCGGCCAAGAGCTGACATTCGTCAGGGCTTGCTTAGGCGAAAAAAGACTGGGGAACGAGGTCTCCTCGGCGGGCTGCCAGGCGGCCTAGCTATGAACAGATACAGGAAGGAGGCCTCCCGATAATTAATGACCAAACGACCGGCACCGTTATCTGATTTCGGCCGCATTCAAACTAAATCGTCTCGACGCGCATCAATACGTTAGGAATTCGTCGTAAGTGAGACGAAAATGTTGCGACGTGCATATAAATCAGGGAATTCACCGTGATCCAGCTGGCAAAAGCGAAAAACTGGGAAAATACGCCGAAAATCGCCGACACCTCAGCCCAGGACGTGCAACTGGCGCCGAAACCCAAGCATAAACGCAATTTCATTGGGGGCGTCGCACTGCTTTTCGTCCTGATTATCGCCTGGATCATGATTCCCGTAGTCAATCGCTGGGCCAATACTACGGTGACCGTACCGCTTGATCGATTGCGCATAGCAACAGTCATAACAGGCGACTTGGTCCGGGACGTATCCGTACAAGGACGGGTCGTGGCTGCAATCAGCCCGACTCTATACGCGACCGCGTCAGGCTCTATTACGCTCTACGTCGAAGCCGGCTCCGCAGTAGAAAAGGGCCAGGTCCTCGCCTTGGTCGACAGCCCGGAATTGACCAATCGGCTAAAACAGGCGCAGTCCTCACACGAGCAACAAGGCATAGAACTGGAGCGGCAGCGCATCGAGTCCCGCCAGCTTGCGCTCGAAAAACGGAAGGGGGTCGATCTGGCTGACGTTGCCATGGTTGCGGCCAATCGTGAAAAGCGGCGGGCCGATCAAGCGAACAAAGTCGGTGTGATTTCGATGATTGATTTTGAAAAGGCGCAGGATGATTTGCGCAACGCCGAGTTGGCCTACGAACACGCAGTCGCTGATGCCCGCCTGTTCGACGAAAAACTGGCCTTCGAGCTAAAGGCCAGTCAGTTGGCGCTCGAGCGCCAGCAGTTGCTGGTCAATGACCTGCAACGTCAGGTCGATGAACTGTTGCTGCAATCGCCGGTCAACGGCGTCGTTGGCGATTTGCTGGTCGAACAGAAAAACGCCGTTTCACGAGACACACCGGTGATGTCAGTCGTTGACCTGTCACGATTTGAAATCGACGCACAAATACCTGAAAGCTACGCGGACGATCTGGCAGTAGGCATGCAAGCGGAAATCCTGCTGTCGGGCCAAACCTATGCTGGAGAGCTGGTGGCTGTATCGCCCGAGATCGTCGGTAACCAGGTTGCAAGCCGCATCCGATTCAGCGGCGAGATGCCACAAAACATCCGCCAGAACCAACGCCTGACTACCCGGATACTGCTGGAAGAGCGACCGAACGTACTCATGCTGCAACGTGGACAGTTCCTGGAAAGCGGCGGCGGACGAGTTGCCTACGTGTTGAATGATGACGGAATCGCCATGCGGCGCCAAATTAAAATCGGTGCTCGCAGCCTGGCTGCAGTAGAGATAATAAGCGGACTTCGCGAAGGGGACGATGTGGTCATATCAAGTATCGATCAATTTCGCGGTGCCGAGTCCGTCCTCGTAACTAATTAAGAACCGAAAATTTCAAGGAGACAAGAGCAATGCTGAGCATGCACAATATAGCCAAGGTTTATCGCACTGAATCTATTGAGACACACGCATTGCGCGAGTTCTCTCTGTTTGTCGATGAAGGAGAATTTGTGTCGGTAACCGGTCCGTCCGGATCCGGTAAGACGACGTTCCTGAATATCGCAGGACTGCTCGAAGAATCTACCGTCGGCATCTACGAACTGGATGGCCGTGATGTTTCCAGTCTTAACGATCGCGATCGATCACGGCTGCGAAATGAAAAAATCGGCTTCATCTTCCAAAGCTTCAACCTGATTCCGGATCTCAATCTGTTTGAAAACGTTGATGTACCGCTGCGCTATCGCAGGCTGTCTTCGGGCGATCGCAAACAACGCGTCGAACGAGCGCTCGAGTCCGTTGGTCTGGCGTCACGCATGAAGCATCTCCCCGAACAACTGTCGGGTGGACAGCAGCAACGCGTCGCTATCGCGAGAGCTCTCGTGGGCGAGCCAAGGTTGTTACTGGCGGATGAGCCAACCGGAAACCTGGACTCAGCCATGGCAGACCAGGTAATGAAGTTTCTCGAGCAGATCCATGCCGATGGCACGACCATTGTGATGGTGACCCACGATCCGGATCTTGCCAACCGAGCCGAAAGAAACATCCATTTGATCGATGGGCGTGTATCCGGAGAGGAACTCGTGCATTCGCAGGAAGAAGTTTCACAGACAGTTGGGTTCAATGGCGACCAGCCATTGGCGGCTAAGATCTGACCGGGGATTAAAGATGTTCAACTACAACCTAAAGCTTTCGCTTAAGAGCATGCGGCGCAACCCGATCATGACGGGTTTGATGGTGGCGGCTATCGCTGTCGGTATCGGGATCAGCATGACTACGCTGACTGTGTACTACATGATGAACGGCAACCCGATCCCGGAAAAAAGCGATGTATTGTTCGCCGTCACGCTAGACAATTGGAACCCAATACGCCCATTTGATGATGATCGCCCGGAACGCGCGCCACACCAGGTCACCTTTCACGATGCCGAACGACTGCTCGCGATTGGTAAAGGCAAACGCCAGACTGCAATGTTCGAATCCAGCCTGATCATCGAACCGATCGATGATGAAGGGTTGCCATTTGAGGCGGGGGCGCGCGTCACGTCCGCCGACTTTTTCGTCATGTTCAATGTGCCGTTCATCTATGGCAGTGGCTGGGACAAGTCAGCCGATGCGGCTGCCGAGCCGATGGTCGTGTTGACCAAGGGACTCAACGAACGTTTGTTTGGCGGGGAAGACAGCGTTGGCAACTGGCTGACCATGCAGGGAACACGATTCCTGGTGACCGGTGTAATCGATACCTGGGAGCCCACACCAAGATTTTTTGATCCGATCAATGGCGGCTTCCAGGAAATCAACGAAATGTTTATCCCGTATAGCCTGACGCGAGTCCTGGAGTTGACCTCGGCGGGCAGCGACTGGGGCTGGAAATCTGAAGAGATCAATTCTTTCGAGGAATGGCTGAATTCTGAAGCGGTCTGGGTACAGTATTTCGTTGAACTCGAAAGCACCCGCGAGCGCGATGACTATCTCGTCCACCTGGATGCGTATGTGGAGGAGCAAAAGAGACTTGGCCGTTTTGAGAGGCCGCTCAACAACAACATTTACGATGTCATGGAGTGGATGGATTACCACGAAGTGGTAGCCAACGATGCCAAGATACTGTTGGGTCTGTCATTCCTTTTCCTGGTGGTCTGCCTGCTAAGCACGATCGCGTTGATGTTGACCAAGTTTGTCGGCAAGAAAAGCGAGATCAGCCTGCGCCGCGCGCTCGGCGCCAGCCGCAAAGTCATTTTCAATCAGCAGATTGTCGAAGTCGCAGTCATTGGTTTTTCCGGCGGTCTCATCGGTTTGTCGCTTGCCGCGCTCGGGCTGCAGGGCATCGAGTATTTGTACGACGCGCCGGCCGGCCTGGTGAAGCTCGACTGGGTCATGATGTTTACCGCAATTGGAATCGCGATCGTCAGTAGCATGATCGCAGGTCTTTATCCCGCGTGGCGCGTCTGCCAGATCCCGCCGGCGGCTCAGCTGAAAACACAATAGGAGTATCGAAATGGGTCTTGGACCAATGATGTCGTCGCTAATGCGAAGCAAAACCGGCCCGCTGCTGGTGGCGCTGCAGATTGCTGTGACGCTCGCGATCGTCATCAATTCACTGTATATCGTCGTCCAACGGGTGGAAAGGATCAATCGCGATCCGGGTTTGGATGTTGACAACGTCATCATTGCCTATGTGCGCGGTTTCGGTGAAAACTTTGACGTCGTTGACAGCATCACCAACGATATCATTTTGATTAAGTCGATACCGGGCGTCGTGGCGGCCACCGTTTCCGATCATGTACCGTTGAGCGGATCGGGCTCGGGCACGGGTTTGCGAACCGTCCCGGACGAAACAATTGAACCGGTTAGCACGGGATACTACCGCTGGGGCGAAGAAGGGCTGGACGCACTGGGCATTGAGTTGTCCCGCGGCCGGAATTTTTTTCCGGAGGAAGTGAATTACATTTTGCCGGCATCCGATCCGCCCACGCCACCGTCCGTCCTGGTAACCCAGAATCTTGCGGATGACTTGTTCGGCGAAGAAGACGCGCTCGGCAAGACGGTCTACTGGGGCAACATGGAGCCATCAACTATAGTCGGCATCATCGGCCACTTGCATGGCTCCTGGGTGACTTGGGACAAGCTTGCTCATGTTGTCATCCAGCCTGGCAAGCCAGCGAATACCACCAACAAGTACATCATCCGTGTCGAACCCGGCATGCGCGATGGACTGATGCCGATCATCGAGCAGAAGCTCGGCGAGTCCAATCGACAGCGCGTCGTCAAGAGCGTGAGATCACTGGAAGAAATGGCTGCGAGATCCTATCGGCGCGACCGCGGCATGGCCATTATCTTGTCTATAGTGATTTCCCTGCTGATCGGTCTGACAGCGCTGGTGATCGTCGGTCTGTCGTCTTTCCATGTCACGCAACGCACCAAACAGATTGGCATACGTCGTGCTCTTGGAGCAAGACGCGGGGACATCATTAACGAATTTTTGCTTGAAAACTGGCTGATCACGACTGTGGGTGCGGTGCTCGGCATCATACTGACCGCGTTCGTTGCCTACTGGCTGGAGGTTTCCTTCGAGCTGACGCGGCTGGATTGGCGCTATCTACCCGCAGGAATCGTAATCCTCTGGGTCTTGTCAACTCTGGCAGCAATTGAGCCGGCACGCCGCGCAGCATCCGTGTCACCGGCAGTAGCGACACGCAGTGGCTGACGGGTATTGACAAGTTAAATACTCAGCCTAAGCAAATTTGGGCAGCTATCGCCTATCACGCTGCAGCGTAATTCCAAGACGCAAAAGCACGCAATCGGAAAAATCGATAGTTCTTGGCCGAAACAAGGTGACGGCCAAGATTGAATAAATTGTAAACAGCCGCGTGAACGGTCAAGAAGCGCTGGGCCTGCTGCGTCGATTTAAAGCGGCGCATGCCCCGCTCCCGCACCCGCGTCGGTTGATGTGAAAGTTCTGCCCTGTTATTGGCATACTGGGTTGTATCATGAATAGTGTCTGGGATGAGTTCTCGGTGTGCGACCCCATAACTTCTCAACTTGTCCGTCACTATCTTC
>JADFHE010000009.1:58959-81865 GCA_022567295.1 Pseudomonadota bacterium | reverse complement strand
CGGCGACACTCAAAGCCGTCGATATCGTTTAACGCCGCTACCACATAGTCGTGCCGCTCTTTGTAAGCAGCTGTCATTTCCCTGACCGCAGACTGATCTCCGGACAGCGCCGCCAGTGCGGCTACCTGCGACACGCTGCAGGGATTGGAGGTACATTGACTTTGGATGGTCTTCATCGCAGCAATGAGCTCTGCCGGACCCGCGGCGTAACCAATACGCCAGCCAGTCATCGCATAGGCTTTGGAAACGCCATTTGTCGTGACAGTTCGGTCAAACAAATCGGGGCAGGCGGCTGCGAAGCTTACGAATGGGTCAGTACCCCAATGTATGTGCTCATAGATATCGTCTGCGACGATAACAATGTTTGGGTGGTCGATCAGGGTCGCCCCAAGCGCCTCCAATTCTGCTTTCGAATAGCTGGCGCCGGTCGGATTACTGGGGCTGTTCAATATCAGCAGGCGGGTAGTGTCCGTGATCGCCGCGGCGAGTTGCCTGGGCGTAATCTTGAAGTCCTGTTCGATACTCGCGGCCACTAGCACGGGTTCAGCACCCGCAAGACGCACCATGTCCGGATAGGATACCCAGTAGGGCGCGGGAATTATTACCTCATCTCCGGGTCCGAGCAGTCCCAGGCACAGGTTGAACAGGCATTGCTTGGCACCACTGGAGACAATGATCTGCGAGATTTCGTAATCGAGCTGATTGTCGCTGGAAAATTTTTGTTGAACGGCCCTTTTCAGTTCGGCCGTGCCATCGATCGGTGTGTATTTGGTTACGCCATCTTCTATTGCACGCTGCGCCGCGTCTTTAATGTGCTGTGGCGTGTCGAAATCAGGTTCTCCGGCACCGAGACTGATGATGTCGCGGCCGGCCGCGCGCAGTTCGGTTACCAACGCGAGTACCGCACCGGTAGGCGACGGCCGGACGGCTGCCATTCTTTTGGAAACTGATAAACTCACTCGGTTGCCCCTTGGACACGCACACTGGAAACGCCTGCTAATGGTACGTGAATCAATGGACCTTCCCAATAGTCAGAAAGACGATCGAGATCGCCTGAAGCTCGTGTCGAATTTCAAACCGGCCGGTGATCAAGACAGCGCGATTCGAGGTTTGATCGAGGGCTTGAATGACGGGCTGGCCCGCCAGACATTGCTGGGTGTCACTGGCTCCGGAAAAACCTTCACCATCGCGAGCGTTATTGAGCGTCTGCAGCGCCCAGCTATTATATTGGCGCCCAATAAAACCCTGGCTGCGCAGCTCTACGGAGAAATGCGGGATTTCTTTCCGGCGAACGCAGTCGAGTATTTCGTTTCCTATTACGACTATTACCAACCTGAAGCCTACGTCCCGAGCTCGGATACTTATATAGAAAAAGACGCATCGATCAACCGACATATTGAACAGATGCGATTGTCGGCGACGAAAGCGCTGATCGAAAGGCCGGATGTGATCATTGTCGCGACCGTGTCCGCAATATACGGACTGGGCGATCCCGAAGCCTACTTCAGCATGGTGTTGCATCTTGTTCGCGGCGACAGGATCGATCAACGAAGCCTGTTGCGCCGTCTCGCAGAGGTTCAATACACTCGAAATGACGTTGACCTGTCTCACGGCACTTATCGTGTGAGAGGGGATGTAATTGATGTGTTTCCGGCTGAATCCGAACGGGATGCGGTTCGCATCGAGTTGTTTGACGATGAAATCGAGTCGCTGTCCTACTTTGATCCGCTGACGGGTGAAGTTGTGCGTCGCGTAGCCAGGCTAACGATCTACCCCAAAAGCCATTACGTCACTCCTCGGGAGCGATTGCTGGAGGCCTGCGAGCACATCAAGCTAGAGCTCACGCCACGCCTTCAAACCCTTCGAGAGAACAATAAACTAGTTGAAGCTCAACGACTTGAGCAAAGAACCTTATTTGATTTAGAGATGATAAAAGAACTCGGCTACTGCGCCGGTATCGAGAACTACTCGCGCTATCTGTCGGGTCGGGAACCCGGTGAGCCGCCGCCCTGTTTATTCGATTACGTGTCGGACAACGCGATTTTGATCATCGACGAGAGCCATGTCACGGTGCCGCAGCTCGGCGGCATGTACAAGGGCGATCGCTCGAGGAAAGAGACTTTGGTCGAATATGGCTTCCGTTTGCCGTCCGCTCTCGACAATCGACCGTTACGGTTTGATGAATTTGAAGCGCGTTCGCCGCAAACCATTTACGTATCTGCGACGCCGGGCAAATACGAAAACGAATTTACCGATAATGTCGTTGAGCAGCTGGTCCGGCCGACTGGATTGATTGACCCGACATTGGAGGTGCGGCCTGCCAGAACGCAGGTTGACGACGTGTTGTCGGAAATTGGCAAGCGCGTTGCCGTAAACGAACGGGTCCTGATTACAACGCTGACCAAACGTATGGCAGAGGACCTGACCGAGTATCTGGCCGATCACGGCGTGCGAGTGCGGTATTTGCATTCGGATATCGGCACCGTGGAGCGCACCGAAATCATTCGGGATCTGCGCCTCGGGGCTTTTGACGTGCTGGTAGGAATCAATTTACTGCGTGAAGGCCTGGATATGCCCGAGGTCTCGCTGGTGGCGATACTGGATGCCGACAAGGAGGGCTTCCTGCGCTCCGACCGCTCGTTGATTCAGACCATGGGCAGGGCGGCCCGTAACATCAACGGTAAAGCGATACTCTACGCCGACAACATGACGGGTTCCATGAAACGTGCCATCGAAGAAACCGATCGCCGGCGCGAACGGCAGCTCGAACACAATAAAAAGCATGGCATCAAGCCCGAGTCGATTGTCAAGAAGGTCGCCGATATCATGGAAGCGGCGTATCCATCGCCACGCTCCGGCAGCCGCAAGGTTGCTGACGGTAAAGCGAAATACGAAGTTCTCGAGCCCGAGCAGATGATGAAAAAAGCCGCAAAACTGGAAAAACAGATGCTAAAGGCCGCCAGGGACCTTGAATTTGAACAGGCGGCGAAGCTTCGCGACGAGATTCACCTGTTACGGGCGGCAGGAATGGGAATAGCTGACAGAAAAGCTCGCTGACAGGCCTTGCAGTCCATCAACTGCTTCAGTATCTTACGCGTCCTCCGACCGGGGTTGACAGGGACCGGGCGATTAGCTCAGGGGTAGAGCGCCACGTTGACATCGTGGAGGTCGGTGGTTCGAGACCACCATCGCCCACCAGTTTCTCGATAGTGTACGCTTACATATTATTGCGGCCGCTCCTTGTCAATTGGGCGGCAACGATAAGGCAATAATTACAAGGCCAGCTGCATGCACCGTCTCGTTTCACTGTCAATGGTCTCGCTAGTGCTTGCAGGTAACGTCGCCTGGAGCCAGGACGATGGCGGCGCAGAGCCCTGCGTGTACCAGGTCGATGCCGAAGGCTCGGACATTCGCGTACTGATATATCGGGCTGGCGTTCTTTCCTGGTTGGGACATAGCCATGTGATCTCGGTTGCACAGCTGGAGGGTACGATTTATGTGCACCCCGAGCTTGAGCGGTCACGTTTTGAGCTGCTGATTCCGGTGCAGGGATTGGTCGTGGACAAGCCGCTCCTCAGGCGCGAGGAAGGGGATGAATTTTCCACCGATCTATCGGCACGGGATATCGCCCGCACTCGCAGCAATATGCTCGGCAAGCGGGTACTGAATGCCACGCAATATCCGACCATCAGGCTGACCGGGACAGGGCCGACGGACGATGGGTCGGAATTGCTGCTCAAATTGTCCATAGAGCTTTTGGGTGCAGTCATTGAATTGCAGGTGCCAACTGCTCTGCGGCTTGATGGGGATATACTGGAGGCGACAGGCGCCTTTCGCCTCAGCCACGGTGACCTCGGCATGCGGCCATTCACCGCTATGATGGGAGGGCTCCGTGTGGCCGAAGAAATGGATTTCAGGTATCGCGTTCGAGCGCAACGGACACCGGCAATGGACGAGTGACGAAGGTGACCGGCAGGTCGAAACCATCATCGCCCATTCATTCCTCGCAAAATGCCTGATTTTTTTACGAAAATCAGCGTTCCCAAGGTTGTATCCTGCTTTCCGGCTATATAGAATCGCGTTCCCGCACTGGCTGTGGCGTATCGACGCAGCTCGGAAGTATTGGGATTGCTTAGTTTCTGGAGGATTTGAGTATCGCAGTTACAAAGCGCGTAAAGCGCAATGACGAAATCGAGGCTACTGAGGTTCGAGTTATTGACTCGCAAGGTGAACAGGCAGGTGTTATGGGGCTTATGGCCGCCATCGAACTGGCGAAAGACGAGGGATTGGACCTTGTGGAAGTATCGCCAAATGTTGAGCCTCCCGTCTGTCGGATTATGGATTTTGGCAAGTACTTGTTCGAACAGAACAAGAAAGCACAGTCTGCGAAACGCAAACAGAAGCAGGTACACGTAAAAGAGATCAAGTTTCGTCCTGGAACGGACGAAGGTGACTATCAGATCAAGCTCGGGAAACTAGTGCATTTTCTGGAAATTGGCGATAAAACCAAAGTCACATTGAGATTCAGAGGTCGGGAGATGGCGCACAAGGAATTGGGTGCGCAGTTGCTGACGAGGGTCCGAAATGACCTGGAAGAATATGGCACAGTTGAGCAGATGCCGCAGCTGGAAGGGCGGCAAATGGTCATGGTAATTGCGCCGAAGAAGAAATAGGCAAAAGAGAAGTTAGGTAACAGAAAAGTGAGTAACAGCCGAAGGGCCTGACAACCCAGACAGCTCTACCCGCCTGTAGCGGCCGACGCGAATCGGTACGGACAAGGCTAAAAAGGAAGGCACAATGTCTAAGATGAAAACCAACCGGGGCGCGGCCAAGCGCTTCAGTAAGACGGGCAAGGGTGGCTATAAACGCTCCCAATCCCATCTCAATCACATTCTCACCAAGAAAAAGTCGAAGCGGAAACGCCATCTCGGAAGCACCGAGCAGGTTGCGCATTGCGACGTAAAGAGCGTGCGCCGCATGCTCCCTTACAGCTAGGAGGAGAATGAGAAATGGCTAGAGTAAAAAGTGGCGTAACGGCCAAAGCCCGCCATAAGAAAGTCCTCGGTAAAGCGAAGGGCTACTACGGCGCACGCAGCAAACTATTCAAGACTGCCAAGCAAGCAGTAATCAAAGCCGGCCAGTACGCGTACCGTGATCGTCGTCAGCGGAAGCGTCAGTTCCGCGCTCTGTGGATCACACGCATCAACGCGGCAGCGCGTTTGCACGGACTGTCATACAGCCGACTTATCAATGGCCTGAATCGTGCCGAGATTGAAGTCGACCGCAAGATACTTGCTGATATCGCCGTGCATGACCCTGAGGCTTTTGGTGCGATCGCAGAGGCAGCCAAGGCAGGTCTCGAACAGCAACCGGCTGCTAGCTGATTCACTCTTGAGTCGGGCGTGGAGTACTGCGCCTGATTCGGGAAATTGAATATGCAGGCATTGAGCGAACTCATCAATCAAGCAGCGTCTGAAATTGACGCAGCTACAGATTTGGCCGCATTGGAAGCGGTGCGCGTTTCCTATCTGGGCAAGAAAGGCCAGCTAACCGCTCGTTTAAAGACGCTTGGTCAGTTACCGGCCAAGGAACGCGCCAGCGCGGGCCAGGAAATCAACCAAGCCAAGCAGACACTGCAAGGGCGCTTTAACACACGGCGTGATTCACTGGAGAACGCGGCGCTCGAAGCCAAACTGGCCGCCGACGCTGTCGATGTCTCGTTGCCAGGACGCGGCAGGTCGATCGGTGGGCGACATCCGTTGTCGCGAGTGCAGTCTCGTATCGAGCGCATCTTTACGAACGCCGGTTTCGGCGTTCGTTCTGGTCCGGAAATTGAAGATGATTTTCACAATTTCACAGCGCTTAACATTCCCGACAACCACCCGGCGAGAGCGTTGCATGACACGTTTTATTTTCCGGGCGGTAATCTCCTGCGGACGCATACGTCGCCGGTGCAGATTCGTTCGATCGTCAATGAAGGCGTGCCGATTCGGATCATAGCTCCGGGTCGTGTGTATCGCTGTGACTCGGATCAAACGCACACGCCGATGTTTCACCAGGTTGAGGGTCTGGTTATTGACGAGAACATCAGTTTCGCGAATTTAAAGGCGGTTCTGCACCAGTTTGTCGAAGCGTTTTTTGAGCGCGAGGCCGAGCTGCGTTTTCGGCCATCGTACTTTCCCTTTACCGAGCCGTCAGCCGAGGTTGATATTCGTTGGGACGAGGGCAACTGGCTCGAAATATTGGGTTGCGGCATGGTGCACCCGAACGTGCTTGAGAAAGCTGGCGTCGACTCAGAGAAGTACACTGGTTATGCATTCGGCATCGGAATTGACCGGTTGGCCATGTTGCGTTACGGCGTAACGGATCTCAGAACGTTTTTCGATAACGATCTCCGTTTCCTCAGGCAATTCAGATAGCCGCGATGAAGATTGCAGAATCCTGGTTACGAGAATGGGTAAGTCCTGATCTGGACACCGAGGCCCTGGGACATCAGTTGACTATGCTGGGTCATGAGGTCGACGGTATTGAATTTGAAGGCGCCGAAATCGCCGATATCGTGATCGCCGAGGTTATGGAAGTCGGCAAACACCCGGATGCGGACAAGCTGAGTTTGTGCAAGGTAAACGATGGCAGCGGCACGCTTGTGGATGTCGTCTGCGGCGCGCCCAATGTTTTTCAGGGCATGAAAACCCCGATTGCGAAACCGGGTGTAAAACTGCCGAACGGAATGAAACTACGCAAGGCAAAAATTCGCGGAGTGGTGTCCAACGGAATGCTGTGTTCGGCAGTTGAACTCGGTCTCGGTGAAGAGTCCGACGGCATCATGTCGTTGCCGCAAGATGCCGAGGTGGGCGCACGATTGATCGATTTGCTGAAACTTCCTGACGCAATTTTTGACCTGGATCTAACGCCCAATCGTGGCGATTGTTTCAGTGTACTGGGTATCGCTCGCGACGTATCCGCTTTGACCGGAGCCAGTCTCAAGAACCCCACGGTCAAGGCCGTCAAAGCGACCATCGACGATATTCAACCGGTCGAGCTCGTGGAACCAGCCGGTTGCCCTCGTTTCGCCGGCCGGGTGATTCGCGGTATTGATCCCGCGGCGAAGTCACCTGTGTGGCTGACAGAACGCTTGCGTCGCGCCGGACTACGCGCGATTTCCCCCGTCGTCGATATCACGAATTTCGTAATGCTGGAGTTCGGACAGCCGCTGCATGCCTACGATTTCGCCCTGTTACAGGGACCGATCAGGCCACGAATGGCCAAATCCGGCGAAACAGTCACTTTGTTGGATGAGAAAGAGGTCGAATTGAACGACGACACTCTAATTATCACTGATGACAGTGGACCGATCGGCATAGCCGGTATTATGGGCGGTTTGAGCACCGCCGTTACGGATAAGACGACCGACATTTTCTTCGAGGCCGCATTTTGGCCGCAGGATTTTATGGCGGGTCGTGCTCGCTCCTACGCAATGCAAACTGACGCTTCGATGCGATTCGAACGTGGCGTCGACCCGGCAGGCCAGGGCAGGGCCGTTGAACGAGCGACTCAGCTGCTGCTCGATATCGCTGGTGGCAATGCCGGTCCTTTGGTTGACGAATCAGTCAAAAAACACTTGCCGGTTCGCACTGAAATTACGCTGCGTAAAGACCATCTGGCGCGATTGCTGGGACTGGCGATCAATGACTCAGAGGTGGCCAATATTTTGACTCGTCTGAGCATGAAAGTGGCGGCTATCGACGGCGGATGGAATGTATCAGCACCGAGTCACCGCTTCGACATTGTCATCGAAGCAGATCTCATCGAGGAAGTTGCCCGCATTCATGGCTACGATTCGATTCCGGAGGCGACAGAATATTCGCAGGCACCCCTTGAGACGGTTACCGAGACGAAGGTCGATCTGGAGCGGGTGGCCGCAACATTGATTGCCCGTGATTATCAGGAAATCGTGACCTACAGTTTTATCGACGAGGGCGCGAACGAAGCGTTTACGGGTTCGAAGTCCGAACTGATTTTGAGTAATCCGATTTCGTCGGAAATGTCGGTTATGCGAGCTTCGTTGTGGCCAGGAATGATCGTTGCAGCGGCGGCAAACAACGCTCGGCAGCAAGATCGTGTGCGACTGTTCGAAGCGAGCAAAACATTCCATGGCTCATTAGGCGAACACACAGAGATCGTTCGCATCGCCGGATTGGTCTCTGGCACTGCCAATCCGGAACAATGGGCGAGCCCTCTGGAAAGCGTTGATTTTTTTGATATTAAGGCAGATGTAGAGGCGTTGCTGGCATTGGCCGCAGCTGAGAACGACATCCATTTTGTGGCCACAGAGCACCCCGCATTGCAGTCGGGGCAAGCCGCAGAAATTACACGCGACGACGAAATTATCGGTGTCATTGGCAAACTGCATCCGCGGCTCGAGAAATCCTTCGGCTTGAAACGCGCGGTTTTTTTGTTTGAACTCGATGCAGCTAAAACGTTGGCGTCGAACGCACCAAGCGCTGCAGAAATTTCGAAATTTCCGGCTATTCGCCGTGATATTGCGGTCATTGTCGACGACAAAATATCTGCCGACGAGATTGTTAAAGTCGTCGCAGCCAGTTCGCCGATGCTGATTCAAGATGTCAGGATTTTTGACATTTACAAAGGTCCCGGGATAGAAGCTGGGCGAAAAAGCGTCGCAATAAGCTTGATTTTGCAGGAAACATCGCGCACCCTTACTGACGATGATGCGGACGTTGCAATGGCCGCAGCAGTCAAAAAATTAGAAGATCAATTCGCGGCAATTCTAAGAGACTGAACCTAATGGCACTGACAAAAGCAGACATGGCCGAGTCACTGTTTAATGAGCTTGGTCTGAACAAGAGAGAGGCCCGCGAATTGGTCGATATGTTTTATGAGGAGCTGCGTGCGTCACTTGCAGTTGGGGAGCAGGTCAAGCTTTCCGGTTTTGGAAACTTTGATCTTCGGGATAAAAAAGAACGTCCTGGCAGAAACCCGAAAACCGGACAGGAAATACCAATTAGCGCTCGTCGCGTGGTGACCTTCCGGCCAGGACAAAAACTAAAGGCCCGAGTGGAAGCATATGCTGGAACCGGGGAATAACGACGAACTTCCTCCAATACCAGGTAAGCGCTATTTTACCATTGGTGAAGTAAGCGAACTATGTGCGGTAAAGCCGCACGTCCTTCGGTATTGGGAGCAGGAGTTCCCGCAACTCAAGCCTGTTAAGCGGCGTGGCAATCGCCGCTATTATCAGCGCCAGGACGTATTGATCATCCGTCAAATACGTAGCCTGCTGTATGACGAGGGATTCACGATCGGTGGTGCCCGTCAACGTCTTACCGGTGAGGATGCCAGGTCTGATGTCACGCAAAGTCAGCAGATAATCAAGCAGATACGGTCGGAACTTGAACAAGTTCTTAAGATTCTGCGCCGCTAAAATCTTATCTTTCCAAGTTCGACGACGGCAAGTATCATTGCCGCCCTGTGTTATTGCGCCCGGGGCGCGAATTTTCACATCGGTCGGGGCGTAGCGCAGCCTGGTAGCGCACCACAATGGGGTTGTGGGGGTCGGAGGTTCGAATCCTCTCGCCCCGACCAATTTTCGAATCGAACCCCGGGGCAGTTGGGCTGTCTGAGCAAAACGGCGTATTGATTGCCGTGCCATTGGAGATTTGCGCTTGAGCTTGACCAAGACTTCGATTTCGAATCCGGTTGCTGTCATCGCGGCAGTTCTGCTGGTGCTGCTAATGGGAGCGATTGGGCTTTCCCGATTGCCGGTGCAAATGATTCCCGATGTGCAACGCCCGTTTATCCAGATCACGACCGGCTGGCGCACCGCCGCACCGGAAGAAATCGAGTCCGAGATAGTTGAGCCGCAGGAAGACATGCTGCGAGGATTGCCCGGTCTCGATAAAATGGAGTCATCAGCGACACGGGGCAACGCGAGCATCAGCCTGATGTTCACGGTCGACACAGATTTGCAGCGCGCGCTTATCGAGGTCATCAATCGACTGAATCAAGTGCCGCGATATCCAAACGACGTAACGGAACCCAGAATATTTGCCGGCCAGGATAGTTTCGGTTCCGCGATAGCCTGGTTTTCGCTGACGCAGGCAGAAGGCAACACCCGGCCGATGGCAAGTTACAGTGACTTCGTTCGCGAGGTTGTGCAGGCGCGTATTGAACGCGTTCCGGGAATTTCGAATTCGAACGCGTATGGCGGCCGAGATAACGAAGTGCGAATCACGTTCGATCCGTATGCAGCGGCAGCGCTTGGCATAGAAATTCCATCTCTCGCCCAGTTGACCGGCAATCACAAAGATATCTCCGGGGGCTTCAGCGAAGTTGGCCGGCGCCAGTACACACTACGCTATGCCGGCCAGTACGAATTATCCGAATTCGGTGAGATGGTGCTGGACTGGCGCGGCGGTAACCCGGTCCGCCTACGTGATATCGCGACGGTCGATATTGTCATGCGTGACAGCAGTGGATTCATCGTCCTCAATGGTCGCGATTCGATCGCTTTCAACGCGCAGGTTGAGAAGGGCGTAAATGTCCTTGAGGTTATGGATGCGCTGAAACTGGCCGTCGAAGAGCTGCAGAGTGGTGTGTTGAAGCGAGAGGGGCTGAACATCGCGCAAGCCTATGACGAGTCACTCTATATCAAAGAATCCATCGCCATGTTGCGAACCAACCTGTTAATCGGAATAACGATGGCCATCGGCATTCTGTGGTGGTTCATGCGACGGTTTCGAGCGACCTGTGTTGTAGCGCTGGCGATACCGATTTCGCTGTTCACCGGTTTCATGGTGATGCAGATTACCGGTCGGACGCTCAACATGATTTCGCTCGCGGGTTTGGCATTCGCGACGGGAATGGTGCTGGATGCTGCGATCGTTGTCTTGGAGAATATCGTTCGCCTTCGTGAAAAAGGGGAAGAGCCCGAAAAAGCGGCGTTAAAAGGTGCAACTCAAGTTTGGGGCGCGTTATTCGCGTCGACGGCTACGACGGTCGTCATTTTCCTGCCGATCATGTTCCTGAAGGACATATCCGGGCAGCTTTTCGCGGACCTCGCGCTCGTGATATCAGTGGCAGTGACTGCGTCGTTCATTATTGCCGTAACGGTGATTCCGGCTGCGGCGTCAAAATGGATCAGGGACTCGAAACACGACGATCTTCATAAAGAGTGGTGGGACCAGATTACGCGCCGGATCATGAGCCTGACAGATAGTGATCGAAATAGAAAAATGCTGATCACCGGCTTGTTCGTCGGCGCGACTTTTCTAACCTGGGCCCTTATCCCGCCGGCGGACTACTTGCCAAAAGGCAAGCAAGGCTGGATTTTCGCCTACATCATTTTGCCGCCAGGGCAGAGTGTGACCGCAGGAAAGGAGGAGTTCGCAGACGTCGTCATTCGGCGACTGGAGCCATACCTCGAGGAGGGCGCCGACCTGCAATTGAGAAATTACTTCATGGGCATGTTCGGTTCCTTCGCGTTCGCCGGCGCGATGACAGTGGACCCAAATGATTCCGACGCATTTGTCGATAAGCTTAACAATGAGATTCTCTTCGGCTTTCCGGACACGATGGCCTTCGCCGATCAATGGGGTATTTTTGACAGATTGGGTGGCGGCAGCAACATTGAGCTGAATATCCAGAGTCGCGACATGGATGCCATGCTCGCGGCTGGACGAGCTGGATTAGGGCTGGTCGCCGAACACCTGCCGGGTGCCCAGGCCAGACCGATACCGGGTGTCGATTTCGCCGAGCCGGAGCTACGGCTGATACCCAATGAAAGGCGAATAACCGAGGCTGGCTGGAACCGCAGACAAGTGTCGACAGTGGTCCGTGCGCTCGGCGACGGTGTTTATGTTGGCGACTTCTTCGACGGCAACCGCAGACTCGATGTCGTACTTCGTGCGCCGGAGTGGACTAGCCCGGAACAACTCGCGGCGACACCGTTGGCAACCCCCGCAAGCGGAATTCAAACATTGGATCAGTTGGTAGAACTACAGCGAACTGCCGGCCCCAATGAGATACGCCGTGTCGACCGCCGCAGAGCACTGACGTTGTCTATTACTCCGCCCGATAACGTATCACTTGAGGAGTCGATCGAGATTCTCAAAACGCATGTAGAGCCAGTGCTGATGACCTATTTACCGGATGACGGTGAAATCAGCTACTACGGTAGTGCGGATGATCTCAATATCGCGCTCGGTAGTATGGCGCAAAGTTTCACCCTGGCGATAATGGTTTTATACCTTCTTATGAGCGGTCTGTTTCGTTCGTTTATCGATAGTCTGTTGGTCATTGCCGCATTGCCATTAGCGACCGTCGGTGGAGTCGCGCTGCTTCGTATCATGAATTTACCGATGGACCTGCTGACGATGATCGGATTTATTACCTTGCTGGGACTGGTGGTCAATAATGCGATTCTGCTGGTGCATCAGACGCGAGTTGCGGAGCGCAATGGGCTCGATCGACGTAGCTCGGTTGAGCAGGCCATACGACGGCGCCTGCGCCCAATCTTGATGAGCACCATGACCAGCCTGTTTGGCATGTTGCCGCTGTTGCTAATTCCTGGTCCAGGATCAGAGGTTTACCAGGGACTAGCGGCCGTCATCGTTGGCGGTATGGCCGTGAGTGCGGTCTTTACACTTATTTTCCTGCCAAGCCTGTTGCGATTGGGCGAAACGGTACAAACGGCGCCGGTTGCTACTGGCGACGCAGTTGTTGTGGGTTGAAATGACGGGCAAGAAATTCATTTGTAGAATTCTGATGTTGGTTTGCCTTGGCGTTCCGTTGCATGCAATGGCGCAATACGGCCCGGCAAACGTAGTTACCGAAGACGCAACGATGAGAATGCTCGCACCATCAATTGAGTTGCCTGGAACGGTTGTCAGCCGGTTCGATTCACGACTTGCTTCCGAATTAGCCGCAAAATTAACTTGGATTGCTGAAGTCGGAACCGAAGTCAAAGAGGGCGATACGATTGCACGGCTGGAAGATTTTACTTTCAAAATTCGCGAGATGGAGGCGCAGAGCCGCGTCGATAGAGAACAAGCTCGTGTTACGTTCTTTGAATCGGAATTGAACCGCCTCGAAGAGTTATCCAGTCGGAATCTTGCAGCAAAGAGCCAGTTGGACCAAACCACCTCCGATCTCGCCATCGCTAAGAGCGATCATCTGATCGCACAGGCGCAATTGGGTTACGCGCAGATCGCGATGCACATTACGCAAATCAGAGCGCCGTTCAACGGCATAGTGACTGAAAGGCTGCGCAGTATCGGCGAGCGCTTGAATGTCGCAGACGAAGTGTTGCGTCTGGTTGATCCTAATTCACTGGAGGTCATTGCCAGAGCGCCGCTCAGCACCGTCAATTTCATCAGCAAGGGCGACGTGCTGCAGATAAGTAATGACTATCGCCACGGCAATGCGCCGATTCGCACCATCGTTCCGTTTGGTGATCCTCAATCGCACATGTTCGAGGTTCGCCTGGATGCGGATCCGAAATTATGGACCGTCGGTGAGAGTGTTCGGCTTACAATGCCGACTGCAGCGGCCAAGGAAGTGCTTGCAATTCCCCGGGACGCTCTTATCCTGCGCCGCGAAGGTACGTACGTATTCAAAGTTGTTGATCAGGCGACCGTCAGCAGAGTCAACGTTATTGTTGGACTCGGTGCTGGCGCACATATTGAAGTGTTTGGCGAACTGAGCGCTGGAGATCCGGTTGTCGTACGCGGTGCCGAAGGGCTGGACGACGGCATGGCCGTCAACATCATTTCTACCGCTTCCGATTGAGCCAACGACTGTTCAGTCAGCGGTAGCTAGCGGCAGCTTCTTGTCTTGTATGCCGAGCAGAATTGGATCGCCTTCTTCGCGATAAATATTCACCTTGGCATTGAACGCGACGCGCGAGAATCCGTGTTTATCCTTGATCGTCAGGCGGCGAATATTGAACTTACCGCCGCCCATGTCTTCGCCGGTCAAATAACACTTGATCGCCGTCACGCGATCGCCAGACAACTCCATACCACTGAGTTGCGAAAGATTTCCCTGTGCGCGTCGCAGAAAGGTCGCGGCATCAACATTAGGCTGTACGGTAAAATTACCTTCTTCGTCCTCAACCTCGATGTCCGCCATAAAGTCGCCGACCAGAATTTGACCGGGCAGTGCTGCGTCGATCATTCGCGCAAGTTCAATGGTGACGTCGCCAACGATGAAATCGTGCGTCGTTGGGTTCAAACCCTCGGCCTGATGGAACTCGTAACAGCTGCCAACGTGAAAACAGGCCCGGAGTCGCGGCACGGCCTTCGACGAAGACTTGCTGCTCGCAATGGCGTTATCGGCGAGCACAATATGCATGAAATGGTACAGGTTGACGTTGGCTTCCAGGCCTTCGTCGCGATTCCATATGTAGAATCCGTCCCCGCTCGAAGAGCGCGCGAAATCGATATTTACATCCGCTTCCAGCATCTTCGCGTGCGCTGAATTCAAAGAGTATGAGAGGCTGTTCAACTGCGTCATCTGCTCGAAGGCCGTATGTAAACTAAAACCGACGATGTCGAACAGCGTTACGGCCCGGCTGGGTACGAAATTGATGCCGTACTTGCGAATCATCTTCTCGATGATCCTTGTTTCGACATCGCTACCCTCGAGTGGTACGCGCAATGGAATATTCTTCGGTTCTATGTCCAGGAGTCGCGAGACTTTTTGCATCTGCAAAATCGACAATTGGCGATCGCCGGAAATCAGCTGTGTGATGAATCGAGGGGATACACGCGGCGGCATTGAACCCTCCTGAGGGGCCGTGTATTCGGCAATCGCATAGTGCGGCACAACCAGGATCAATATGCTTTGATCGAGCGCCGCCCAGCTCAGTATGGAGTTCTGGCCGAGCGACCAGTGGCTGCGCAGCGCATTTTCAACGTCGGTCAGATTGCTACGTTGCCGGAGGCCCATTTGCTGAGCGAGTCCGGCCAACTGATCCAGGTACGGCGAATAATCGGCTATTCGTCGAATGCCAGATTTCGACAGATCATCTAGTTCCATGCTTTTGCCCGTAGCGACTTTCGCGGACGTGGATTCTCTGCCACAGTTCGCCTCATCAACCTAATCATCCCTTATGAACAACACAAGTCAATTCGTATTGTGGCATTTTACATAACAAATGAGTGAATCTGGACCTAAAATCGAAGCGATTCGTGTACTGCGTGATCAACTGACCGCACAGACGCTGCGCACTCCTGTCGTGCGCTGTGCGGCCATCGAGGATGAAATAGGCGCGGGCACCCGGGTGATCGCGAAACTTGAATTCTTGCAACGAACCGGGACCTTCAAGGCACGGGGGGCGTTGGCAACCCTGCACGGACTCACAGCAAAGGCGCTCAAAAATGGCGTCACTGCTGTCAGTGCGGGCAACCACGCGATAGCGACGGCGTATGCTGCAAAGATGGTCGGGACAACGGCCAAAGTGGTCATGATCAGCTCCGCCAATCCGTCTCGCATAGTGGCGTGTAAATCGTATGGAGCTGAGGTTGTACTCGTGGACGACGTCCATAAGGCATTCGATGTGGCGCAAAGTATTCAGGATAAAGAAGGCCGCTTCTTCGTGCATCCATTCGAGGGTCCAACAATTGCGCTCGGTACCGGCGCTGTCGGTCTCGAAATTTGCGAGCAGGTCGAGGATTTTGACGCAATCGTCGTACCGGTTGGGGGTGGCGGGCTGATCGCAGGCGTGTCAAACGCTATCAAGCAATTGCGTCCCAGCGCTGAAGTGATCGGTGTAGAGCCCGAGGGAGCGGCTACCATGCATCGCAGCTTTTCCACTGGTCGAGCAGAAAGCATCGACAAAGTAACGACGATCGCCGACAGCCTGGGCGCGCCATTCGCGATGCCTTACTCATTTGGGCTGGCAAGGAAAAACGTCGACCGCCTGGTAATGATCGATGATCTGCAACTTCGGCAGACAATGGGATTCCTGTTTCAGGCGATGAGTATCGCCGTAGAGCCAGCTTGTGCCGCTGCAACGGCAGCGCTTTTGGGGCCACTCCGGGAATCACTTCTGGGGAAACGAATTGTGCTGCTTATGTGTGGCAGCAACATCGACTGGGCGACGTTTTCAGAACAAGCCATATTTGATCATGCTGATTGAGCAGTTGCAGAAAATCGTCGGACCGAAAGGTTGGACAACGGACCCAGTGACTCTCAAGCCGCGACTTACAGACTGGCGCAGCGTGGTACGGGGCGCAACACCGATCGCGGTATCGCCCGCTTGTACTGAGGAAGTATCAGCGGTCGTCCGCGCCTGCGCTGATGCGAACGTTGCCATTGTTCCGCAAGGTGGCAACACAGGCATGTGTGCCGGCGCCATACCGGACGAATCAGGTACTCAGATCATTTTGTCGCTCGCCCGGATGAACAAGATCAGGGCAGTCGATGCTGCCAATTTTTCTATGGAGGTGGAGGCAGGCTGCATACTCGAGAATGTTCAGAATGCAGCGAGGAACGTCGATCGTCTTTTCGCGTTGAGTCTCGGCGCAGAGGGTAGCTGCCAGATTGGCGGCAATCTTTCGACCAACGCGGGAGGGATCAATGTGCTGCGCTATGGAACAGCCCGCGCACAAGTGCTCGGCCTTGAAGCAGTGCTTGCCGATGGCACAGTAATCAGCAATTTGAGGTCACTTAGAAAAGACACGGCAGGCTACGATCTGAAACATTTGTTCATTGGGAGCGAAGGTACGCTCGGCATTATCACCGCAGCGACCCTCAAACTCTATCCGGACCCAGGTCCTAAAACTACCGCGTTGGTCGCCCTGGGATCCAGCGGTGACGCGGTACGATTGCTGGCTCATCTACGCTCGGCAATGTCGGATTCCATCGAGGCATTCGAACTGGTTTCGAAGTATGTGTTCGACTTGGTAGAAAAGCACATACCGGATACGCTTGTGCCATTCAGCACTGCGGCTCCCTGGTACGTACTACTGGAAGTCGCCGGCAACAACAATGGAAGCCTGCTGGAGAACGTATTGCTGGAGGCAGCGAATAGTGAATTGCTGCTCGATGCCATCATTGCCAAGAACAGCGCGGAGGCAGAGAGATTCTGGAGAATGCGACATTCTATTGCCGAGGCCGAGCGGGCCGAGGGCCCAGCACAAAAACATGATATTTCGGTTCCTGTCTCTCGAATTGAAGACTTTTTGCAACGCGGAGACCGGCTGCTCGCCGATCTCGTGCCTGAAGCACAACTGCTTGCATTCGGGCACGTGGGAGACGGCAATATTCACTACAATGTCGCCTTGCCCGAGGGCTCCGATGACGGGCCCAGGGTTACGGAGGCTATTTATGAACTCGTTGAGGAAATGGGCGGCAGTTTTAGTGGCGAACATGGGATTGGTCGCTCGAAGCGCCAATTCCTGTCGAAATACCGTGACGAAAATGAAATCGAGCTGATGCGAACCTTAAAGCAGGCAATGGATCCAAAGAATATTCTTAATCCGGGCAAGGTATTCTGACGACCAGTTCCGGTTCAGGCCGATTCGCGACGATAAACTGACGAATGCTATGAGTGCCGATTCCCAAAATATTCGCGACGCCTTCGTCGACCAGCTGGCCAGCTTCGATGACAAGCTCCACGCAAAGGCGAACCATGTCGATATGCTTGCAGCTATACAGAAGAGCATTGGCAATTTGCTGAGCACGTCCAGCGGCAGCGAAGCTCAGATTCGTCAAATTCTTCAGAAACGCCTGGACGAGGGGGCATTGCGGAAAGAGACTTTCCAGCTTGTGAAGTCCATGCTCGACCGATACGTAACTGAAAAAGTACCCACGAGTCCCACGGCGGAGACATCACGGCGCGCTCCGAAGCCGATGACGGCTGAACCGGCCGGCGACGATGTCTTTGGTGCGACGGACGTTATTCCTGCGGGTATCGCACCCGATAAATCGGCGGATTCCAGAGTTCAGGTGGGTTCGTTGTTACGCGATCGATACTTGCTGCAGGAGAAGATTGCCGGGGGCAGCATGGGTGTTGTCTATAAAGCCCTGGACCGCCGTCTCGCGGAAGCGGGAAGCAAACAGCACTGGGTCGCCGTTAAGGTATTGTCACCACAACTGGCCGAGGATGGACAGGCGCTTAGGGCGTTGCAGCAGGAGGCAGCAAAAGGTCGTTGCCTGGTGCATCCGAACATCGTCCGTTTCATCGATCTTGATCGCGACGATGATCTTTATTTCCTGATCATGGAATGGATGGAAGGACGCACCCTGGCCGATATTCTTGATTCAAGAGACGCCTCAGTCATCGATCATGATGCTGCGTTTCGCATTGTTCGTCAGATTGGCGATGCCCTGGACTATGCGCACCGCTGCGGCATCGTGCATGCGGACATCAAGCCCGGCAACATAATGATAGCGCCCAACGGCGACGCCAAATTATTTGACTTCGGTGTAGCGCGCGTCCGACAGCTGCGCGCCAATGCAGAGTTTGATCCAGGTGTTCTGGGTGCTATGACGCCAGCGTATTCAAGTATGCAGGTATTGACTGGCGAGGATCCTGTTGCTGCGGACGACGTTTTTTCCCTGTGTTGTTTGTTGTACCGGTTGATTGCGGGGTACCGCGTTTTTGGGCCACGTGATGCCGCTGAAGCATCTCAAGAAGGGATGAAGCCGCAGCGATTGAAGGCGTTGAATGACGATCAATGGCGTGCCCTTAATAAAGGATTGTCATACTCGCGTGTCATGCGCTTCAGTTCCATCAATGAGTTTATGGACGCTCTGGATGATAATCGCGACGAACCGTTCGTGGTCGAGGCCCCGGATCGTCTTGCCGATGAAGATGAAAGTGCCGGCACTGGGAAACGTCTTGTCGCGCTGGTCCTGATTGCTGCATTAGCAGCGGCACTCGGGTATCAGTCCGGGTATCTGCAGCCCCTGATCGAGCGCATCGCCGCTCAGGCGACTAAAACGTCCAAGGTGATCGAAAACGATACGCCGACAATTCGTGCCCCGGACGTGTTAATTCCCATGCCGGTTCCGAATGAGACAGTCACTGAGGAGCAGTTGACCACTTCCGAACCTGAGACCGCAGTTCGGGAGCTTGATGATAGGGCTGTCGAGGTTGTGGATGATATCTTTGGCCCGGATTCGATGCTGGTCGATTTTTCATTGCTGCCGGCCCCAACACTGGTGATTCCATTCTCGCCGCACGGTGAGGCCGGTGCGCCATTCAATATCGCGATGCGAGAAGGTGGTAATGACGTTATCATCGATTTCGTTCGTGACACCGGCTTGGCCACGCCAATGACATTGCGGCTCGAAGAAATCGGCTTCAGCGGCAATCGTTCACCCTGGGCGGCTGGGCAGTACGCATTATCCAATTCGGGTGTGATTCAGTTTCCGGCCGGGCAGGAACGTGGCCGCGTAACTTTGACAATGGCCTCAGATCTGCTGCGCGAAGCCGACCAACAGTCAACTTTGCGGCTGCGCAAAATTGAATTCGCGGATTCTGAACTGGCATTGATTAAGCTTACTTTGGAAGACGACGATCAGCGCGCCTTTGAGTCACGATTGCCTCGAAATACCGTCGCCTTTGCGGCAAGTCAGGCATCGATCCGCGAAACAGATCCCGCCGTGCAAATTGATCTGGTGCGATTCAATCCCGACAACTCCCCGTTAATCGTCGAGTTCTCGATCAGCGACATTACGGCGACCGATGGTGAAGATTACTTCGCTCCGGGCGGGAACTCGGTTTCCTTTGGCCCGGGGCAGCGATCGGCACGGCTTCTCATTCCGCTGGTTCAGGACGCCGAAGTGGAAGGCGACGAATCGTTTGTCGTTGAACTCACCAGTGATCCTGGTTCGACAGCGACTAATGTGTATCGACGTATCGTCGTAACGATCCGGGACGACGATCCACAGACCCCATGATTTCTTGCTAGACTGCCGCTCCTGTTCTGCATCCGGCGGAGCACAAGCAGAGGTTCGGCGAACCCATGAGTGAGAAAGAACTGCGACGCTACTCTCGCGTCGTTGTTGACGGTGACAAGCAAGCGCCCAGCCGTGCAATGTTACGGGCGGTTGGATTCGAGGAAGACGACTTTCAACGCCCGCAAATCGGTATCGCCTCTACCTGGAGCATGGTCACACCGTGCAATATGCATATTGGCGGTCTCGCGGAAGAGGCGGCGAAGGGTGCGAATGAGGCAGGGGGCAAAGGCGTTATATTCAACACCATCAGCGTCTCCGATGGTATTTCCATGGGCACCCCGGGAATGCGATATTCACTGGTATCCCGAGAGATTATTGCCGATTCGATTGAGGCTGTAACGGCCGCCGAAGGATTCGATGGCATCGTCGCCATCGGTGGGTGCGACAAGAACATGCCCGCCTGCGTAATGGCAATGGCGCGCCTGAACAGACCGTCAGTATTCGTCTATGGCGGAACCATAAAACCCGGCGCCAAACGCCGCGACATTATTTCGGTATTTGAGGCGGTAGGTGCCAGGTCAGGGGGCAAAATATCGAAAGCTGAATTTCTCGAGGTGGAAAAAACGGCCATTCCCGGTCCGGGAGCCTGCGGCGGTATGTACACTGCAAACACGATGGCTTCGGCGATCGAAGCGCTGGGCATGAGCTTGGCCAATAGTTCTGCGCAAGAAGCGGTTTCCAGTGACAAGATGTTGGATTGCCATCGCGCCGGCGAGGCCGTTTTGAATCTCATCCGCGAGGACATTAAACCACTCGACATCATGACGCATAAGGCGTTCGAAAACGCGATATCAGTCGTTATTGCTTTGGGCGGCTCTACAAACGCCGTATTGCATTTGTTGGCGATCGCACGTGAAGCAGATGTCGAATTGTCGCTTGATGACTTTACGCGCATTGGTGCGAAGACCCCAGTGCTTGCCGATGTAAAGCCCAGCGGCAAGTATCTGATGTCCGAACTGATCGAGATCGGTGGCATCCTGCCATTGATGAAGCGCATGCTGGATAATGGCCTGCTGCACGGCGACTGCATGACGGTTACCGGCAATACGCTGGCTGAAAATCTAGCTGACGTTGAAGACTATCCCGCCGACCAGGACGTTATCAAAGATTTTGCCAGCCCGATAAAAGCTGACAGCCATCTGATAATACTGTACGGAAATCTTGCGCCGGAAGGCGCGGTCGCGAAAATTACCGGCAAGGAAGGCTTGCATTTCGAAGGGTCAGCTCGCGTATTCCATTCGGAGGAGGAGGCGTTGCAGGCTATTCTCGACGATTCGATCAAGGTCGGTGACGTTATCGTGATTCGCTACGAAGGACCAAAGGGTGGCCCCGGGATGCGAGAGATGCTGAGTCCGACCGGGGCGATTATGGGCAAGGGACTCGGCCAAGATGTTGCATTAATTACTGACGGTCGATTTTCCGGTGGCAGTCATGGATTCGTTGTTGGTCATATCACTCCGGAGGCGGCCATGGGTGGGCCAATTGGCCTTGTTGAGAATGGCGACACCATTCGGATAGACGCGGAGCTGAGGGAAATCACTATTGCTGTCGACGAAACAATAATGGCACGGCGCAAAGAGCAGTGGAAACGACCTAAATCGCCGGTCACTCGCGGTGCGCTCGCGAAATACCGGAGTGCGGTATCGTCAGCATCAGAGGGTGCCGTGACCATTCCTCCGGCATGGGATGATTAGGGTCGGCGGAGACTTGACCTTTATGACCAGGTTCGATTTACTGCTGCAGTGATCCTTTATGACACCCACGTATTGTGCCAGCACATCGATTCGTTCGATGCGATAAAACATATAAGACACATGGCGCGCCAGAGGTGCGTGGGTGTGCCTGGCAACTGTACCGGCCAATAAAAAAGCTCGGGCACTGCCAGCAAACCCGCCAGGATATTCCTCGCGGGTTTTTTTTGCGGGATGCAAAAGCAATTAGATGAACTTACAATTCAATCGCCGCGACGTCGCCAGGGAGAGCGCCATATAAAGCTGTACTGGGCGCCACAGACACGCTCGACTCGCGCATTCTGGATGCTTGAAGAGGCGGGAATCGAGTACGAAACTGAGCGGATCGACATTCGTGCAGAAAATCGAAATGACAGTGAGGAATTTCGGGCGGCGAGCCCCATGGGCAAGGTTCCTGCTATCGTTGACGGAGATGTCAGCATGTCGGAGTCAGCTGCGATATGTCTTTATATCGCTGATCGCTACTGTGCTGGCAGTCTTGCTCCCGCGATCGATGATCCTCTGCGCGGTAAATTTCTGTATTGGACCTTGTATACACCGGCTGTAATTGAGCCCGCCATGTCCGAAAAGTTCAACAACATTGAAGGGAATCCGGGACGTAACGGCTGGGGCGACTTCGACTCCATGATTCAAATCTTCAATGACGGACTGGAGAGTAGACAATGGATACTCGGAGATAGCTTTACGGTCGCCGATGTCATGTTGGGATCGAGCGCCATTGTCATGCGCATGTTCGACATGCTGCCCGAGACCAGCAACCTCGGTGAATATGCTGATCGCTGCCTGGCTCGACCCAGGTACGCGATGGCCGTGGAAAAATCCAGCGGCTAGCCGCCCGAGTGTCGAGTTCGCAACCGATCGCAGACATCCTTTAGACCGAGTTCCTGATCGGCAAGTAACACCATCATGTGGTAGAGGAGGTCAGCCGTTTCGTCGATAATTTCGTCCCTGTCGCCTGCGGCGGCGGCCAGCGCAAGTTCGACTCCTTCTTCGCCGACCTTTTGAGCGATGCGCCTCGTTCCTGCGCTGACCAGACTCGCTGTGTAACTTTCTGCGCTCGGCTCCTGCAAGCGATTCCTAATGATGGTCTCCAGATCTTCGAGAAAAGCAATGTCGGAAATACTCACGTTGAATCCTCAAATACGCGTGCTAATTTTCTTGGT
>JADFHE010000009.1:38699-58861 GCA_022567295.1 Pseudomonadota bacterium | reverse complement strand
CGGCGTTGCGCCGCAACTGTCTTTTTTGGATCGCCCGTGTACTGATATACGCTGTAATCGCCGCCTTCTGTACGGCTGATACCAGTTAGTTGCGACAGGGGTACTTGACCCACACCGCAAATGCCACATACACTTTGCGAAACTCATCGAGACCGGTTGAGGGATAGGCCCAACGACACCGGGGCAACCTTCAGAGCTAACCACTCTGAAAAGGTGCCAACTCCTGCGATGCCATGCTCAGTTTTCTAACGGCATCGAATGATGAGGGTAACTGCAACACCCGTTCGCGGGCGAAGGGCAGTACAACCCCTCCCTTGCGGGCTTCGCAGGGTTCCGATGAGAAGTAACGGAACACTTAGCGGAGACCGACAATGAATTCCTCAGCAAGCAAAACCACTCGCGCTGTCCGTGCGTCTATCGAATCCGATACACAGTTCGGCGCCGTGGTGCCTCCTTTGCATCTGTCATCAACTTTCGCGTTTGCGAGCCTCGGCGAGAAACGCCAATACGACTACACACGTTCTGGTAATCCGACCCGCGACGCGCTGGCAGATGCACTTGCCGAGCTTGAGGGCGGTGCGGGTGCGGTGGTGACGTCATCCGGGATGGCCGCCTTGACCTTGATTACACAATTGCTCAAGCCCGGCGATACTATTATTGCGCCGCATGATTGCTATGGAGGCACGTTCCGGCTTTTTGAGCAGCAAGCGAAGAAAGGACTGTTCAACGTCGTGTTTGTTGACCAGACGAACTGCAACGCGTTGCTTGCGGCCTGCGAATGCAGACCGCGGATCATTCTGGCTGAGACCCCGTCAAATCCGTTGCTGCGTATCGTCGATATCGAAAGACTAGCCGAAATCGCGAAAGGTGCAGGGGCTTTGCTCGCAGTGGACAATACATTTCTGTCTCCGGCATTGCAGAATCCGATCGAGCTGGGGGCGGATCTCGTCATTCATTCGACGACCAAATACCTCAATGGCCACAGTGATGTAGTCGGCGGCTGCGTTGTTGCAGCGAGCGATGAACTGGCCGAGGAAATTTCGTACTGGGCGAATTGCATCGGCATCACAGGCGCACCATTCGACAGCTTCCTGACGCTACGTGGCATTCGGACACTGCACCCGAGGATTAAGCAGCACGAAGAAAGTGCCACCCTTGTCGCCAATGTTTTAGACGATCATGAAGGGGTCGATCGTGTGTACTATCCAGGGCTAAAATCCCATCCCGGGCACGCAATCGCCAAGCGCCAGCAGCGTGGCTTTGGTGGCATCGTGAGTTTCGAGATCAGCGGTGGCCAGGAGGCAATTCGCACATTTGTCGCGGAGCTCAATTATTTCTCACTGGCTGAGTCGCTTGGTGGTGTAGAAAGTCTCGTCTGTCATCCGGCTTCGATGACGCACGCGCCGGTCAGCGAGGAGGCGTTAGCTGAGGCGGGCATTGGCAGTAACCTGGTACGACTGTCGATCGGCCTGGAGAGCAGTGAAGACCTCGTTACCGATATCTTGCAGGCGCTGGACGCCGTTAAATTGGCGCGCACGCTGCGAGCGGTCAGCTAAGGCAGCGAATAATCTCAGTCGTCATTTCCCATGTCGTAATAGATTTGTTGCCGCCTGTGACGATATCGGCGGTTCTCGCGCCTGCCGCAATCGCCTCGGCAATCGCATTTTCAATAGATGCTGCCTCCTTATCGAGGCCCAGACTGTGGCGCAGCAACAGCGCGGCGCTGGCGATCGCGCCACACGGGTTTGCGATTCCCAGCCCCGCGATATCCGGTGCAGACCCATGAATAGGTTCATAAAGACCCACCGTCCCATCACCCAGCGAAGCAGAGGGCAGCATTCCCATCGAACCGGCGAGCATCGACGCTTCATCGGTCAATATGTCGCCAAACATGTTCTCGGTCACCAGGACATCAAAGTCGGCAGGACGGCTCAGCAGGTGCATGGCTGCCGCATCAACGAGCAGCGTCTCCACCTCGATATCTGCAAATTCAGCCGCCATGACACGATCTGTGACGTCTCGCCACAATCGCGACGTTTCCAGTACATTGGCCTTGTCTATGGAGCACAGTTTGCCACGGCGAGCGGAGGCAAGATTTGCGGCGACGCGAACAATACGTTCAATCTCTTTGACCGTATACAGGCACAAATCGCTCGCAGATGACTCATCCCGGGTCTTGGCCCCGAAATAAATCCCGCCGGTCAACTCACGAACGACGATCATGTCAACGCCTTCAAGAATCTCCGCTCGGAGCGGTGACGCACCCACCAGTTCAGAATAAATTTTGACGGGGCGAATGTTCGCATATACGTTGAGCACCGAGCGAATTTTCAACAGTCCCTGTTCAGGCCGGACTTCTGCATTCGGATCCGACCATTTTGGCCCGCCCACAGCGCCCAGAAATACGGCATCGGCCGCCTGGCAACTGGCAATGGTTTGTGGCGGCAATGGATCGCCGGTCGCGTCGATCGCCGCGCCGCCGATGAGCTGTTCGTCAAAACGGAAAGTGTGGCCGTTCCTGTCCGCGACAGCATTAAGGACTTGCGTGGCGCACTGACTAACGTCGGGCCCGATACCGTCGCCAGGCAACAGCGTGATCAGGGCGTCCAGCTGCGTTGCTCCTCAAACGATTCGATGGCGGCGAGTTGCTGTTGGATAAAGCCGAGCTGATCAATGCCGTGTAACAAACAGAAACGCGCAAAGCTGTCGATCGGAAATTCAACGGCGGATCCATCCTCCAGTGTCAATGTCCGGGTCTCGATGTCGATGGTGACTTCAATGCCGGGGTTAGCGATCAGCCTTTGGTGTATTTCGGCGTCGACGACGACAGGAATCAAGCCATTCTTTAGCGAATTGTTCTTAAAGATATCGGCAATCTCAGTGCTGATAACGGCCCGGAATCCGTAGTCGAGCAGCGCCCACGGCGCGTGCTCGCGCGATGAGCCGCAGCCAAAATTTTTGCCGCCGACCAACACCGCGCAACCTGCTGCCTGCGGCTGATTCAAGACGAAATCTGCAATATCGTCGCCATTGGAATCACGGCGCAAGTCGTTGAATACAAACTGACCGAGACCATCACGCGAAGTTGTCGTTAGAAACCGTGCGGGAATAATCTGGTCCGTATCGATGTCATTGGTTGGCATCACAACCGTTCGCGACGTGATTTTTCCTATCGATTCCATTACTCGTCCCGCAGGAAGGGGCGGGGATCCGCGACCTTACCGGTAATAGCTGATGCGGCCGCCGTCATTGGGCTGGCCAGTACGGTGCGTGCACCGACGCCCTGGCGGCCTTCGAAATTCCGATTACTGGTGCTGACAGCAAGCTTGCCCGTAGCGACAATATCGCCATTCATGCCGATACACATCGAACAGCCTGCCTCGCGCCATTCGGCACCCGCAGCTACAAATATTTTGTCCAGCCCAAGTGACTCGGCATCTTTTTTGATTTGTTGAGACCCTGGAACGACAAGCATTCTTACCCCGTCCGCCACCTTGCGTCCCTTTACGATGTTGGCCGCTTCCTGAAGATCGGAGAGACGCGAGTTTGCACAACTGCCAACAAACACGACATCGACATCGTTGTGCGTCATCGGTTTACCGGCTTCGATTTGCATGTAATCGAGCGCCTTCCGGAAACTTGGATCGGAAGGACGATCCGGCACGGCATCGTTAATGCCGACGACCATGCCCGGATTGGTTCCGAAAGTGACCATTGGCCCCAGATCACTGGCTGAAATCGATGCTGATTTATCGTATTTCGCGCCGTCGTCAGTACGGAGTTCGCGCCATCGAGCAACGGACGTATCCCAATCTGCACCCCGCGGTGAACGTGGCCGGCCGTTGAGAAATTCGAATGTCGTGTCATCTGGAGCAATCATTCCGGCACGCGCTCCAGCCTCAATCGACATATTGCAAACGGTCATTCTCGAGTCCATGCTCAACGCCGAAATGGCGTCGCCGCGGTACTCAATGACGTGTCCAATTCCACCGTCAACCCCGATTTTGCCAATGATGCCGAGGATGAGATCCTTCGCGGTGACACCCTTGGAGAGATTCCCTTCGACGTCGATGACCAGCGTCCTGGATTTGCGCTGCAATAAACACTGAGTTGCCAGTACGTGACCGACTTCGGTTGTGCCGATACCGAAGGCGAGTGCACCGAAAGCGCCGTGCGTCGATGTATGACTGTCTCCACAAACGATCGTTTTCCCGGGCTGGGTCGCCCCGAGTTCAGGACCAATTATATGTACAATGCCGCGTTCGATAGAGCCGAAGCCGAGTAGCTCGATGCCGAATTCTTTGCAGTTGACTTCCATCTGCCGAATCTGGTTCGCCGCACCTTCGGCCACGACGTCGAGATCTTTGAATGTTGTGACCGGCGTCGTCGGTGTCGAGTGGTCCATGGTGGCCAGAATCAAGTCCGGACGTCGCACCGGAAACCTTTTTTCCCTTAACAGCGAAAACGCCTGGGGTGTAGTGACCTCGTGAATAATGTGCAGATCGACATACAGGATTGCAGGTGTATCGGGCGTTTCCGCGACGACTACGTGATCGTCCCACACCTTTTCAAACAGGGTCTTGTCGTTGCTCACTGTTGCGGTCCGATAGTCAATAAAATTAAATAGTTGCGTGTGCCGACTGAGACCTGTCTGCAGCACTGTCCCCACGTGAACGGCGACGAAGTGTGCGGTTCATGACCTCCAGGCAGGCACGGCAACCGGCCTCGACGATGTCGACGCTGGCACCGCGACCACGGAAACTATGACCGTCAATCTCAACAGTGACCGTGACCTCGCCCTGTGCATCCTCGCCGATTGTTGCACTGTGCAGTTCGAAATTCCGCAACACCATGTTGACACCGGTTGCCTGTTCCAGAGCCTGAAATGCTGCGGCGACAGGTCCGTCACCGTGTGCCGACTCGGACGCTTCTTTGCCATCCTCGCCTATCAACTTCACTATCGCCGTGGCCGGTTCATCGGTGTGCGTCTGCACCTCAAGTGACTTCAGAGTCCACGGGCCTGCGGTTGCGCTACCCGCATTCATGATGATCGACTCAATGTCACCGTCGTAGACGTCTTTCTTTTTATCGGCCAGCTTCTTGAATTCCAGAAACGCGCGATTCGTTTCAAAATCATCGAGATCAAAGCCGAGTTCGATAACACGATTTCGAAATGCGTGGCGTCCGCTGTGCTTACCCAGCACCAGATTCGATTTGCTGATACCAACATCCTCGGGTCGCATGATTTCGTACGTCGAGGCGTGCTGCAGCATGCCATGTTGATGAATTCCTGCCTCGTGAGCGAATGCATTTTCTCCAACAATCGCTTTATTGCGCGGAGGGTGCATGCCGGTGATGTTGGCTACCAGTCTCGACGTTGGGTAGAGACGAGTAGTATCGATTCTGGTACTGAGTCCGAAGAATTCGGAACGTGTCTTCACAGCCATGACCACTTCTTCAAGACTGCAGTTGCCTGCGCGCTCGCCGATGCCATTGATAGTACATTCGATCTGCCGCGCACCCGCGACAACGGCGGCCAGACTATTGGCTACCGCCATGCCCAGATCATCGTGACAATGGACGCTGAGTGTAATCTCGTCGATACGTTGCACGTGTTCCGTCAAATAACGAAACAATCGATCAAATTCGGCCGGAACCGTGTAGCCAACAGTGTCCGGAATATTGACCGTCGTGGCGCCGGCTTCGATCGCCGCTGCGACAACTTCTGCCAGGTAAGACAGTTCCGTGCGCGATGCATCTTCCGGTGAAAACTCTACGTCATCACACAATTCACGTGCCATCTGGATTGCATTGACCGCACTTTTTATGATTTCTTCCTTGGCCATCTTAAGTTTGTATTCACGATGAATCGCACTGGTCGCTACGAAAACATGAATTCGATGATTGTCAGCGCCTTTAACCGCGGCATGCACTTTCTCAATATCGGCCGCATTGCAGCGTGCCAGGCCACAGATCACCGGGCCAAGATTCCGCTCAGCAATGGCCTTTACGGCCTCGAAATCGCCCGGCGATGCAGCCGGGAAACCGGCCTCGATGATGTCGACATTAAGCTCCGATAGCGCCTTGGCAACACGTAACTTCTCGCTGACCGTCATGCTGCAGCCCGGGGCTTGTTCCCCATCACGTAACGTCGTGTCGAAAATGCGTATCCTGTCTACTGAGCTACCGTTGGACATCTCTGTGTTCCTCCGTGTGGGTCTGTGTCGCCTTACTCTTCAAGCCAGTCCATTCGGCCGCGTAAATCAGCACCGACTTTCTCAATCGGGTGCTGCAGATCGGCTTGCATCATGCGTTTGAATTCCGGCATGCCGTTTTCGCTCTCCGCGATCCAGTTGCGCGCGAACGTGCCGTCCTGGATGTCGGTCAATATGGCCTTCATCGCAGCCCGAGAGCCATCATCGACCACGCGCCGGCCGCTGGTCATATCGCCCCAGGCCGCTGTATCGCTGATGAACTTATACATTTTCCGCAATCCGCCTTCGTGTAGCAGGTCAACGATTAGCTTCATTTCGTGCATGACCTCGTAATACGCCACTTCGGGTTGATAGCCAGCATCAACCAGCGTTTCAAAGCCGGCAACGATCAACTCGGTGGCTCCGCCGCATAGTACGGCCTGTTCGCCGAACAAATCGGTTTCTGTTTCTTCCGCGAAAGTGGTTGCAATGACGCCCGCCCGCGCGCCGCCAATACCAGCCGCATAAGCGAGCGCAGTCTGCAGCGCGTTTCCCGTCGCATCCTGATGCACCGCAACCAGGCAGGGAACACCGTGCCCTTCCTCATATTGACGGCGGACTAACCCACCGGGCCCCTTGGGAGCAATCAATGCGACGTCCAGGTCGGCGCGTGGCTCGACCTGCTGGTAGTGAATGGCGAAGCCATGTGCAAACAACAACATGGCGGCATCGTCTATATCATCGACAACCGCTTGATACAGACTTTTTTGCACCATATCCGGCGTCAGGAACATGACGACTGCAGCACCTTTGACCGCCTCGTTCGGCTCTTGGACCGTCAAACCGTCTGCCTCCGCCTTGGCCCAGCTCGCGCCGCTGGCACGCAAACCGACAACCACCCTAAAGCCGCTGTCTTTGAGGTTCAGCGCATGTGCGCGGCCCTGGCTGCCATAGCCAAGTATTGTGACCTGACGATCCGCCAGGCAGGAAATATCGACATCTGACTCTGAGTACATTTGCATGGTGAATTCCTGACCTTAATGCAATGAGATAAAAAAACCCCACTATCCATTTGGATGCGGGGTTTACGTCGTCCGGTGACTGAATACGCGCTACCCGCTCTGCCTCCCCAAGAGAAGAAGAGTCAGTCGTAGCACGAGCAATACGTTTGTCGGCATAATTTCGCGCGAAGCAGTCATAGCGCAGAATCATGTTGGATGGTTGGAATGATGTCAACCGTTGCATGATCAGTTACGGCTGATACTAAAGAACATAGTTTAAGAAACTGATGTAAATAACTAATTATAAAGTAATTTGTTCTACTAGCGATGTCCCGGTTGCGATACCTTATATAGCGTTGCTAAAAACGCAGTACTGTCAGGGTTCTTCATGTAGCGGTGCAGTCGCCCACATGGCCGGCGCAGCGACGGATTTTTCAGTGCACCGAACCAGAAATTCGCAGTCAATAATGTTATGTAGTTGTTGGGCTGGCGATCTGCAGGTCATGTGGTATTCTTGGCCTCAGAGGTATAGGGACCTTAAAAAACAAGAGGAAGAAATGGCGGGGAAGCCCAGTTAAGAGATCTGGGTCGGCCGAAGAGTAGAGAGAGACAGTGGGTTCCAGATATTCAACGCCGCGCGGCGAAGGTGGAGAGGGTCGCGTGCGCAATGGGAGATGCTTTCAGTGTTTCCGCTTTTCATTTGTGCATGTATTCAACGGATACGTTGCATCCCTCTCCGACCATTAACTAAAACAATACGACCTTTGAAGGAGCGTTCATGAAACGGTGTATAAGCAGCAGCTGGCGCTTAACCGCTGTATTTTTCGCAACATCGGTTATAGCTATGTCCGGCAGTGTTTTCGCCCAGACCGTCGATCAGATACTGCAAGCTGATCAACGCCGGTTGAACCTGGCTCAACAATCGCAGGAGCGCATCAACACTGTCGTTGAACGTACGCGTTCCCTCGAAGACCAGTACAGGGCAATAAACAAGGAAATCGACGGACTCAAAGTCTACAACCGCCTGATGAGAGCTCAGGTTGAAGGACAATCCGCTGTCTTGGAAGACATCGGTCTGTCCATGGAACAGGTCGATGTCATTAACCGGCAGATCTTTCCTCTAATGGAGCGCATGATTGACGGACTCTACCAGTCCGTCAGGGTTGACGTCCCGTTTCTGATGAATGAACGAACTGAGCGAGTTGACACTCTGAAGGAGATCATGTCTCGTTCGGATGTCAGCGTTGCCGAGAAATTCCGCAAGGTAATGGAGGCATACCAGATCGAAAACGACTACGGATCGACGATCGAGCACTACAAGCAGTCCTTGACGATCGACGGCGCAACGCGCGCGTTCAATATGTTGCGAATCGGGCGTATTGGATTGTACTTCCAGTCGGACGACACCCGGATCACGGGTCGTTGGGACGTGACCGAGAAGTCCTGGGTAGTTGACAACTCGGCTCGAAACGAAGTGCGAAAGGGCCTTAGAGTTGCGCGGCAATTAATTGCTCCGGAGCTTATCAATGTTCCGGTTTCTGCAGCGGAGAGCGTGTAAATGAAACGTATAACACTCATTATTGTCGCCGGACTGCTTAGTCTCGGATTTTCGGCAGCGAACGCGCAGGACGCAGATGCCCGCAGCATGGCGGAACTGCTCCGACTTATCGAGCAGGGTCAGGCACGTGATTCGCAAGAAGCACGTCAACGTGAATCGGCATTCGCTCAGTCACGCAATAATCAGCAATCATTGCTGAATCAGGCTCGCGCAGAACGTACACGCCAGGAAAACACCAGTGCGGCCCTGGAACAGCAGTTCGAACTCAACCAGCAGCGGATTATCACAGCTCGCCAGGCACTCGACGAGCGGCTTGGTGCGTTAAAGGAACTGTTCGGCGTATTGCAGACCGTATCGGGTGATACGCAAGGGCGATTCAACGCTTCTCTGACAAATATTCAATATCCGGATCGCGGCGAGTTTCTCATTGCGCTCGGCCGCAAGATGGCGAGTGCCAGCAGCCTCGCTTCGATTGCCGACATCGAACGGCTGTGGGAAATGCTGCAGCGTGAAGTTTACGAGTCAGGTCGCGTGGTTCGATTTAATCACCTGGTCACCAAGGCGGACGGCGAGCAAGCCGAAATGGAAGTCATTCGTGTTGGCGCATTTAACCTGGTTTCCGAAAACGGCTACCTGCAATACGATCCAGGCGAAGGTACGATCTCTGAGCTGCTGCGGCAGCCCGATGGCCGTTATCTGGGAACAACCGACGACCTGATGGATGCGGACAGTGGCGAGATCGTTACATTCGGTGTTGACGTGACACGCGGTACCATTCTCAGCCTCTTGGTCGAGTCTCCGACTATCCGGGATCGCATCGAGCAGGGCGGCATCGTCGGTTACTGCATTATCGCACTCGGTATTATTGGACTCCTGATCGCTATCTGGCGCTGGATCGGTCTTTCCGGAGACAGCCGCAGGGTTGCTGCACAGCTCAAGCGAGATACTGCGAGTACGGATAACCCGTTGGGTCGCGTACTCGCCGCCTATGAAAGCAACCTCCAAGCCGATACGGAAACTATTGAGCTCAAACTCAGTGAAGCGGCTCTCAAAGAGATGCCCGGACTCACCAAGGGGTTGCTGTTCATCAAGGTCGTGGCGGCCGTCGCGCCGCTCATGGGTCTGCTTGGAACGGTTACGGGTATGATTAAGACCTTCCAGGTCATTACGCTGTACGGTGCAGGCGATCCAAAAATGATGGCCGGTGGTATTTCTCAGGCTCTCATGACGACGGTGATGGGTCTGGTAGTAGCAATCCCGATGGTATTACTGCACACGGTCGTTAGTGGCCAGAGTCGCAAAATCGTCAATATCCTCCAGTCACAGAGTGCCGGCCTTGTTGCTCAGCACTCTGAACGGAAAGGCTAACGCCAAAGGGAGTCGCCATGCTTTGGATTGCTGACAGCATCGAAGCCATTCGAGACTTCATGATTCTGGGTGGCCCGGTTTTACGGGCCATCGCGGTGACAATTTTTGTGATGTGGGTGTTCATCGCCGAGCGCATCCTGTTCTTCAGAACACCGATGAAAGAAATGTCGCTGGAGATACATGACAACTGGGAGTCCCGACAGGAACGCAAGTCCTGGCATGCGCACCAGATTCGCGAACTAATGATTTCGCGGTTCAGCGAGGCAACCAACAGGGGGATCAACGTGATCCAGACGCTGGTTGCCTTGTGTCCATTGCTTGGTCTGCTTGGGACCGTAACGGGAATGATCAGCGTGTTTCAGGTAATGGCTGTTTCCGGTTCGGGTAACGTTCGGGCTATGGCCGCCGGCGTTTCTCAGGCCACTGTGCCGACAATGGCGGGAATGGTCGGAGCGCTTTCGGGCGTTCTATTAGTGACTCTGCTGAGCCGCCGTGCCGCACGTGAAGTTGAGTTCCTTGAGGACTCACTCACCATGGACCACTAGGGAATCAAGATGCGTCATACTGATCTATCAATGGGGCAGAAGGACGAGGGTGAAGATATCAACCTGACGCCGATGCTCGACGTTGTGTTCATCATGCTTATTTTCTTTATCGTCACTGCGTCCTTCATCAAGGAAGCCGGAATCGATGTTAATCGGCCTGATGCTCCACTCACTGAGACGAAGCCCGAAGATGCCAACATTCTTGTCATAATTACCTCTAATGACGAGATTTGGATTGATCGTCGCATGATCGATCCGCGTGCAGTACGTGCGAATATTCAGCGTATGCATGCGGAAAACCCGAAGGGGTCAGTCGTGATTCAGGCAAACAAAAAGTCGACCAACAAGATTCTCGTATGGGTAATGGACTCTTCGCGAGACGCCGGCGTCTATACCATATCGATCGCGGACCAAACCTGAACGGCAACTCAATAGGACAAACACATGCGAAGACATCATGGTGCGTTGGGTGAAGAAGATGAGGGTGAAGAGATTAACCTGACGCCGATGCTGGATGTCGTGTTCATCATGCTCATTTTCTTTATCGTCACAGCGACCTTTATCAAGGAGGCTGGCATCCAGATTGAGCGTCCGGACACAGTATCTGCCGACATGCAGGAAGATGCTGCCATCCTGATTGCGATCAGTGCAAACGATGAGATCTGGATTGACCGCAAGGAAAGAGATCCCCGGGGAATCCGCGAAGTCATCGAGCGTCTGCATGCCGAAAACCCGAAAGGCTCTATCGTTATTCAGGCGGATGAGGATTCGACCAACGAGATGCTGGTCATTATTATGGAGGCTGCAAAAGCCGCTGGAGTATCGAATATTGCGATCGCTTCTGATAATACCTAGGAATATCGAGCGGCAAGAAGCACCGAGGAGAACGAGACCATGATAGGTCGTTATGCATTTTCAATCGTAATAGGCATAGTGGTGACGATGAGCTTGCTGTTCATCATGCAGCTGCTGATCGTTTCGGGTAAGCAGGCATTGACGGACCCGCGCGAGCGGCACAAGCTCGAATTTGTGCGGATTAAGAAAAACGAGAATCTGAACCTCTACGATATTATACCCGACAAGCCACCCAAACCACCTGAGACGCCGCCTGAGACGCCGCCTCAGGACATGGATAACATTGACCCGGACGCACCTACGATTGACGTTCCCCGGCCAACCATAACGGCCAATACGGATATTGGCGGGCCAGGCAGCATGAACATCGCCGAGGGTGATTACTTGCCGATCGTTCGAGTTGCGCCAGTTTACCCGTCGCGGGCTTTGTCCAGAGGACTCGAGGGTTTTGTTGACATGTCGTTTACCGTCACGGCGACGGGAACCGTAAAAGACCCAATTGTCCTGCAATCAACGAGTAGTTTGTTTGAGCGTGCGGCAACGCGAGCGGTGCTGAAATTCAAGTACAAGCCCCGCGTTGTCGATGGTATACCCGTAGAAGTGGTGGGCGTTAAAACCCGCATTACTTTCGAGCTCGAGGACTAAGGCCGATAGATCGCCGCTGGCGGGAAATCTATCAATAAGGAATTATTCAGTCATGAATACTAGTCGTGGAATCTCACTGAAGTTATGCCTGCTGTTGCTGGCGGGAATGCTCGCCTGCGGCAATGTAAACGCTCAAGGAAGCGGAAAAGCCGACAGAAATGACAAGACCAAGACCCGACAGGCTCAGGCAGTCAGCAAGGAAGTCTATGAGCGCATTGTGAAAGCTCAGGAAATGGTGGACGAAAAAGAATACCAGGGAGCGCTGCGCTTATTGAACAGACTGTACAATCCGGACAAGTTGACTGAGTACGAGCAGGCCAACGTTCTCAATTACCTCGGTTTCGTCTATTACAATATGGACAATATGCGGGACGCGATCGCCACCTACAAAAAGTTGCTTGCGATACCGAGCCTTGAACCACAAATGGAAAAGCAAACGACGTTTACGATGTGCCAGTTGCTGACCATTGAAGAGCGCTATCAGGAAGCTCTGACAACACTGGATAAATGGTTTGTTCTTGAGACGAATCCAGCACCTGAGCCGTTCATACTCAAAGCGCAGATTCTGTATAACCTGGATCGATACCAAGCCATGATTCAGCCGATAGAAACCGCGATGCAGGTCGCCCGTGACCGCAACAAACCGGCTAGAGAATCGTGGTGGAACCTTTTGAATTTCGCCTATTTTCAAGAGGAAAATTACGCCAAGGTGCGGGATATTCAGAAGACCATGCTGCAAACCTGGCCAAAGGCGCGTTATTGGAAAGCGCTGGCCGGTGCGTTCACGGAGTTGGGCCAGGATGACAAGTTAATTTACGCATACGACGCCGCGTTTACGCAAGGAATGCTGGAGAAAGAAGCTGAGTTCGTCACCATGGCGCAGCTCTTTATGCAGGCAGAAGTCCCTTACAATGCGGCTAAGCTGCTGCAGGAGAAAATGGACTCAGGTGTTGTCAAGAAGAATGAGAAGAACTACCGCCTGTTGTCCCAGGCGTGGATGTTATCCATGGAAGATCAGAAGGCAATTCCGGCGCAGAAGGCCGCGGCAGCGCTTGCTGATCACGGCGAAATTGATGCACGACTTGCCAACTCTTACCTGAACGTTGGCGAGTACGGCCAGTGTGTGACAGCCGCCAGAACTGCGCTACGCAAGGGCGGACTGAAGAGTCCGGACAATATCCAGATTTCTCTGGGCATGTGCCTTTACAATCAGCAGAAGTACGGCGAGTCGAAAACAGCATTTCGCGCGGCAGCCAAAGTACCGCGAGCGCAGCGTATATCGAGACAGTGGATTCGCGTTATTGATGCCGAGATCGAGCGCAATCGACAGATTCGACTTGCCGAAGAAGCAGCACGAAAAAAACGCAGGGAAATTAACGAGCGCAAAGCGAAAAGCTCGCGAGCATAAGTCCTCCGTTCCAATCGCGCTGGCGACCTATCAACCCATAAGGGCGTTGACCATATCGGCCAACGCCCTTATCATTTCGCGCCTTCAAACGTTGGACCATGGAAATGCCGAAAATTATCTATCTCACTCCCGACGGAACACGCCACGAAGTGGAAGTCGAGAATGGCTATTCAGTCATGGAGGGAGCTATCGACAACAATATCGATGGAATCGTTGCCGAGTGCGGCGGCGCATGTGCGTGTGCGACCTGTCACAGTTATATTGACGATGCCTGGACGGACAAGCTT
This sequence comes from Pseudomonadota bacterium, assembly GCA_022567295.1. Lineage (GTDB taxonomy): Bacteria > Pseudomonadota > Gammaproteobacteria > Steroidobacterales > Woeseiaceae > UBA1847. The sequence goes on along the minus strand of JADFHE010000009.1, from coordinate 45,000 downwards.
ACGGCAATGGACGATATGGAAGACAGTATGCTGGATGCAGCGTTTGAGCGGAAATCCAACAGCCGCCTTACCTGTCAAATCGAAGTATCCGATGCGCTCGACGGATTGGTCGTGCACGTCGCCGAAAATGATTACTAATTTCCAGTGTAGGAGAGCTCAAAATGACCATTTCCGTAGGTGAAAAAATGCCGACAGGCGCATTCGGCATCATGACGGACGCCGGCCCCGGCGCCATTTCGACTGACGACCTGTTTTCTGGCAAAAAAGTTGTGCTGGTATCTGTTCCTGGAGCCTTTACGCCGACCTGCTCAATGAATCACCTGCCTGGATTCGTCGATCAGGCAGCCGCATTGAAGGCCAAGAACGTTGATACGATCGCTTGCATGGCAGTCAACGACGTTTTTGTTATGGACGCATGGGGCAAAGACCGCAGCGTTGGGAACGACGTCATGATGTTGGCTGATGGCAATGGCGAATATTCGCAAGCGCTGGGCCTGGAACTCGATGCAACAGGATTCGGCATGGGAATGCGCGGCCAGCGATTTGCCATCGTCGTCGACGACGGAGTCGCTACTCACGTAGCCATTGAAGCTCCGGGACAGCTTGAGGTGAGCAAGGCCGAAGCGATTCTCGAAGCGCTTTAGTCGAGGGCCTCCGTGAGCTCCGGTACGGCCGTGAACAGATCCGCAACCAGGCCGATGTCGGCAACCTCAAAAATCGGGGACTCCTCGTCCTTGTTGATGGCGACAATAGTACCGGCGTCTTTAATCCCGGTCAGATGCTGAATCGCGCCCGAAATGCCAATTGCAATGTACAGGTCCGGCGCAATGATTTTGCCGGTTTGCCCGACCTGCATTTCATTTGGCACGTATCCGGCATCAACCGCCGCCCGTGACGCGCCAACGCCCGCACCCAGTTTTTCAGCCAGTTTGTAGATAATTTCGAAGTTCTCTCCACTCGCCAACGCGCGCCCACCCGAAACCACTTTGGACGCGGTCTGCAGATCCGGTCGATCCGATGTGCCCGAATGCAATTCAATGAAACGTGTATGCGTCGGCACCTCCGTTGAGGCATCGACACTTTCAATCGCAGCCGAGTTGCCACCGCCGACCTCCCGGTAGGAAGCCGTGCGCACCGTTGCAACAACAACATGGCCTGCAGGGGCTTCGACGGTGACGATCGCATTGCCCGCGTAAACTGGCCGCTTGAATGTATGGCTGCTCAACACGAGCATGATGTCGCTAATCTGGTTGACGCCGAGTAATGCCGCGACCTGCGGCATTACGTCCTTACCGAATGTCGTCGACGGCGCGAACACGTGGCTGTAGCCGGCACTGAGTGCGACAATCTGCGGGGCTAGAACAACTGCTAAAGCATGTTCATTCTCCGCACGTTCAACTGTCAGGACTCGCGACACAGATTCGATCTGCGCCGCCTCGGCAGCGATCGTGCTGGCAGACGAAGCGAGTATGACAATGTCGATTTCCGCGCCATCGATGCTTGCAGCGCATGCAACCGTCTTCGCCGTGCTCGGATTCAGATTGGAGCCATCGTGTTCAGCAATAACAAGTATCTTCGACATTACAGCAGTCCTTTATCCTTTAGCGCGGCAACAAGGCCCGCTACGTCATCAACCATGATGCCGCGTTCTCGTTCGGCAGGAGGCTCGAAAGTAACTGCGCGGACTTCAGGTCCACGTTCGACACCTAGATCGTCAATCGAAAACTGTTCCAACGGCTTTTTCTTGGCCTTCATGATGTCCGGCAATTTTACGTAGCGCGGCTCGTTGAGACGTAGATCAACCGTAATCACCGCTGGCAAATCAATTTCAATTGTCTCCAGGCCGGCATCGACCTCACGCGTAACGCTGGCTGTGTCACCATTGAGCGCGAATTTCGACGCGGAAGTCGCCTGCGGACGACCCCAGATCGCGGCCAACATTTGGCCCGTCTGGTTGTTGTCATCGTCGATAGCCTGTTTGCCCAGGAGCACAAGGTCGGCACCTTCCTGGTCAATTATCGACTTGAAAATACGGGCTACGCCGAGCGGATCGACCGGTTTTTCGGTCTCGATCAAGATAGCCCTGTCGGCGCCCATCGCCAGCCCTGTGCGTAACTGCTGTTGAACTTCCGCCGGTCCAATGGAGACCACGATAACCTCCGATGCTTCACCACGTTCCTTGATCCGCAAGGCCTCTTCGAGAGCGATTTCGTCAAATGGATTGATGCTCATCTTGACGCCGTCGGTCTCGACACCGCTGCCGTCAGTTTTGACTCGAACCCGGACATTAAAGTCAACGACGCGTTTCAGGCCGACAAGAATCTTCTCCACTGCGGCACTCCTCTTACCTGGTAGTTGGTATCGCGAACAGCGTTCGCGGCCCGGTATTGTCCATTACACATTGAGCGCGCACAAGAGCTAAATTGAACCTCCGTTTGGAGCGCGTAAAGATGACTGCCCGTCAAATAATGAGTACCAGCGCGTCGCATAAATATCTCGAATATATCGCCTGGCGCAGCGTCGTTTGTCGATCTGAACTCGGAGATAATGCGTTGCCCGGGCATGAGAATGTGCTGTTGTTGCACCGCGGTATGGCGGGACAGTGCGGATCACGACACTGTGTGGGCTCATGGAGCGAATGGATCACTGTCCGACACGGCCGATCGGGCTGGGTCAGCACCGAAATGGGACAATTTCGTTGCGGATTTGGCGTAAACTTAATCTGTTGGATTGATGCGCACGAGCGCCATCGGAGTAATTTTCCTGGTAGAAAGCTCTGCCTAAAAATATTATTGAGCTAGTGATTAAATGTTTATTAAACAAGTCGTTATAGCGGTTATCTCAAGTTCCTTATTAGCATGCGCGAGCACCGATGAGGCCTCAAGTGACGGCGAAAGTAGTGTCAGGAGCAGTCGCTCGAATTGCATCTTAAGATCAAGTATCCGAGGATATAGCGTTCTGGATGAGTCGAATCTCATCATTGATGGTATAGCTCGCCGCAAGTACCATATGGTCCTTCAACGGCGCGCGTATGGACTGAAATCATCTCTTGGGATCGAGTTCGACTCAAAGTCCTCTCGCGTTTGCGCCAGATTCGACAATTTGACATACGGCGGAGGATATGCCGATAGCCGTTTCGTAAGGATCGCGTCGATCCGGGAACTGAGTCCGGAGGAACATGAATATCTCCTGATTCAGTTTGGCAAGAAAAAACCGGAAATAGAACAAGGCCCTGTGCCCCGGGATGTAAAGGGCGCAGAGGTAGAAGAGCTGGACCCAGCTGCCGCAGACGAATCGTCAGGCAACTGAGTCACGCAATCCGCAATCTCCGTGCGGACCCACCCGGCCAACCGCAAGGTTGGCCGGGTTTTTTCAAGGTACGACAATGCCAGCGCCATTAGAAAACATTCGCATAGTGGATATGAGCCGGATACTCGCGGGACCGTGGGCCGGCCAGTTGCTTGGCGACTACGGTGCAGACGTAATCAAAGTCAAGCAACCCGGCACAGAAGACGATACGCGACACTGGGGCCCTACCTGGCTTGCAGGCGCCCAGTCTGAGTCAGCCTATTTTCTATCGGCAAATCGCAACAAAAGGTCGGTGACGGTCGATCTGACGGTGCCGGCAGGACAGAGAATCACTTGTCAACTCGCACAGCACGACAGCTGACCAATGTATGACTGGCTGACTGAATCGCTGCTTGAGTCGGGGTCGATAATAACGGCAAATCGCCGACTGGCGCGAATACTGATCGAGGACTTCGGAGCACAACAACTTCGTGCCGGTGCCAAAGCGTGGCAAATCCCGGACGTCAGTGCCTGGCAGGACTGGCTGGTGACGACCGTAAATTGCGCGCTGCAGCAAGAATCACTCCCCACCCGAATCAATGCGCACCAAAGCCAGTGGTTGTGGGAACGATGCCTGAGTAAAGAGATTGGTGACGGCGGGCCTGGCATGACAAACCTGGTCAGACTATCTCGCGACATCTGGCAGCGATTGGCCGATTGGCAGGTATCCATCGGCGACATCGCCCGCGCCGCGCAAAACTCGGATCAGCGAATGTTTGCCGCGGCGGCAGGTCGTTATCTCGGGATCCTGCAACGAGAACACATGGTTGATGACGCCGGTCTTGCCAGCCTCGTATTGGAGATGATTGCGGCGGGCCAAAGCAAGTTGGCCAGCCGCTACACATTCGCCGGATTTGATCGACAATCGCCGATCATTGTGGCCATACAAGAAGCGATGGTGGCCACAGGAACCGACGTTCGTTTCGCGCCAAGAGCAGACGGCAGCAACACTCGCTCGCTGCAGGCTTTTGAAAACAGCACGGCTGAATTGAGATCTGCAGGGGCGTGGGCGCGCAACCGTATCGAAGAGAATCCGGCAGCGCGGATTGCGATCGTGGCTCACGGTCTCGACGGTGACGCAGAAGGAATCGCGAGGCGTGTGCGCGAAGGCGTCACCCCGGGATGGCAGCATGGGCATCGATCGCTATTTTCTGCTGTGAATGTTTCCTACGGCCGCCGCTTGTCCGAATATCCCGCGATCGCCGTTGCCCTTACGATGTTGCGTTGGTTGGTCAAAGATCTTTCATCTACCGACGTCGGCCTGTTGCTGCGATCACCCTTACTGTCAACAAAAGGTCTCGCCGGACGAAGTCGCCTGGAATTGCGATTGCGGCAGTTGCCAGATCGTGCCTGGACTCCATCGATGATAGGCGCTGAATTGCGTGGCCGTGACAATGGTACGAACGCGAATGACTGGATGACCCGACTGGCAGTGTTCAGCAAACGTCGGCGTAAATTGCCGAAGCTGGCGTCGCCTGCTGAATGGGCCGTGTTCATCGACGAAACATTGACGGCTTTCAATTGGCCAGGTCAGGACTCTTTGGACAGTACAGATTTTCAGCTCATTAATCGTTGGCGGGAGCTGCTGAACGAGTTCGCCAGGCTCGGGCTGGTCAGTTCGAAAATGGCACCCGCCATGGCTCTGGCACGAATCGAATGGTTGGCAGGGGAGACGGTATTCCAACCCGAGTCCACCCACGCTGTCGTGCAATTGATGGGTCCGCTAGAAGCATCCGGGTCGCAGTTTGATGCGATATGGCTCAGCGGAATTTCTACGGCTAACTGGCCGCCTGCCGGTACGCCTTCCGCGTTGGTGTCGCGGCGCTTACAGGAAAAACACGGCATGCCAGACTGTACGCCGGAAGATACCTTGCGTTACGCGGAGCTGGTTCTCACGCGCCTGGTCGAGTCTGCGGACACAGTTGTCTGCAGTTACGCCTTAACAGAAGACGACGCTGAGCAGACTGCCAGTGACCTGCTCGCGCCGCTGGTATCCGTGACCGAGGTGTCTTGTGCTGATCCGGGTTGGTACGCAGCCTCGTTAACGACCATGGCAACGACGCAAGCCGTACCTGATAGCGTGCCTGCGGTTACCGCGGGAGAACAACTTTCGGGGGGCGCCGCAACGATCCAGCGCCAGATTACTGACCCGGTTTGCGCATTCGTACAGAGTCGAATGGGCGCCAAAGTCATCTACCCACAGGCAACAGGCATTCCCGCACGACTGCGTGGCAACCTGATTCATGACGCGCTCTACCAGTTATACGTCGACCTGCCGTCATCCGAGATGATCCGCTCGTGGCAGCACCGGGATCTGACATCACGTATTGATGCGGCACTCAATTTGGCTTTCGCCCGGCATGAAAAAAACACCGATGCAGTGCTGCTGCAGCTGCTGGCACTGGAACGACGTCGCATTGCAGGCCTGTTGCGTCAATTTGTAGCGATTGATGGCAATCGCGACGAATTTCAGATCGAGGGTGTAGAAGGCAGCTTCGAATTCGTCGCGGGACATATCCGCCTGCCATTGCGCTTCGATCGTCTTGACAGATTTGACGACGGCAGTATCGCCATACTCGATTACAAGACCGGATCGAAAAAACGATTGATTAACAGGGATAGCGAGCCTCAGGAAATTCAGCTGTTCGTTTATGCTTGCGCAACTGAAGCGCCAGTCTCGGCGTTGGCACTGATCAACGTTGACAGCAGAGAGATTTCGTTCGACGGGGGAGGTCGCGGCTACACCGACGTGAATGACTGGCCTGAGCTGTTGGAACGGATCAAGAGTCAGATTGCGATTGCGTGCAAGGATATCTCTAACGGTGATGTGCGAATCAATATTGAGCAGGGCCTGCAGGCTGCACGGCCGCTAAACCTGCTCACTCGCTATTCGGAGTTGCGACGTGACAACGGATGAGCAACTCCTCATTGATGATATTGCGGCGCGCGCCGA
>JADFHE010000009.1:0-38599 GCA_022567295.1 Pseudomonadota bacterium | reverse complement strand
TGTGCGAATCAATATTGAGCAGGGCCTGCAGGCTGCACGGCCGCTAAACCTGCTCACTCGCTATTCGGAGTTGCGACGTGACAACGGATGAGCAACTCCTCATTGATGATATTGCGGCGCGCGCCGACGCATTGGATGCTACACGCTCGTTCATAGTTCAGGCACCCGCCGGGTCTGGCAAAACGGAACTTCTCATTCAGCGCTACCTGAATTTGCTTGCGTTCGTCGAGCACCCGGAAGAAGTGATTGCGATTACCTTTACGCGCAAAGCGGCCGCAGAAATGCAGTTACGGGTTCTGCAGGCATTGCGGCGTGCACTGAGCGATGAAGTGCCACAGGAAGATCATGAGCGAAAAACGCAGGAGCTAGCGATTCGGGCACTCGACAGGAACAAATCCTTGCAGTGGAACCTGATCGGCAACCCCAGGCGAATACGCATCCTGACGATGGACGCATTGAACGCATCAATCGCAAGGGCGCAGCCGCTGAGTTCGCCGGGTGTCGGCGCTCGAATTGTAGTTGGCGCGGAGTTGAACGCAATACACCGGTCGGCATCGATCGCGACACTCGACTGGCTTGCCGAGAGCGGTGACATGCGGGCCGTTACTGTCGAGGTTCTGCAGCATGTTGATAACAATACCTGGTTGTACTCCTCTTACTTATCGCAAATGCTGGCAACGCGCGATCAGTGGCTGCCGTTTATCGGTAGCGGTCTGTTAACGGAATCCGATACCGCCCTCCTGCGTGAAAAGTTCGAGCGAAGTCTCGAATTTGCAGTGACAGAGCACTTGCAACGCACTGCTGACGAACTTGCTGGCGTTGATGATGGCAAATTGTGCGATTTATTCGATTATGCCGCCGCCAACACGATCGAATCCGGCGCAACGTCGAACCCGATCTGCAACCTGTCGGGATTGTCGTCGCTACCTGTGGCAGAACCGGAGCAAATTTTACAATGGCAGGGAATTGCCGAACTGCTCCTTACGCTAAAAGGAGAGTTCAGGAAAAAGGTGGACAAGCGTCAGGGTTTCCCGCCTGAAGACAAGCCCAGAAGAGATGCGATGAACTCGTTACTCGAACGCATGGCCGGCGACCGTGATCTGGCGGACAGTCTGCAGGGCATAAAGTCGCTACCTCCGGTCCGGTACAGCGACGAGCAGTGGAGTGTTTTGCTGGCGTTGTTCCGGCTCTTGCCATTGGCCGTCACCGAGCTGAAGCGCCTGTTCAACGAGCAGGGTGTCGCCGATCATACGGACGTTGCCATGATGGCAGACGCGGCGTTGGGTTCCGCTGATCAACCCGGCGATGTCGCATTGCTGTTGGATTATCAAGTAAAACATCTGCTCGTTGACGAAATGCAGGACACGTCAGCAGCACAATATCGCATGTTGGAAACGCTGACGGGAGGATGGCAGCCCGGCGATGGCCGCAGCCTTTTTTGCGTCGGCGACCCCATGCAATCGATTTACCGCTTCAGAAATGCCGAGGTCGGACAATTCCTGCTCGCACAGGAATACGGTATCGGACAGATTCGGCTGGAACCGCTATTGCTGCGTCGGAATTTTCGATCTGGCGAAAAACTCGTCAATTGGTTCAATACCGTGTTTCCGTCGATCCTGGCAGCGAAGAACGATCCCCTGCGCGGTGCCGTATCGTACTCAAGCGCGGTTCCGGTGACCCATCTTCTGGGGCAGGGGCGTTGTGTCATACATCCGGTATTCGGTTCCAGTAGTGAGGACGAGGCAACCGCAGGCCGTCGTTTGATAGCCACCACGCTAGCCGAAAACCCGGACGACGAAATCGCCGTGCTCGTCAGGGGTCGATCGCAACTACCACAGCTACTGGCCGAATTGCGGGCAGCCGGTATTGCGTATCGTGCCGTCGATATCGACCGGCTGACTGACTTGCCGGAGATCATCGACGTTCTGGCACTGACACGGGCGGCGGCTCACCAGGGAGACCGCATTGCGTGGCTCGGGCTGTTGCGTGCACCGTGGATCGGACTGGACTGGACAGATCTGCACTCGTTGGTCAGGAACGACACCAACAGTACCGTCTGGGAGCTGCTTCAGGATAAGGAGCGCATGGAGTCACTGTCGTCGTACGCCCAACAGGCTATTGAAAATGTCCACGACATTTTGAACCTCCTGACGGCACCGCGTCGAGCACAGAGTCTGCGAGATTTGGTCGAGCGAGTTTGGTTCGCGCTGGGTGGACCCGGCGTACTAAACGACGATTACACGATAGAAAACGTCTATCGTTATCTGGATGTACTCGAAAAACTGGAGCAAGCAGGGACAGTGGCCGATGTCGGTGAGCTGGAATCGATACTTGATCTCGAGCGTGTTTCAAATAACGATAGCGCCCGTTTGCAAATCATGACCATGCACCGTGCCAAAGGGCTGCAGTTTGATCATGTTCTGCTGTATGGACTGGGCCGACAACCAGGGCGTGGCGACCGCCGTGTGCTTTCCTGGTTCGACCTGCCGATGCAACACGGTACCGAACGCAAGGTAATAAGCCCGGTGGGTCGGCGAGCGGAAATTGAAAACGATCCTGTACATCGCTACATCGAATTGACTGAATTAGGCAAAGATCGGCACGAACAGGCGCGCTTGCTTTACGTTGCCTGCACACGCGCGCGGAAATCACTGCACCTCATGGGTAACACCGCCGTTGCGAATGATGGTGACAGTTTTAAACCAGCCAGAAGCGACAGCCTGTTGCACTTGCTGTGGCCCGCTGTAGAAGCCGAATTTGCGCGCGCATTCGAGGCAGCCGGCCCCTCTGCCACGGGCGGCGAATCATCCGTCTGGGCGACACCGGTCTTGCGACGTTTCTCCTCGCCGTGGGTCTTGCCTGCTGTCGATTTACTGCCGGGCGAAACAAGGGAACCGGAAATTCATGACGGGTCCGGTGAAGTTGAATTTTATTGGGTTGGGTCCGACGCACGAATTGCCGGGACACTCGTGCACCGATGGCTGCAACTCATCGCCGACAAACGAGCAAGCAGTGCACGCAACGGCGAATACCCAGTGCGTGACATCACCTCGCGCTGGCTCAGGGAGAGCGGGTTAGATGGTGCGTCCGGATCAGGTATTTTAAGGCGGGTTGAAAAAGCCGTGGCCGATACCCTGGATGATGACAAAGGGCGCTGGATACTGGACGGCCGGGGTCACACTGAACTCGCACTCACGGGGACTCACGAGGGCGAACTCATGACCGTAATTCTCGATCGCGTTCGAATTGACGATGACGGAACGCACTGGATCATCGACTACAAGACCAGTTCGCATGAAGGTGGCGATCTCGAAGGATTTCTGCAGGCCGAAGCGGATCGTTACAGAGCGCAGCTGACTCGTTATGCGTCCATTTACACCGACTGGGCCGACGTCAATGTCAAGTGCGCGCTGTATTTTCCGCTCCTGAAGTCGTTCGTCGAAGTAGCAGTTTAAAGAATTCCTTCCAGACGCAATTCCTGCTGGCCGCGTTCATTCGGCGGGGGCAAGAACTGCAATTGCCGCCGTACACTTTGCGGCGTTTCCGGCTTAACCACCACCTGGCCCAGGAACGCGAACGATCGGTCGGTTTTGATCTGCAAACTGCCTGCCAAATCGACAACGCCATCGGTGTCTTTGATACTGGCCGCAATGCCGTTATTTTGGGTAAAGAATTCGGCCTCATAACCACCCAGCGAATCGTGACCGACCAGCGGCACAACAAGGCCGGCCACTTGTATGACTCCATCGGCAGCCGTTACGAAACCATTGACGATTACCACACGTTTGAAGTTCAGGCTGGCGCTGCCCTGCAAACCGCTGATGCCTGTTGCGCCCGCAAACATCTCAAGCGGTAAAGCCGCTGTCAGATTCGACAGTGACATTGTGCCGCCAAAACCGATGTCTATGTCTGACTCGATGAATCCAGCGACAGGGGTCGTTTCGATTCGATAGGAAAGCTTTCCAGTTAATAGTCGCAGCGGGCTAAGACGCCATTTCGTGTGCCGCAAATAGACTCCATACACGGACACCTCATTAGCACCGCCACGCCAGGCCGTACCATGAATGCCGCTGATAGCGATATCGGCCGGTGCAAGCCAGTGGACTGCAACGCGCGCCGGCATAAGAACGATCAGCCCAAGTATCAGAACGAACGTCCCAATCGTTATCAGACCGCGTTTCGAGCGAATCAAAGAGCGCGCTCCAGTGTCACTGTTGCATTGATCCGTCCAGGTGCCACCCGGCTGCCCGCAGCAAAACTACCTGACTGCACATGCATTCCATACTGGTCGCTAAGATCGCCGAGCCACAACACCAGCTCATCGAATGCGACATTTTCAAATTCGACACGGATACCGTTACTTGTTGTTGGCTGACTGCGCCGTCTGTAGCCGTCCAGGCCGCGACTGCGCAACGTCTGATCGACAATGATAATTGGCGCCTGCTGATTGCCCAGTGTGGGAGCGGAACGTGGCTGGCCACCACTGTTCGCCACTACCTGCAATTCGCGTAAATTGGCAAGCGAGCGTTCCCAATTTTCGACATCTGCTCTCAGCATCTGGTAATTCCTGTTCATGGGCGCCCAACCCAAGCCGTAAATCAGCATTAACAGAACCACCACCGCACCAACCGACACGAACAGGCGTTCGCGTGTTTCGAGTGACTCAAACCATTCTTTCACGAGCCGCCCTCCCGAATTTGAATACGGCCGCTGATTCTGTCAGCAACCTGATCGGTCGACTGAATGGATGCCCGAAATTGCCCCGACGCGCTAACAGCCCTCTGAATACTGTCGAGAGTCGGGATGTCCGGTGCCGTCAGACGCAAGTCAATAACGCCGGCGCGATAGCTGATCGCCTCAATCTTAGCTTCGGAATTCGCTGCCATCGCGGCACCAAGCGCGCGCAAGCTGGGAAGGAAGACCTGCGGTGATGTCGACGCCCCCATTGCGCGTCTTAGCGAATCTACAGTGGCCACCGGATCGATGATCTCGCGCGTGTCGTCAGGACGAAGCGACCGATATTCGGCCGTAAACTGCGCCCGCAATGCAGTTTCTTCCTGCCGCAACTGATAATAGTCAACGCCCTTCAATAACATCGCGATGATCGAAAGGCTCAGCAATAATATCGCAGCGGTTTTCCAAGGCTTGAGAAAGGTCGAATAGTCGGCTGTCTTGCCGTACGTCCCCTGCAACAGATTGACACCATGCCCGGCTGCAATCGTGACCGCCAGCTTTGGAAAAACACCTTCCGGCAATACATTGACGTCGACGCTGTGTAAATCGTGTCGCAACGCAATCCAGTCGTGCGACAGATGCTGTTCGTATTCTGGCGTGCAGAATACAACCAGATGACCTGATTTCTCACCGTCATCCTGTTGCTGCTCGCCGAGCTGACCAGCGACAACCAGCACGTCGCTTGGCTTCACATCCTGCATCACGAATTCTGTATCTGCCCCATCGTTGAACATGATGGTTTCATCATCCACCAGCACCGACAGCGTGCCGGGAATTTTTGCAAGCCCGTAATTGTCCGGTGCCAGAATTGCAGGTTCAATTCCCGCACTCCGCAGTCGTTCAAGCCAGCCGTCCATCTTTTTGTGCGCGACAACGGCTACTGGAAATCGATCGTTTTTCTGGCGGTCACCAATCGCAAAGTGCAGATCACCCAATTCATCGGCCAGATTTTCTTCCAGAGCGAAGGGCAGGGCTGTTCTGATTTTCGAAGCAGAACGCACGGGCATGTGAACTGTCGTGGTCAGTACTTCCACTGCCGGCACGAGCACGATTACGGCTCGCTCGTCAGCGTCGCTGGCTGCCTCCTCCAGCGCTCCACTGGAAACACTGCTCCGGCGGGTACCATTGCTATCGGCCAGCATCCACTGGACTGCTTGCTCTTCGGCAGCTAGCCGTATGACGACGTACTCTGTCATGCTCAGAGAGTTCCCAGGCTGCGCACAATCGTTGTTACCGGACCGCCGTTCGGACTGCGCAGCAACACGCTGTAATAAGTGACACGCACCGTATCAATCTGTACCACAGCCTTCAATTGAAAATAGCTGCTCTTGTCGACGATTTGCACAAACATGGCCGGTTTCAATAGTGTCGAAAACGTCTGTGCATAGTCGAGAAAGCCGCCTTCTTCTCGAAGCGACAGCAATCCTTCGATCGCACTGGCATCAAGATTTTCATCGAGCGACTGCAAAACGGCGGGCGTTGCCGTGTTGACATTGATTAACGTCCGCCCGGGCAACGCCGTGACATGCGGTAGGAGTATGTCGAAACTAGCCTTATCCATACCGTCCAGCGATAACAGTTCAGTGACATTGACGAGCGGGCGATTGAATGCCCGATAGGATGGTGTAAGGCTGGTGTAGGTTGAATCTTCCGCGCCATCGGGAAATCCTACCTCCTGATCCGCATCGATCCAGTCGGCGGTAATACCTGCAATTCGGGGGTCGATGTCGAGGATCACTAACAGCCTTTGGAACTGCTCGAGGATGTCCTGATCGACCTTGCCATCCGGGCCGATCAGATTGTTGACGTTAAATCGCCCCTGCAGATCATCAATTTTTCCGATCACGACACCCTGGACGGAATCGTTGTCAACCGGCAGTCCGGGCAGTTCGCTGGCCCAAAGCTCCCCGAGGTGATCTGTCTGGCTATCGATACCGTCGTCGCGCAGGATGTTGCGTATCCAACTCTCGGCACCGAGGGCTACCTGTGTTCCCTGCTCGTGAAACAGCAGCACCATCGTGCGACGAACATCCAGAGCATTATCCCACGCCAGACCGGCAGCCAGCGAACCCGTAATTGCAGTGATCAGAATTGCTGTAATCAGCGCGACTCCGCGAGCGCGACGAGCGCCAATCATGACGCCACCTCAATGATGCGACGTATTTCACCTTCGCCTTCAAGTGTCAGGATGATTTCAACGGCGCGCGGCCGCAACTGTTCGGCGGCCGGCCCCTGGACACCGAGCGGTGGCCACTGATTTGTTGACTCGCCGTTGTCCCGAACGAGTCGAAATTCCAATCGTTCGACACCGTCGAGAATTTCCGTAGAAATGGCGTTGTTGGAATAGGTCGCATCGAGTACCGAATAGTAAACTCGAAACAGTTTGTCCTCGTCGAGCACGTAGATGGTGCGCTGCAGTGTGCTGCGCGGCAGGCCGGCAGGATTAGTCCACCCGCCATGGGTCACTGCCAGTGCAAAATCGTTGGCCGCCGAGACCATTACCGCGGGCAAATAGGTGTCACCGAGTTCATCGCGCACGGGACGGGGCGATGCCGCGGCAAGGTCATTGCTCAGGTAACGCATCGTCCGTTGAATTGCCTGCAGGCGATCCATTCGCTCGGTCAACATTTCAGCATTCGCCAGGGTCTGGCCCAACGACATGAATGCGAGTACGGTCAGCACACCGAAGATCGCCATCGCAACCAGGACTTCTATAAGAGTGAAGCCGCCTGAACGACGCGCGCTCATGAAGTTTTTCCGGTCTCTGGATCGCTGGCACCGGAGCCTCGCGCCCAGACGCGATTCGCTTCGCCAGACGCGCCGGGGGGGCCAACAAATCCTGTCACCGTGCGGATGTTGTCGTCACTTCCTGCAAGGGACACCGATACGTCAATGCGGTACAAATCGTCGACACCGGTCGTTGAAACGACCGCACGCCAGGACCAATCGGTATTTGCGTAATGTACTTCGCCGTTACTCTCGCCGACGTCCGGTATAGCGAATCCGAGGCGTAATTCGGCAATACGATTCTGCGCAATCCAGCTGGCATACGTTCGATCCCGCATGGTCTGGGCGGCATCGATCATCTGGCTCATAGTGGCCGTAACAGCCGTCAGCGACAAGGCAACAATAAAAAGTGCGACCATCACCTCGAGTATCGTGAATCCTCTGTTGGCTGCGCGGTTCAAAATTTATCCCTCATCCGGTCTGGTAATCTTGATAGTACCGAGCGCGTCGCCGTGCAGGACGACACGTCTATCGTCATGAGCGCGCCAGATGTGCAGCTCGAACGGTGTCGTATCACCACTTGAAAAAACCAGCAGATGCGGGCTGTATCGCTGGCTCGCAGCACGACCAGTGTCCTTTTTCGGATCCTCGAACGGTGCCGGATCATCGTTGAGAATAATCCGCTTGTCCTCTAGATACAGTTCGAACACAACCTCGTCAGGCAGACCGCGCAGCCTCAGCGTATCGTCACCGGGTATATCGGTCCACTGGCCGGTGAATGCATCGAATTCGACGAAGCGATAACCCGCCGTCATGAACTCGATGCCGAATTCACGTCCCTGCATCGAAGCTTCGTCCTGGGCAACTTCGGTCAGTGCCGCAAAACGTCGTGCTTCTGTCTGCAACTCGCGATCGTCGCCAAGAATACCAAAGGAAAGTAAAGCGATTGACGACACCGTCGCGACAATAACAATCACGACGAGAAGCTCGATCAGTGTAAAACCTGCCGCTGATCGCTTGGTTCGCATCGGCTGCAGCAATCCTGTCCGGAGCTCCGGACTATTGCGGATCCCAGTTCCCAATATCGGCATCCATTCCGTCGCCACCGGGCCGGCCATCACGACCCAAAGTGTAGACATCGACTACGCCATTGTTGCCCGGGTGCAGATACAAATAAGGATTTCCCCAGGGGTCTTTAGGCAATCGATCCAGGTAACCTCCCGGATTCCAATTTTTGACATTCGGGTCGTTCGGTTTCGTTACCAGTGCCTCAATGCCCTGTTCAGTCGACGGGTAAGCGAAATTATCGAGGCGGTAGAATTTCAGCGCCGAGCCAATGTTGCTGATCTCCGCATGTGCCTTGGTAATCCGCGCATCGTCAACTCGACCAATCACGCTCGGTGCCACTATCGCTGCCAGGATACCGATAATGATGACGACGACCATGATCTCGATCAGGGTAAAACCGCGCTGCCGATTTCGTCGGCGGTTTCGTGTATTCATCTGCCTCACTCTCTGTGCCCCATGACGTCAGATTGACTCTCTGTCTTTAAACGTCAGTATACCAAACATGGGGTTACACAGATTGCAAGGCGGTGACGGGCGGCGGCAGGCGTCGGAATGGATTATTCCGGCATTTTTCGTCCTGATAGGCATTATGTTCGCTTTCGCCGGCGACACCGGAAGGGACTGGCTGCGCTACGACCGTGTCTGGATCGGGCAGGGGGAGATCTGGCGACTGATCAGCGGTCATTTCGTCCATCTGAGCTGGCCACATCTCGCTCTAAACAGCGCCGGGCTGCTACTGGTGTGGTATCTGGTCGGCGCAACACACGCGTTGCGCTCATGGCTGGCGATCATCGCCTGCTCGCTGGCGACAATCGATCTCGCGTTTTGGTTTTTGAATCCGAATCTTTACTGGTACGTCGGATTATCCGGTTTACTGCATGGAATGCTGGCAGCCGGAATTACCAGCCGATTGCCGTCCATGGATGTCGAAACGGCGATTTTATTGCTGCTCCTGATTGCCAAAGTAGGCTGGGAACAGTTCGCCGGGCCTGTTCCGGGGTCAGTGTTGACCTCTGGCGGGCCCGTTGTAGTCGATGCACACCTGTATGGCGCCCTGGGAGGCGTTCTGGGAGCCTTGATCGCAAGAATTAGAGTCAAGAAGTCGCGGGCAGCTATATAATGCGCGGCCTCAAGCCAACGGGTAGCGGAGACAGTCTTGACCAAAGCAATGGTATTTCCCGGACAGGGATCACAGTCAGTTGGTATGCAAGCCGATCTGGCGGCTGAATACCCGGTCGTACAGCAAACCTACGCTGAAGCGAGCGATATTCTCGAATACGACCTCTGGTCACTGGTCCAGACCGGCCCGGCCGAAAAACTCGCAGCGACAGAAATAACGCAGCCGGCCATGCTAACGGCTGGCACCGCCGCCTTTCGTGTTTGGCGGGCTGCAGGCGGGGCAGCACCGGATCAGGTCGCTGGCCACAGTCTCGGCGAGTATTCAGCACTGGTGGCAGCCGAATCCGTAACTTTTGCCGACGCCATGAAGGTGGTCATTCGCCGTTCCCAACTCATGCAAGAGGCAGTACCCGCCGGCGTGGGGGCAATGGCCGCTATCCTGGGTCTGGATGATGCTGCGGTCATTGCAGCCTGTGCCGAGGCATCGGTAATCGGAATCGCAGAGCCTGTGAATTTCAATTCACCGGGGCAGGTCGTCATTGCCGGCCACAACGAAGCGATCGACAAGGCGATCGAACTCGCAAAAGCCGCGGGTGCGCGCCGCGCCCTGAAGTTGCCGGTGAGTGTGCCGTCGCATTCGTCACTGATGATTGGCGCAGGCGAGGCACTGCAGGAAGCATTGGCCGCCGCTGTATTTACGACACCGAATATCAAGGTAGTGGCCGCGACAGACGGCGGGACTTATGTGGATGCCGACGATATCCGGTTACGGTTGTCGAAACAGGTCTACGGGCCTGTACAGTGGGTCGTTACAATTAACGCCATCATCGAGGGCGGCGCAACGACTATAATTGAATGCGGCCCCGGCAAAGTACTTGCGGGGCTGTGCCGACGCATCAACAAAAGCATTCCGGCCAGATTTATTGATTCCAATGACAGTCTGCAGAAATCACTGCAGGCATAAACATGCAACAAGGATCACAAATGACCAGTATCTTTAGTTCGGACGCGCTGACTGGCGAAGTCGCCCTGGTCACGGGCGCCTCGCGTGGCATCGGCGCATCAATTGCGCACGCGCTGGCCGCAGCAGGCGCCACAGTCATCGGTACAGCGACCAGTCAGCGTGGCGCCGATGGCATTACCGAGACACTGGCAGGTCAAGGTCGTGGCATCGTCTTGAATGTCGCTGATCATGACTCCGTGCAAATTGCAATCAAGGATATTCAGGCCAATGAGGGCAGCCCGAGCATACTGGTCAACAACGCCGGCATCACGAAAGACAATCTGCTCGTACGCATGAAGCAAGAGGAATGGGATGACGTCATAGCGACCAACCTGACCGGTCTTTATCGTGTCAGCAAAGCGTGCCTGCGCGGCATGATGAAAGCACGCAAAGGACGCATCATCAATATCGCCTCGGTCATTGCCGTTATGGGCAATGCCGGGCAGACGAATTACGCTGCGACGAAGGCCGGGATGGTCGGATTTTCGAAATCGCTGGCGCGGGAAATTGGCTCGCGAGGCATCACGGTCAACGTCGTTGCGCCGGGTTTTATCGATACCGATATGACGAAGGCGCTGCCGGAACAACAACGTGCCGTCATGCTCTCGCAGGTGCCACTGGGACGCCTCGGCGAAGGGCACGATATTGCCAATGCGGTACTATTTTTAGCCTCCGGCGGGAGTACTTACATCACGGGTGAGACGCTGCACGTTAATGGCGGAATGGTGATGGACTGATCGGGTATGGATTGCATGAGATGATTCACATACAATAGCCCCCCACGCCCGTGAACCTCCTTGAAATATCAAGGACTTAGCAGTAATTTGGGCATCTAAAACGGCCATTTTGAGCGCCCATCGGGGCTGGTAAGAATAACAATTTGAGTCTTTTCAGGAGTAATGAAGACTATGAGCAGTATCGAAGAACAAGTTAAAGGCATCGTTGCCGAGCAACTCGGAGTAAAAGAAGACGAAGTAACGAACGATGCTTCCTTTGTCGATGATCTGGGCGCTGATTCGCTTGACACAGTTGAGCTGGTAATGGCTCTCGAAGAGGAATTCGAAACCGAAATTCCAGACGAGGACGCCGAGAAGATCACCACAGTTCAGCAGGCTATCGACTTTGTGACTGCTCGCCAAAGCGAGGGCTAACAGTATCGGTGCGGTGCTCGTCACCGCGCCAGTTCTCTTCAGAACCCAACGGCATTTCTGCCACTCCAAGACGAAACTACCTTGAGCAAACGACGCGTTGTAATTACTGGTATGGGAATTGTCTCACCGGTTGGCAGCGGGATCGATGAAGCCTGGAGTAACGTCTGTGAAGGTGTTTCCGGCACGACACTAATCGACGAGTTTGACACCAGCACGTATCCAACGCGGATAGCGGGCCTCGTCAAAGACTTCGACGTCGATGCGTATCTATCGAAGAAGGATCAACGCAGGAACGATCCGTTCATCCACTATGGCGTTGCCGCCACAGTGGATGCGATAAAAGATTCAGGCCTTGAGATAACAGAAGAGAACGGGCACACAATCGGCGTTGCAATGGGCGCTGGTATCGGTGGTATCAAAACCATCGCGGACAATCACAATAAACTGCTCGCTGGCGGCGCGCGCAAAGTGTCGCCGTTTTTTATTCCAGGCAGCATCATCAATATGACGTCCGGTCAGGCCAGTATCATGCAGCACATTACCGGCCCGAATATTTCTATCGTCACTGCGTGTGCAACATCCACACACTGCATCGGACTCGCTGCACGAAGCATCGAACACGGTGATGCCGAAGTCATGTTGGCTGGAGGTTCCGAGCACGCGACGACACCGCTCGCGATGGCCGGGTTCTGCTCTGCGCGAGCAATGTCGACACGCAATGACGATCCGGCAGGTGCCAGTCGGCCGTACGACATCGACCGTGACGGCTTCGTCCTGAGCAATGGCGCTGGCAGCGTCGTTCTCGAAGAGCTTGAGCATGCCCGGGCGCGCGGTGCTCGAATTTACGCTGAGGTCGTTGGTTTCGGAATGAGCGGTGACGCCTACCACATCACGCTGCCGCCCGCCGATGGCGAAGGCGCTCGCAAATGCATGACGGCAGCTCTTCGCGATGCGGGCATCGATGCCTCTGATATTGATTACCTGAACGCACACGGCACGTCGACTCAGGCCGGTGATCTCGGTGAAACGAATGGCATCAAGCGTGCCTTCGGCGATGCCGCCAGCAGTCTGGCGATCAGTTCCACGAAATCAACGACCGGACACTTATTGGGCGCGGCTGGCGCCGTTGAGGCGATATTCTGCGCACTTGCAATTCGCGATCAGGTCATTCCACCGACAATCAATCTGGACAATCAGGATCCCGAGTGCGATCTGGACTACACGCCAAATGTTGCGCGCGATGCGAAGGTTCGCACGGCGATTTCCAACTCCTTCGGCTTTGGCGGCACCAACGGAAGTCTGATTCTAAGAGCATTTGACTGAGATTCTTGCCGGGATTTGCGGTCCTGATGAGCTGCGCAAGCTCAATCAGACGTTTCCCTCACGATATCCTTTCTTGCTGCAAAGTACTGCCCGTGGCGGTGAGCTGGGACGGTATGACATACTATTTGCGTTCCCCGGTGAATCTCTTGTACTGAGTGAATCAGGCTGCCTGACCGGCAGCGGAGCCGAAAACGGAGCACGATTTCTGACCGCGCTGGATGTCTGGTGGTCGGACCAAAAAATTGAGCCGGTCGAAAGTGATCTGCCGTTTCATGGCGGCTGGTTTATTTATCTGGGTTACGAATTGGCCAGCGAAATCGAGCCGACTCTGACTCTGCACAATGACGCGCTGCTGCCAACCGCATTTGCCGTACGTTGTCCGGCTGCGTTGATTTATGACCACACGAAAAGGACCTGCCAACTCGTCAGCGAACGCGATTATCCTGCCGACGCCGAGCGGCTGCAATTTGATATCGCTGGTCTGATTCACGAGCATCCGGATCTCGACCCAACGGCGGCAATAGTATCGGAGGACGACCCGGAGCTATTCACCATCGCGGTGAGGAAAGCGAAGAAACACATTGAGGCGGGGGATGTCTATCAGGCAAATCTGTCCCGGCAATGGACGGCTACCGTGGCGAAAGAAGTGAGTTCAGAGAGTATCTACGAATCGCTGTGTGCCGCAAATCCAGGTCCATTTGCCGGAATTGCCCGTTGGCAGGGCACGTCGATCATTTCATCATCACCCGAACGCCTCATACGTGTGCGTAACGGTGAGATATCCACTCGCCCAATTGCGGGAACACGTCGCAGGAGTGATGACGCGGCCGCCGACGACAGTTTGTCGACCGAACTCTTTGCACACCCGAAAGAGCGGGCTGAGCACGTTATGCTTATCGATCTGGAGCGCAATGACCTCGGTCGCGTATGCGAGGCGGGCAGCGTCGAAGTGGATGAAATGATGGTTTTAGAAAGCTATGCACATGTACACCACATCGTATCGAATGTCCGTGGGCGACTGCGCGACAACATAACGCCCGGTGGCGCGATCGCAGCGGTTTTTCCCGGTGGCACCATAACCGGATGCCCGAAAGTTCGCTGCATGGAGATTATCAACGACCTGGAAACAGGACCGCGTGGCGCCTATACCGGGTCCTTCGGTTACTTGAATCGAGACGGTAGCATGGACCTGAACATCTTGATCCGAACGATGGTGAAACGCGGCCGCGAAGTGACGTTCCGCGCCGGGGCGGGCATTGTTGCCGACTCGGACCCACAGGCTGAACTTGACGAGGCCCGCGCCAAGGCCAAAGGCATGCTGAAGGCATTGCAACGTGACTGATTGGTTCGCAAACGGGAAGGCCGTTGAGCACGTCCCCATCAGTGATCGTGGCTTTCAATACGGCGATGGCCTGTTTGAAACCATTGCAATTCGCAATAAGGAACCGCGCTTGTGGCAATTCCATATGGAGCGGCTCGCCGCAGGTTGCGAGTCCCTTGGCATTTCTATGCCAGCGGAAACCGAACTAGCCACGGGCCTGGCGCATGCATTGCAACACAGCAACGCAAGCAAGGATTACTGCACCGCAAAAATTATCGTTTCGGCTGGCACGGGCCTGCGCGGCTACGGGCGCACCGACGCCGAATCTCCGTCAATTCTGTTTGGTGCGTTTCCGTCGTCGCCACCGCCAGCTGAGACGTACCGTGACGGTATCAAGGTTGTCCTTTGCCGCACCAGGCTTGCCGTCAATTCTGCGACAGCGGGCCTTAAGACGCTGAACCGGCTTGAGCAGGTCCTGGCCCAATCCGAGTTCTCAGCAACGGGCGAATTTGAAGGGCTGACAATGGACGCTGATGGCAACATCATCTGCGGTACCATGAGCAACGTGTTCTTCGTGACCGACAACGAGATATCAACACCGCCACTGGACCGCTGCGGCGTAGCAGGAGTTATGCGAAGGCACATCATTACAACGCTTCTGGAGCAGGATCTCGGCGTTGAGATTCGATCCATCCAGGCAACAGAGTTGAACAACGTTGACGAAGTTTTTCTGTCGAATAGCCAGTTTGGTGTCGTGCCTGTTTCTGGCTGCATGGATACGCAGTGGCGTGTCGGTGCCGTGACACGGCGGACGATGACGATTATGGCGGACAATGGCGTGGCGGAGTGTCAGCAATGAGGCGTTTTTTGTGGGCGACTGGCGGGCTGCTGATCATCGCTGCTGTTATCGTGTCGAGTCAGTTCAATCGATTCATGACCACGCCGATGTCAATTCCGGACGGCGGGATCGAGTTCGTGATTCCCGCCGGCAGTTCATTTGCTTCGGTATCGAACAATCTGGTTACCAGCGGCCTGCTCGCCAATGACCGCTGGCTACGTCTGTACGTACGCTGGCACAACATGGCAGGGACGATTCAGGCCGGAGAATATTTGATCGAGGCCGGTACTACACCAACGTCGCTGGTGGAGCAGTTTACGAACGGCACAGTCCGTTTATATGCATTTACGATTGTCGAGGGCTGGAATTTTCGTGAGTTGCTCGCGGCACTGCACGCCAATGACGCAGTCGATGCAACGATGACAGATGAAGACTGGCCGGCGCTGCTGGAGTCTCTCGGCGCCGAAGTAACGCACCCTGAGGGCCTGTTCCTGCCCGAAACCTACCGTTTTCCTCGTGCCACCAGCGACAAGGCATTGCTCGGCCAGGCCTACGCGCTGATGCAAACCGTTCTGCAAGAAGAATGGACTGATCGCGGCAGCGATGTGCCCGTGCAGTCGGCATATGAAGCGCTTGTGCTGGCCTCAATCGTGGAAAAAGAAACGGCGCGTGCGGACGAAAGGCCAAAGATCGCGGGTGTATTTGCACGCAGACTTGAACAACGCATGCGGTTGCAAACGGACCCGACCGTGATCTACGGTATCGGTCCCGCCTTCGACGGCAACCTGACTCGCAAACACTTGCGGACCGATACGCCGTATAACACGTATACGCGCCACGGACTGCCGCCCACACCTATAGCCATGCCAGGCAGGGCGGCGATCAGCGCTGCCCTGAATCCAGCAGGTGGCAATGAGTTGTATTTTGTGGCGACCGGGCTGGGTGACGGCAGTCACAAGTTTTCAGCGACGAAAGCCGAGCATGATGCCGCCGTAGCGGAGTATCTGCAGCGCATGCGGCAGAAGCGCCGCTCAGGAAGCAAACCATGAATCGCGGGCGCTTTATTACCGTCGAGGGAATTGAAGGGGTTGGTAAATCCAGCAACATCGGCGTACTCGTAGAACACATCGAACAGGCAGGCTTCGAGGTCCTGACAACGCGTGAGCCCGGCGGCACACCGCTGGCCGAAGATATTCGAAATTTGCTGATGCATCGGGGTGATGAGACAATCCCCGAAATTGCCGAGCTGTTGTTAATGTTTGCGGCTCGTTCACTCAACGTAAATAACAATATCAAGCCTGCATTGGAAGCAGGTAAGTGGGTCGTCTGCGATCGATTTACCGACTCAAGTCGCGCCTATCAGGGCGGTGGTCGCGGTTTGCCGATGGAAGTTATCAATCACGTCGCGGACTGGGTGCACGGGGAGTTGTGGCCGGACGTAACCATCCTTTTGGACGCGCCAGTCGAAGTGGCTTTGGGGAGAGCGAATCATCGCGGGGCGCCGGACAGAATCGAACGCGAGAAGCACGAATTCTTCGCTCGAGTCAGGGAGTGCTATTTGAATCTGGCAAATGCCGAGCCTGATCGCTTTGTCGTTATCGATACGACGCGAAGCCTGGAAGACGTTCAAGCCGACGTCATGTTGCTGGTACAGCGACTCCTTTCTAATAATTAACTTTAACTTAAATTTATAAGCTGCTGTTTTATGGAGATAACTTGGCATACGGAATTGGTAAAACTGTGGTCGGACTACGGTGAGCAGGATCGCGCTCCGCACGCCGTCCTCCTAACCGGCCCAGCAGGTGTTGGTAAACGGGCCGCAGCCGCTTGGATGAGTGCACAGCGTCTCAGACCGGGTACGTCAGGCCGGATGCCGACCTATCCGCATGCTGTGATTGAACACGCCGACATGCGGTGGATTACGACTCTGGAGGACAAGAAGTCGATCGGAATCGATCAGATACGGGCCCTTGTTGACGAACTTACGCTGACCAGCTACATGGGTCTCGGAAAAGTAGCGGTTATCGAACCCGCCAACGATATGACCGTGAATGCCGCCAATAGCCTGCTGAAGACACTGGAAGAACCACCGGGTAACACGCTGTTGATCTTGATAGCCGACCGGGTAGGGAAACTGCCAGCCACCGTATTCAGCCGCTGCCAGCGGATGGACATCGCCGTCCCGTCAGAATCAGTGTCGTTGGCATGGCTGGATCGACTGCACCCCGGTGCGGCGTGGATCGATGCGTTACGCATGACCGGCGGCGCGCCGCTGGCTGCGCTAGGCGCATTAGACGATCTCGAGACCAGTGCCGCTATGGGACGAGATCTGCAGGTCTTGGGCAGAGGCACGGGATCGGTCGTGGAAATAGCAGCGCGCTGGGCGAAATTGGACCCGGGCTTTGTCCTGAATTGGTTGTCACAGCAAATAAAACTGGCCGTATTGGCCACCGCAGCAGGCCGTGACATGGCCGCTGGCCTTGCAATTGATGATTCTGTGCTGCGGCGCATGGACAGGCGAAATCTGTTCTGCTATTTAGACATAATCAATCGCCTGCGGGGGCAACCCGCTGGATCGTATAACGTTCAACTAACGCTCGAGGGTTTGTTGATCGATTGGGCAGACGGACTAAAGGACTGCGGTCCTACGCCACCAACGGACGGACTGGAGCTGATGCTGGCCCGCAGCTAGCACTACCAGAGACAAGGTTAAAATGAGCAAACCTGGACTGCTGACACTGACCATTAAGGACAAGAGCGCCTTATACCTTGCGTACATGCCCTACGTCATCAATGGTGGCCTTTTTATTCCTACCAACAGCTCGTACCGCCTTGGTGACGAAGTCTTCATGCTGCTGAACCTGATGGGTGAAGAAGAGAAGATACCGGTCGCAGGAACTGTTATCTGGATGACGCCGAAAGGCGCCCAGGGAAAACGCACAGCAGGTATCGGCGTGCAGTTCTCTGATCAGGATCAGGGCAACACCCAAAAGAAGATTGAGAACTACCTTGCCGGTGCACTCGGCGGGGATAAGCCTACGCATACCATGTAGAAAAAGGGACCGTCACGTTAGTGAAATGTGGCCGACCCCTTTAAGCCTGATCGTGGTTGATGCCACCCCTCAATACATAGGCATGATATCCGCGCTCACTTAGTATGTAAGCGCCAGCCGAGCTACGACGCCCGGTATCACAGCAGACAACGTATTTCATGCCCTGATCCAGGGTATTGATTTTCAGTCGAATGAAATACAGTGGAATATTGAGCGCGCTGTCCAGGTGTTGATTCTCATACTCGCTGGGCAGTCTGACGTCGAGCCATTGGCCGCCCGATCGAATGATCTCCTCAGCCTCAGGCATGGTCACCCAATCGAGCATTGGCTCATTGAGTAATGTCTTGAAGTCGTCTTTGCCGAGTCGCATTACGGCACCGTCGGTTTGCATAGTCACCGTTGCGTTTCTCTTCGCATCCGAAATCAATGCTTCTTCGCCGAACGTATCGCCGACCTTCAGTTCTGCCAGTTTGATACCGTCTTTGCTGAGCGGTGTCTCACGCGCTACGAGCGCTGAACCACGAATCAGAACGTAGAAATAGTCACCTTCGGATCCCTGCTTGAGGACAACGTCGCCCGATCGATAATTGATCTGCTGCATCCGCATGAAAATGGCCTGGATATTCGCCGGCGGAATCTTGTGGAATGCCTTGGTCTGCAGCAGCATCGTCATCCAGTCTTCATTGGTCTGGTCTGACTTACCCGCCAGTTCGGAGACTTCGTAGGTTCCCGTCTGGTCCCACGTCAGCATGACGTCAAGCAGGTCACTGTCTATCGAGATGAACTGGACGCGATCCCTTGCGCGCGCAGATACACGACGAGGATAAACAGGGGCAACGGGATTACGCGCCAAATCGGTGCCACCTTCAACGGTGCCGACGACTTTCCCCGAATCAACAAGTTCGAGAACGCCTGAAACGATATACAACGTGCGCTTCTCTGTATCGCCTTCTTTGAACAGCAATTGACCAGGCGACATTTCACGGATTTGTACCTTGCGGGCAAGCGCCGCAAGATTGTCCCGCTTCAGGCCGTCCAAGGGAGAAAATCCTTTGAGCAGCTCCGTGTCTACCTGCTCACTTGCCATATTTCATCCTGTACATATCCGAATTTCGCCCATGGAACCAGACAACTCCGCCAGTCACGTATTCTACCGTTAATTCAATAACTTCGGGAACTGCTCATTGCCCGCAGCGTGAAGCGGCGCACAGTCTGTGTGCCAGTTCGGGGCCGTATGTGACGTCGGTCACAGATCCGACCACCCAGTATGCGGCTCAAAGCGCTCGCCATGAACCTTCGCCAGTTGATTCAGCCGCATAACAACGGCCGTCGTACCGCGCTCTTTGGCGTAGTTCAGCGGACCACCGCGAAACGGCGCAAAGCCGGTACCGAAAATGACACCCGCATCCAGCAGGTCAGCGTCAGTCACCACTCGCTCATGCAGACAAGCGACCGCTTCGTTTACCATGGACAGAATCAGGCGGTCTTCCATATCGTCCGGTATGGAAGCGCTTGCCGACCCTGGTTTTATGGCCTTACCGTCTTCCCAGCGATAATATCCCTGGCCCGATTTCCGCCCGAACAGCCCGTCATCAACCATTTTCTGCAGCGCCTCCGGGACCGGTCGGTGCAGCGCTGCGCCGAGTACTTTTGAGACATGCAGGGCAACATCCAGTCCGACAGTGTCGGCCAGCTCGACCGGGCCCATCGGCATGCCAAAAGCAACAGCAGCATTGTCGATGTCGCTCAGTGGCACGCCTTCTTCGGCGAGATGCATCGCCTCACCCATATAGGGCGCAAGAATACGATTGACGACGAACCCCGGCGAACTGGCACATTGCAGAGGAAGCTTGCCGATGCCTTTGGTAAACGCAAAGCCGGCATCCAGAGCGTCC
This sequence comes from Pseudomonadota bacterium, assembly GCA_022567295.1. Lineage (GTDB taxonomy): Bacteria > Pseudomonadota > Gammaproteobacteria > Steroidobacterales > Woeseiaceae > UBA1847. The sequence continues at coordinate 18,367 of JADFHE010000009.1, read as the reverse complement.
TGCTCGGTATCCTCGCAAGCAATGACTTCGACCAGCGGTAACATGGCAACAGGATTGAAAAAATGCAGTCCGATAAGACGTTGTGGCTGGTGCAGGACGGTACGTAACTCTTCGAGCCGAATGCTAGAGGTGTTGGTCGCAAGCAGCGCACCCGGCTTCATCTTCTCCTGTAGCGCCTCGTAGAGTTCCTGTTTGGCTTCCAGTTTTTCGATTATCGCTTCGATGACAAGGTCGGCTTCGGCTAAACCGTCGCCATCGACATCCGAACGTAATCGCAACATCGTCGCCGCACGTTTGTCGTCATTTCGCACACGTTTCGAAAATAGCTCAGTGGCCCGATCGATCGCTGAATCGATGAACTTTTGTTCGCGATCCTGCAGAGTCACTGTGTGCCCGCGAAGAGCGCACCAAGCCGCAATATCTCCACCCATGACGCCGGCACCGACGACGTGGACGTGTTTGACTCGAATGTCTGTTTTGTTTCCCTGGCTTTTTAATTTGCTTTGCAGAAAGAAAACCCTGACGAGGTTTCTTGATGTGTCCGAACACATTAGCTTCGCGAAGCTCCGTGCTTCGGCCTCGTAACCAGTCGATGCCGACGCGCCATCAGATGTCCAGATGTCGATCATCGCGAACGGGGCAGGGTAGTGGTCCTTACGAGCTTTCCCCTGCACCTGCTTTAGCAACATATTGCGGACTAACGGGCGGATAATCCTCACATTCAACAAACGATCAATAATTGACGCGCGATGTTTTGACGGTGCCGCAGTTATCAGAGCACTGGCATCGTTACGCCAATTGTCTTCGGTTGTGATGTTGTCGACCAACCCCGTCACTTTTGCCTTACCCGGCGCGATCGGGTTGCCAGTCAACATCAACTGCATACCCGCACGGACGCCGCATATCTGCACGGCACGAACGGTCCCGCCGAATCCGGGGTGCAGCCCGAGCTTTACTTCGGGCAAACCGAGAATCTTTTTATCGCCTTCGTAGACGATGCGGTAGTCGCACGCCAACGCCAGCTCGAGTCCGCCGCCCATGCAAACACCATTTATTACGGCAACGGTCGGGCACCGCAATTCTTCGACCTTGTCCATTAATCGCTGGCCGAGACGCACGAGTTCATAGGCTCGTTCGGGAGTATCAATCGATGCAAATTCGTTGATATCGGCGCCCATCACGAAGCTGTTCTTTTTCCCGGACCAGATAACCAGGCCAGCGGGTGGATTTTCAGCCATCGGATCCAGAACAGCGTTTAGTTCACCCAGGACTGCCGACGACAACACATTCGATTTTGCGTCTGCCGTATCAAGGCAGAGCCAGGCGACACCCTGTTCGTCTGTGTCAATCTTCCAGTGTTGAATAGTCATCGCAGCTCAAAATCGCAGATTATTGGCAAGTGGTCGGACAGTCGCACATCCGGGACTTCAAAGCCCGTTACCTCGATGCCGTCCTGATAGAGGACAAAATCAAGTTCCTTGCGGGGTGCACGGCTAGGGTACGTTGGCAGACTGTCTTTATTTGCGGATGTCAGCCCGGCTGCCTTCATGAAAAGATAGATCTCATTCTCACCCCAGAACGTATTGAAGTCACCGGCGACGACGACGGGTTTCTTCGTTTCCTGAATCAGGTCGTAAAGGCGGCGCATTTGCAAGTGTCGATGCCGGTATTTCAACGACAGATGCACAAGGAAAATTGCATAGTCTTCCAGTTCAATTTCGATGATCAGGCGCTTGATTCCAGTATCGAAATAATGAAATTTCTCGCCATGAACACGGCTGGCAGCCATGAAAGCGTTGCCCTGTTTACGAATGATCGGAAGTTTCTTGTTTATCGATTTCTTGCCGTACTTCGTTTCGTACGACGTATTCATACCCAGGTCAGCCGCAATCTTTTCGGCTTGATTGACCTTGCGACTGCGAATAGAACCGGTGTCGACTTCAATCAGGCCGACTATGTCTGGATCAACCGATTTAATGAATTTCGTGATATCGGGGAGTACTGATTGATTGCCCAGGACATAGCCTGCGCCCGGCAACGGCATGTGCAAGCTGGCACCCCCACCGACGGCGTATCGAATATTGTATTGGAGGAGGCGCATGCGCTGCATACGATACCGAATCAATCGATGCAGTGCTACGCGCGTGACCTCGATTTATTCGCTAAACTGTGCCAGTAAGACCAATACAGGAGCAAATCGTGTCTGAAAGCAACCCGATTCGTGTCTTTGCGACACACGCTTTTGATGAAAGTGATGATTACCTGCGCGTGTTTGAGTTCCTCGAAAGCGTCGATCGTTTTTTTTACATCAACGTCAGCAAGCCGAACATCAATCCAGCCTCCGACCAGGTGCAAGCAGTTAAAGACGAGTTTACTGTGCAGATCAATGCAGCGGAAGTGATAATAATTCTATCCGATGTCTACGAGCAGCGCCCTGATATTGTCAAAATTACAATGGATGTCTCCGAGGAAAATAACAAAGTCATGATCGCGATCAGTCCGTTCGGCGGTGTTGCGGAAACCCCGCCTGAAATGCTCGAGCGCTGTGAGGTGCACCTGGGATGGAATGCTCGCGACATTGCCGACACTATCCTGTTTCAAGCGCGCGGTAAGGATACCCAGCGCTGGGACGTCGTCGATTTTCCGGGCTTCGACGCGGACGGGCCAACCGATTAGACCGGTTGTAATCGCGCACAGGGGGGCTTCGGGCTACTTGCCCGAACATACGTTGCCGGCCAAGGCTCTCGCGTACACAATGGGGGCCGATTACCTCGAACAGGACGTCGTCGCCACCCGTGACGATGAACTCATTGTGTTGCACGATATTCACCTGGATCGCGTAACCAACATCGCGAGCGTGTTTCCCGATCGGCAGCGAAGTGACGGCCGGTATTACACCCGGGACTTCACTCTTGAAGAAATCAAATCGCTCACGGTGCATGAACGGACTAACGCGGACGGCACGCCGGTTTATCCAGACCGCTATCAGTCGGATGGCGAGATATTTCGACTGCATACTTTCGCGGAAGAACTTGAGTTCATTGTCGAACTGCAGTCCAGCGATGGTCGACCGGTTGGCATTTACCCTGAGATCAAGCGCCCGTCTTGGCACCGGAACGAGGGGATAGATATTACGCCGCCATTTCTCGACGTGTTGTATCAATTTGGCTACAGATCTCACAGAGATCCGGTTTACGTACAGTGCTTCGACGATCAGGAACTGATCCGCATACGGAAAATACATAACTGCGGGCTGAAATTAATTCAGTTAATTGGCGAGAATGAATGGCATGAATCGAATACCGATTATGATCACCTTCGCAGCGCTCGCGGTCTCAGGCGTCTGGCGAAGACGGTTGACGGCATCGGACCCTGGGTGAATCGACTGTACCGCACAGGCATTAAAGGGGAAATTCGGGATTCGGGCCTGGTATCGAGGGCCCATAACGCCGGGCTGGCTGTGCACCCCTATACGTTGCGGCGCGATGATTTAGCGCCGGGATTCGAAACATTCGAGGAACTATTGCACTTTGTCGTCGATGAACTGTCTGTCGACGGTCTGTTTACTGATTTTCCTGATTTGGCGGCACTTCCGCGCGGCGATTCCTGATTCGCATTGCGTTGTCTGCAGGCACCGCCTTAGCCGCGTATCGTGCGAAGGGCACAATTTATATGCTAAATTACATCAATAATATTCTGTAATTATCTGTTATTAAAGAATTTTTTAGTTCATTACGCTACTTAGTATGACCATTCATGGTCAGGAATGTTCGAACAGGGCTTCTCAGGATTGAGAACTCTGTCCTTTATCCAACAACAAAATCAATTAATCATTATGCAATGTTTGTAGACCTCCCGAGAGAATGGATTTTCATTGCCGGTGCGGCATTCCTGCTGGGCTGGCTTCTGTCAGCGATAATCGGCCGGCTGGGCGCGAAATATCGGGCGAAGAAACGCGATCCACGTGACGTCCGAATTCAGGAAATGGAAGCCGAATTGCGCATAGCGCGCAACGACATTGCTGACTCCCGTTCTGACGTGGAGAAACTCGAGGACTCTCTCAAGGAAACAACTGTCGGTTTGGAACGACGTGATAACATGATCACCAAACAGCAATCGAAGCTCGATAAATTTTCAACGGACCTCAAGGATTCAGTATTAAAGACGCGTGAACTGCGTTCGGAATTAACGGACCGTGCAACTCAAAGCGTGCACGCAGAAGCAAAGATCCGCGAGGTGGAAACCGAGCTGTCCGTAGCTCAGGCATCATCAGACATGATCGCGACCGGAGTTCTCGATTATTCACTTGCACCCGACAAGCCAGATCCGAATGCAACCGGCCATGGCGATACAGACGTTTTGCCTGATAAGGTTAGCAAAGCAAGTAACTAGCTCAAACTAGCGAGCGTTGCTCGAATCCGTTCGAACGGTAACTGTCAGGCCGGAACCACGCCAGGCGACGTACAACAGCACAAACCAACCGTGCATCAATAGGGCCGAGATCCACTCGATACTGTTCTCAATAGCGTTCGAGTCGTCCATGATCAATTTCAACAACAAATTGGTCACGCCGAGCACAAACGGCAACGAAATAACGAGAAGCATTGTATTGCGGAGCCGCGATCTTGTCATCGCCAACGTTAGTAGGATCTGGGCAAGCGCCGTTCCCAGGAAATACAAATAGATGCCGAATCGGCGCAGGAACTCGTAGAACGGTTCTTTTGTACCGAGATAACTAACGTACACAATCAATGCCACGGCACCCGTGAAACCGAACAGAAGAATCGCTTTGCTTGCCCGGCTCGTTGGCGAAACCTCGCGCAGCCATTCGACACTAAACCACCATAAGACGGTCATAAATGCGGCCTGAGGGAGCAGCACCGCCCGGAAAACCATGCTTCCCGGCATATACCGGCCTGTGGCACTGATCGACGTACAGCCGTCAATATACGGTATACAAGACGGCAATACGTCCGCACGCACGTTGAGCCAGTACGCCATTGTCACGCCGATTAAGGGCGCTATGCCGACGATCAAAGGCAGGTATCGAATCATCGTTTCTGCTATACGTTAGGTTCGCGATCAGTGGGGATTGATATGACCATTATGACATTGTGGCAGCCGATTCTGGGCTCGGCGTTGTTGGTCTTTCTTGCCGGCGGAGCTATTTGGATGTTCATGCCATGGCACAAGACTGACTGGAGCAAGACATCGGACGAGGAGGGCGTTCGTAACGCGCTGCGAGGGCAGGCGCCTGGACAATATACCGTTCCTTACGCCATTGAACAAAAAGACCTGGCCAATCCCGAGATTCTTCGGCAGTTCAAAGAGGGACCTGTCGGCTTTATAACTATCATTCCCAGTGGTGAACCCGCAATGGGCGGCAAACTAGCGATGATGTTTGGCTATAACGTACTCGTTGGGGTGGTCTGCGCCTATTTTGTCAGTCGCACCCTGGTACCCGACGCCGAATATCTGGCAATTTTCCGCATCAGTGGCGCCGTAGCGTTTACGGCCTACGGTATGGCCTACGTGCAGGACAGTGTCTGGTTCGGACGACCGTGGTCGACGACATTAAAGACGTTTTTTGATGCTTTGATTTACGCAGCTCTTACCGGTGGCGTATTTGGCTGGCTTGTCTAGAAGACTGGGCAAAATTCTTCGCTGCTCGAAGCAATCGACGCTTACCGGCACTGTCGATAGATTCGTTATAATAGCCCCTGATTCGTTGAACGATATTGGGTGCCAGTCATGAGTAAGAAAATTGTGATCGCTTTATTCGCAATGATGCTGCCTGCGGTGGCCGCAACACAGGATGCAGGCAAGTTTCAATGTTCCTTCGGTGAGATGCAGCGGCGCGTGGAGGTCATTAGTGAGCCGGGCACCGCCGTGCCATGTAGTGTGCATTACTACAAAGACACTGAAGCGCCCGATGAGCAACAGGTATTGTGGACGGCGCAGAATGATGCGAGCTACTGTGCGCAAAAAGCCGAAGCGTTGGTAACGAAGCTCGAGGGCTGGGGCTGGGACTGTGATCGAGGTGCGGAACCTGTCACTGACGCAGCAGAAGACGTTGAGGCTGTTGAAGAATTGACTGATGACACAGAAGAGCTTGCGCCTGCCGAGCAACCCGAGTAAGGCCATTCCAACATAGGCAGGACGTGATGAAGTCGTCTGGCAGCGGGTGTAGTAGAGGACATTCGTATTCAGCCACTACAGTGTGAATATCCATACAAATATCCAATTTAACATAATATACATTATGCGCATAAGGGTCCGTGGAACTGTCATTAGACGGTTTTCCATTGATTTCCTGCCAATCATCACTTTGATATAGTCCGCGGTTATCCTTTGTGGAGGTCGCACATGGTCCACGTTGTCGATACCCTCACTACTGAATCACACCTTGCCAGCCTCAAAGAAATGAGGAAAGTTGGTGGTACAAGGCTAACCCACGGCCTGACCGACGATGTCATTCAGGATTTCCTCAATGAGGGTTTTCACGAGCTCGCTGTCGCCATCGAACGAGCCTACGCATGCTTCGTCGAACTGAAGGAAACGCACGCCGACTACATCGCACTGGATGAGAGCGAGCAGATCCGTCAGGCGCATGATGGGCTGACAAATTTCTACGCAGATGATGTCGTGAATCCCTATGTTGCTGCGGCTGCTGCTGGCCCGTGGGTGATCAGCCTGAAGGGAGCTGTCATTTACGATTGCGGCGGCTACGGCATGCTCGGCCTCGGTCACGCCCCTGAAGCCGTGCTGGATGCGATGAATCAGCCGCACGTGATGGCAAACATCATGACAGCCAGCGTCAGCCAGCTTGAGTTCGTCAAACGTCTACGGCAGGAAGTCGGACATACACGGGCACAGGGGACGCCTTACGCGAGCTTTCTTTGCTTGAACAGCGGTTCCGAAGCAATGTCGCTGGCATTTCGTGTCGCCGATATCAATACCCGGAACCTCACCGATCCAGGAACCCGATACGAAGGATGCAAGATTCGAGGACTGACGTTGAAAGGCAGTTTTCACGGGCGTACCGACCGCCCGGCCGCCTTCTCAGATTCGTGCGCCAGGCAGTACCAAAAGCACCTGGCATCCTACCGGGACACTGAATACTTGCTGCTGGTAGAGCCGAACGACATCGAGGCGCTGGAAGCCGTGTTCTCGAATGCCAAGCACGAGGGAGTCTTCATCGAGGCATTTTTTATGGAGCCCGTCATGGGCGAAGGAAATCCGGGCATGGCGATCGAGCCCGATTTCTATGCCCGCGCCAGGGAACTGACCCAGGAACACGGCTCGATGTTGGTCATTGATTCGATCCAGGCCGGGCTTCGGGCTCACGGCGTGTTATCCGTAGTGGACTACCCGGGCTTTCGGGAACTTGATGAACCGGATATGGAGTCCTACTCAAAAGCACTGAATGCCGGCCAATTCCCGCTGTCAGTACTCGCGCTATCGAACAGGGCTGCCGAAACGTACCGACATGGTTTGTACGGCAACACCATGACGACGAACCCACGAGCTTTGGACGTCGCTGTTGCGGTTCTGAAATCGTTCAATTCCGAGCGTCGTGAAAATATTCGTTTGCGCGGCAAGGAACTCCTCGAGGGCTTCGCTGCACTGGCGGACCAGACCAATGATGGAATTACCAGTGTTCAAGGTACGGGATTGCTTGTTAGTTGCGCGCTCGCAGACCGATACAAAACCTACGGTGCAAATAGCACCGAAGAATACCTGCGCAAGAACGGCCTTGGCGTCATTCACGGTGGTGAACGATCGCTGCGCTTTACGCCCATTTTCGATATCGGCGCCAAGGAAGTGGACCTGATACTGCAGCTGGTGAAAGACGCACTGCTGAATGGCCCGTTACTGCATCGAAAGAATGAATAGCCCGTTAGACCGATCGCCGACAATGATCGTCCCGGATGGGAAAAAGGGATAGACGCTCCATGCACCCGAAAAATCAACAGCATCGCTGGCCGGAAACGTGTCGAAAAATGCGATCTCCATTAGCTCTTCGTTTGCCAGATCGCCAAACTCCAGAACGCGCAAGCCGGACGTATAGCTAGCCTGGAATACACGGTTGCCGACTATGTACAGATTGTGATCGATTGTGACTGTGGCAGCCTCATAAGCGAAGACATACACCGGAGCATCCAGATCGGATACGTCGAATACGTGAATCCGGGTTGGCCCACCGAACGTGAGCTCGTCAAGCTCATCGCCCAACAGAAAAAACCGGTGATCCTCGGTCAACCAACCCTGATGGGTGTAACCAAGGTCAGGATACGTGCCTGCTGAGAGTGATACCGGAGCAAACTTGTCCGTGACATCGACAATTTCTACACCACCAGTACCGTTGGAGCTGATACAGACCTCGCGACCCAGATGATCCGCATCGGGACCCTGATAGACGACACATTGCGTATCATGAGTACTGGTTAAATCGTAACAGCCCGCAAACACTGGACTGATCGGCGTCGTGATGTCGATGATGTGTAAACCCCCAGCGCGAACATTTTCGATGGCGCCGCAATCATCCGTTCCAACGACGTAGGCGAATCCGGTATCCTCGTTGATCGCAAGGTTATGCGCCTCCTCGAAGTCGCCGTACACAGCATCGGCGGAAAATGTCTGCGGTGCCGTCACTCCCCGCAGGCGCGTTAGATCAAATACCTGCATCCCATGCGCACCAGCATTATCTGCGACGATGTAAGCGTGATCCTGATAAACCTTGATGTCGCGCCAAAAGGACTCCACGGTTTGCGTTGGCAAGCTTCCAAGGAAGACCGGATTCAATGGAGCAGTGACGTCAACGAAGGCTGTCCCGGTCGTCATGCCCATCAACGCATACTCGTTTCCCGATTGTGTATCGCGCCAGCCCCAGATGTCGCTGCCCGTGGTGCCGCCCATCGTTTGGAGCGACACTTGTTTGTAGAGAGCAATACCGGAGCATGAAAATCCGCCGGCCATACCGTTGGTACAACTCTCCGCGCTGGGTGGCGCCGGCTCTGGCGAGCTGGACCCTCCGCCTCCGCAACTGACGATGATTATCGCCCAGGCCGCCATGGGGAAAAGCTTGCCATGCTTCGTCATGAGTCCTACGTCTCTATGAATCGAATCAACGCGGCTATTATCGCGCAAAAGGGAATCTTCTGTCTTGCCATTATCACTGTATTTAACTCGATTGCTTCGCAATCAAGTGAGCAACAGCACCGCTGTGCGTCTGTTGCTCCAAGCGACCCGTGCGCTACGCCTCAGCTCTTGTTGCCGCTCGCGTAGCTGAGTCGCTGCTCACTCACGATCCGCTCGATCATTCGTGCGGCATTGCCACTGTCCGGGTTGAGTTTGAGCGATTCGCGATAATACAGGATGGCCGTTTCGCAATCGCCATTGGTCATGACGGCCTCAGCGAGGGAATCCCAGGTGTTGGCGGATAATGGGAATGTTCCGGTATTTAGATCGAAGACCTTAATGGCTGCCTCGATGTCGCCATTCTCGAGCAGCCGGTAGCCCATAGCATTAATCGACGATTCCACGATACCAGCTGCCGGCAACCCGTAATCGCCCATTGCACGAAACGCGAAAGTGATCCTCGCCGGATCCTTGGTGGCGAAGGCGGCAGCCAGGTGGCCCATGACTTCGGCCTGCGGCGCATCTATCAGCGCCGATTGTACGTTCCCTGCACAGCCAGCGAGTATCGTCAGGGCGAACGCCAGTCGTAATCGAATCATGCTACTGCTCCTCCAAGAGCGGCTCATTGGTACTTAGATGCCACCGGCGTCCGAATGGGTTCAATAATTACGCACAATGTGCTGCTGGCCGCGATCGGGTCATAAGCCGACAACAGCCATCGTTCAATTCGCAACGAGCCGAGAGGTGCAATCAATCGCTCGCCAATTCCCGGAGAATGATGCTCCAGTGATCCAGTGCATCGTAAAAAGCTTTTATGGGCACCCTTTCGTTGAGTCCGTGAGCAAACATATCGGACGGACTCATGAAAATGCTACCCACGGCCCAGGTAGGAATCCCGGCATTACGAAAATGCATGCCGTCGGTGCCGCCAGAGGACATGTAGGCGATGACATTCAAGCCTGGATACCGTGCATGCACAGCCTTGCCAACGGCCGCCACGACATCCGGCCGTAACTCAGAGATCGGACTCTCTGTGGCCTCGCCGAGCTGCTTGAATTCGGCTGCGTCATTACCAACCACTTGCCTGAGAACCGCTTCGATCTCGGCGACCGGGATACCGGGAAATACACGGCAATTCACCGTGGCCGTGGCAGACTGCGGTAATGCATTTTCAGCGTGACCAGCCTGCAGCATGGTCACCACGCAGGTAGTACGAGTTGTGCCAACGTATGCAGATTCTGTCGCCAGACGGTCCGAAGCCACCTGATCTTCCGGATTTTTCGCGAAACGAACCATGGCGTCCCCCAACTCGCCACCCAGTCGTTTGCCAGTCTCACGGAAGTACGCCAGGGTCATCTCGCTCCAGCGCACCGGAAATCGATGGCCCTGAATTTTGGTAATCGCGTTTGCCAGATCGTAAATCGCATTATCCGGCCTGGGACGAGAGCTGTGTCCGCCCGGGTTCCGTACTGTGATTTCCCAGGTAACGTACGTCTTCTCCGCAGCTTGTATCTGGTATGAGATCGGCTTGCCGTCTGCGGTCAAAGAGCCACCGCCGGAATCGGAATTCAATGCGAATTCAGCCTCAGCGAGGTCCCCTCTCTCATAGGCCAGCATGCGCGTCGTCGTCATGCTGCTTTCTTCGTCACCCGAAAAGACGATGACCAGATCGCGATTGGGCACGAAGCCCTCTTTTCTCAGACGAATGAATGTGGACGTAAGCTGGGCCACTCCGAATTTGTTGTCCAAGCTACCGCGCGCATAGAAATAAGTATCGTCTTGAGTCAATTCAAAGGGACGTCGTTCCCAATCCTGCTCGTTGGCCTCCACTACATCCATATGTGCCAACAACAGAATCGGCGCCTTAGCCGATGAGCCGTCGCCTCGATACCTGGCAATAAGCGCGGCAGTTTCACCCAGCGGCACCACTTCTACGTCAGCTTCAGGAAACCCTGCAGCACGCAGTTCATCAGCGAGATAGTTCGCCACTTCAGGAACATTGCCAAGATTCTTGGACGTTTCCACACTGACTATTCGAGTGTAGATTTCGAGCGTCTTCTTCGCGTGTTCAGATTGCGCAAGCTGCGCAGCAAACGCCGCAGTAGATAGCGACATGACCACTAACATCATCATTATTTTTTTCATCGAAATCTCTTCGCAAAAAGGACTCTTGAGTTTAATTGGAATCGGAATGCAACGGCGAACAAAATCTTACTGTTTATTGCAGGCACTCCCGCAATATTCGCATATCGTCGTCGTAAGACTCGGCACGAAGCGGCCCAAACGAGAAACGGGCGTAGCGCTCAAGCGCACTCGGCGCTGCATCGGTTCTGCCCATATCGCAAACCCGCCCGGGCAATATCCCCGCCTCGTGGGCGAACAATCTGTCGTTGAACTCGTCCCCTGTCAGTTCCTGCGGCAACCGGCCCCAGTGGTAGAAGCCACCAGTACCCGTAAACAATTCAAAACCCAGTTCGGCCAGCCCGTCACCGTAGCGCTTGCGTTGTTCGGAATAGAATGAGCAGATGGCCGTTCTGGCCTGCCCTACCCGCTTTTGTTCGAGCAATCCGGTCACATATATTTGCGAAGCGCGGGACACTCCGCCCATGCCGAACGACGAATAGTTACGGAATATTTCAATATGCGCCTTCGACGCGACAGCCCAGCCGATGCGCATGCCCGGCACTTGCAGCCCTTTCGTCGCGGCACCGATAACAAAAATATTGGTGTCATCGATATTATCGATATGTTTGAGAGCGCTTTCTGGCTCAGGATCGCAGTAGAACTCGTACGCTTCATCAATCAATGCGCCTGTGTTTTCGCTCGAAAATTGCTCAAGAAGTCGCTTCAGGTCATCACCGCCTGTTGCGACACCCGTCGGGTTACACGGATTGCTCTTTACCAGCATGACCCGGCTGGTGCCGTTTAGTGGCTCGATTTGGTAGTCCTCAAGCGACGGCCGAAACCGATTGCTGCTATCGCTCTGAATCAAGTGAACTTTGCGATCAAGTACCTTCAGCACATCGTAGTATGGCGTGTACTCGGTTTTTTCGAGCGCGATGGTTGTGTCATCCAGCAAGAACGCAAGGGTTGCGAAAATCGCTGGCCGCCCGCCGGCAAAAACTGCGATATTCTCGCTCGTTATTCCAGCGCCATAGAAGTGATTGTAATAGTTGGCTATTGCCTCCAGTAGTGGCGGCTCGCCCGTTGCTTTTGGGTAATTAAGATCACTGGCGTCGAACTCGATCGACTTGGGTAGCGTCGGGCCGCCAGGAATCTGGGTTGTTAGCGGATATCCCTGCGCCCACGGATGCGTGCCTGGATCGCCCATGTACTTGTGGGTCGCATCCACGAATTTGAATAACGTCTCGTAGACGCCCATCGGTGGAAACTGACGCAGTATCATGCTGGGCAGCATAGCGGGATAATGACTTGATGCAACAGGCCATTCTTTTCCTGCCGATCGTGGTTCCAGTGATTTTCTGGGCCGCCTATCACTATCACAAAGACCGGCACCTGCCGGAGCCACCACTCAATCTGGCACTCTGCTTCGCCCTCGGTCTCGGGGCTGCCGGGATATCGAAGTTGCTGTACATCGGGCTGGAACCATTGGGATTGCGCCTGGACGCCGTTGCCCTGGGCGATCAAAACCCAATCGGATTGCTGGCATATGCGTTGTTGGCCATTGGGCCGATTGAGGAAATCGCCAAACTGTTGCCATTTGTTATCGTCGTGTTACGGCTGAAGGCATTCGACGAACCGCTGGACGGCATCGTCTACGCGTCATTTATCGGCCTGGGATATGCCGCAACCGAGAATATCCACTACCTCGACTATCTGACGCCTCTCGAATCGGTTGCTCGAGGATTTGCGAGCCCTGTGGTGCATATTTTGTTCGCATCGATCTGGGCGCACTTGATCACGCAGGCCTGGCTCGCACGAAAACCGATCGCGAAAGCATTCGTTCTGGGCTTCTTGCTGTCGGCGCTACTACACGGACTCTATGATTTTCTGGTCTTGCTAAATCCAGTATCTGCCCTGCCGATTGCGGCAACGCTGATTATTACTATCTGGATATGGCGATTGATTTTGATGCGCCGGCTACACCGCGATGCCGTCAATAAAACGACCGGTCGTCGTTAGCCGCGGTCATAGGGGTTGCTGTTGTCGGAACGTTTGACCGGGTCCTCGAGCGACAGACCGTCTGGCTCATCGGGAGCTTCAACGAGTTGTCTACAGCGTTTCTGTATATCTGCAAGTTTGAGAGTGACACTTGATTCCGAAAGCGGAATATCGTCGAGATCCTTGTTCATTTCCCCGTCCATCGTTCTTGTTTGTCGCAGTATAGCGACAGAAAAAGCCGCGAAGTGTGAACTGCGTCACACTAAATTTTCGAGAAAATCTGTTTTTCAGTGCGTTATGTCACTTATCGAATAGAAAAGGCCGCTCCCGAGGAAGCGGCCCTTTTACAGAACGATTGTCTGTATACCGTCGCCTTACGGCTTTAGTTTTTCATACAATGTAACAAGAATTATTGTGATCGCCCCGGCAGCGTAAAGAGCACCCAGGTTTCCCATTACGCTGCTGATGTGTGCGCCGACTGCTGGAATATCATTTAGGCCCGCACTCACAATGGATAAAGCAATCGCAGTAACCAGAATTCGCTGCCGGTCTTCTTCAGCAACAAACCAACCGGCTACCGCACCAAGAACAGCAATAGCTATCGCAGCTTCCGGAAAACCACTCCAAAGTCCCGCAACGACAGCGACCAGAACAGCTACGATCTGAACGATTTTTCCTGCACCCATGAAATTCCCCTTATAGCTTTTGTTGTTTTTTTTCAGTCTTATACTTATAGACCGCAGCAATTTGCGGTTCGGGACAGTCTACCAGCATTTTATAAAGACTGAATAGTTATTATATTTCAATTGATTATATCAACTACTTAATATTTGACATAGCCAAAAAATCGTCCAAAATCGTCAATATTTGACCATAGCAGAGCCCCAGGTGAATCCGGCGCCGAAGGCGGCAAACATCAATGTGTCACCTCGCTTGATACGGCCGTCGCGCACAGCCAGATCGAGCGCCAACGGTATCGAGGCTCCCGATGTATTCGCATGCTCATCGACTGTCGCAATAACGCGCTCCATTGGCATGCCAAGCTTCTTTGCTGCTGCCTTGATGATGCGCATATTCGCCTGATGCGGTACAAACCAATCGATGTCCCCAAGATCACCGTCGAGATCAGCAATGGTTTCTCGCGCGATGTTGTCGAATGCGGCAACAGCGCGTCGGAAAACCGCGTTACCGTTCATTTCAATATAGGAACGCCCTGCCCTGGTCTGGTCAAAACCCACAGAGATGCCGTTTGGCACGTGCAGCAGCTCCTCGTACTGACCATCTGCATGTATGTGCGTTGCCAGGATGCCGGGTTCATCACTGCTTTGCAGCACAACACAACCGGCCCCGTCCCCGAACAACACGGCCGTGCTACGGTCGTCCCAGTTGGTGATTCGTGAGAGCGTCTCTGCGCCAATCACGAGCACTGTTTTCGCCCCACCTGTCTGAATATAGCGATTCGCCAGATCCAGACCATAAACGAATCCGCTACAAGCCGCGTGCACATCAAATGCCGGAGAATTCTTAACGCCAAGTTGCCGCTGAATGATGCAGGCTGTCGAGGGGAAGATTTTGTCCGGCGTTGCCGTCCCAACGACGATAAGATCAATATCTTTGGGTCCCACACCGGCGTCGCTCATCGCTCGTTTTGCCGCTTCCAACCCTATGGAAGAGGTCGTCTCGTCGTCCGCGACGATGTGGCGCCGTTTGATGCCGGTACGCTCCTGTATCCATTCATCCGTGGTATCAATCAACTTCTCCAGGTCCTTGTTGGTCACAACCTTTTCCGGAAGAAAACTACCAGTACCGGCAATACGCGCATAAATCATGAATTTTCCTTGAGGAAAGTAGCGATTTCCCTAAGTGTTGGATAATCGAAAAGATCGCTGATGTCCAGTTTCCCCGGATACTTCTCATCGATCGCCAGCACTATCTCTGTCAACGTCAAAGAACTGACCCCAACCTCGAACAGGTTGTCATCAGGCCCAATTTTTCGTTCTTTGGCGAATTCGCGGCAGATCACTTCCAGTTCGGCGATCAGCGGATCCTCGTCCGTTTCGCGTACCGCCGAATCTTCCGCATGCAGCTGCGCAAGTACATCGTCGAACTCGCCGTCAAAATAACTCTGCAGCAGTTTCGCTCGTTGCACTTTGCCACTCGTGGTCTTGGGTATCCTCGCAACAGGAATTACCTTATCGATCTCAAGACCCGTCTGTTCTCCGATCAGGTTTTGCACCTGCTCAATCATTGGCAGGAACTGTTGCGTCGCCTGGCGATGGAGAATAAACGCGATCAGCTCCTCTGTTTGCCCACCTCTGGGCGTTGCGCCGGCGACGACGACCTTGTTCAGATCGAGACCGTCAAGTCGTGCGACGATATCTTCGATATCGTGCGGATAATAGTTTTGCCCGTTGACAATGATGATGTCTTTCTGTCGACCGGTTATTACCAGTTGCTCGTCAACAAACACGCCACAGTCGCCGGTACGCAACCAACCGTCCTCTGTAAACAACTCGGTGGTGGATGACTCGTCACCGTAGATGCGCTCGGTCACACTCCCACCGTGCAGCTGAATATTGCCAATTTTTTCGGCGCCCAGCAGTTGATCGTCATCGTCCACGATGCGAATGCTGACATCGCGGATCGAGTTGCCGACGCGCACGAAACTGACGGCATTTGCGTCATCCGGCGAGATCGCACGAAACGGTTCTCCAACTCGAAGACTGTGCCGGTCCACAGTAATTCGAGAGTATTCCGTGCCTGGTTCTGGTATCGACACACCGACCGTGGCTTCGGCCAGTCCGTAAACCGGGAACATCGCGGTTCGAGACAGGCCATGCGGTGCAAGAGCGCCAAGAAACTCCTCACAAAGTTGCCACGAAATCGGTTCGGCCCCGTTCAGGATAAGTTTGACGCACGACAGATCAACGTCAGTCAGGCCCTTGCGCTGGAACAGTTTGAGGAAATGCTTATAACCGAAATTCGGTGAACAGAGCTGAGTGGCACGCAATTCGTTCGCCTTGCTCATCCATAATAGCGGGCGCCGCACAAACACATTGGTATCCATGACTGCGTGGTTCATACCAACACCCAATACACTCAGGTGATAGCCAATGAGCCCCATATCATGGGTGAGCGGCATCCAGCTCAGACTGGTGTCATCTTCGCTCCAGTTGCACGCCTCAACAATGGCGCGGATATTGGTGCAGAGATTACGGTGAGTCAGCACGACGCCCTTGGGATCGCTTGTGGAACCTGACGAATATTGAATGAACGCGATGTCATCCGCTCTCGATTCGTAAACGTCACCACGAACGTCCGGATCTGCATCACTGAGCAGTACCGTCTTGGTCGCCAACAGCGCTGTTATATCGTCGCGGCCGCGTTGCTGTGAAAACTGCAGCAACCGGTCCAACAGTTCCGTTTCAGTCAGCAACGTCGCACGTTCGAGCTGCGCCAGGATTCTGAATAGCTTCAACCTGTGCTCGTCGCTGATGCCTACCGCGACCGGCACGGGCACAATACCGCCAAGCACGGCAGCCCAAAACGCGACGACAAAACTCTCATTCGATTTGCTGAAAATTATCAGCTCATCGCCTGGATTCATCCCACGTGCCTGCAATAACCCCAGCAAGGTTCTGGCACGGTCCCGGAGATCTGCGAACTTTACGATGCTCTCGTCGTTCTCGCCGTCGATGAAACGAATCGCGCGATCTTTGTTGCTCGCCTCCGCCAGCAAGTCCGATAATGTGTTGTATAGCTCCATCCGTTCGTCTAGCGTTCCGTAGGTTTCATGAAAATATCTTTGGCTGCCCGCAGGTTTATGCCCAGCTCGAGCGCAGGTTGCGAGTCGTCAACCAGCTGCATGTGAAAGCGTGGTAGCAGTAACCCAAGGTGCACCTTCATCTCAAGAAAAGAAAAGTATTCGCCGACGCAGCGGCGTGGCCCAAGTGAAAACGGGAAAAATGGCCGGTCTTTCTTCGGTTTGTCCGTCACCGCAAATCGATCGGGATCAAACTGCTCCGGATCAGGCCAATAGTGTTCGGTGCGATGCAATATGAATGGTGACAGATAAATATCCGTTTCGGGTGCCACATCGAAATCGTCCAGCTCGTCATCCTCATGTGATCGACGAGTAAATAGCCAAACGGGCGGATACAGTCGCAGCGCTTCCTCCAGGACCTGCTGCGTATACTGCATCGCCGAGAGTGAATCAGCATTCATTGCAGATACGCTGGGCAGATACTCTTCGGCTTCGGCAATCAGCTTCGTTTCAACGTCTGGATGTTTTGCAATCAGGTACCAGACCCAGTTCAGGGTATTTGCCGACGTTTCGAATCCGGCGACGATCAGAGTCATCAGCTCATCAAGCAGCTCAGCATTCGAGAACGGCTGCCCCCCTTTGTCGGTGGCCTGCAAATACATCGACAAGAAATCGAACTCATCGGAGTCACTGCCAGTCCGTCGCGCTTCTATGATGCTTAACAGCAGATCGCGTAAATGCCGCACCTTCATCACCACACTCAGATCCCGGGTCGAATCCCGACTCAGGAAATCGAACGGATTGTCCCCTTCTGCCACGATGCGGGTTTCATAGTCGCTGCCAAAAATACTGATCAATATCAGTTCAAGCGCGAAGTCAGATGTTTCTGCTGTGATATTGCATTGCTCACTATTCGCTGCCAGCCCAGCCCATTGCACAGCACGCCGATCGCAACACTCAACCATTACTTGCATCAATCGATGCACGTTCTGGCGGCTGAAAGCCGGCTGTATCATTCTTCGGGCGCGTCGCCATACTTCTCCGTCACTGACAATAAGACCATTGCCGAGCAGCATTTTCACGCGCTCAAAACCGGGCCCCTTGCGATACTTGCTGTGACGACGTGTCAGGATTCGTCGCACTTCGGCCGCGTCATTGATAAAGTACGCAACCCTGCCATTGGGTTTGGTTAAACTCACCATATCGCCGTATTCTTGCTGCAGTTCCTGCAGGGTCGTCAGCGTCTCGGGATCAATGCCGAGCGTTACAGGCTCCGTCGGACCCGGTGGTCGCCTGAAATTTTGCAGGGCAGACGTCATGGAGAGGTGGATTCAGCCGTAT